>NZ_CAKP01000001.1 GCF_000297115.1 Caloramator australicus RC3 | reverse complement strand
TACACGAAAACCAAGTGATAGTTTTAGAAGATTTACAGGTAAAAAATATGCAACAAAATCATAAATTAGCCAAAGCAATAACAGAAGTATCATGGGCAGAATTTAGAAGGATGTTAGAATATAAAGCAAGATGGTATGGCAGAGAAATAATAATAGCACCACAAAATTATGCATCAAGTCAAACATGTAGTGAATGTGGATATAAAAATCCTGATGTAAAGAATTTAGCATTGAGAGAATGGAAATGTCTAAAGTGTGGTGCAGTTCATGATAGAGATATAAATGCAAGCAAGAATTTGCTAAAATTAGCCATGTGATTGGTATATATGGGGAAGGAACAGCCCTTTGAGCGTGGGTAATCTGGTAACAGAAGTTACCTTGACCACGAAGCCACCACTTCTATAAGTGGGGGTAGTTCACCAATAGGAAGCGTAAAGGAATAAAGTGAAATTTAAAAAGCCCTTAACGGGCTTTTAATTTTAATCTATTTAACCAGGCCTTTGAGGTTTTAGTCGGTGCCTTAGGCTTTAGATTATCGCTATTAAAAATAAGTTCTAAGATATGAAATGCATCCTTTACATTTGATAGTGCATCCCTGCATCCAGCACAATAGGTAAGAACTTTTTCGGATTTAATATTTTCTTCATGTTTCTTTAGATTAGATTTAAAAATGTCGCTGTTTATAGCATGAACGCATCCACCAAGCCCACAGCATTTTGAATTTCTCACTACTTCATTGTTTTCAATTTTGATATTTAGCTTTTTAGCAATCTCCCTTATACTTTTTTTTGCATTTTCATCAGCAGAACATGAGTCGAATATAAAAAATTCATCCTTTGTGTTAAGCTTTGGAAGATTAAAGCTTTTTAGTTCTTCCCAAAGGGAAGTAACCTTTAAGTTTGGTGAGTTTTCTTTTATGGTTTTATAACAGGATTGACAGGCTGTTATAACGTGCTCAATACCGTTTTTTTCTAATGAAAATTTTAATGAGCTATACATTCTATTAAATCTTTCCATTTCACCAATTGAATAGGAAGGATTTCCACAGCATTTTAATATTAATGATAAATTTTGGTATTTGTTTTTTAATAACTCATGTATTTTAGTAACAAGCTCTGGATCAAAGGAAGAAAGGCTACATCCAGGCATAAATCCAACTGCCGATTTTCCTTTTACTGTAGAGAAAATTTTAGAACTAGATAACCTTTGATGATTGCGAATTATAAAATGTTTTTTGTGGGGGCTTTTTTTACCTCTTGATATTTCTTTTTTAGCCTCCATAAAAAGCTTATTAAAATCAACTTCACTTGGGCATAAATTTTTACAAACATTACAGGAGAAACAATAATAGGGAAGTTTATTATCTATGTTTTTTTCTTCGTATAAACTTTTTAAAAATTCTTTAGGATGTTTTACATAGTCCTTTAGTAATATGCAGCCCTTTGTGCATATATTACATCCTTTACATATCTCATGGTATTTTTCAGCTATTTGAATAATCTTAGTAGAAATATTAGTTTTCATAAAATCAATCCTTTTCATTTATTTTACATGATAATTATAAACTGAAATAAAATTTATATGTTATAGAAAAAACAAATACTATTCTACTTAACAATAGATGAAAAAGATTTTATATAAGTTTTAAAAGTAAAAAATGTGGATTGGATGATTAATAATTCGAAAACCCGAATAGTATCTTGTTGAATAGAACTTGAAAAAGTTGTAAAATTAATTCGTAATCGAATTATTCGAAGGCGAAGGTGTTGTTATGAATAGCAGTAAGGCATTAGAAATTCTTGAAGTTTTAACATCAATAAATAAGAAGGTAAAGAGGGCTTCTAAATTTAGCCCTCCATTTAAATGCAAAAATAAAAGTCAGTCGGCTATGAAGGTAATGTTTCATATAATGAATAGCCCTCCAATGACTTTAAAGGAATTAAGCTCATTAGTTGGCCTTGCAAACAGCACAGTTTGTGGAATTATTGATGAGCTTGAGATGGAAGGCTATGTTAAAAGAATTCAAGATAAAGATGATAGAAGACGGGTAATAATAATTCCAACGGAAAAGGCTGAATTGGAAAAAAGAAATATTGAAAATAAATTTAAGGAATTTTTAGAGTATGTCCTAAAGGATATTTCGGCTGAAGATTTTGAAATAATAATAAAGGGGCTTAAAAAACTTGATGAAATAATTAAAAATGATTAGGGGTGATAAGATGAAAAAGTCGGTTAAAGTAATATCTATTTTGCTAATTATAGTGGCAGCTTTTTCATTAATATTACTTGGTTTAAGTAGAAGAATCAAAAAAGGGACAGAGGTTACAATGGATACTGTAAAAAGGGGAGAACTAATTTCACTTTATTCTACTAATGGAATAGTCGAATCGAAAAATAAAAAGGAATACTATGGCTTTGGCAATAAAGTAGTTAAAGTTTACGTTAAAGAAGGGGAAAAGGTTAAAAAGGGACAAAAACTTGTTGATTTTGAAGTTCAAGACCTTACAAATCAATTAAAAATTGCAGAAAATCAGTATGAAATAGCAAAACTTCAACTTGAAAGTTTAAAGGAACAAAAAGAAAAGTTAAATACATCTATGCAAGGGCAGAATATACAAACTCAGCAAGGGCAAAATTTAGACAACCAAATTAAAATTCAAGAAAAACAGGTTGAAATAGCAAGATTAAATGTTTTAAGTATAAAAGAAAATATAAAGAAACAGCAAAAATTTATAGTAAGTGATATAGACGGAGTTGTAACATTTTTAAATGCAAAGGAAGGTGCGATGGCTCAAGGCCTTATTGTAACTGTTGAAGATGTAAGCAGTTTAAATGTTGCTTTAAATGTAAATCAATATGATATTGTAAATCTTAAAAAGGGTCAACAGGTGATTGTAAAATTTTATGATAAATCATATAAGGGGACATTAGATTATATAAGTCCTGTTGCAACAAAGGTCCAATCAATGCAGGGAGTAGATACAGTAATTAAAGCTTATGTAAAGATATTAAACCAGGATGAAAACTTAAAGTCAGGATTTGATGTTGATGTTGATATAATTCTTGGAAGAAAGGATAATGCATTAAAGGTTCCTGCTGAAGCTGTAATTACAGATAAATATGGGAATGAATATGTATATGTTGTGGAAAACGGAATAGCAAATAAAGTAAAGATAAAAACTGGATTTACATCAGATGTTGAAGTTGAAGTTGTAGAGGGACTTAAAGAAGGGAATAAAGTTATCTTAAATCCACCTTCAACCCTTACAAATGGTGCAAAGGTTTTTGAAAAGGAAGTGAAAGAATGATAAGGCTTGAAAATTTAGTTAAAGTATATTCAACTGGCAAAATTGAGTTTGAGGCCTTAAGGGAAGTAAACCTTGAGGTGAAAAAGGGAGAATATATATCAATAGTTGGACCATCAGGTTCCGGTAAATCCACCCTTATGAATATTTTAGGATGCTTAGATAGACCAACAAAGGGAAAGTATTTTTTAAAGGATGTTGATGTATCCTCTTTAAGCGATGATGAGCTTGCGAGGATAAGAAATAGGGAAATAGGTTTTGTTTTTCAAGCCTTTAACCTTTTGCCTAGATTATCTGCTTTAGAAAACGTTGAGCTTCCTTTGATATATGCAGGAATTTCCTATTCCAAAAGGATAAAGATGGCAAAGGAGGCTCTTGATAAGGTAGGACTTTCCGATAGACTGCATCATAAACCGAATGAACTTTCAGGAGGACAAAAGCAAAGGGTTGCGATAGCAAGGGCAATTGTCCTAAATCCTTCTATAATAATGGCGGATGAGCCTACAGGGAATCTTGACACTCAATCCAGTATTGAAGTTATGAAGATATTTCAAAGTTTAAATGATGAAGGGGCGACTATTATAATGGTTACCCACGAAAGGGATATTGCACAGCATACTAAGAGGGAAGTTAGAATAAGGGATGGAAGGATAGTTGAGGATAAATTAGTTCAAAATAGGGTTGTCTATTAGGTGGTGGTATTATGAACATATATGAGAGCTTTAAGGTTGCAATAGGGTCAATTTTTGCCAATAAATTAAGATCTTTTCTTACAATGCTTGGGATAATAATTGGCATTTCCAGCGTTATTACAATCGTATCAATCGGTCAAGGTGGACAAAGTGCAATAACTGGTGAGTTTGAAAAGATTGGTGTAAATATAGTTGAAATAAAGGTAGATAATAATAAGTCCCTTACTAAAAAAGATTATTTTACCACAAAAGATGTTGAGCTTGTTAAGACAAGAATTAAGGAAGTTAAAAATGCTGCTCCATTTTTTCAGCAGATTGGGCTTATAAAAACGGAAAAAAGCCAAAAAAGGGCAGTGTTTATGGGAACCAATAGTGATTTTAATAAGATATATAAGCTTGATATACTTTATGGAAGATTCCTTTCGGAAAAGGATGTTTTAGCCAAAAAAGCTGTTGTGGTTATCGACAACATAAGTGCAAAGAAATTGTTCGGTTACGAGGATTGCGTTGGTAAGACGATTAAAATTGGTAACAACGAAAAGCTAATAAGGGCACTTATAGTGGGAGTTTACAAAAACGAAAACGGAGCACTTGCCGCAAGCTTTGCAGAAAATATGCCTATATTTTGCTACATTCCCATAACTGTTTCAGAATCTATATTTGAAAAGACTTTTAACATAAATCAAATAGAGGTTCTGCTTGAAAACACAAAGGATAGCGATTTAGTTGCTAAAAATATTATAAGGCTTTTAGAATCGGTTCACCATAATAAGGACAAATATAAAGCAGAAAATTTAGTTAAACAGCTTGACCAGGTTAACAGGATACTTGGAATATTTACTGCAGTAATTGGAGCAATTGCAGGGATTTCTTTATTAGTGGGTGGAATAGGAGTTATGAACATAATGCTGGTATCAGTAACAGAAAGGACGAGGGAGATAGGAATAAGAAAGGCAATAGGTGCAAGAAGAAGGGATATACTTATTCAGTTTTTAATAGAGTCCCTCATAATATCCCTAATAGGGGGAATAATCGGTATGATGCTTGGAATACTTGCAGCCTTTGCTATTGGAAGCTTTTTAAACATTGCACCAAAGGTTAGTATTACAACAGTTCTTATTGCATTTTCCTTCTCAAGCGCCGTTGGAATATTTTTTGGAATATATCCAGCAAATAAAGCATCAAAGCTTGATCCAATTGAGGCGTTAAGGTATGAATAAAATTTTCATATAAGAAGACATTCACCTTAAATGTTAGAATTAAATTCTAACATTTAAGGTGTTTTTTATTATTGAGTATAATCAGATTATTTAGAATATTTTAACTTGTTAATAGTATAACAGATGAATTAAAATAATATAACAGCAATACAAAATGTTGAAAATCAAAGAAAAAAGTATTGCAACAGAATAAAAAATATAATATAATAAGAATGCGGATAAGAATTATTATTTAATAGGAGGTTTTATTATGAGGTTTGCAGAATGGAATGGATTTGTTGCAGGCAAATGGACTGAAGATATAGATGTTAGGGATTTTATTCAAAAGAACTACACCCCTTACGAGGGAGATTCATCCTTCCTTGTAGGACCGACGGAAAGAACTAACAAAGTTTGGGACAAGGCAAAGCAGCTTCTTTTAGAAGAGATCAAAAAGGGGATAATCGATTTAGATACTGATACAGTTTCAGGAATAAATGCATATAAACCTGGCTACTTAGATAAGGAAAATGAAGTTATAGTAGGCTTTCAAACTGATGCACCCCTTAAGAGAATTGTAAATCCATGGGGTGGAATTAGAATGGCAGTTAATGCTGCAAGGGCCTATGGTTATGAAGTTAATCCAAATATGGTTGAAATATTTACCAAATATAGAAAAACCCACAATCAAGGTGTTTTTGATGCTTATACAGATGAGATGAAGCTTGCTAGAAAAACAGGAGTAATAACAGGGCTTCCAGATGCCTATGGTAGAGGAAGAATTATAGGGGATTACAGAAGACTACCCTTATATGGTGCGGACTTTTTAATTGAAAAGAAAAAGGAAGATAAAAGAAATTTAAATGGTGCAATGACGGATGATGTTATAAGACTTAGAGAAGAATTAACGGAACAAATTAAGGCATTGGAAGAATTAAAAGAAATGGCTCAATCCTACGGATATGATATATCAAGACCTGCAAAGGATGCTAAAGAGGCTGTTCAATGGCTATATTTTGCATATCTTGCAGCAATAAAGCAGCAAAACGGAGCTGCAATGTCCTTAGGAAGAGTTTCGACATTCCTTGATATATATATTGAAAGAGATTTAAGAAACGGGGCAATAACAGAAGAAGAAGCTCAGGAGCTAATTGACCAATTTGTTATTAAGCTAAGACTTGCAAGGCACTTAAGAACACCTGAATACAACGAACTATTTGCAGGGGATCCTACTTGGGTTACAGAAGCAATCGGAGGGATGGGCCTTGATGGAAGAACTTTAGTTACAAAGACGAGCTTTAGATTCCTCAATACATTGATAAATTTAGGACCTGCACCAGAACCAAATATGACTGTTTTATGGTCAGTTGATCTTCCTGAAAACTTTAAAAAGTTCTGTGCTGAGATTTCAATAAAGACGGATTCTGTTCAGTATGAAAATGATGATGTAATGAGACCTATATTTGGCGATGATTACGCTATAGCTTGCTGCGTGTCTGCAATGAAGGTAGGAAAGCAAATGCAGTTCTTTGGAGCAAGAGCAAATCTTGCAAAGGCACTTTTATATGCAATAAATGGTGGAAAGGATGAAGTCTTAAAAGAACAAGTTGGACCCAAGGTAGAACTTCCTGAGGGTGAATATTTAAATTATGATGATGTAATGCAAAAATTTGAAAAAATGATGGCTTGGCTTGCAGAACTTTATGTAAATACAATGAATGTAATTCACTACATGCACGATAAATATGCCTATGAATCTTTGCAGCTTGCACTACATGATACAAATGTTGAAAGGCTTATGGCCTTTGGAATTGCAGGGCTTTCAGTTGCAGTTGATTCATTAAGTGCAATAAAATATGCAAGGGTAAAACCAATAAGGGAAGATGGAGTTGCTGTCGATTTTGAAATAGAAGGTGACTATCCAAAATTCGGCAATGACGATGACAGAGTTGATAAAATTGCAGTTGAAATTGTTGAAAAGTTTATAAATGAATTAAGAAAGCACAAGACATATAGGGATGCAATCCATACTTTATCTGTATTAACTATAACTTCAAATGTAGTTTATGGTAAAAAAACTGGTTCAACTCCTGATGGAAGAAAGCAGGGCGAACCATTTGCACCAGGGGCAAACCCAATGCATGGAAGGGATATAAACGGTGCTTTGGCTTCACTAAACTCAGTCGCAAAGATACCATATTCATCATGCATGGATGGAGTTTCAAATACCTTCTCAATCCTTCCAGATGCCCTTGGAAAGAATATGGAGGATAGAATTAGCAATCTTGTTGCTATAATGGATGGATACTTTGGACAAGGTGCCCACCACTTAAATGTTAATGTGTTAAATAGAGAAATGCTTGAGGATGCTATGGAACATCCTGAAAAATATCCATCTCTTACAATTAGAGTTTCGGGATATGCTGTAAACTTTGCAAGATTAACAAGGGAGCAGCAGCTTGAAGTAATTAAGAGAACCTTTCATGAAAGGGTGTAACTTATGATAAAGGCAAGAGTTCATTCTATAGAGACAATGGGATTAGTCGATGGACCTGGTATTAGGGTTGTAGTGTTTATGCAAGGGTGTAAATTAAGATGTGCCTACTGCCATAACCCAGATACATGGGATATAAAGGGCGGACAAGAAATGACCGTTGATGAGCTTATAAATAAAGTAAAAAGGTATAAAATATATTTTCAAAGGTCAAAGGGAGGGGTTACCCTCTCTGGAGGAGATCCCCTCCTGCAGCCGGAATTTGTAATAGATTTTTTTAAAAGATGTAAACAGGAGGGAATTCATACTGCCCTTGATACATCAGGTTATGGAATAGGAAAATATGATGAAATATTAAAATGGACAGACCTTGTGCTCCTTGATGTTAAGCACATAGACGATATAGAACACAAAAAGCTTACAGGAGCAGATAGGCACGGATTTTTTGAATTTTTAAATGCTGTCAAAAGAGATGGAACAAAGCTTTGGATAAGACATGTAGTAGTTCCAGGAATAACGGATGGCGAGGAGCACATCAAAAAACTTGCAAAATTCATAAATACAATCCCTAATGTAGAAAAGATTGAGCTTTTGCCTTATCATGTTCACGGTGTTAACAAGTATAAGGAAATGAATATTAAATATAGATTAGAAAATGTTCCTCCCCTTGATAAAGATAGATTGGAAAGATTATATGAGATTCTAAATCAAAACTTGACCACACAGCATGCAATTGTTGATAAGATTGCTATGTGATTTGCTATGGCCTTTGCCATAGCTTTTTTTTGTTTAAAAGAAAGTTGGTCTAAATGCATTTTGACTTACATATATTGTAAATTGGAATAAATTTTAATAAAGGAGTGTTTGGATGAAAAAAAGAAGGATATCAGCATTATTGACGGTAATTTTTTTGCTTATGTTATTTTTACCTAGTTTTGTAAAGGCAACTGAAGGTGAAGTAATTCAAAGCACACCCGTTGAGTTACAATCAGGAGAAATTGTAGATAAACAAATTGATAATACTAATTTAAACGAAAAAACTCCATTTTTTGGAGACAAGGATGGAAACAAAATATCTGATGACCTTGATGATTTGGTTAAATTAAATGAAACAGATGAAGTTTCAGTAATTGTTAGATTAAAGGAGCATCCTTCAGATAAAGTTCTAAATGAAATTGCGAATAAAGTAGGTAAGTTTAAAGAGAAGGATAGATGGCAGCATGCTCTAAATGGATTTTCTGCTGTAATGACAAAGGCACAAGTTAAAGCGCTTTCAAAAATACCATTTGTTGAGAGGATAGAACTAGATAGAGAAGTAAAAGCATATCTTGATACTTCTTCCCAATGGACTGGAGTTAATAATGCACGAGTTGATTTTGGAGTTGATGGAGATAGAGATGGGAATAAAACATCTTATTCTAAAAACGATGTAGTTATAGCAATTATAGACTCTGGCATTTATGCAAATCATGTCGATTTAGATGGAGGAAAGGTTATAGGTTGGTATGATGTAATAAATGGGAGAACTACTCCTTATGATGATAATGGACATGGAACACATGTTGCAAGTATTGCAGCGGGAACAGGAGAGGGTAATGCAAATTATAAGGGAGTTGCACCAGGTGCAGCACTGGTAGGTATTAAAGTTTTAAATTCCTCTGGTTCAGGAACAACAAGTGGTATTATATCAGGAATAAATTGGATGATACAAAATAAAAACACCTATAATATAAGAATTGGGAACATGAGCCTTGGTGCAGCAGGCTCTTCTGATGGAACGGATAGCCTTTCTGTTGCAGTAAATAATGCAGTCAATAATGGAATCATAATGGTTGTTGCAGCTGGTAATGAAGGGCCTGGAACTTATACTATAGGTTCCCCTGCAGCTGCAGCAAATGCTATTACTGTAGGTTCAGTATATGATCCAGGAGAAAAGGGATGGGTATTATCCGAATTTTCAAATAGAGGACCGACAGCAGATGGACGAATAAAGCCTGATATAACTGCACCGGGAAGCAATATAACGGCTGCAAAGGCAGGAACAACAAGTAGTTATGTAACCTATAGTGGAACATCGATGGCAACGCCATTTATATCTGGGGTTATAGCATTAATGCTAGATGCTAATTATTCACTCACAGATTCGCAAGTTAAGAATATTCTTTATTCCAGTTCAAACTTAAAGGATTTTGGACCATCTGGGAAAGATATAGATTTTGGCTACGGTATTGCACTGCCTTATAATTGTATAAAGCAGGCGGGAGGCTTTAGTGGAAGTTTCTCAGATAACATTGGATTTACATTTGTTCAGGACAGCTTAACAGGAACTGGTAATACTGATTGGTGGCAATTTAATGTAACTGATACAACTAAGCCTGTTGGAATAACATTTATCATTTCAAATTATACCACAAGCATAGATTTTGATATTTATCTATATGATCCAAATGGAACTCTTGTAGCAAAATCAGAAGGAACAGCAAGACAAGAACAAATTAGATATTTACCCACTAAAACGGGAACCTACAAGATAAAAGTATACTCATATAAAGGTTCAGGTAATTATTGGTTTAATTTAAGTTGGAAATAAAACGTAAAAATTATTGTCCCCTTAGAGGCACAAAACTCTAAGGGGACAAATTTTATTTTTACAAACAATTTGAGACTTTATCAATAAAATAAATAATTATCTTAATATTCATAAAAATTAACGATTTTTAATGTTTTATCTATTACCATATAATTAAATTGAAAATATAAAAAAGGGGGATGGTTATGCAGGATAAAAGGTTAATCATTATCAATGGTCTTATTGTGGGACTTTTAGCAGTATTACTTGTAAAGTTTGGCAATCCAGTAAATATGGGTATCTGTATTGCCTGCTTTATAAGGGATATCGCGGGAGGGCTTGGACTTCATAGGGCAGAACTTGTTCAGTATATAAGACCAGAAATTATAGGGATTGTTTTAGGAGCCTTCTTGATGTCCTATGGGAAAAAGGAATTTAATGCAAGGGGAGGCTCGTCACCACTTGTAAGATTTGTTCTTGGTTTTATAGTTATGATAGGTGCGTTAATGTTTTTAGGTTGCCCATTAAGGATGGTTTTAAGAATCGCAGGGGGAGACTTAAATGCAGTTGTTGGTCTTATAGGCTTTGCAGCAGGCATATATATTGGAATAATATTCTTAAACAAAGGATTTACATTAAAAAGAACATATACTTTAAACAAAGCAGAAGGATTTTTATTACCAGCAATTAACATAGGTTTATTAGTATTGCTTTTAGCAGCGCCAACCTTTATATTCTTTAGTCAAAAGGGACCAGGCTCTATGCATGCACCAATATTTTTAGCTTTGGTTGCTGGACTTATAGTTGGAGGGTTTGCCCAAAGAACAAGAATGTGTATGGTTGGAGGAATAAGGGACCTTATATTATTTAAAGACTGGTATTTAATTTCAGGATTTATTGCAATCTTTGTTGCTGCACTATTGGGCAATATTGCTATTGGAAAGTTTACATTAGGTTTTGTAAAGCAGCCTGTTGCCCATAATGATGCTTTATGGAACTTCCTTGGAATGGGACTTGCAGGTTTTGGATCAGTTTTACTTGGTGGATGCCCATTAAGACAACTTATATTAGCAGGAGAAGGCAATATAGATTCTGCTATTACAGTTCTTGGAATGCTTGTTGGAGCAGCCTTTGCCCATAACTTTAAGCTTGCTTCAACTCCAGATGGACCTACTCCAAACGGGAAAATTGCGGTTATTATAGGGTTTATAATAGTTGCACTTATAGGATACTTTAACATAGAAAGGGAAGTTAATGTTAAAGTTAAAGGGGGAGTTAAAGTTGAAGGGTAATTTAGTTGATGCAAGGGGAAGATCCTGCCCAGAGCCTGTTCTTTTGACAAAGAAGGCCATTGAAGCTTCGCCTGATGGAGTTAAGGTTTTGGTTGACAATGCAACAGCAAGGGAAAACATAAAAAGATTTGCTAAAAATAGCGGATATAATGTTGAAGTTGTAGAAAATGATGAGGGAATACTTTTAACTTTAAGTAGGTGACAAGATGCAATATATAGTAACTTTCTACACACAAAACGGAGCATTTAAGTTTCAAAGGTTTCTAAGGGACAAAGGCATAGATGTAAAGCTTATGCCAACTCCAAGGGTTTTAAGTTCAAGTTGTGGCATCTCAGCAGCCTTTGAATATGAAGAAGATATAACAGGTTTTATAATAGAAGAAGTGGATGCAATTTATAAGAGGAATAATAATCAATATAATCTTGTTTACAGGGATTAGACATTTACCATAATTTACATTTAAAGGACATAAAAATCGCCTCCATAATTGTTTTTCGGAGGCGATTTTTACTGTTTAATTATGATTATTGTTTTCTATCTCATTCTCATCATTTACATGATTTTCAATAGTTTTGAAAAAATTAGTATCCTTTAAAGTATCCCTTGCAGTCGATTGACCAAAATAAAAGGAAATTATCATAGTAAAAACTGTTAGAAATTCTGTGGAGCTGATAACACCCTTTATACTAAGAAAGCAAAATACGCCAGTGAGCATTATGGCGATTATCTTTTTTGTGCTAACCCATGTGTTTTTCATATTATCACCCTCAATTCGACAGGAAATAGGATTTATTAGCTATAATAAATCTTATAGCCCTTGCAAGGATATCAATCTCATCGCAGGTGTTGTAAAGTCCAAAGCTTAATCTTACCATTCCTGGTCTTTTAGAGTCTGGATTTTTTGCTATTTTTAGTATTTTTTCTTTATCTATCCTTAAAAGCCTTTGAATATATGGCTGAGCACAAAAGCATCCGCTTCTTACAGCAATTGCAAAATAGTCAGAAAGTATTTCTGCAACTTTGCCATGATATATACCCTTGATATTAAAGGGAATAATAGCTACTTTATTACTAATATTTGGACAGTAAAGTTCTACATCATTAAATTGGGATAAAATATGATTTGCATATTTTAAAAGGATTCTTTCATATTCATCTATTTTATCCATTCCTATATTTTGAAGGGTTTCAATTGCAGCAATGAGTGCCACAACTCCCATAAGATTTGGCGTTCCTGCCTCTTCTTTAGAAGGTGGATCCTCCCATATTACAAAATCATGGGAGACAACCTTAACGGTTCCACCCCCCTTTAAATCAGGTTCCCCCTTTTCAAAAATCCTTTTAGGACCGATTAGGGCACCGACACCAAAGGGAGCATACATTTTATGCCCAGAAAAGGCTATAAAGTCTATATGTTCATCATCTGAATGGGATTTCATATCAAATTTTCTGTGGGGAATAAGCTGAGCACCGTCCACTAAAATAAATGCCCCATATTTATGTGCTAATTTTGCAATTTCATAATAAGGATTAATATAACCTGTTACATTTGAAGCTCCAGTTACAGCTACAAGTTTAACTTTTCCATCGTATTTTTTAAGTTTACCTTCTAAATCATCCAGCAAAAGCCTTCCACAATCATCGGTTTCAATATAATCAACTTTAAACTTCCCCCTCCAAGGAAGGTCATTTGAATGGTGTTCCATAAATGTAGAAAGCACTACGCATTTATCATCTTTACATAATCTGTTTGATAACTTATTTATCGCCTCAGTTGTATTTCTAACATAAATTACGGTATCAAGTTTTGAATCAGCACCTACAAAGTTTAATACCTTTTCTCTTGATGATTCATAGATTTCTGTTGAAAATACAGATTTATACCCTGTTCCCCTGTGGATAGATGAATACCATGGGGCAAAACTATTTATTGCATTCATGACGTTTATAAATGGAGGTGTGGTTGCAGCGTTATCAAAATTAATGTATCTTGTTAATTTCCCATTTTTAAGAGGGACTAATGTATTAACTCCTACTACTAAATTTCTAAAATACATATTAATCAACCCCAAAGGCTTTCTTATATTAGTATATTAAGGTAAAAATTTTTTGACATCGATTTAAAGGAATTTATAGATTTATATAGAATAGTAATATTATGAAAAAATTAGCAGGTGATTTATATGGCAATATATTTTTTTACAATAGTAATTCAATATATAATAACTATATTGATGGCAATTATTATTTTTTTAATATTAATAAGATATTTAAAAAATTTATTGTCACCAGTTAAGACGATACGAGCAAAAGTTATAGACAAAAAGGCGTTTATGATAAGAACGGTAAATATTCCTTATCATGTGAGTCGTAACCTAAATAGAACAAAATTTTCTATAACCTTTGAAACTGAAGGTGGAAAAACAATAGAACTTTTATGCAATAATATTCTTTACGATGGGATTTTTAAAGGAGAAGAAGGATATCTTACATACCAAGGGGAATGGTTAAAGGATTTTAGAAAAAATGAGAGCTTTGAAGGGTGGGCTGAAAATGAATTTATTTAAAAAATTTTTTTCACCATATATAGGACTTCCGAGGGATATATATTTTTTATTTTTGGCAAGGGTTATAAACAGCATGGGAAACTTTGTCTTCCCATTAATGACTATGCTCTTAACCGATAAGCTTAAAATGTCGCCGAAGGCTGCGGGGGAATTTATAAGCCTTGCAGCGGCATCATATATTCCAGGTTCAATCTTGGGAGGAAAACTTGCTGATAAATATGGAAGAAAAAGCATTTTCGTTTTTTGCCAGACTATTGCAGGGCTTTTTATCCTAGCCTGTGCCTTTATTGATAAAACCATGATTCCATGGTTTGTTATTTTATTTGGAGTTTTGAATGGTGCTGCACAGCCTATAAACAGCGCTATGGTAACGGACCTTACAAACAAAGAAAACAGAAAACAAACATTTTCGTTAATTTATCTTGGAATAAACGTTGGATTTGCAGTTGGTCCGTTGATAGCAGGATTTTTATATATAAATTACTTTAATCTAATTTTTATAGGGAACGCAGTAGCTATATTTTTATCAGTGTTCTTTATATGGTATTTTGTAAGGGAACCTGAAATTAAACATGACGAACTTGACGAGATGGAAAGACCAAAGGAAGGCAATACCTTTAAAGTATTATTTGAAAGAAAAGAATTATTATATTTTGCTCTTATTTCTTCAATTTTTGCCTTTTCTTATGCCCAGGTTAACTTTTCAACGACGATACAATTAAAGGACGTTTACGGCGAAAATGCTGCAAGGTTTATGAGCATAATAAATTCAATAAATGCAACTGTTGTAATAACGTTTACAACGATAATCATTCACATAACAAGAAAAAATAAAGCTATATTAAATATAACGATTGCAGGAATATTTTTTGCAATCGGCTTTGGCATACAATATTTTTTTGTAAGTTTCTATCCTTATATTTTGTCGACATTTATTTGGACGCTTGGGGAAATACTGCATGCCACAAATTCGGGAGTTTATATTGCAGATCATACTCCAGCCTCCCACAGAGGAAGGTTTAATTCACTTATGTCTATAGTTCAAGGTTTAGGACATGGGATTAGCCCATTGATAATGGGAAGATTCATACAAAAATATGGAGTAAGAAATGTTTGGCCACTTATATTTATTTTAAGCTCTGCTGCGAGCATTTTTATGTATCTTTTAAGTAAATACGATAAAAAAGAAAATCTAGGTAAAAAAGAAGGGGCTGCAATTTAGCAGCCTTTTTAACTAAAAAGCAGATTATAGTATTTTTTTATAGTTTCCTCAAAACCTTCTACGCTAACATATCTTGATTCCCTTGCGTATTCTTTGCCTTCTATATATAAAAGTATAGTTGGATAAGCAAATACAGAATAAGCACCAGCGGCTTCAAGGGTTTTTGACACATCTATTTTTGCAAGTTTTACGTTTGGATATTTTTGAAGCATTTCTTCTATTTTAGGTAGTAAAACTTTACAAACATTGCATCCTTCCACTGTAAAATATAATATTGCCATTTGATTGGATGATATGAAATCTTTTATCTCATTGTTAGAGTTTAATATCAACATATAAATCCCCTTCCATAATTATTTTACACCCAAAATTATATACTAAGAGGGGGTATATTTCAATAATTAACTATTCCGTTAATTTAACTAAAATAAAATAGCACAACAAAAGCAATGTAATCTCAGAATAATTGAAATAGCTCATGCTTAATTTAAATTGTTGACCTAAACCTCCTGCACCTATAAAACCTACAACTATTGTAGTTCTTGTTATAATTTCAAATCTATATAGTATATATTCAATGAATTTGTCATAAACCGATGGTAATATTCCATAAAAGAAAATTTGAGTTTTTGTAGCACCACAAGAAGCTAAATTTAATAGTGGCTTGCTATCTAAATTTTCAATAACTTCTGAGCAAAGTTTACCTAATATGCCAAAGTTGTGTATTGCCAAAGCTATAGCACCTGCTAAAAGTCCAGGTTTTAAAACGAATACTATAATTAAAGCCCAAAGAAGTTCAGGAATGGCTCTTGAGAAGATATATATTAATCTTATAAAGTAATATAAAAATTTATCAAAATAATTATTTTTTTTGTTACAATATCATTCGTAAAGTTAAATGCTGCAAAAATTACAGTAAAAAAAGCTGAAAGAGTTGCTAATGAAATTGCAATGACGCTCATAACAAAGGTTTCAAAGGTTAATATCAACGCGTTTTTCCAGGAGTTAATATCAAGGAAGGCAGGTTTTTCTTCCAAAAATCCTAATAGACCTAATAAGAATTTTTTACTATGCTCAAAATTATTTTTATTAAATAATTCTTTTAAACTAGCTTTATCAATAATGAAGATAAATAGCCAAGCGAAAATAATAAGAATTGTAACTAGATACGTTGAAAGAGAAACAAACATATCTTTTTGCTTCATTTTACCAACCTCTTTCGGATAGCACTACTCCATAAATCAATTAGATATACTAATATAACAAGAAATAATATATAAGTCCAAGCTTTGTTAAAATTTAAATCATCAAGAGATAATTGAATTTGATAACCTAACCCCCCAAGCCCTACAAAGCTCATAACAGTTGATGATCTTACTGCACATTCAAATCT
Source organism: Caloramator australicus RC3 (assembly GCF_000297115.1). Taxonomy (GTDB): domain Bacteria; phylum Bacillota; class Clostridia; order Clostridiales; family Caloramatoraceae; genus Caloramator; species Caloramator australicus. The sequence goes on along the minus strand of NZ_CAKP01000001.1, from coordinate 66,024 downwards.
ATATAGAGTATAGCTAAGAATGTCGGCTTTTATTATAGGTATATAACCGTAAAATAAACATTGAAGTTTTGAGGCGCCAGAATTTTTTAGAGAGAATATGGGTTCTTTGGGAACACTATTAAAATAATTACAATATATTCTGCCAAGAATTCCTCCATAGGGAATTGCAATTGCAAAAATACCTGAAAATGGAGAAAGGCCAAAGGCAGAAACTAAAAGCCATGCCCAAACAAGTTCATGTATTGTGCGCATTACTTCAAGTATATTTTTGAATAAATTACTTATTAATCTATTTGTTATTAACACATTAGAACTTAAAACTCCAAGTATAAAACCTATAATAATAGCTAATATCGATCCAGCAATTGCATAAGATAAAGTTCTTATGGTTGAAATCACAGCGAGTGATATTGTTTTAAAAGATAAATCTAGATGCAATAAAGAAATTAAAATATGATAAATTAATATATAACCGTTAGAATGGATTAATCCATCATTATTATTTATTAAAAAGGGTGATAAAAGAAAAGTTATGACTATTACTATAAGCAATAATCTTTTTTTATTATTAATTTGCATAATTCCAACTCCTAGTAGGAATAAAGATTTTTTAATAAATTTTCAGTTAAGTTTTCAGTGGCTACGTCAAAACATATTTTACCTTCCTTTAAGCCAATAATTCTATTAAAGTATTTCTTTGCAAATTCTATTGAATGAAGGCAACACAACAGTGTCATGTTATCCTCTTTAACGATACTAGTTAGCATTTGAAGTATGTCTTCTGCCCTTACAGGGTCAAGTGAAGAAACTGGTTCATCAGCTAAGATTATTTTAGGCTTTTGAACTAAGACCCTTGCTATAGCAACTCTTTGCTTTTCGCCGCCTGAAAGATTTCGAGTTTTTTCGAATGCTTTATCCTCTAATCCAACTCGTTTTAGGGCATCATATGCTAAATTCTTTTCCTGAGGGAAAATAAGACTAAATAATGACTTAAATAGTCCCCATTCATGAAGTTTACCAGAAAGAACATTATGAATAACAGGCAATTCATCGATTAAGTCAAAATGTTGTCTTATTATACCAATTTTTTTAGCAAGTTCTTTATTGGAAAAATAATCATTTAAATTTTTTTATCAATTATAATTTCACCGGAATCAAAAGAAACAACTTTAGCAATAATATTAAAAAGAGTTGTTTTGCCAACGCCTGATGGTCCTAAAATTGCTACTAACTCACCGCTTTGAATATTAAAAGAAATGGAAGATAAAACCTCCATTTCTTTATATTTTTTTGTTAAATTTTTAATTTCAATCACATTCATACTATCACCTTATTTTATTATTCCAAGTTGCTTCGCAACAGACTCAATTGCATTATAGTTATCATTTTTTGTTTCAATAAATTTATCGGTTTGGAAGAAGTCAAGGATTTCCTTTTCTGATTCACCCATTGATAATATAGCATTTTTAACCTTATCTTTAGTTCCATTGCCGAAGATTTCATCAACATTACCATTTATTGTCCAGTTGTAATCAAAATATGCTGGTGTGGTGTAAAATGCTCTAACTTTACTTAAATCTACTTTTCCATCTTTAACTGCTTTTTGCCAAACAGCTTCATTAAGGACACCTGCTTGGAAGGCACCAGATTCTACTAATTTATATGTTTTATCATGGGAACCTGAATAATTTGGCTTACCATTAAAATCTTTTTCGGGGTAGATTCCATTTTCCAAAAGATAATATCTAGGCATTAAATGTCCTGAAGTAGAACTTTCACTACCAAATGTAAAGGTTAAACCTTTTAAATCCTTTATAGAATTAACAGGTAAATTTTTTTGCACAATAAAAACAGAATGAAACTCAGCATCCCTTGGCCTTTGTGCAATTGCTTCAGCTGTTGGGACTTTATTTCTTGCTTGAACGCCAGTTAGCCCTCCAAACCATGCAAGATGTATTTCACCCCTTTCAAAGGCAGTAACTAAAGCAGCATAGTCAACAGATTGAACGTATTCCACTTTAAGCCCTGTTTTATTACTTAGATATTCTGCCATTTTTGTCATCGCACTAGTTAATTCAGATGCGTTTTGATCAGGCAATGCTCCGATTTTAAACGTTGGTTTGTTTAAATTAGAATTATTAGAACAAGATGTAAAGGAAAAAATAAAAAATAATGACAGTAAAACAGATAAAATTTTTTTCATAGTCTCCCTCCTATGTAAATGATAACAATTATTATTCTAAGTAAATTATATATGGATTATTTATTAAAAAAAATAGATAATAATAATTATTGCTTAAAGTATAATAGATAAAAATTATTGAATAAAAAAAATAAATATTAATTGAAAATAATTATTTATAAACATATAATATTATTATAAAGAATAGAAAGGAGAGTTTTTATGAAGGTAGTTGTTATAGGATGTACTCATGCAGGAACAGCTGCAATAGTAAATACTGCAAAACTATACAAAGATGCTAAAATTACTGTTTATGAAAGAAACGACAACATATCATTTTTATCCTGCGGCATAGCTTTATATGTTGGAGGAGTGGTTAAAGACCCATTAGGACTTTTTTATAGTTCGCCGGAAAAACTAAAGGAGCTTGGTGCAGAAACCAAGATTAAACATGAAGTTTTAGATGTGGATTTGGATAAAAAAACATTGAAAGTAAAGAATTTAGAAACAGGAGAAACTTTTGAAGATAACTATGATAAATTAATAATAACAACTGGCTCATGGCCTATTGTTCCTAAGATAGAGGGTATTGAGCTTGAAAATATACTTCTGTCAAAAAACTTTTATCACTCAAATACAATAATAGAAAAATCAAGGGATGCAAAAAACATAGTTGTAGTTGGTGCAGGATATATTGGGGTAGAACTTGCAGAAGCCTTCGAAACAAATGGAAAAAATGTCACACTAATTGACAGCCAAGACAGAATACTTAGCAAATATCTAGACAAAGAATTTACGGACTTAGCAGAAGAGGAATTAAAAAAGCATGGAGTAAGGCTTGCATTATCTCAAAGTGTGATTAGATTTGAAGGAGAAAATGGAAGAGTAGAAAGGGTTGTTACAGATAAGGGAACGTATGATGCTGATCTTGTTATCCTATGTATTGGGTTTAGGCCAAACACAGATTTGTTTAAAGGAAAATTAAACATGCTTCCTAATGGTGCTATTATAGTAGATGAATATATGAGAACAAGCAAAGAGGATGTATTTGCGGCAGGGGATAGCTGTGCTGTATTTTACAATCCGATCAAAAAGCATGAATATATTCCTCTTGCAACCAATGCTGTTAGAATGGGAACTCTTGTGGCAAGAAATTTGATTAAGCCAACAACAAGATATTTAGGAACACAAGGAACATCAGGAATCAAAATTTATGATTTAAATATAGCTGCAACAGGACTTACAGAAAACATGGCAAAATACTATGGACTTGAAACAGAAAGTGTTTTAATTGAGGATAGCTATAGGCCAGAATTTATGCCAACCCATGAAAAGGCAATTTTAAAGGTTGTTTATGAAAAAACAAGTAAAAGAATTCTTGGCAGCCAAATACTATCAAAGGTTGATTTAACTCAAATGATGAATACAGCATCGGTATGTATTCAAAATGATATGACGATTGATGAACTTGCATTTGTAGACTTTTTCTTCCAACCTCATTTTAACAAGCCGTGGAACCTATTAAATATAGCAGCGCTAAATGCAATATAGGCAAGCGATAGCTTGCCTTTTTTGTAACACTTTTTATTATGATGAATATTATAATTGTATCAATAAATTAATTGTTGAATTATTGCTAATATCTACATAAAGTGCTATAATTAACTAAACAAGGAGGGATGGGTATGTCCAAAAAGGTTATAATCGACTTTGATTTTAAAGGCAAGAAAAAGGCAAAGGAAAATCTTAAGAAGGGGTTAGCTATAGGTGCAGCTATAGGAAGCGTCGTAGGATTAGTTTCAGGAATTTTAACAGCACCTAAATCAGGAAAGGAAACAAGGGAAGAAATTAAAGAAGAAGTAAAGGAAGCATCAAAGAAGGCTGCTTTGAAGATAAAGGAAACAACTAAACTAGTTAAGGAAAAGGTTGAAGAAAAGTTTACCAAAAAGGAAGAACCTGTAAACGTAGAAGCTAATATAGAGGAAACGCCATATTCACAGGAAAATATGGAAGGCTTTACGGAAGAAAATCCAAATGAATAAGAGGTGAACTTATGACACTAACGATAACGCCTCAGGGGTTACTTTTAACTTTAATTGCTGTTTTGCTCATATTTATAACATTTTATCTTGTTAAAACTTTGAAAAAATTAAACGAGTTACTTGATAGTGCAAATTCCATATTAAAAGACAATAAAAAGAATATAGATGAATCACTGCAAAATGTTAGTCAAATAACAACTTCAGCAAAACAAAAGATAGACTATGTAGATAAACTATTTAATCCAAATGGAGAAGCTACTGCTTCAAAGGAAGGAATTGACTTAGTTACAACAATAGAGGCAGTTTTAGCTTTAATAAACGAAATAAAAGAAATTTGGCCAAAGAAAAAAGGTTTAAAAAATAGCCGCAAAAGCGGCTATTTTTTATGCTGGTTGAAGATTGATTTCTTTATAGTTTTTTTTATCCTTATACATCATCATATCTGCAAAGGCGATCATTTCATCGGTTGTTTTATAAAAATCCTCAAGGGATGCAACACCAAAGCTTACGCTATGCTCAACTTTTTGATTTTTTAAATTGAGCTCCTTTAATGCTTCCTTTATCCTGATTATTATATTTTCTGCCTTTAGACTGTTGCAATTAGGTAGAATTATTAAAAATTCATCTCCACCTATTCTTACTACATAATCTGAATTTCTTATATTCTTTTTTAAAACATCTACGACATTAATAATTAATCTATCACCCTCATGATGCCCCAATGTATCGTTTACTTGTTTAAGGTTATTGATATCAGCATAGATGATAGAAAGATCTTTATTTTCCTTCTTATGTTTTTCAAATATTTTTTCTAGAATCTCAAGGCCGGCATTGCGATTATAGGCTCCCGTCATAATATCGTATGTTGCAAAATACTTCCATATTTTTATTCTTCTTTCGGTTTCTTTTTTTATTAATACATAAAGGAGAACAGCTGTTATAAATATGAAGAAGAAACCCTTGAAAATAGAAATTTTAACGTAAAATGCCCTTTGATTTGCGTATTTAACTATAAAAATATCCGAATAAAAAATCCAAGCGATGCTTAATATAACATAAACTAATACTATTTTAAGTGCACCTAAATTTATTTTTTTCAATCTTTATCTTCCTTTCAAAAGGAATTTCATGTTTATATTATACATATTAATTCGACAGTTTTCAACAAAATAAATATTCATATTGATTTTTTATTACAATTATTTTATCGTAGAAATTAGAGAATACTTGATATATGGAGGATTATTTATGGAGCATAAATATAAAAATCATTTGCCTAAAATCCATGAAACTGCTTTTGTTGCAGAGGGTGTTCATATCATTGGAGATGTTGAAATTGGTGAGGATTCTAATGTATGGTTTAATGCTGTATTAAGGGGAGATGTAAATAGCATAAAAATCGGGAAAGGAACCAATATTCAGGATAATACTACTGTTCATGCCTCAACCGGACAAAGTCCAACCATAATAGGTGACTATGTAACAGTAGGACATAACTGTGTTATTCATAGTTGCAAAATAGGGGATTATTCACTTATAGGTATGGGTTCAATTATTTTAGACAATGCAGAAATTGGAGAATATACTATTATAGGTGCAGGTTCTTTGGTAACCCAAAACAAAAAAATACCTCCAAGGGTTTTATGCATGGGTTCGCCTGCAAAGGTTATTAGGGAATTGACTGAAGAAGAAATAGAATATCTTAAAAATTCTGCAATACACTACATAGAACTATCTAAAAATTATAGGTAGGTGATATTATGATTAACAATTCAAGATCCTGCTGAAGTCCTAAGGGGGCTTCAGTTGAAGCATTAGTAAAAAAATGTCCGAAATGCAATATGAAGGGGGAAGGGGTAAGTTTAAAAACCGTAAAACACCTTGTGAAGGAAGATAAATTGGTTAAGGATTTGAACTATTCAATTTGCCTTAATGAGGATTGTGATGTTGTGTATTATTCAGATGATGTAATATATAAAAAGGAAGATGTAAAGGTCCCAGTGTGGTTTAAAAGGGATGCTAATCCCAAATATATCTGCTATTGCAGCAGGGTAACAGAAGAAGATATAAAAAGGGCTATAGAAGATGGTGCCAATACTTTGAAGGATGTGATAATAAAAACCGGTGCAATGAAAAATTGTAATTGTGAAATAAACAATCCAAGGGGAAAATGCTGCAGCAATGATATAAAAAAAGTAATGGAAAAGTATATGGGCATTTGACAAAAACAATATAAAGAGTTAATATATAAATGTCAAATGCTAAAAATGAGGTGATATTATGTCAAATTGCAATACATGTCCTTCAGCTGCAACCTGCAGCAGTAAAGATGCTGGAACATGCACAATTGAGCTTAACCCAAACAACAACATTAAAAAGGTTATTGCTGTAATGAGCGGTAAAGGTGGAGTTGGAAAATCTACTGTTTCAGTTCTTATTGCAAAAAAGTTAAGAGAAAAAGGTTACAAGGTTGGCATTTTAGATGCAGATATAACAGGCCCAAGCATTCCAAGACTTTTAGGCATTAAAGATAAAAGGGCAACAGGTAACGAAGAATTTATTTTTCCTGTTGAAACTGATGATGGAATAAAGGCAATGTCTCTAAACTTTTTAATGGAGGATGAAAATCAGCCTGTAATTTGGAGGGGGCCCATAATAACAGGCGTAGTTCAGCAGTTTTGGAATGAGGTTCTATGGGGTGATTTAGATTATCTTATAATCGATATGCCACCTGGAACAGGGGATGTTGCCCTAACGATAATGCAATCTATTCCAATTACCGGACTTATAATGGTTTCAGTTCCGCAGGATTTGGTTTCAATGATTGTTGCAAAGGCGATAAACATGGCAAGAAAGATGAATATAAATGTTTTAGGTGTAATTGAAAATATGAGCTATATTGTTTGCCCAGATTGTGGAAAGAAGATTAAACTATTTAAAGGAGATACTGAAAAGTTTATAAAGGATTTGGGTGTTGAACTTCTTGGAGAAATTCCGATGAATGAAGATATGAATAATTTAGAATTATATTACGAAAATAAAGATAATATCTCCAAAATATTTGAACCAATAATAAATAAAATATTAGAAAAAGTAAATGGATAGGTGGGGACCTATCCATTTAATATTATTAGGATTGCCAATGTTGATAAAATGCCAACTAAAGTTCCAAGGGATAATTCTTTAGAAGTATGACGGTTCATCTTTAGCCTTGCCCACCATGTTAAGGGTAAGGCAATAGATAATATTATAGTTTTATATCCAATAAAGCTAAAGGTAAAGGTTAAGGGGCCAGCAATTCCGCAGGCGTGGCCACTGGCCTTTATTTTTATTACTTTATTTATAAATGTCAAAATAATGCTTGATAAAAGATAGGATAAGAAGATTATTTTTATTTTATAAGGGGCATTAAAATAAAAAACTAATATTGTTCCTAATATGTAAGAGAGTAATGCAAAAATAAAAGCTAATTTTCTTTCACCACTTCGCCCTTGTGCTTTAATGGATGGAATGAAGTTTTGAACAAAGTATGAAGATATAGGAATTAAAGTCAAAAATAAAATACAAAAGTATAGCCATTTTATATCGTTAAAAATTGTTGTATTTTTATGGATGAACAAAATTACAAATAAAGCAAAACTCGGAACAGTAGTAATGATACTTATTATTTTAGCCAATTTTAGCTGCATAATCCCACCTCAATTCAGGTTAATTATTTGACAGACCTTCTACTAAAATTATCTCAGATAAATTTTTCCAAGTCAATAAATTACTGCAAAGCATAAAATAGTTTGTTATAATAAAATTAAGAACAGGTCAGGGGTGATGTTATGGATAATGTTTTAAATATAATCAAAGATTTTACTCAAACCTATCATCAAAAGCTTATATCTCTTGCAAGGGCTGCAGAAAATTCATTAAATGTTCTTAATATAAGCGATGAAGTAAAGAATTTAAAGGAAGAAGGAATAATTTGCGATCTTAATGAAGGAAATGCTCCATATAGGCCAAGATATATAGTTGTTGACTTTGAAAAATTTTTTAAAAATGGAAGCGATTTTTTAAGACTTAATCCTCCAAATGATATATGGGAGGCTACTAATAATCTTTTAATATTATATAAGCATATTCCCTCAATAACAAGCTTCCCAGTTTATATAGGCAACATAGATTATTTGCTTGAACCCTTTATTGAAGATGAGAAGGAGGCATATAAAGCTATAAAACTATTTTTAGAGCATATTGATAGAACCATTACTGATTCATTTTGTCATGCTAATATAGGTCCTAAAAGAACAAAGGCAGGAGAAATAATTTTAAAAATAACGAGGGAACTTCAAAATTCAGTTCCCAATATAACTTTAAAGTATAGTGATGAAACCGATGATGATTTTGCAATTGAAGCAGTTTTAACATCCTTAGATACAGCAAAACCAAGTTTTGCAAATCATGATATGTTTATAAAGGATCTGGGTGAAAACTATGCTATAGCCAGCTGTTATAATGGGCTGCCAGTAGGAGGAGGAAGCTATACTCTTGTTAGACTTAATCTTGCCTATCTTGCTAAAAAGGCAAAGGATGAATTTGATTTTTTAGATAATATCTTACCCTATGCAGTTGATGTGATGGCAAACTACATGGATGAAAGAATAAGATTCTTAGTTGAAGAGTCAAACTTTTTCCAAAGCAGCTTCCTCGTTAAGGAGGGGCTTATAGACAAGGATAGGTTTACAGCTATGTTCGGAATTTTTGGTCTTGCAGAGTGTGTTAATTATTTTATAAATTCAAACAATGCTTTTGAAAGGTTTGGTCATGGAAAATATGCTAATGAACTTGGTATAAAAATAATAGAAAAGTTAGACGAAGAAGTAAAAAAACATAAAAATAATTTCTGCAAGTTTTCTAACGGAAATTTCCTTCTTCATGCTCAAGTTGGCATTGATACAGATAAAGGAATAAGTCCAGGATGCAGAATTCCAATTGGTGAGGAGCCAGAGCTTCCACAGCATCTTTTACAGTCTGCACCTTTTCATAAATATTTCCCTTCTGGAATAGGGGATGTCTTTAGCTTTGATGTTACAGCAAAAAACAACCCGGAGTTTATCTTAGATATTATAAAGGGTTCCTTTGCAAGCGGTTTAAGGTATATATCCTTTTATGGGAACGACAGCGATGTTATAAGGATTACAGGTTATCTTGTGAAAAAATCAGACATAGAAAAGCTAGAAAAGGGTGAACAAGTTTATAACGATGCTGTTGTATTAGGACTTGGTTCAGTTAAAAATCAAAGGATTCTTGAAAGAAAGGTAAGGAAAATATGAAGGCACCTGTTAATAAAATAATTCCCTTTAGTAGTGTTGATGGACCTGGGAACCGATTTTCTTTATTTTTTCAAGGATGTAATTTTAACTGTCTTTATTGCCACAACCCAGAAACGATAAACTTATGTAATAACTGTGGAATTTGCCTGGAAGTTTGTCCAAAGGGTGCTTTAAATATTATTGATGGGAAGGTTTTATGGAAGGAAGCTCTTTGTGTAAAGTGTGATTTGTGTATAAAAGAATGCCCCAATCTAAGCTCGCCTAAAGTTAAATATATGTCGGTTAAAGAAATTTTAAATGAGGTTTATAAATATAAACTTTTTTTATCAGGGGTAACTGTATCCGGTGGGGAATGTATGCTTTATGCTGAATTTTTGAAGGAATTATTTAAAGAAATAAAGAATTTAAACCTAACTTGCTTTATTGATTCTAACGGATATATTTTGTTTGAAGAATTTAATGATTTATTGAATTTAACTGATGCAGTTATGCTTGATGTAAAATCCTATGATGAAAAGGAACATATCATGCTTACAGGAAAAAGCAATAAAAATGTTTTGAGGAATTTAATCTATCTTGGAAGCATAGGAAAACTATATGAAGTGAGAACAGTTGTAGTTCCAGATGTTTTAGATAATGTTAACAATATTTATAGTATAAGCAAGATGATAGCAAATATTGATGACAAAATAAGATACAAGCTTATAAAGTTTAGACCTTTAGGCGTAAGGAAGGAATTTTCAAGAATAAAAAGTCCAACGGATGATTTTATGACAAAGTTAAAAGAAATAGCCGTAAATAATGGTTGTAAAAATGTTATAATAACGTGATAAGGAGGAATAGTATGGGGCTTGATGAAAAGAAAGCTTTAGATGCTTTAGAGGAAATGAAAAAATTTTTAGAGGAAAGACCTGACTTAGATATTAAGGAATTAAATTCAAAAGAAACAGTTTTAGTTATAGTTGATATGATAAACGGATTTTGCAAGGAGGGAAACCTCTCAAGTCCAAGAATAAAGGCTTTGATCCCAGAAACAGAAAGAATACTAAGGCTTTGCAAAGAAAATGAAATAAAAGCCATTGCTTTTGCTGACAGCCATAGTGAGGATTCCCCTGAGTTTAGTTCATATCCAAGTCATTGTGTAAGAGGAACATGGGAAAGCGAGGTTGTGGATGAATTAAAAGAGGTAGCAGAACTAAAAATAATTAACAAAAATTCTACTAATGGTTTTTTAGAGGATGAGTTTCAAGATTGGCTAAAGAATAATCCTCAGATTAAAAATTTTATAATCGTAGGTGACTGCACAGATATATGTGTTGAACAATTTGCCAATACCTTAAAGGCATATTTTAACATGAAAAATATAAAAGCAAGGGTTATAGTGCCAATAAGTGCAGTAGAAACTTATGATTTAGGATATCACTATGCAGAACTTTTAAATATAGCTGCATTAATGATAATGGCAGGAAATGGAGTCGAAATAGTAAAGACCGTAAAATAAGAGGATGCTTTGCATCCTCTTAACATTTATTTATCATTATGTTTAGTATTACATCATCTGTTACAGACATTCCTAATGTTCCAACCTTGGCAAGGTTAATTATCGTTTTTTCAACATCATCTTCAATTATTCCGTCATGTTTTGATACCTCAATTCCTGAAACAGCAAGAAGTGCTGACTGAACTGCAGCAGATGCTGATGTTGCAAGTTTTAGGGCACAGCTTGGTTTAGCGCCATCGCATACAATTCCAGTAAGGTTAGCAACCAGCAACCATATTCTTTATTGCTTTAGTTATATTATCATATGCTCCACCTAAGAGATAAGTAATTGCACAGCTTGCACCAATACCTGCAGCGACACCGCATCCACAAACAGGTGAAAGTCTTCCTAAATGGGTTTTTATATGGTAGGTTATTAAATGCCTTATTGCAATAGCTCTAGCAAGCTTTTCTTTGCTACAGTTTAATTTTTCAGAAACTGCAACCACCGGCAATATTGCAGTTAACCCCTGATTACCACTTCCTGCACTGCTCATAACAGGCAAGGTTGCTCCGGACATCCTGGCGTCTGCTCCGGCTGCTGTTAGGGCCATAGCAAAATTGTGAATGTCATCGGACAAAATTCCTTTTTTGATATTTTGAATAATGTTTTTACCGACATTAAGGCCATAATTTTTGTCTAAACCTTCCTGTGCAATTTTTTTATTCATTTCAACGCCTTCTAGTAAGAATGCTATTTCTTCAAAATTTACTGATGTGGCAAATTCATATATTTCTTTTATTGATAGCCTGTGGCTTTTAGAGGATACGGCGATTTCTTCTATTTCATCCTTTACAATCACATTTCCATTTCTTTCAACATATATTATCCTATCATGCTTATCCTTGATGATAACTTTAACATAGGAATCCCCTTTATACAGAATAGATTCAATATATAGCTTGTCCTTAGTTTCCTTGAGAAAGATTTTAATCTTATCATTTTTTAAAAAATTTTTTGCCTCTAAAAGCAATTTATCATCTACATCTTCAAGTATATTAAGCCCTTTGTGGGAGTTTCCTATTAAACTTCCTACAGCAGCTGCAATATCAAGACCTACCATATCAGTGTTTGGAACATAAACCCCCATTCCGTTTTTTAAAACATTTTTACTGACAAAAACTTCAACTTTATCAGGGATATCATTAAGTTCATCCTTTGCCCTCCCACAACATAGGGCTACAGCTACGGGCTCAGTGCAGCCAAGGGCAGGTTTAACTTCACTTTTTAGTATTGTTAAACAGTGAGTATCCATTAATATTTCCTCCTCTACTTATTCTTTCTTCTTTGGTTTAAATTCTATAATTTTTGATTTTAATTCCTCTTCTTCTGTAATGTGTTCGTGATTATAAAGGTGCTCTGAGCAATATGCATGTTTTCCAGCACATTTTGAACAATATCTAAATTCCATAGTAGGCTCATCTGCATCGGTTATACCGCAGACGGTGCATTTGTGATGATAATTTTTTGACTTTGGAAGTTTGCTTTTAAATTCTTTTCTTCTTAAGTATGAGTATCTTCTTGCTTTTGTCCTTGTAAATATTTCATCTCCAAAGAATATTAAAAAGTTAAGGACGGAGAAAAGAGCTGTAATTTTTGAAGGGAAAGGACTAAATAAAACAGCGTATGCGAGGGATATCCAATAAACATATCCGATATATTTTACCTTTATTGGAAGGATGAAAAATAAAAGTATTTCCATATTAGGGAAAAGATAAGCAAAGGCTAAAAATAACGATAGATTAAGATAAAAGGATGTTCCATATCCTCCGGTTATAAACATGGCTGCTATTGTTGCTAAAGTTCCGATAAGGTAATAAAGGTTAAACTTAAAGGAACCCCAATAATTTTCGAGGGAAGTGCCTATCATGTAATAAAAATAGAGGGTTATTATAAGCCAAAGGGGGCTAAAGGTTGGTGGAATAAAGAGGAAGGTTATAAGGCGCCAAACTTGTCCTTTTAAAACAAGACTTGGAATGAGCATAAAATTATCGATTATAGATGGATTAAAGGTAGATACTAAATAGGTTGCGAAGGTTAAAGTTACGATATACAACATTAAATTTTTTATTGAATATTTATGATATTTATTTTCCAGCTTATATAACCACTTCATGTCAATCATCCCTTCAATTGTATTTTAATTATATTATAACCTAAAACAAAATTTTTTTCATTAAATTTAACTATGTGATAAAAATCACTGATTGGGATGGGATAAAGTAGTATATTTAAATTGTAAAATTAATCAAAAGGAGGAATAAACATGAGTATGTTTTGTTTTCAATGCCAAGAGGCTGCAAAGGGTGTAGGTTGCTCTTTAAGGGGTGTCTGTGGAAAAACTGATGATGTTGCAAGAATGCAGGATCTTTTTATGTATACTTTAAAGGGCATTTCGTTATTTAACATTGTTGCAAAGGAAAACGGCATTCAATTTGATGATGTTGATAAATTTGTGATGGAGGGTTTGTTTGCTACAATCACAAATGTTAATTTTGATAAAGTTTACTTTGTAAAAAAGATTAAGGACGCACTTATGGTAAGAGATAATATTAAACATGCTCTTTCAATTAAAGGAATAAATATTAGCGATATTAATCATGATGCAGCTATTTGGACTGGAAGTGAAGATAACTTTGATTTAAAGGCATTAGAAATAGGAATTCTTTCTACAGAAAATGAAGATATAAGATCATTAAGAGAGCTTATAACTTACGGTGTTAAGGGAATGGCTGCCTATGCTTATCACGCATATCAATTAGGCTTTAAGGATAATGAAATTTTCAAATTTATGCAAAGGGCACTTGCAGCAACTTTAAATTATAGTTTAACTGCGGATGAGCTTGTTGCTCTTGCAATGGAAACTGGGAAATATGCAGTAGACACAATGGCCCTTTTAGATAAGGCTAATACTTCAACATATGGAAATCCTGAAATAACAAAGGTTAATATTGGAGTTAGAAATAATCCAGCTATCTTGATAAGTGGCCATGATCTTAAGGATCTTGAAGAGCTTTTAAAGCAAACAGATGGGACAGGAGTTGATGTTTATACTCACGGTGAAATGCTTCCAGCCCATTACTATCCAGCATTCAAGAAGTATCCTCATTTTGTAGGAAACTATGGAAATGCATGGTGGCAACAGGATAAAGAATTTGAAAGCTTTAATGGACCAATCCTTATGACAACTAACTGCTTAGTCCCACCAAAGGATTCATATAAGGATAGGGTATATACAACAGGGGTTGTAGGCTTCCCAGGAGTTAAACATATAAGTGAAGGTGCAGATGGAAGAAAGGACTTTAGTGAAATTATAGAACATGCAAAGAGATGCAAGCCGCCTGTTGAGATTGAAAAGGGCGAAATAGTTGGTGGATTTGCCCATAATCAGGTTCTTGCCCTTGCAGATAAAGTTGTTGAAGCTGTAAAAAGCGGTGCAATAAAGAGATTCTTTGTAATGGCAGGCTGTGATGGTAGAATGAAGTCAAGGGAATACTACACAGAATTTGCAAAGGCCCTTCCAAAGGATACAGTTATATTAACAGCAGGATGTGCAAAGTATAGATATAACAAATTGGATCTTGGAGATATTGGAGGAATCCCAAGAGTTCTTGATGCAGGACAATGCAACGATTCATACTCTCTTGCAGTTATTGCACTAAAACTTAAGGAAGTATTTGGTCTTAATGACGTTAATGAGCTTCCAATCTCATACAATATTGCTTGGTATGAACAAAAGGCTGTAACTGTTCTTCTTGCATTGCTTTACCTTGGAGTTAAAAATATCCACCTTGGACCAACACTACCAGCCTTCCTTTCACCAAATGTTGCTAAAGTTTTAGTTGAAAAGTTTGGAATAGGTGGAATAACAAATGTTGAAGATGATTTAAAAATGTTTTTAGGCTAATATAAAAAACTTAAACTTAAGTGCCTGGCACTTAAGTTTAAGTTTTTATTTATATACCTATATTTTTATCCTTCTTTGAAATACCTATTAGGATATATTGTTCATTGTATTTTAAAAACAATATAAGCCCTAAAAAACAGAACAGTGCGGCTGATAAGGCAGTTAACCTTATACCGATTTCGTTGCTTCCGTTTCTTTTGTATAGTAAAAGTGAACTTAAAACCAGCATAGAAAGCATCTGACCAACCTTTGACATAAATGTCCTAGTGCCAAAGAATATTGCCTCTCTTTTAGAACCTGTATGAATAGCATCAAACTCTGCTATATCTGCAATAACTGCGTTAGGCAATATTCCAAAAACTGCCATAGGAATTGAGGCAAAAATAACTAAAAGATATGCTTGAATAGTATTGGATATCGGAAGCTTTCCTAAAAAGAAACCCAATGAGTAGGTAACTATAAAAAGAACAAAGGCAAAGATAAGAAGTTTTTTCTTCCCATATTTTTTTGCAAGTAAATTAACCGGAACATAGAATATAAAGGATCCTACCCCGAGTAAAATCAATAGAATGCCTAACATAGCTTCAGGAAGGTCCAACAAAATAGTTATATAGTATAGGAGAGCATTTTGAAATGTGGTAATTGCTATCCAGTAAACTAAGTCGGAAAAAACAAATACTTTAAAATCCTTGTTTTTAAAAGTGGCTTTTATGGATTCTACCATTTTAATTTCTGAAGGAGTTGCTTCACAATATTTTTTTTCATCTATTGTAAATACGGGGATAAGCAAAAATATTAAAGCAATTAATGAAAGTATTGAAAAAGTGATTAATATAGCACTTCTTTTGCTATAGCCCATATTTAAAAATATATTCCATATAACAGGGGCCTGAGAGGCAACGGCAAAGCCTAAAAACCATGTAATGGAAATCGCTGTAGAAAGATTAAGTCTTTCTTCAGGTGTATGTCCAAGTTCTGAAAGCAGCGCAAAATAAGGTGTTACATACATCGTCATAAAAAGATAGAATAGAAGAAGTAGTATTGTTAAATATAAGGCGTTATAATAACTTTCACTATTTAAAGGAGCCCAAAATACAAGAACTGTTGTGAGCGTAAAGGGAATAGCAGAATACTTCATAAAAGGGATTCTCCTACCATCTTTAGATTTACATCTGTCACTTAAGGTTGCAATCCATGGATCGGTTATTGCATCAAAAAATCTTCCAAGCATCGTAATTAAACCAATGATAGTTAAAAAACCAAAAAAAGTAACCTGAGGAATCAAAGTAGAAATTCCTGACTTTTCAGTAGGAATATAGTAGAAGATAAGGTATGTTCCTATTATTCCTGATAAAATTGACCAGCCCAATTGCCCTAATGAATATTCCACGAGTTTCGAAAAAGGTAGTTTTTCCTTCATGTTATCCCCCCACATTTGAAAATTTTTAAGAAAAAAGAAAATA
Organism: Caloramator australicus RC3; assembly: GCF_000297115.1. GTDB lineage: Bacteria > Bacillota > Clostridia > Clostridiales > Caloramatoraceae > Caloramator > Caloramator australicus. The sequence continues at coordinate 49,568 of NZ_CAKP01000001.1, read as the reverse complement.
GAAAAGGCTTTCTATTATATTTTAAGATATTTTGTTTAAATAGTAAATAAGTGAATTGGAAATTTTCAGAAAATTGCTCTATAATTGTAATTAAGATAGGCTGAGGGGGGATTGAATGAAAGATTTACAGTTAAATCAAGAAGATCTGAAAAGAGAATATTTTTTAAAGGGCAGAGAAGAAGGGTGCCTTTTAATTCATGGATTTACTTCAACGCCTGCTGAACTTAGGGAATTAGGACACTTTTTAAATGAAAAGGGATATACTGTTTATGGTGTTAGATTGCATGGGCATGGGACTTCAATTGATGAAATGGAAAGATCTACATTTAAGGATTGGATAAAATCTGTTGAAGGGGGACTAAATTTTTTAAAGGAAAGCTGTTCTAAGATTTATGTTATAGGCCATTCTATGGGTTCACTATTAGCGTTATATATTGCTGAAAATTATGATATAGATAAGGTAGTAGCTCTATCACCTCCGTTAATCTTAAAAAACAAAACAGGGAACTTTGCCTTTTTAATAAAGTATTTTATGAGATATGCAAAATGGCCACCAGAGGAAAGACCAGAAGAAGAAAAGAAATACCTTCTAGGGTATGATAAAATTCCAGTAAAGTCAATTCATGAATTTAATAAATTAAATCGCTTGGTAAAAAAGAACTTAAAAAAAGTAAAATCACCTTTATTTATTGTTCAGTCCGAAAAGGATAGCACTGTGGATATTGCAAGCGTTGATTATCTTTATAACGCAGCTACATCTTCTGTGAAACAAAAGTGTATCTTAAAAAAGTGCGGGCATAACATAACAATTGAATGTGAAAAGCATGATGTTTTTAATGCAGTATATAAATTTTTAAATTCATAAAAACTTCATCATCTAAACACTAAAGGAAGTTTGTCTACAACCTAAAATCCGGATAAAAACCTAATCCGGATTTTTTACTTTTTGCAAATTTACAAGTTTACTTATGATAATTAGATGATAAAATTATTTATAAAGAACTATAGAACATACGAGGTGAAGGATGGTTAAGGAAAAGCTTGTTAAAATAAACGAGGAATACATAGTTGTAACCTTTGATGAAATTTTCTCAAGATACAAAAACTTGATACATAATTTGTGTAAAAAGTGGCAAAGTAAGTTAGAGTATGCTGATCTTTTTCAGGTTGCAAGCATAGGACTTTATAAGGCTTTTTTAGATTACGATATTTCAAAAGATATAGAGTTTTCTACTTTAGCCTATACCTACATAAAAAATGAAATAAGAAGTTTTTATAGACAAGCCCAGAAAAAATTTGGATACATTTCATTAAATCAAGAACTTTATTATGATTCCAATAGAAAAATAGAGGATATAATAAAGGATGAAGAGTTTGAACATAAGATTTTAGAGGAAATAACTAAAGAACAGGATATACGAAGAATATATGAAGCATTTAGGCACCTTACATCAAGGCAGGAGGAGATAATAAAAAAGTATTTTTTAGAAGGTAAAACAATGCAAGAGATAGCAGATGATTTAGGTTTTCATGTAAGTTATATAGGAAAGGTTATAAAAAACTCTGTTAAAAAGATAAAGGATAATTTAGACTTGTAATAATTTCCTAAAGGAAAATAATTTTCTACAAAAAACTATTGTCAGAAATAAAAAATTATGATAATATATAAAATGTAAATAATAAATTTAAAATATTTTCTTATGGGGAGGATGGGAAGATGAAAAAGTTTGTTTGCACAATTTGTGGTTATGTTCATGAAGGAAGTGAAGCACCAGAAAAATGTCCACAATGTGGTGCGCCAAAGGAAAAATTCATAACAAAGGAAAACGGAGAGCTCGTTTGGGCTGATGAACATAGAATTGGAGTTGCAAAGGGAGTTGATCCAGAAATAATCGAAGGTTTAAAGGCAAACTTTATGGGAGAATGCACAGAAGTTGGTATGTATCTTGCAATGAGCCGTCAGGCAGATAGAGAAGGATATCCTGAAGTTGCAGAAGCATATAAAAGAATTGCATTTGAAGAAGCAGAACATGCTGCAAAGTTTGCTGAGCTTTTAGGGGAAGTTGTAACAGATAGCACAAAGAAGAACCTTCAAATGAGGGTTGAAGCTGAATACGGAGCATGTGAAGGCAAGCTAAAACTTGCAAAGAGGGCAAAGGAACTTGGCCTTGATGCTATCCATGATACTGTTCATGAAATGTGCAAGGACGAAGCAAGACACGGTGCAGCATTTAGAGGTCTTTTAAAAAGATATTTTGAATAATCTCCCCTCTTAATAAAGGGGCATCCCCTCAGGCCGCATTATGCGGCCTTTATAATTTAACAATTTTTTAACAAATTTATAATCCTTTGTTTATTAAAAGATTTTAAAATAAAATCAGGAGGTGAGAGGATGGTAAGATTAAATATATGTATAGATATCGATGGAACAATAACAGATCCTTTCTATTGGTTAGACTTAGCAAATTATTATTTTAATAAGAATCTAAAAGAAGACGATGTTAAAGAATATGAAATTTATAAAGTATTAGGGGTTTCTGAGGAAGAATATAATAAATTTTATGACATGTATTCAGAGCTAATACATTTTAGAGCAAAGCCAAGAGAATTTGCTTCTAAGGTTTTAAAGGACATCTCCCAAAAGCATAATATTTATTATGTTTCTGCCAGGGAACCCAAATTAATGAATATAACTGAAAAGTGGCTTAAAAGGTATAATTTCCCAAAGGGCGAAGTTTATTTACTAGGAACCCATAACAAAATTCAGAAAGCAAAAGAGTTAAGATGTGACATTTTCATTGAAGACAGGTATGAGAATGCAGTCCAACTTGCAAAGGAAGGCTTTAAGGTTTTACTTATCGATTGTCCCTATAATAGAAAACCATTAAAAGAAGGTATTTATAGAGTGTTTAACTGGGAACAAATCCATGAGATAATTGAACTAATAGAAAAAGAAAAGGAGATTGCATAAAATCACCATTGGGTGGTTTTAAATTTGTTTTATCACTTTTTAGATTCTTTGATACGGTTTATCAGCTTCATGTAGGGGGTCGACAATTTTAGTATATCTATCCTCATGTTATTACCGCATATTTTACTAACGAATTTATTAATTAACTTATTATTTAGATTCCTTACTAACTTATCAATTTCATAATCATCTAAACCTTCTAAGAACCTTCTAAGAATTAGGGAATTGTAATAGTTTTTAAATAAAGGCTTTGTTAGAATTTCATATTTTGCCCTTCCTAAGATATCGTAGGCACAATACACGCCGGTTAAAACCGATGCAAACTGCCCAAAACCAAGACCGGGGCTTATTGTTCCAAAACAATTTCCTATAAAGTAAGTATTATCTATTTTAGGCCTTATGCATATCCCCATCATGTATCGTGCTATTTCAAACCTATCGGTTATTTTTAAGCTTTGTTTTAATTCGCTGCATGCCAAGTTATAGAAGGCTTCCCACATATCGTTTATATCTAATTTAATATTGTTAGGGTAATCAGGATAAGCTATAACTAAGTTTGCTTCTTTATCAGAAAAAGGTATTAGCCATGCATATCCTTTAGGGATTATATTATAATTAAACCATACATGAGGGTTGTCAGTAATAAAATTTCCAACAACCGTAGCTCCCCTTATAGTGCATGTAAGGTCACATCTGTAATTACCTAAATGTGTAGCATATTCTCCTCCACCTGTCGCTATTACTATATAATCAAATTCCTTACAAAGTTCTTCATATTCATATTTAGAGTTAAAAATAATATTACTTTTAACTTGTTTTTTAAGCTGATTTTCAAAGGAGTTTTCATGCCTACCCCTTATATTGGTATAGCCTATCTTACCAATTATATTGCTTTTTTCATTTTTCGAATGGATAGTTAATTTATTTACTTCTTTTATAGGTTGTAAATCTATACTGAATTTTTCTTTTATATAGGGAATGCAATCCTTTATGGGCCTATTTAATATTTCAAACATAGCTTCTGCATTAATAAATCTATCCCCTACTCTATTTCTTTTTTCGAAAATTGTTGGCATTATCCCATATCTTTCAAGTGTAATTGCACAAGATAGTCCAGAGATACCAGCCCCCATAATAGCTACCTTCATTTTTCCACCTCCTTAACTTTATATTGTGAAAAATAAAGCTGTTTATACCAATTATTTTTGTGTTAAAATATTTAAAAGTCCTTTTTGGGGGAATCACTATGACCTACGATGAGAACTATATAAGAGGTATAATTAAAAAATTATTTTCAATGGATGTTAAAGAGATAAGATCAATAGGACATTATGAATTAAATAGGCATTATGTTTTTTACATTAGACTCAATAACGGTCAAAAGATTGTTTTTAAGATATTTGGTATAAAAAATAGAATGCCAAGAGAGATAGCCTCCCTTAGTCTATTAAAAAATTCTACTTTAAAATGCCCTAAATATTTTAAGCATGGGGTCTTAGATGATGGTAATGAATGGATGATATATGAATATATTGAAGGGGAAGCATTAGATAATTTACTTAATACTTTGACTTTGGAACAATTAAAAAAGATATTTTTGGAAATAGGTCAGGAATTAGGCAAAATTCATTCTATTAAAACCTTTAATTTTTTTGGTGACTGGGATGATAAGGGAGAAAGTGTCCACAATATAAAGGATTATTATACATATTTTGTGAAAAGTTTCGAATTTCAATTATGTGAATTGATGCAACAAAATATAGATGATAAGGTAATTTTAATTGAAGCTGCAGAGAAAATAAAAAGGAATTTTAATTTAATAGAGAATATTAAAGAATCAAGGCTTTGTCACAATGACTTTGATGGGCGAAATATATTAATTATCTGTCAAAATGGTGAATACAAAGTAAATGGAATTGTCGATTTTGAACAAAGTTTCCCGGGAAATATAGAAATGGATATTGCCAGGTTGTATTTTAGGTATTTTTTGGAGAATAAAGATATCGAAAAATCATTTTTTGAGGGGTATAAAAAATATATTAGTATTGATGATGGTTTTTTTGAAAGGCTTGATTATTATCTTTTGAGATTAGGCTTTGGAATTTGCTGCTGGACGTATTTTAAGGCACCGGAATATTATAAACAAGGGTTAGAATTAGTAAAAAAATATATTAATAAATTTTAGGTGGTGAACTATGAAAAAAGGTATTTTAACTGTTTTATTAATTGCATTTATTGGAACTATAATAATGGGCTCGTATTTTATAGGGATTATTTCAGCTATATTTTCAACTTCGGTCCCAAGATTTTTTGCCTATTTAATCGTTTTTATAGCTTTATTTATTATAGGCTCATTTGTCTATGTTGCCTTTGAAAGAATTAAGGAAATAAAGGAGGGGAAGGAAGATGATATTAGTAAATACTGATTTTATTACGGGTAAAGAGCTTGAGACTTTGTCTATTGTTAAGGGCTCAGTTGTCCATTCTAAGCATATAGGGAAGGATATTTTAAGCGCACTTAAAACTTTGGTTGGCGGTGAGATAGTATCCTATACTGAGATGATGAACGAAGCAAGGGCTATCGCGACCAAAAGAATGGTGGAGGAAGCTGAAAAGTTAGGAGCAGATGCTATAATTAATGTTAGATATGCCACCAGTAATATAATGCAAGGGGCTGCAGAAGTTATCGTTTATGGGACTGCTGTAAAGTTTAAGTAAAAATGCTAACCTCTCACTGGCAAACAACTTGCAAGTGAGAGGTTTAATTTTAATAATATTTGTAATCTTACTTGTATTCCTTTTCAGCAGCTTCTGCATCTTCTTTTGTTTTATGAATTGTGCCCTTTGGATGCTCAGGTGGAGCATAAATAGAATAAAGTTTAAGCGGTTTATTACCTGTGTTTATTAAATTATGCCACTTGCCTGCGGGTATCAAGATTGCATAGTTATCGTAAATATTTGCTTTAAAATCTAACCTGTCTTTTCTATCCCCCATCATGACAACTCCTTGACCTTCTTCAATTCTTAAGAACTGATCAATATCTGGATGAATTTCCAATCCTATTTCCTCACCAGGATTAATACTCATCAAAGTAAGCTGAAGATGATTTCCTGTCCATAGAGCTAAACGGAAATTATTATTTTGCTTTGTAGCCTTTTCAATGTCAACTACAAATGGTTTTGAGCCATAATCCTTAAGTTTAATTAAACCTTCATTTTGATATTGCCCTGAATAATCTGGTCTTAACTTAGAGCGCATATAGTATGAATCATCATAGGTAAAATCATCGCTATAAAAAGGCATATTAACAAAGTAAGGGCATGGATAAGAAATGAAGGGGGTAAACATAGTTTCCTTAGTGTTTCTTGTTTGATTCATTAAGTAAGGGCAAAAATAAGGATAATACATATTCTTTTCCTTTCAACATACTCACAATAATATTATATGAATGGTAGGATTAAAATGTTAAATTAGTCGACAAAAATCCTAACAGATTCTTTATGAGATATTTTGTATGTTCAGCTCTTATTGGATAAAAAATTATTGTGCAACAGAATTAAAAACTTTTGTCTTGACAAACTAAAATTGATAAGCTTAATAATATAAAAATTTCAAGAGGGTGAAAAAATGAAGGGTAAAATTGGTGTTCATAACAGGTTAATAAAAGAAAAATCTCCTTATCTCTTGCAACATGCCTACAATCCTGTTGATTGGTATCCTTGGGGAGAGGAGGCATTTAAAAAGGCTAAATCTGAAGATAAACCTATATTTTTGAGTATTGGATATGCAACCTGCCATTGGTGCCATGTTATGGCCCATGAAAGTTTTGAAGACCAAGAAGTGGCAAAACTTATGAATGAAACATTTGTCAGTATAAAAGTTGATAGGGAAGAAAGGCCTGATATTGATGCAATTTATATGACGGTATGCCAAATGATGACGGGAGGAGGAGGTTGGCCTCTAACTATAATAATGACACCGGATAAAAAACCATTTTACGCTGCGACATATATTCCAAAGGAAAGCAAGTTTGGTAGAATTGGAATGCTTGATTTAACTAAAGAGTAACAGAAGTCGCCCACTTCTATAAGTGGGTGATGAATGTTGATTGATAAATTCTTTTTTATGATATAATCAGTATTACAGGAAGGAGGTGTAATTTTGCTAAAGGCTTATAAATACAGGATATATCCAACAAAAGAACAAGAAGAATATTTTGCTAAAGTATTTGGTTGTGTAAGATTTATATACAACAAAATGCTACATGACAAAATAGAATACTATAAAAAAACAGGAGAAATGCTAAACAATACACCTGCACAATATAAAAAAGAATATCCGTTTCTAAAGGAAGTAGATAGCCTTGCCCTTGCTAATGCACAGCTTAATTTAGAGAAGGCATATAAAAACTTTTTTAGAGATAAGAAAATAGGTTTTCCAAAGTTCAAGAAAAAGAAAGGTTACCAGTCTTATACTACAAATAATCAAAATGGAACAGTAACACTTGAAGGTAGTTATCTAAAAGTTCCAAAGTTAAAGACAAAAATAAAAATAAAACAACACAGACAATTTGAAGGAAAAATTAAATCCGTAACTATATCAAAAACGCCAACAGGCAAATATTATGCTTCTATACTTGTAGAAGAAGAAATTAAAGAATTACCTAAAATAGATAAAAAAGTAGGTATAGATTTAGGAATTAAAGAATTTGCTATTTTATCTGATGGAACAAAGGTAGAAAATCCAAAATGGTTAAGAAAAACAGAAAAAAGAATTAAAATTATACAAAAATCATTATCAAGAAAGCAAAAGCAAAGTAAAAACTATGAAAGGACAAGACAAAAACTTGCAAAACTACACGAAAAGATATCAAATCAAAGAAAAGATTTTCTTCACAAATTATCTTCTAAAATTATACACGAAAACCAAGTGATAGTTTTAGAAGATTTACAGGTAAAAAATATGCAACAAAATCATAAATTAGCCAAAGCAATAACAGAAGTATCATGGGCAGAATTTAGAAGGATGTTAGAATATAAAGCAAGATGGTATGGCAGAGAAATAATAATAGCACCACCAAATTATGCATCAAGTCAAACATGCAGTGAATGTGGATATAAAAATCCTGATGTAAAGAATTTAGCATTGAGAGAATGGAAATGTCCAAAGTGTGGTGCAGTTCATGATAGAGATATAAATGCAAGCAAGAATTTGCTAAAATTAGCCATGTGATTGGTATATATGGGGAAGGAACAGCCCTTTGAGCGTGGGTAATCTGGTAACAGAAGTTACCTTGACCACGAAGCCACCACTTCTATAAGTGGGGGTAGTTCACCAATAAGATTCAATTATAAAACATATATTTTAATAGAAATATTTAAAAGAGTGGGGGGATTTTATGCAAGCTTTTGCTAATCTTGTTGCAAAAATTGATAGTTTTATCTGGGGATGGCCGCTACTTATTCTGTTGCTTGGAACACATATCTTCTTAACCATTAGGTTGCGCTTTATACAAAAGTATATTGGAAAAGCAATAAAATTATCTGTAACTAAAGACCAATTTGCTGAAGGGGACGTAAGTCAGTTTAGTGCTTTAACAACAACCCTTGCAGCTACAATTGGAACGGGTAATATAGTTGGTGTTGCAACTGCTGTTGCATTAGGAGGACCAGGAGCCGTTTTATGGACATGGCTTACGGATGTATTTGGTATAGCGACAAAATATGCTGAGGCTTTATTATCAGTAAAATATAGGGTAAAAACAAAGGACGGAACTATGGCAGGTGGGCCTATGTATGTTCTTGAATATGGAATGAAACAAAGATGGTTAGGTCTTTTGTTTGCAATATTTACAAGTATAGCTGCCTTTGGTATTGGTAATACTGTTCAAGCAAATTCGATTGCAAGCATGGTTTATGAAACTTTTAAGGTCCCAGTTTGGATAACAGGTATAATAATGGCAATATTAACAGCTATAGTTATATTAGGTGGCATAAAGAGCATTGCAAAGGTATGTGATATATTAGTTCCATTTATGGCATTTTTCTATGTATTAGGGTGCCTCATTATTTTAATAATGAATTACAAAACTGTTCCACATACAATAGAACTTATCTTCAAAACTGCCTTTACAGGTCAGGCGGCAGTTGGAGGTTTTGCAGGTTCAACTATAATGCTTGCCATGAGATATGGAGTTGCAAGGGGACTTTTCTCAAATGAATCAGGTCTTGGTAGTGCACCTATTGTAGCAGCTGCAGCACAAACAAGAAACCCTGTAAGACAAGCTCTTGTTTCAGCAACAGGGACCTTCTGGGATACAGTAGTTGTATGTGCTATGACGGGACTTGTTCTTGTTAACTCAGGATTGTGGCAGCAGGGCTTAAAGGGTGCTGCACTTACAAAGGCTGCCTTCTCACAGATTCCAACTATAGGTCCAATTGTATTAACTGTAGGTTTGCTAACCTTTGTATTTTCAACTATTCTTGGATGGTCATATTATGGTGAAAAGGCTATTGAATATTTATTTGGCAAAAAGGCAATATTGCCATATAGAATACTTTGGGTAATATTTGTATATATTGGATCGGTGTGGTCATTATCTTTTGTATGGGATTTAGCTGATCTTATGAATGGACTTATGGCAGTTCCAAACCTTATTGCACTTCTTGCACTGAGTGGAGTAATTGTAAGTGAAACTAAGAAATATCTATGGGATGATAAGTTAGATGAAGTATGTGAAGAGGAAGCAATAAAAATAGAAAAGTAAATTTAAACTTAAAGGGTTTGAGAAAAATTCTCAAACCCTATTTTGATATTAATTTTTGTTTTTTTTATCAAAATGAATAAAAAGTTGCAATTTATTAAAAATTATTATGGCAATAATAATATAATAATGCTATAATTTTAAGTGTAAAATAAATTACTATTGGAGGTATTTTTTATGAAGAAAATACTTGTAACAGGAGCTTTAGGCCAGATTGGTTCAGAACTTACTATGTATCTTAGAAAACTATACGGGGATAGTAACGTTATTGCGACAGATAAGAATCCAAATGGTCCAGAAAAAGTATTACAATCAGGTCCATTTGAAGTAGTAGATGTTACTGATGCAACAAAACTTGCAGAAGTAGTTAAAAAATACTCTCCTGACACTATAATCCATCTTGCAGCTATTCTTTCAGCAGTAGGAGAAGCAAAGCCAGACCTTGCTTGGAATGTAAATATGAACGGATTATATAATGTTCTTGAAATCGCAAGGGAAATGAAGCTTGCAGTATTTACTCCAAGCTCAATTGCAGCCTTTGGTCCAAACACTCCTAAGGAAAAAACACCACAGGATACAATTCAAAGACCAACTACTATGTATGGTGTAACTAAGGTTGCTGGAGAGCTCCTTTGTGACTATTATTTCTTAAAATATGGCGTTGATACAAGAGGGGTAAGATATCCAGGACTTATATCCTACGAAACCCTACCAGGTGGAGGAACTACAGATTACGCAGTTCATATATATTATGAAGCGATTAAGAATAAGAAATATACATGCTACATAAAAGAAGGAACATATATGGACATGATGTATATGCCAGATGCCCTTGAGGCTATAGTTCAGCTTATGGAAGCTGACCCATCAAAACTAAAGCACAGAAATGCCTTCAACATAACAGCAATGAGCTTTGCTCCGGAACATATTGCAGCTGAAATTAAAAAGCATATTCCTGAATTTGAAATGGATTACAATGTGGATCCAGTTAGACAATCAATTGCAGAATCATGGCCAGACTCATTAGATGATAGTGCTGCAAGGGAAGAATGGGGATGGAATCCCAAATATGACCTTGCTTCAATGACAGTTGATATGCTCGAAAAACTTAGAGAAAAGTTGAAATAATTAAGGTGCCATTCGGCACCTTAATTTATGTGAATTTTTATTTGTTCAATTCTTTTTTCATCAATCTTTTCAACAGTGAAGGTTATGTTTTCAAATTGGACGCTCTCACCAGTTTCAGGGATATTCCCAATAAGGTTAAGAACAAAACCGCCAATTGTATCGTGATGTTCAGTTGGCAGTTTAAGATTTAATTTTTCATTTACTTCATCTATGCTAACGAGTCCATCGACTATATAAACATTGCTGTCAAGTTTTTGAAAATCCTTAACATCTTCATCGTATTCATCTGCAATATTTCCCACAATTTCTTCAATCAAATCTTCAATAGTAATTATACCTGAAACTCCTCCATATTCATCTATAAGTATTGCCATATGGTTTTTGCTGGCTTGAAGCTCTCTAAAGAGCCTATCTATCTTTTTAGTGTCTGGAACAAAATATGCAGGGCGGAGAAGATCTTTAATTGAAATTTCATCTAATTTTTTTGAGGCCATTTCAACAAATAAATCCTTCATATAAAGAATTCCGACTATGTTATCTATATCACCATCATAAACAGGAATTCTTGAATACTGCTCTTCAATAATTTGATGGATTATTTCTTCCAATGGGGAGTTAATATCTATTGCAAAAACTGCTGTTCTTGGAGTCATAACTTCCTTTGCTAAGGTATCATCAAATTCAAATATACCGTCTATCATTTCTTTTTCAGTCTCGTTTAAAACTCCATTTTCCTCTCCAACGTCAATCATCATTCTAATTTCATCCTCTGTAACCTTTTCCTCTTCATAGGTTGCACCAACACCAAAAAGCTTTGCAAAAAAGTTTGTTGATAATGTTAATATCTTTACAAATGGAGCTGTTATCTTCGATATAAATACTATTGTTCCTATTATGCTAAAGGCAATTCTTTCAGGATTTTGAAGAGCAAGTCTTTTTGGCAAAAGTTCTCCTAAAACAAGGGTTATATATGAAATAAATAGTGTAACAAGTAATAGCGAAATTTGGTCGCTAAAGGGGATATTTAATCTTTTTAAGTATTGAGAAAAGTAGGTTGATATACTGACTGCTGCTGATGCACTGGCGAGAAATCCTGTTAATGTTATACCAACCTGAATTGTTGCAAGGAATTTACTTGGTTCTTTAAAAAGTCTTTGTATCAATAGGGCTTTTTTATCCCCTTCTTGTGCCTGCATGGAAATCTTATTTCTATTAACTGAAATAATTGCTATTTCAGAAGCAGCAAAAAAACCGTTAATTAAAATTAAAACAAATATCAATAAAAAATCTATAAAAACCTGATATGCCCGGGTCATATAAAGGCCCCCTCAAAATTACTTTATATTTATTATATGAAATTTTAAGCCTTTTCAAAAATCTTTTTTCTATATCCATAATCTTTGGATATCGGCCTTCCAATGCTATTGATTTTTCCTGAGATACATCCAAAGCAGTGGGCTGGTGTATCGTTAACACAGATTTTACCGGGGTAAAGGGCATAAAGTTTTCTATATTCTCCTTCCGTAACGTTTGGCATTACAACATTAGCACCGCTTTGAAGAGCTATTAATCTTCCGTTTTTATTTAAAGTTTCCATGGCTGTAGTTGCAGGAATATTTATATCGGGTAAAAGTAGCCTAGTTAAAGCCATAACCTTTAAGCTTAATTCAAAGGTTCCCCCTTTTTCATCCTTAAGGGGTGTATCGGGGTTTGGAATAAATGGCCCTACACCTATCATATCTGCATCTATTTCTTTAAAAAACAAAATATCATCAGCAAGGGATTCTAATGTTTGCCCAGGAAGTCCCACAAGGCATCCTGTTCCAACTTCATAGCCTAATTTTTTTAAATCCATAAGGCATCTTTTTCTATTTTCATGGCTCATATTAGGGTCAAGCTTTTCGTAAAGTCCCTTATCAGTAGTTTCAATTCTAAGAAGATACCTATTTGCCCCTGCTTCTTTATATGCCTTATATTCTTCATAACTTTTTTCGCCTATACTTAGGGTAATTGCAAGATCAAGTTCTTTTATTGCCCTTAATATTCTTGTCATTCTATCGACGTTGAAATAATCATCTTCACCGGATTGCAAAACTACTGTCCTATATCCTAAATTTCTTGCATTTTTAGCAAAATTTATGATTTGTTCTTCCGATAGCCTATATCTTTCTACGTTTTTATTATCTCTCCTTAATCCACAGTATAGACAATTTTGTTTACAAATATTGGAAAATTCTATAAGACCTCTTAAATGGACTTCATCTCCAACATATTTTTTTCTTACTCTGTCTGCAGCCTCAAAAATTTCTTTATCGAATTTATCCTCTTTTAAAAGTAAAACTAATTCATCTTTATTTAAACTATGGGTTTCTTCTGCTTTTTTAATTACATCTAACAAAGCGATCACCTCTTAGTGTTTATATATAAAAATTATAATATATTTTTCATTAATAATAAATATTAATTAGCTATTTATGTCGAAAATTATCAAAAATTTAACGATTTAAAAATTTAGTGGTATAATATAGAAAAATGAACAATAAACTAATAATTGCGTCTAATTTTTAAAAGGTGTTGGGGTGATTATATGAAGAAGGCTTCAAGGATTTTAAGCATTGCTTTGTCAACATTAATTCTTTTATCTAATGTTGCCTACTCGAAAACAAAAAATTCAGAAACAGAAATTTACAAAACAGAGATAGCAAAGGGAATAACATATACAAGAAAATATATCCAAAATTCTGATAGAAAAAATTTATATATTTTAAATGCTGACTTAAACAATAAAAATATAGAACTTGTTTTTTCAAAAGCTGAAGATAAAGTAAAAAAATCAGACACATTAACTAATCAAATAGAAAGAGAGCAGATAAAGGGGAAAAAAGTAGTTGCAGGTATTAATGCCGATATGTTCGAGATGACCTCGGGGTTTAGCACTGGCCCTCAGGTAAGGGATGGATTCATTTTAACTGGATTTTCTTCAAGAAGCGAAGAAAACATCTATCCTGTATTTGGGCTAACAAAAGAAGGAATACCATTTATAGATTATATTCACATGCAGGCAAGCTTAACAATATTAGAATCAAATGCAAGCATTAGTATAGATAACGTTAATAGGGAAAAGTTTAAAGAGTCCATTATTTTATTAAACAATCTTTTAAACGATGAAAGAAAAGTAGATTTTAAGGATTACTATAAAAACGGAGCTTTAACTGTTATAAAGGGGATTTCACAAATTGAGCTTGGAAAAGAATATGAAGGAGTTGTAGTAGACTTAGGAGTAAATAAGAAGGATATTATTATTCCAAAGGACAGCATAGTCCTTGCAAGCAACGGCAAAAAGTTTAATTGGGTTAAGGATAATTTAAAGGTTGGGGATAAAGTTAAAATAAAAGTGGAATTTGATAAACCAATTAAAGATGTGATAGGAACGTATGCTTTTATAGTAAAGGATGGTAAGGCATTAACTTCTCAAGAGATAATAAACAATGGAGCAAATCCTACCCATGTTAATTCAAAAAGAGCAAGAACAGCTATAGGAATTACTAATGACAATAAGATAATTGCAGTAATTGTTGATTATGGTAATAAAGATGGGTATATAAGCGATGGAGCTACTTATCAGGAACTTGGAGTATATATGAAAAACTTAGGCGCTGTAAATGCTGTTGTTTTAGATGGCGGTGGCTCTACACAAATGAACATTAAATTTCCATGGGAGGATAGTTCAAAGGTAGTTAGTAGGTTATCGGATGGTAGAGAAAGAAACATAACAAATGGAATTTTATTTGTTGATAATTCTGGGCCGAGTTATGTGTTAAATAATATATATTTCCCTGAAAATGATGTTTATATTTATAAAAATTCTCAATATCCCTTAAAGCTTTTAGGATATGATACTAATTATAACAGGGTTGATTTAAAGGAAGCTGATATAAAATGGACAATTGATAAGGATTTAGGGAAAATAGTTAATGGAATATTTATTGCAGGGAATAAAGCAATTACAGGGAAAATAATTGCTGAATACCAAGGGAAAAGGGCAATTTTAAATATTAATGTGGTTGATAAGATAAGTGAACTAAAAATATCTCAAAACAATCTATGGATGAGTATAAATCAAAAAAATAAATTTGGCGTAGAAGCTAAATTAAATGGCAAAAATGTTATTGTTTCAGAATCATTAATATCCTGGAGTGTGAATAATAACATAGGTAAAATCGATAAGTTAGGGAATTTTACTGCCCTTCAAAAAGGGAAGGGAGAAGTTGTGGCAAAAATAGGGGATAAAGCTTCAAAGGCACTCATATATGTGGACGTTGATGAAATGATAATAGATGATTTTGAACATAATGAAAGTTCAAGATATTTTGTTGAAGGTCTTTTAAGTTCAAAGGCAGAAACTACAGATCAAAAAGTTAAAAATGGAAGGTATGCCCTTAAGATTTCTTATGACTTAAATGAATGGGATAGAAGGGAGAGTTTAACAAGCAACCTTTATCCTACATTTTACGATGAAAAAAATAATGATTTAATTAACCTTTATGTTTCCCATGTAAAACCTAAAAAAATATCAGTTTGGGCATATAGCGAGGGAACAAATGCAAAAGTTTATGTAAATTTAGTTGATAATAATGATAATGTTTATAAAATTCCATTTAATACAAAGCTTCAAAATGGAAAATGGACATTTTTAACAGCTGATATTCCAGATGTATCTATTCCATTAACCTTTATGAATTTATCATTTGTAGAAGATGATAAATCATTGAAAGGATTATCTACAATTTATTTAGATGATTTAAAGTTTATTTATAATGAAGGTAATGATTATACTCCACCAAAGGTTCTAGAGTTTAAGCCCAAAACTATGTATACAACTAATGGAAGACTAACATTAAGGGTTAACGATGATATTTCAGGAATTGATCCTAATTCAATAAATATTAAAATAGATGGAAAAGCCTATAAAGGAGTTTATGATGAAATTCATAAGGAAATATATGTTGATTTTATTGGGCTAGCTGAAGGTAATCATATTTTAAATGTTCAGTTAAAAGATAAGGCGGGAAACGAGACTAGTTTTGAAGGAAATTTTAATATTGTTTTAGAAGAAGATAAAGAAGGCCCTAAAATTACAAATTTATATCCTTTAAATTCTTCAAAGGTTAGAACTAACATGCCGAGGATAGGATTTAATATTTTAGACGATAAAACGGGAGTAAATCAAAATGATATATTCCTTTTTATTGATTCAATCCAGCAAAATGTATTTTACGATAAGACTTCAGGCTATGGATTCGCCTTACCTAAAAATCCATTGTCAAATGGAGAACATACCCTTACAATCTATGCAAGGGATCAAAAGGGCAATGTTTCGGATGTTGTAGTTTCAAAGTTTTGGGTTGAAGATATGAATGTTATTAGCAAAAAGGATATAGTTATTGATGTCTTTGCTGACACACATACTAAGTATTATTTAGACGAGCTTATAGAAACTTCAAGTAAGGATAATCCGGACCTTATTTTACATGCAGGAGATATTGTCGATGGTGATACAAAGGAAGAATGGGATGGAATAAAGGAAGTTTTATCTAAGGTAACAAAGCCATTTATAATAACAGCCGGGAACCACGATTCGTTAAATAACTCTAACGAGCTTTTAATAAATTTTGGAGACTCTACTCAGTTTTATTCCTACGGGAATACCAATATAATTACATTAAATTCTTCAAAGATGTCTTCAATATATAACACTGATCCAACCCAATATGAATTTTTAAAGAGAGCCTTAAGTATATCAAATAAAAAAAATATAATAATTCTTACTCATGTTCCGACTAGGGATTTTATTAACAAAGGTTATAATATGCCTGAAAGGGATAACAAACTTTTAAAGGATATAATCTTTGATTATAAAAGTAAAAATAAGGATAAAAATATTCTTGTAATTTTCGGTCATCAACATATATTCAAAAAATGGAATGAAAATGGGGTAGACTTTTTAATAGCTGGAAACGGATCGGGTAAAAGATATGCTAAGTTAGAAGATGGCGGATATTTAGGCTTTGCAAGGTTATATATAAACGATAGTATAACTATAAAAAGCGTTCCAGTAATTGAATATCTCGGAATAAAAGATAAGAAGGGCCAGCCGATAAATAAAATAGTTTTACCTAAGGGAAACAAACAAAATATAGAAATTTTGGGTTATATTACGTTTGGAAGCTATAATAATATATTTAATTTAACGAACTTAAAAGATGTAGAAATTTCAATTGCTAACCAAGATCCTAATGTCGTATCCTTTAAAAACTGGAGCTTTGAAGCAAGAAACGTTGGGTTAACGACATTAACCATAAAAGTAGGTTCAACTGTTTTAAATATTCCGGTTGAGGTTGTAGATAAAGAAGTTCCTTTAACAAAAATTAAATTTGACAAAGACAATTTAACTATATCTAATGGAAAAAGTTATAGATTAAACATCGTTGGATATGATATATATGGTAATAGCCATATAATTGACAACAATAAAATAAAATATTTGATTAATGGTAAAATAGGAATAATAAAAAACGGAGTATTGACAGTTAAGGGGAAAAGGGGCATTAAAGGAGAAGTCGTAGCTGTTTATAAAGACAAGAAAGCGGTTATGAAGGTTCAAATTAAATGAGGCTGCTTTGCAGCCTCATTTATCTTTTGCTGGTCATTTCAAACAGAACTTGAGCAGTTGCAGAGATTTCCTCTACAGTTGCTAAAATTTCTTCAAGAGCAGTTGCTTGATCTTGGAAAACTATATTAGTTTTGTTTATATCGGAACTTATATCGTTAACATATTTTTGTATATTTTTAAGGATTTCATTTATTTTTTTAATTGATTCATTGCTGGAGGTAGAAAGTTTTCTTATCTCTTGAGCTACTACTCCAAATCCTTTTCCACTCTCTCCAGCTCTTGCAGCTTCAATAGCAGCATTTAATCCCAAAAGATTTGTTTGATCTGCAATGTTTTTTACAAATTTTAAAATTTCATCGGTATTTTTTACCTGTTCATTGGCCTCTTGAATAGTATGCTGAATTTTTCTATTGGCTTCAGAAACGTTTTGGACTCCAACGGCTATATTGCTTATCGCTTCAGTAATTTGAGACAAAGCATCATTTAAATTATTAGATAGTTCCTGGATTTCAACATGCTTTTTCGTGCTTTTAATTATAGACAAAACACCAATTACATTTTTGCTATCGTTTTTAATAGGGACAGATATGCATTTAATTGGCTCGCCGAATATTTCTTTAGGAATTTCTTTAGTTATTACATTACCTGTTTTTATGGCTTCATAATCTGCACCATCCTTTGATATAAGGTCTCCTTCTTTAACATATATGTTTAGTTTATCAAGATAATAAACTTTAAGATATTTTTCTCTGTCAGAGATATTAAAGGCAACCTTTTCATCAAAGAACTTAATTAGGTAAGGCAAAACATTTTCAAAGGATTGGATGAAATTTTCAAGATTATTCATAAAATTCCCCCTCTCTTTATGATTTTATCATAAAATATAGTTTAAAGTAATATTTTTAAATTAGTAATTTTGTTAGGTGAAGATATGAGGAAAAAAAGGATGATTTATAGAAAATTGTTTGTTAGATTAGTTATCGCAATACTTTTATTAATTTTTATATTTTTTTTATTAAAAATTGAAAAGGAAAAGATTCAGGTAAAAAAAGTCACAAGGCAAGAGGCGTATAAAAGGGCGATGGAGATAATTAATTTTGTTTGGGAATATCAACCTAAAGTGTTTAATCGTGATGATATCAAATTGCCTAATTTTTTAGGGAATGAGAGGAAAATTGTTGTTGGCATTCCCTACTGTTGGGGAGGATATATTTCAGTTGATATTAGCGATAGGATTGATGTTAAAAATTTTAAAGATGCTATAGAAAAGGATTATGTCCCAGGCAATGTTTTAACAGAAGGAGGCTATAAGGCAAAAACTGCCGGACTTGACTGTTCAGGATTTGTAGGAGCTGTGTATAATTTACCTGAAAAGGTTTCTACAAAGACTTTAAAAAGATATTTTAAATATATAAGCATAAAAAAATTAAACCTATGGATATTTTTAATGCTGAAGGTGAGCACACGTTTATTTATTTAAAAGAAAGTTATGATAAAGAGGGAATTATAACTCTTGAGGCAAGGCATAGTAATAGTTTAAAAAGTAAGGATAAAACTGTAGTAAGTTATAGAACATATGAAGAAATCAAAAAGGGGCAAAACGGTAAAAAATTTTATCCTATGAGATATAAAGGAATAGTGGAAGATGATATTAAAGTAAACATGGATTCGTATGAATACAATAACACTCTTGATAAGGCTTATAAAATAAAAAAGAATATGCTTTTTTCAGGAAGCATTGATTATATTGAGGATATTGATATATTTAAAATAGATGTAGAATATAAACAAAAAATAATGCTTAAGGTTTTTCAACTTCCAAAGGATATAAAATTGACAATTAAAAATGCTGATGAAAGGGAATTAAAAGTTATTGAAAGACAGGGCTTTTATTTATTAGAACTTGATAAGGGAACTTATTATTTACAATTTAAGAATAATAGCTTGAAAACTTTGGAAGAAAATTATATATTTGAAATAAGTTAAATTTTAAATAATAAAGGGGAGATGGGTGTGTATTTAATTTTTTTAAGTTTATTTTTAGGAATTATGGTAGGTGCATTTTTAAAACTGCCTGATACAATAGTTAAATTTAATTCAAAATTTCAATTAGCTGGATTATTTTTGCTTATTTTCACTATGGGAATTAAGATCGGAAACGATGAAAATATTGTTAAAAATATTAAACTTATTGGAATTAAATCTTTTTCCTTTGCCCTTTTTACAGCTTTGTTTAGTGCGATTGCTGTATATATTATTTATATAAAATTTTTAAGGGAGGAATAAAGATGGTCTATATTATTTTAATTTCTTTAACATTAGGAATAGCCTTTGGAAATTTCATTTCGCCGGAAATGTTCAAAGATATTGATAAAATATCAACTATAGCACTTAATCTTTTGATTTTTTCGGTAGGGGTAGATATTGGATTGAATAAAGAGGTCCTTACAAAGATAAAGAAAAAGGGGGTTAAAATACTATTAGTTCCTCTTGCTGTAGTTATTGGTAGCTTGTTTGGAGGTTTGATCGTAGGATTAATTTTTAAATTACAGACAAATTTAGCTTTGGCTATTTCGGCAGGCTTTGGGTGGTATAGCCTATCAGCAGTAATTTTGACAAATTTAGCAGGTGCAGAAGCTGGAACAGTTGCATTTTTAAGTAACGTTTTTAGAGAACTTTTAGCCGTTTTATCCATAGGCTTTATAGCAAGCAAAATAAACTACATAACTGCAATAGCACCATCAGGGGCAACAGCAATGGATACAACTTTGCCTGTTATTTCAAAATTTACAGATGAAGAGACCGTCGTCATTGCTTTTTTGACCGGCACAATTCTAACCTTTTTAGTTCCTTTCCTTGTCCCATTTTTTTATAATATTTAGGATCTGGCTAAGCCAGATCCTTTATTTTTTCTCAAAGCTGCCACAGTCTGTGCTTTCCTTTGTAGTTGCAGGAGTAGTATGGTTTACAACTTGGATTGCATTAAGGGTGCAATAATTTTCGTTTTGTGCATGATATTTGCAGTCACGAACATTACAAGCAATGCTTCTATTTACCATATTAACACCTCCATTAAATTTTTACAAAATTATTGTGTGCAATAAGTAAAATATTATGCTATGATTTGTTAAATAATTTTGCGAAATATAGGAAAAAATAGGAATAAAACTTATATTAAAGGCAAAAAATTAAGAATAAAATGGATTAGTGTTGTAATATACATGAATTTGAAGGACGAATATACACTAATTTTTGAAGGATTTATTTATTTAAAAAAGAAGTATTTTAAATAGTAAATTATGGAAGAGGGGATGATAGTGATTAAAAAGATATTAATTTTTATTCTTGCTTTTTTTATGTTCTTTATTTATAAAACAAATGACCTTAATGCAAAGAAAAGTTTTAATTTATTATATCCAGAATTTTATTATCTTGATGGTGGAGAGTATTTTATAGATACAAATGATTTTAATATTTATAAAGATAAATCTTTATTAATTAAAGATTCAAATGAAATGGGATTTATTAAATATGGTGACAGCATTTTCTTTATAAATAGCAAAGATAATTATTTATATAGGTTTGACCTTCAAAATAAAAGAGTAGACAAGGTAAGTCAAAACAAGGTATTTAAAAAATATCTAAATTTTTTCATCTTAAATGACAAAATATTTTATTATGACTATAAAAATGAATTAAGGAAAATATGGAATGGAAGGGATTTGATAGCTCTTCCCTTTGAAGCTAATATCGCTAATGCATTATTTGAAAATAGAATTATTATAAACAACATGATTTTGACTTGGGGGCAGAAGGGGATATATAAAATTGATTTAGAAAACTATTCAATATCTAGATTATATGATGAAGAAGTTTATGCCCTTCAGGCCAATGATGAAAATATTTATTTTATTGATAGCAATTTGAATTTGGTAGTTATGAATTTTTATGGCAAAGTCGCAAAAAAAATAAAAACAAATGCAGTTGACTTTGGAGCTGACTTTAATTTAGGGAAGTTAATATTAGATAATGGATTTTTATATTATATAAATTATCACTTAAAAGGGAACAAATTAATAAGAATAGAATTAAAAAACTATAAAGAAGAGGTTTTGCTTGAAAATGTAATTGATTTTTATGTTAAAGACAATATGTTATTTGTATTATCAAAAGCGGATGGAGATAATATAAAACTTATTGATTTAAAAAATAAAAAAATTACCTTACTACCTAAAGAAAATTACATATCTTTACTTTCATATAATAACAATATTTTATGTGTGTTAGTAAAATCTAAAAATCATGAAAATTTTTTAGGTGAATTAAAATTTATAGATATAAAATAAGTTCCCCAATTGAAGGATTAAGTCAATTGGGGACTAATCAAACAGATAAATTCCAAGCTTGCTATAAAAGGATATGCCGATATAATCTGAAACAGAAAGCCCATGTTTTCGTTGAAAACTATGAATGGCATGTTTTGTGCTTTCATTATAAATACCATTTACATAGCCATTGTAAAACCCTAATTCCTTTAATTTTTTTTGGATTACATAAACATCGGAACCTCTATCACCTGGTTTTAAAACCCTAAATCCGCTTCCAAAGGGGCCAAAGGGGCCGCCGTAAATTGTAACTTTTGTTCCAATTGGAGTAATTCTATAAAGTTCTGCGACATCCCTATTAAACATACGTATGCATCCATGGGAGAGGGGACGACCTATGGACCAAGGTTCATCAGTTCCATGGATTCCATACATACCCCAAGGGACATTGAAACCCATCCAATAACCTCCAAATCCTTCGCCCCATCTTGCCTTACTTGTTATTGTCCAGGTTCCGATAGGGGATGGAGTTTTATACTTTCCTGAGGAAACAGGATAAGTTTTTACAACCTTTCCCTCTGATATAAGATACATTTTATTTTCAGTTATATCGACGAAGATATACAGATTAGTAAATTTTTTATTTAAAAATGTTTCTTTAAAAACGCTATTTCCATCAATAAAAGTAATTTTACCGCTTATTATGACAATTAGTGATATAAATATAATGAATATGATTAGAACAGCTTTTTTCACATGACCACCTTTAAAATAAGTTTCTATAAAATAATATTTCATATTGAAGGGAAATATTACAAAAAAACCAGGCCAAAAGCCTGGTTTAATACTTATCTATTTGCAGAAATTTTTATCATAGCTTGATGCCTTTCATCTACCTGCCAATCCTTATGTCTTAATGAATTAACAAAGTGGATATCAAAATGTCCGTCCATATTATTACCCTTTATATAATCATAATTTGGACCATAACCATAATTACCGGATCTATTATATACATTTACCCCTGAAGGATATGCATCAAGACCAGCATGTGGCATACCCGCCATTGAAGCTGCAATTCTTCTTCCGTTTACAACTAAAATAATAGGTCTAACATCCCATGTCCAATTTCCACCGAATATTTCCTTCATTATTGCTGTATCCTGTGCCGTTAACGTTTCAACATCGGCATGACCAGATCCTATAGTTCTTTTTATTCTAAAGCTTTTTCCTGTAAAGTAATCTATAACAGTGGCTTCAGCACCTACTGGGAATATATATTGAGCTTGCGTAAACCAATCAAGATACTCGCCATATTTTGGATAATATGGCTTTACAGGAACTACAATTTTGGGAATTCTCATAGCTTGTCCAATGGATAAAACTGTTGAAGTAGTTATATTATTTGCACTACAAATATCATTTACCGTTACTCCAAACTTTTGTGATATACTCCAGAGCGTGTCCCCTTTTTGCACATAATAAATTTGATAATCAGTATATGATCTGTATTTATTATCGATAACCTCAAAAAGCTTGTTAAATAAAGTTTTATCAGCCCTTCCTGTTACATTAAGACCATAATCCCTTTGAAAATTCATAACTGCACTTTGTGTAAGGCTACCGAAGTATCCTGTTGGTTGAACTGAAAGATATCCTAACGCGTAAAGATAAGTTTGAAGTTCGGAAACACTTTCATGCCTCATTCCAAAGGATAATATTTTCGGTTCATTAGCTAATGCTTTGTTAAGTTGGTTAAGAGTAACAAGGTCTAAAGTCCCAGTTGGATTTAGTGAGTTATCGGCTTGAAACTTCTGAACCGCTAAGTATGTGGTATAGCCATATATTCCATCGATGTTTGATGTGTAGTAGCCTAATGTTTTAAGGTTAGTTTGAAGTTCTGCAACCTGTTCACCCCTATTACCATAATATAACGGGAGGGTTATAGCAGCGTTGACTACTGAAGGGATTATAAGTAGGAAGGCTATTAATAGTGATGCTATTCTCTTTACCATGCTAACCACCCCTTAAATCTTTTTTTAAATTATATCAAAATTTTATTTAAATTTTAATGAACAAATTATGGCAGGGGTGGCAATATGATCATGATTTAAGGGAGCCCATAAAGGCTCCCCCTAGAGATTGTTTAAATCGGAAAAGGCTTGTTTTTGATTGTTGTATTCTTCTAAGGTTTCTATCCATAGGTTGGTTATTTGGATATACGATTTTTGAGCTTCTTCGAATTTTTGATTGATTTTTGTAAGTGTTTCCTGGTCAGAACCCGTTTGAGAAAGAAGACTTATGGTTTCTTTGAAGTTTTTGCAGTAGTCTACATAAGAGTTTATAATATCGTCAATTTTGGAATGGATGTTAACTAATTTTTCAGGAATTGATAAATTTGAAAATGCCGCTTGTAATGCCTCAAGTTTAATTAATTTTTTTTCTATCGCTATGTTTGTTGAGTAGATAGAATCTTGACTATTCATTATATTATCTAAATAAGTATTTAAATCTGTTTTTATATAAATAAATTCATTAATCAATTTATCCATTTCGATAAAATAATTTTGATATTGTTCAAATAATCTATTTTTTTGTTCGTAGGTTGAATAGTATTTATATGCAAATGTATGTAAATTGTTTGGCAAAATAGCAAATTCAGAAGGTAATTTGATTTTAGCTATTTTTAAATTGTTATATTTTTCCTGAGTTTCAAGCATGTATTTGTTGAAATTATCTATAGCATTAAATATTTTGTTGGATTTTAGGTTATTCATAATAAGCCTAAGTTGCGTAAGGAGTTTTTTGTTTGTATTAATACATTCAATAACTTTTTTATGCTCATATGTGTATTTTTCCGGCGGAGTAATATTTTGTAGTTCAATAATTAAGTCACCCATTCTAACTTCTTTGTTTTCAATTTCAGATATTAAATTTTTAATGGATGTATTATCATCAATAGAAATCGACTGTAAAAGAGCTAATTTTTTTGAAATGTCCTTATTTAATTGTTCTGCATTGTTTAATATCTTTTTAACTTGCTTTAAATAGGATTGGTTTATAGAGTTATATAAGTAATAAAAAGAAAAATAGATGATTGAAGAAGTAAGGGTTAAGGTTAATAAAACTATTAGTATTTTAATTTTATTTATTTTTATTTCTCCTTGGATTTTATTTCTCATTGAACCCCCTCCAATAAATATTTACTAATAAAATTCTACTAAATCCAATTATTTCCTTCTAATTTTCAAAAAGTTTTTTACATTTCTTACTCCCTCGATGCCTTCTGCAATTTCCTCAGCTGTTTCCATATCATGAAGACTATCCACATAACCGGTTAATCTTACACTTCCATTGTCAACGAAAACCCTTATATCATTTCTGTCCAGATTATTGTTTACAAGTTCAGTTTGTATTCTGTTGTTGATTGTAACATCGTCAATTTTATATAAAGAATCAATTTCAACATGGGATACAACGTCTTTAATCCCAAGGGCTTCTGATGCTAATTTCATGGCTAATTTTTTTCCTTTAATGTTTTTACCCTGCCTTTCAAAATTGCTGTTCCTCTTTGAACCTGAACACCAACTGAGGTAAGTTCAGGATGTCCTTTAAATTTATTCATTACGTTTTCTTCAATTTCTTTGTCTTCTATTGTTCCATCAGTTGAGACGGTTATTGAATTTTCAATAGAATCTACCCCATCAATTCTTGATGCTAATTCTTCTACAGCTAATTTCTCAGATAGTGTGTCAACTATTCCATATAAAGTTACATGACCATTTACACATTTTACGTTTATATCCATAGAAAGTTCTTTAAGTTCTCTTTCTAGTAGATCTCTAATTTCATTTTCTATTCTTTCATTTTCTAACATAGGATCACTCCTTTACATTATATTCCTTAAATAATTTTTCCATAATCTAAAAATTTAATTCATTAAATTATACTAATAAAAAATTTTTTGATATATAATTATAGTTGAGATTTATTGTGGGAGTGAAAGTTATATGAATGGCTTTACTGGAATTATGGATCTTATTAAAAATATGAGTATAAGAAATGTTATTGATATTTTAATAGTAGCTTACATTTTTTATGAATTTTATATTTTTATAAAACAGACAAGGGCTGAACAGCTTTTAAAGGGACTTGTTTTTATCGCTGTTGTTATGAAACTTAGCGATTGGTTTGGACTTGTAACTTTATATTGGCTAATTAAAAATACATTAACAGTTGGAGTTATTGCGTTACTTATTATTTTTCAACCAGAATTGAGAAAGGCTCTGGAACATTTAGGAAGAAGTAGATTCTTAACTAAAAAGTTTTTTGAATCGGATGAAGAAATTCAAAAGGTTGTAGATGAAATAGCTGTGGCTGTCAATAATATGGCAAAGACTAAAACAGGTGCTCTAATCGTTATTGAACAGGAGACTGGACTTAATGATTTCGTGGCAAGCGGAACAAAAATCGATGGTATTGTTTCATCCGAGCTTTTGGAAAATATTTTCTTTGAAAACTCTCCACTTCATGATGGGGCGGTAATAATAAGAAGAGATAGGATTGTTGCTGCAGGATGTGTTCTGCCGTTAACAGAGCAAAATGTCAATAAGGATCTTGGAACAAGACATCGGGCAGCAATAGGTGTAACAGAATCGTCAGATGCCATTTCCATTGTTGTTTCTGAAGAAACCGGCACTATTTCTTTGGCGATAAATGGAAGACTTACAAGGGGATACAACATAGAAAGGCTAAAAAATGTCCTAACAAAGCTTCTTATCCATAATATGTTTACTGATTCAACAATGTTTAAGAAGGTGAAAATATGGCTTGGAAAAACAAACAAGAAATAATAACTATGATTTTTTGTGTATTTATTGCTTTTGTTTTATGGATTTATGTTATGGGGGAACAAAATCCAACACAAACTAGGGTTATAGAAGATATTCCAGTTTATTTTACTAATCTTGATAATTTAGAACAAAACAATTTGACGATAGTTCCTAACCAAACCTTTGCGGTAAATTTAACAATTACAGGAAGAGCAATGGATGTTTTTAAGGCAAAACCTGAAGACTTTAGATTAGAGGCGGATTTAGGAGGATATATTAAAAAGGGAATTAACAATGTTCCGGTTGAGGTTAAATCGGCACCTAAAGGGGTTTCTGTTCTTTATGAAAGGGGAATTCCCTATGTCAAGGTAAAGATCGATAGCTTACTTGAAAAGACTGTTCCCGTAAGCTTAAATATAACTGGCCAGCCTAAGGAAGGCTTTGGATATGTTAATCCAAATATAAAGCCCTCAGAGATTTTAATAAGAGGACCAGAAACATATGTAGCTAAAGCTATAGGTGCTGTTATAAATGTCGATTTATCTAAGCGGGATACTGATTTTTCAGCCTCTTTACCAATAAAGGTTATAGACAGTTATGGAGATTCTGTCCAATACCTTAATATTGAGCCTAAATATATTGATGTTTACTTTCCGATTAAGCCGTCTAAAGAAGTTCCTGTTATAGTAAAAACAAAGGGCGAAGTTCCGGACAATAAAATATTACATTCAATAAGCCCAATGCCTGCATCTGTTAAAATAATTGGTGAAAAAGACATAATTAATGCTGTTGATTATATTGAGACAGAACCGATGGATTTGTCAAAGATTAATTTATCAACCTATAAAGATATTAATTTGATAATCCCAGAAGGCATTTCACTAGCAAATAATATAAAAAGTATAACCGTTGACATAAAGGTAGAAAATAAAATAGAAAAGACATTATCGGTAGATTTACAAATTCATAATGTTAACAACGATTATGATTATTTAGTTTATCCAACAAAGATTAACGTTACAGTTATGGGATCAGAAAGCATAATTAATTCTCTTAGTTCAGATTCTATTATTGCTTATGTAGATGTATCAGATAAGCAGGAGGGCGAATATCAAATTCCAATAAAACTTGATTTGCCTAACAATGTGGCTCTAAAAAGAAAGCATATAAATGAAGCTACAGTAAATATAAATAAAAAATGATGGAGGTTGCATATGCCAATTAAAATAAACAACATAAGACTATCTATTGATGAGGACATCAGCCTATTAAAACCTAAAGCAGCAAAGCTTGCGAATATTTCAGTTGACGATATGCAAAATTTCAGGATTTTAAAGGAATCGGTAGATGCAAGAAGAAAGGGAAAAATTGATTTTGTTTATCAAGTTATGTTTGAGTGTAGGGATGAAATAAAGATAGTAGAAAGGGCATCGAATAAAGATATAACGATTGAACCAAAGGAAGAAGAATTGAAAATTGAATATGGTAATGAAAAGTTAAATTATAGACCAATAATTATCGGGTTAGGGCCAGCAGGATTATTTGCTGGACTTTTACTTTCTATGCATGGCTATAGGCCGATAATATTTGAAAGAGGAAAGGAAGTCGATGAAAGGGACAAAGATGTTGAAATATTTTGGAGGGAAGGTAAGCTAAATAAAGAATCCAATGTTCAGTTTGGGGAAGGCGGAGCAGGAACATATTCAGACGGTAAACTTACAACGAGAATAAAGGATAAAAGATGTGATTTTGTTTTAGATGAATTTGTAAAGGCTGGTGCACCAAAGGAGATTAAGTATGTTGCAAAACCACATATTGGAACGGATATATTAAAGACGGTTGTGAAGAATATTAGAAAAAAGATTATATCTTTAGGAGGTGAAATTTACTTTAATTCTAAGGTTACTGGATTTAATATAAAGGATGGCAAACTGGTATCCATAATTGTAAATGATAACATTGAAATTCCCAGTGATGTAGTTATACTAGCAATAGGGCATAGTGCAAGGGATACTTATGAAGTTTTATTCAATAAGGGACTTTTAATATCACCAAAGCCCTTTGCAATAGGATTAAGAATTGAACATCTTCAAAAAATGATAGATGAAAATCAATATGGGAAATTTGCAGGACATCCAAGGCTTAAGGCAGCTGACTACAGATTAACCTATACAACAAGGTCAGGAAGGCCTGTTTATTCCTTTTGCATGTGTCCAGGGGGGACTGTAGTTGCAGCTTCATCTGAGGAAAATATGGTTGTAACTAACGGAATGAGTGAGTTTGCTAGGGATAAAGAAAATGCAAATAGTGCAATTGTGGTTGGAGTTAACCCTTCTGATTTTGGTTCGGATCACCCCCTTGCAGGTGTAGAATTTCAAAGACATTATGAAGGCCTTGCCTTTAAAAAAGGTGGTGGAAATTATTTAGCTCCTGTTCAGCTGGTTGGAGACTTTTTAAAGGATAAAATTTCCACAAAATTGGGCAAGGTTAAACCAAGTTATACAAGGGGATATAATTTTGCTAATTTAAGTGAATGTCTACCTAATTATGTAATAAATTCCATAAAAGAAGGATTGAAGGATTTTGACAAAAAAATAAGAGGTTTTGCAAGATATGATGCAATTATGACGGGGGTTGAAACAAGAACGTCATCTCCTATTAGAATGGAAAGAAATGAAAATTTAGAAAGTGCCAATATATCAGGGCTTTATCCGGCAGGTGAAGGAGCGGGATATGCTGGAGGTATTATTTCAGCTGCTGTTGATGGAATGAAGGTTGCGGAAAAAATCATGCAAAAGTTTAAACCTTATGAAGGATAAGTTTTAATTAAATTTAAATTATAGTTGCAAAGTTAAAGTGTAATAAATTAAAATATAAGTGGATACTTTTTTAAAAGGTGGGGGTATCATGAGGGAACTGATACTAGCAATTAATCCAGGTTCAACTTCAACAAAGGTAGCTATTTTTAAGGGAACTGAAAATTTAAGGCAGCAAAATATTTCTCACTCAGCAGAAGAACTTGCAAAATTTGAAAAAATTGCTGATCAGTATGAATTTAGAAAGAATGCTATTTTAGAATGGATCAAAGAAGAAGGATTTGAACTTTCACAATTTATTGCAATTGTAGGACGTGGAGGTCTTTTAAGACCAATGCCAAGCGGGACATATTTAGTGACTGATAAGATGATTGAGGATTTAAAGATAGGTTATCAGGGTGAACATGCGTCAAATCTTGGGGGGATAATAGCCAAATCTATAGCCGATTCACAGGGGATAAATGCATATATAGTAGATCCGGTTGCCGTAGATGAGTTTGAAGATATTGCAAGGATCTCAGGTCTTCCAGAGATTCCAAGAAGGTCGTTAGTCCATGCTTTAAATATTAAGGCAGTATCAAGAAGGGTAGCTAAAAAGCTAAACAAAAAGTTAGATGAAGTTAATTTTATTGTTGCCCATCTAGGCGGAGGAATTTCTGTTGCCCCTCTTAAGAATGGGAAAATAGTAGACGTTAATAATGCTAATGAGGGTGGACCCTTCTCGCCTGAAAGATGTGGAGGGGTGCCAGTTGGTGATCTTGTAAAAATAGCATTTTCAGGCAAATATACATATAAGGAACTTAAGAAAAAAATGGTTGGTCAAGGTGGCCTTGTTGGATATTTAGGAACAAACGATGCAAGGGAAGTTGTAAAGAGGATAAATGAAGGCGACGAATATGCAAAGCTTATATTTGAAGCTATGGCTTATCAAATCGCAAAGGAAATAGGAGCTTGTGCAGCGGTTTTATGTGGAAAAGTTGACAGGATAATTTTAACAGGAGGCCTTGCTCATTCTAATTTATTAAATGAATTAATTATAGATAGAGTAAAATTCATTGCAGATGTAGAAGTAGTTTCAGGGGAAGATGAAATGCTTGCCCTTGCAGAGGGTGCCTTTAGAGTAGTTAAAGGTGAAGAAGAAGCAAAAATATATGAAAAAGAGGTGGTAATATGATTAAAACATTTGATCAAATTTTAGAAAAAGTTAAAAGCTATCCAACTAAAAAAATCGCTGTTGCTGTTGCACAGGATGAGCCTGTATTAGAGGCTGTATTTGAAGCTAAGAAAATGGGAATTGCAGATGCTATATTAGTTGGAGATAGGGAAAAGATTTTAGAATGTGAAAAAATCCTTGGAATTCCTGAGGATATGTTTGAGATAATCGATGAAAAGGACAATGCAAAAGCTTCCCTATTAGCTGTTGAACTTGTTTCAAGCAAGAAAGCGCATATGCTAATGAAGGGACTTGTTGATACAGCTACATTCTTAAGAGCTGTTTTAGACAAGGAAAGGGGACTTAGAACTGGTAAAGTTTTATCCCATGTTGCTGTGTTTGAAGTTCCAGCATTAAATAGAATGCTTCTTTTAACTGATGCTGCTATGAATATAGCACCGGATTTGAAAACTAAAAAGGAAATTATTGAAAATGCAGTGGTAGTTGCGAAGTCTATAGGAATGGAAATGCCAAAAGTTGCAGTTGTTGCAGCAGTTGAAGTTGTAAATCCTGATATGCAACCAACAATCGATGCAGCAGTTTTATCAAAGATGAACGATAGAGGACAGATAAAGGGATGCATAATCGATGGACCATTAGCAATAGACAATGCCCTTTCAGAAGAAGCAGCTAAGCATAAGGGAATAAAGAGCCCTGTTGCAGGCCATGCGGATATAATTTTAGTTCCAAATATTGAAACAGGAAATGCAATGTATAAAACTCTTACATATACATCTAACGCAAAGAATGGAGGAATTCTTTCAGGAGCAGCTGCTCCAGTAATATTAACTTCGAGAGCTGATAGCAACGAAAGCAAGTTGTATTCAATTGCCCTTGCTAGTTTAGTGGCTGAAGTTACAAAATAAGGAGGAATTTCTATGTTTAGAATGCTTGTTATTAATCCTGGTTCAACTTCAACTAAAATAGCAGTTTTTGATGACTTAAACCCCGTATTCGTTGAAACTTTAAGACACTCATCAGAGGAGCTTGCACCATACAATACTATATTTGAACAATACGAGTTTAGAAAAAATGTTATACTAAGTGCTTTAAAGGAAAAGAATGTTCCAATCGAATCATTAAATGCTGTAGTTGGTAGAGGTGGACTTTTAAAACCAATCGAAGGTGGAACATATAACGTTAATGAAAAAATGATAGAAGATCTAAAGATTGGCGTTCAAGGGCAACACGCATCTAACTTAGGTGGAGTAATAGCCTATGAAATAGCAAAGTCAGTTAACATTCCTGCATTTATCGTTGACCCAGTTGTAGTAGATGAAATGGATGAAATTGCAAGAATATCAGGTATGCCTGAAATACAAAGAAAAAGCATATTCCATGCTTTAAATCAAAAGGCAGTTGCAAAAAGATATGCAAAGGAACATGGGAAAAAATATGAAGAGCTAAATTTAATAGTGGCTCATCTAGGTGGAGGAATTTCTGTTGGAGCGCATAGAAAAGGAAGAGTCGTAGATGTAAATAACGCCTTAGATGGAGAAGGGCCATTTTCACCAGAAAGAACAGGAAGCCTACCTGTTGGAGATCTTGTAAAACTTTGTTTCTCTGGTAAATATACTTTAGATGAAATAAAGAAAAAAATAACAGGAAAAGGCGGTCTTATGGCTTATTTTGGAACAAACGATGCAAGAGACGTTGAAAAGATGATGAATGAAGGAAATAAAGAAGCAGAACTTGTTTATAAGGCAATGGCATACCAGGTTGCGAAGGAAATAGGAATGTGTGCAACTGTTTTAAAGGGAGAAGTAGATGCTATCATTCTAACAGGCGGTCTTGCATATGGTAAGACATTTGTAGAATGGATCAAGGAAAGAATAAGCTTTATTGCACCTGTTGTAGTTTATCCGGGTGAGGATGAGATGCTTGCCCTTGCAGAAGGTGGACTTAGAGTTTTAAGGGGAGAAGAGATTGCTAAAGAATATAAGTAGGTGATTTAATGTCAAGAATTAGAGTTTTTACAGGTCACTTTGGAAGTGGTAAAACTGAAATAGCTATAAATTATGCTCTAAAACTTAATGAAGAGGGTAAAAAGGTTGCGATTGCCGATCTTGATATAGTAAATCCATATTTTTGCACAAGAGATCAAACAGATTATTTAGAAGAAAAGGGTATAAAGGTTATCGCTACACCAAAGGAGTTTTCAAATGCAGAGCTTGGGACAGTGCCTTTAAATACTTTAACTGTGTTTAATGATAAAACATATGAAGTTGTTTTAGATGTTGGTGGCGATGATCAGGGAGCTGTTGCTTTAGGACAATACAATAAATACTTTAGAGAAGAAGACTATGATATGTATTTTGTTATTAATACAATAAGGCCTTTAACCAATGATGTAGATAGCATAATTCAGTATATAGATGAAATCCAAAGGGCATCGAGGCTAAAGGTAAAATATCTTATTAATAATACTAATCTTTCATATGAAACAACAGTAGATATGATTAAAGAAGGATTTGAGATTGTCAAGGAAGTTTCAGAAAAAATTAATATTCCTATTGCCTTTACGGCAGTAAGGGAAGATTTGGTTTCACAAGTTAAAGAAGAAATTGGGGGAAATATTTTCCCAATAAAAATATTTATGCTTCCTCCTTGGAGGCGTGACTTAGAGTAATTAATTTAAAAGGAGGCCTATGTATGGGTAAGGTAACATTTAGAGAAGATAGGTGCAAGGGATGTGGCTTGTGTATCGAAGTATGTCCTGTGAAAATCATCTCCTTTTCAGAAAAATTGAATATCAAAGGATATCACCCAGCGACAGTGACAGAAGAGAAGATGGTAAAATGCATTGCTTGTGCTTCATGTGCAAGAATTTGTCCAGATGTTGTTATAACTGTTGAAAAATAATTTAGGGAGGTAAATAAGATGGCTAAAAAGGTATTAATGAAGGGTAACGAAGCCATAGGTGAAGCTGCTATCCATGCAGGCTGCCAATGCTTTTTCGGTTATCCTATAACACCACAAACTGAAGTTGCAGCCTATATGTCAAGGAGAATGCCACAGGTTGGAAGAGTATTTTTACAGGCGGAAAGCGAAGTTGCTGCTATAAACATGGTTTATGGTGCAGCAGGCGCTGGTGTTAGAGTGATGACATCATCCTCAAGTCCAGGAATTAGCTTAAAATCAGAGGGTATTTCATATATAGCTGGTGCTGAACTTCCATGTGTAATCATAAACATCGTTAGAGGAGGCCCAGGTCTTGGTGGAATTCAGCCTGCACAGTCCGACTATTTCCAAGCAACAAAGGGTGGCGGACACGGAGACTATAGAATGGTAGTTTATGCACCATCATCAGTTCAAGAGCTTGTTGACCTTGTTCAAGAAGCCTTCGATGTTGCAGATCAGTATAGAAACCCTGTTATGGTTATGGGAGATGGAATGCTTGGGCAGATGATGGAACCTGTTGAATTTAAAGAAAGACAAACTACAAGAAATCTTCCAGAAAAAACTTGGGCTGCAAATGGCTTAAGAGGAAGACAAAAATCATAATGTTATAAATTCACTTTTCTTAAAGCCAGAGGAGTTAGAAGCACACAACAGAAAATTACAAGCAAAATATGCTGAAATAGAAAAGAATGAAGTTAAATATGAACTTTACAATTTTGATGGAGAAGTTGATTTAGCAATAGTATCCTATGGAACATTATCAAGAATATGTAAAAATGCAATTAAGATGCTTGAAAAGGAAGGAATAAAGGTTGGGCTAATAAGACCGATAACCCTTTGGCCATATCCAAAGAAGGCATTTGATGAAGTTATGGACAAGGTTAAAGCTGGATTTATATCAATTGAAATGAGCGAAGGTCAAATGGTGGAAGATGTAAAACTTTCAGTTAACGGAAGAAAGCCTGTATTCTTCTATGGAAGAAGCGGTGGAATGGTTCCAACCCCAGCTGAAATTGCAAATAAAATTAAGGAAATCGTAGGAGGTGCTAAGTAATGGCTATAGTATTTGAAAGACCAAAGGCACTTTTAGACGTGCCAACCCATTACTGCCCTGGTTGTACCCATGGAGTTATCCACAGACTTGTGGCAGAAGTTATAGATGAGCTTGGAATCTTAGATAAAACAATAGGTGTTGCACCTGTTGGATGTTCAGTTCTTGCTTATGATTATTTTACATGCGATATGTATGAAGCTGCCCATGGTAGAGCACCAGCGGTTGCTACAGGTATTAAAAGGGCAGTGCCAGATAGTATAGTATTTACTTATCAGGGAGATGGTGACCTTGCAGCTATAGGAACAGCTGAAATAGTTCATGCTGCAGCAAGAGGAGAAAAGATAACTACTATATTCGTAAACAATGCTATCTATGGTATGACTGGGGGACAAATGGCACCTACTACGCTTCCAGGTCAGGTTACAGAAACATCACCCTATGGTAGGGATGTAAATACTGCAGGGCATCCAATAAGGGTTTCAGAAATGATTGCAACTCTTGATGGTGCAGTTTATGTTGAAAGAGTTTCAGTTGATAGCGTTCCAAATATAATAAAGGCTAAGAAGGCTATAAAGAAAGCCTTTGAATTACAAATGCAGGGTAAAGGTTTTACAATGGTAGAAGTTCTTTCAATCTGCCCAACAAACTGGGGATTATCACCAAACGAAGCAATTAAATGGTTAAGGGATAACATGATACCATACTATCCTCTTGGAGTTAAGAAGGATATAACAGCTGGGGAGGTGAAATAATGCCACATCAGGAGATAATATTTGCAGGATTTGGCGGTCAAGGAATTCTTTCAATGGGAAAATTTTTAGCCCATGCAGGTCTTGAAGAAAACTTAAATGTTTCATGGTTCCCAAGCTATGGACCAGAAATGCGTGGAGGAACTTCAAATTGTTCAGTTATAGTAAGCGATGAACCAATCGGTGCTCCGCTTGTAACGGATGCAACAGCTGTTGTAGTAATGAATAGACCATCCCTTGATAAGTTTGAAAGATATGTTGTAAAAGGTGGACTTTTAATAATGGATAGCGATCTTGTAAATAGAGAGCCAGAAAGAACGGACATAGAGGTTATTAAAATACCTGCACAAAGGATTGCAGAAGAGGTTGGATCAAAGAAGATTGCCAACATGGTTCTTTTAGGAGCTCTTGTTGAAAAGACTAAGATAGTTTCAATGGAGTCACTTCTTAAGGCATTGAAGGAGCATGGAAAAGAGCAGTTCTACGAATTAAATAAAAAGGCCCTTGAAAGAGGAGCAGAGTTTGCAAAATAAAGAGAGGCTTAGCCTCTCTTTTATTTTTTATATAGCATATTTTAGAATTATCTAATAATCAGACTGTTGAAAAAGTTGTTTTTTTATAAGCCCTGTGAAGGATTTCCCTGGCATTCGCTCATTTCGCTAAGCAATTCTAATTGCTAAAGCTCATGAGAGATGCCTTTTCTAATCCTTCCAGGGCTCTTGCAAAGTCTGAACACCAAAGAGGGTTTGTCTACAATCTGCTAATAATTTTCTATATTTTTTCAATTTTATCATTCTTAATTTATCGAATAGCCGATTGATTGGTTTTGAAGTTATAAAATTAATTATAATATTATAAAAATAAAAAATATAAATCACAAATAAAAATAAAATTAAGAACAATATTAAAAATATTAAAATAAATATTGAAAAAATTAAGTTTTATGTTAAAATAAACTTATAAGAAATTTTTGGAAAGGGTGTTGTAGGGGTGGAGAAGGCAATAGAGGTTAGAGATGTAAAAAAATATTTTTATTCAAAGAAAAGAGCGCTATTTAAAAAATCAGAAGTAAAAGAATTCAAAGCAGTCGATGGTGTTAGTTTTGATATTTATAAAGGAGAAATATTTGGCCTTTTAGGACCTAATGGTGCAGGAAAGACAACTTTAATAAAAATGATAACAGGGCTTTTACTCCCAACTGAAGGAACTATATTAGTTTTAGGAATAGATGTTGTAAAGGAAACTATAAAAGCCCAAAGAAATATTGGAACAGTTTTAGCTGGGGATAGAAGTATTTATTGGAAATTGACAGCAAGGGAAAACCTCGAGTATTTTGGTGCCCTTTATGGACTTAAAAGAAAAGAAGCAAAGGAAAGGGCAGAAATGATTTTAGAAAGGCTAGGAATTAGCGAAAAGGCAGATCAAATAGTTGAAAAATTTTCCACTGGAATGAAACAAAAAGTAGCCCTTGGTAAAGCCTTAATGCCTAATGCACCAATATTATTATTAGATGAACCTACCTTAGGATTAGACCCCCAGTCGGCTATAAATTTAAGGGAGATAATTCTTGAATTCAAAAGGGAAGGCAAGACGATACTATTGACT
Organism: Caloramator australicus RC3; assembly: GCF_000297115.1. Classification (GTDB taxonomy): domain Bacteria; phylum Bacillota; class Clostridia; order Clostridiales; family Caloramatoraceae; genus Caloramator; species Caloramator australicus. The sequence continues at coordinate 12,537 of NZ_CAKP01000001.1, read as the reverse complement.
ACCCATTATATGGAGGAGGCGGATTTTTTAAGCGATAGGGTGGCTATTATAGATTCAGGAAAAATAATCGCCCTCGACAAGCCAGATAATCTTAAAAAAAGTATAAATGAAGTGAAAACTATGAAATTAGAACTTATGGGGGCGTCTTATGAGATTATTGAGGGTTTGAAAAATTTAGAAAAGGTTCAAAATGTATTAAGCCACTATAATCAACAAAATAGAACCTTTGAGGTTACAATCCATCATTATGATGGAGAAAGCGTCATTCATGAGATTTTAGATTATGTTTTAAAGAAAAAAGCAAAGGTGTTAAATATAAATGTTGAAGAACCGTCCCTTGAGGATGTGTTTATCCATCTAACAGGAAAGAGTTTAAGGGAGTAGGTGAAAAAATGCAGAGTCTAAGGGTTATTCTTGCTGTGGCTAAAAAGGATTTATCAACTTTATTTAGATATCCTACATGGTTTATTTCAGTTATTATTTGGCCTCTTATTTTTCCACTTTTATACATCTTAACTTCCTTTGCATATGCTGGACCTGATAAAAAAGGACTTATTGTGTTTCAAAAGGTTGCAGGAACTGAAAATATAATGGGCTATATAGTGATTGGCACCATGGTTTGGATGGCAGTTAATATTACTATGTGGAATTATGGAGGATATTTAAGGGAGGAACAATTAAGGGGAACTTTAGAGTCCAATTGGCTGTGTCCCGTAAACAAATTTTCAATTTTGCTTGGTGCCGGCATAATTTCTATGGTTCTATCCATTATGTTTAGCGTGATTGGAATCATAGAATACAGGCTAATTTATGGAATTAAATTTACTGGAAATTTAATAGATTGGATAGTTGTATTTCTTATACTTTTTCCTGGAGTTTATGGCCTTGGAATGATATTCGCAAGTTTAATACTTTGGGCAAAGGAAGTTAATGCTGCTGTAAATGTTGCAAGGGGAGTCATGATGATACTTTGTGGAATAACTTATCCAATATATATAATGCCAAATTGGATGCAAGCTTTAGCGAAGTTTTTACCCTTTACCTTTGGAATACAAGCTGCAAGGGACATTTTGATTATGGATAAAACCTTATTGGAAACGGCATATAATTTAATATTATGTTCTGGTGAAGGGATAATATTTTTAGCATTGGGAATGTTGATTTTTAAATTAGTAGAAAAAAGAGTAAAAATATCTGGTTCTTTAGAAAGATTTTAGGGGTGGGAAGATGAGTTTTTTAAACGTGCTTAAGGCAAGGTTTTTAATTAGCATGAAGATATATTTTAGATATCCGGTAAATGTGTTGATGACTTTATTTGAGCCGTTGATGTGGTTATCTCCCTTTTATTTCATGGGTAAGGCCTTTAGCGTTAACGGAAGAATCGAAGGCTTTGAAAAATATACTGGAAATTCAGATTATATAGGTTTTATGGTGCTTGGGTTTATGGTATCTGCATATGTCAGCATGATATTTTGGTCAGTAGGATTTTCATTGAAGGATGAGATGAGACAGGGAGTTTTGGAATCAAATTGGAGCTCTCCTTCAAATAGAATCGCCCTACTTTTAGGAAGGACACTATTTCAATTTTTAGCAACCACCTTTGAAGTGATTTTAATAGGAATAGTATGCCACTTTGCCTTTGGATTTACAGTTAATAAAAATATATTAAAGGCTATTTCCTTTCTTTTGCCGGGTATAATAGGTTTGTTTGGGCTTGGACTTTTTGTTGCTTCGTTAGTTTTAATTGCAAAGGAAGCGGGACCTATAGTTGATATTACAAATTCTACATTAAATGCCTTGTCAGGTATGGCCTTTCCTATAAAGGTAATGCCAAGGGGATTTGTATTTATATCGATGATTTTGCCAATGACTTATGTAAATGACAGTATTAGAGCATTATTATTAGGTCAGACTCCCTTAATGCCGCTGTATAAAGAGTTTCTAATAATTGTTATTTCTATATTTATCTTTTGGTTAGTTGGAAGTTATGCCTTTGCAAAGGTAGAAAGGAAATGCAAAGAACTTGGAATATTAGGGACTCATTAAACCCACTTTAAAGTGGGGACTATTTTTGTTGAATTAATCTGGAATAATGATAAAATATTATTGGAAATTACATTTATGGAGGAATTGGAATGGCAAGGCCTAAAAAAAGAAGAAAAATATATTATGTCCCTAATATAAAGTTATTTGGTCCCCTTGATAATGACACCCCTGATGAAGATTGTATAATTTTATCCTTTGAGGAACTTGAAAGTTTAAGGCTTATGGACCTTGAGGGGTTAGATCAGGTTGAATGTGCAGAAAGGATGATGGTAGCAAGGTCAACGTTTCAAAGAATTTATACAGAAGCCAAGAAAAAAGTTGCAGATAGTTTGGTAAATGGAAGGATTTTAAGGATAGAAGGTGGAAACTATATAATAAACGAATGCACTGCAAAGTGTGAAAAATGTGGAGAAGTATGGAAGGCGGCAACAGGCAATCTAATATCCAATGAAAGATGCCCGCGATGTGGTTCAAGGGAGTTTTCCTGCATAAAAGATGAAGAGAAAGGACAGTGCAGGGGTTGTGGAAGAAAACATGGTAGATGCTTGTAAAAAGTAATTATTGATATGAAAGTATTTATATGCTAATATATCAAATGTAAGTTTACAAGAAGGAGAGTAGGATATGGGAAGAATGTTTGGAACCGATGGAGTTAGAGGTATTGCTAATAGAGAGCTTACAGCGGAGCTTGCCTTTAAGCTTGGAAGGGCAGGTGCCTATGTTTTAACGGAAGGTGCCCACAAGCCTACAATCATTGTAGGAAAGGATACAAGAATTTCAGGGGATATGCTTGAATCAGCGCTTGTTGCTGGAATAATGTCTGTAGGTGCCCATGCTATATGCGTTGGAGTTGTTCCAACTCCTGCAGTAGCATACCTTACAAGATTATATAATGCTGATGCAGGCGTTGTGATATCAGCTTCCCACAACCCAGTTGAATATAATGGGATAAAGTTTTTTAATAAGGATGGGTATAAGCTTCCAGATGAAGTAGAAGATAGAATTGAGGAGGTTATTAATAATAATCTTACAGAGGTGCCATCCCCAATTGGAGAAGATCTTGGAGTTAGGGAATTTAAAGAGGATGCTATTTTAGATTATATTGAATTTTTAAAATCAACTATAGACGTTGATTTTAAAGGGTTAAAAATTGCCCTTGATTGTGCTGAAGGTGCTTCATATTTTGCAGCTCCAAGGCTTTTTAAAGAGTTAGGTGCAGAAGTTTATGTTATCCACAATAATCCTAATGGAAAAAATATAAACAAAAATTGTGGATCAACCCATATGGAGGAATTAAGAAAATTCACACAAGAAAAAGGATGCGATATTGGACTTGCCTTTGACGGTGATGCCGACAGATGCCTTGCTGTAGACGAAAATGGAAACATCGTCAACGGAGATTTTATAATGACAATATGTGCAAAGGATATGAAGGAAAAGGGAAAACTTGATAAAGATACCCTTGTTGTTACTGTTATGAGCAATTTAGGACTTGACATAGCCTGCAAAAGGGAAGGTATAAACACAGTAAAAACAAAGGTTGGAGATAGATATGTTTTAGAGGAAATGTTAAAGGGTGGCTATAAAATAGGAGGAGAACAGTCAGGGCATATTATTTTCCTTGATTATAATACCACCGGTGACGGTCTTTTAACTGCCCTTCAGCTTGTTTCTGTTCTAAAAAAGAGCGGAAAGAAGATGTCTGAACTTGCTTCAATAATGAAGGAGCTTCCTCAGGTTTTAATAAATGCAAAGGTTGCTAATGACAAAAAGGATGCATACTTAAAGAATGAGGAGATTGTAAAAGAAATAGAAAAGGTTGAAGCAGAACTAAATGGAAGCGGAAGAGTTCTCATAAGGCCGTCAGGAACAGAACCTTTAGTTAGAGTTATGATAGAAGGTGAAGATTTAGATAAGATTACTAATATGGCAAGGAAAATTGCAGAACTTATTGAGAAAAAATGCAGATAAAATTAAATAATTTATTAATTTTTAACAATTATATTTAAAATTGCATATAATTATTATATAATAGAGTCAAAACTGCCCTTTGGCGGTTTTGACTTTATTTATAAAGGAAGGGAGGAGGATAAGTAGAGTAAAATAGGATGATTTGATGTTGCAAAATTATAAGCGCCGGGACTTATTGGGTTGCCAATAAGTTGACGAGGTCAGGGTTTATCGAGTAATCGGCGGATGCCCTGCGGCTGACCACCGTTAGCTACCCTACAAAACCGAAAAGCGATTTTCGGGACAAAGGTGGAGCGGGTCAAAAATGCTAGCTAGAAAGTAGATGAAAGGAGAAAATATATGTGCGGAATAGTTGGATATATAGGGCCTAAAAAGGCTGTTCCAATTTTGATTGAAGGTTTATCAAAGCTTGAATATAGAGGATATGACTCAGCAGGTGTTGCTATTGTAAATAACGGAAAAATTGAGATAGAAAAATGTAAAGGAAGACTTTCTGCATTGGAAGAAAGACTTAAATCTAATCCAATAGATGGTTCTTTAGGAATTGGACACACAAGATGGGCAACCCATGGGGAACCTTCAGATGTTAACTCCCACCCTCATTCTAACAAGGATTTTACAATAAGCGTTGTTCACAACGGTATAATAGAAAACTACTTAAAGCTTAAGGAATGGCTTATTTCATTAGGCTATGAATTTAAAACTGAAACAGATACAGAAGTAGTTCCACATCTTATAGATTATTTCTATGATGGGGATATTGTAAAGGCAACAATGCAGGCTGTATCAAAAATTGAAGGCTCATATGCCCTTGGAATTGTTTGCAGCAAAGAACCAGATAAACTTATAGCAGTCAGAAAAGATAGTCCACTTATTGTAGGGAAAGGCAATGGTGAAAACTTTATAGCTTCAGATATTCCAGCAGTTTTACCATACACAAGGGATGTATATCTTCTTGACAATAGGGAAATGGCTGTTTTAACAAAGGATAATGTTGAAATTTATACAATTGAAGGATTAAAGGTTAATAAGGAAGTTTTCCATGTAACATGGGATGCTGCATCTGCTGAAAAAGGCGGATATGAGCATTTTATGATTAAGGAAATTCATGAACAGCCAAAGGCGATTAAGGATACAATGACTTCAAGGCTAATGCCGGGAGTAGATGAAATAAAACTTGATGATATTAAGCTAACTAAAGGGGATCTTGAGAATATAAATAAAATATATATAGTTGCCTGTGGAACTGCATATCATGCAGGGATGGTTGGAAAATATGTTATAGAAAGACTTGCTAAAGTTCCTGTTGAGGTTGATGTGGCATCTGAATTTAGATATAGAAATCCTCTTATAAACAAAAATACTTTGATGATAGTTATAAGCCAATCGGGAGAAACTGCAGATACTCTTGCTGCCTTAAGACTTGGTAAAGAAAATGGAGCAAGGGTTATTGCTGTAACAAATGTTGTTGGAAGTTCAGTTGCAAGGGAAGCTACGGATGTTTTATACACTTGGGCAGGTCCTGAAATTGCCGTTGCATCAACTAAGGCTTATGTAACACAACTTATTGCTATGTATATAATAGCCCTTTATCTTGGAAGACTTAACGGCAATGTTTCAGATGAAGAGTTTAGACTTATAAGGGATGAAATGTTAAAGCTTCCAGAAAAGGCAGAACATCTTTTAGAACAAAAGGAAACAATTCAAAAGTTTGCAGCAATGCACTATGTTCATAAGGATATGTTCTATATCGGAAGAGGCCTTGACTTTGCCGTTGCACTAGAAGGTGCATTAAAGATAAAGGAAATTTCCTATATCCATGCTGAGGCTTATGCAGCAGGAGAACTAAAGCACGGCCCAATAGCTTTAATAGACAAGGGAGTTCCTGTAATTGCCCTTGCAACACAGGATGAACTGTTTGAAAAGATGTTAAGCAACATCAAGGAGGTTGTTGCAAGAGGTGCCCATGTAATATCCTTTGCCTTTGAAGGCAATGACGATATTTCAAAGGTTTCAGATGCAGTTGTATATCTTCCAAAGACTTTATCAATCTTAGCACCGGTTTTAAGCGTAATTCCGCTACAACTTCTTGCTTACTACACAGCAGTTGAAAGAGGCTGCGATGTAGACAAACCAAGAAACCTTGCAAAATCAGTAACAGTTGAGTAATTAATGGATAAGGATGGCTCCAATAGAATTTTAACCTATTGGAGCCATTTTTTGTGATATAATTAATATTAAAAAAAGATAATAACATAAAATGGGGAGGGGGGAAATATATATGAATAATACTCAAAAATCAGAAATAATTGTTGATGATTCGGGAATAATTGAATTTATTAATTTATTTAGTGTTAGAGATGGAGATTTAAGAGAAAAAATAGAAAAACTATTTAATACCTCATCATATCAACGATTGGTTGAATTGGGTGGACCTAATATTGGGATATACAAAAAAGACCTATGGATAGAAACATTTAAAAATACAATAGAAAATTCCGAAAATATTGTTGACAATATTTTTATGAGAAATATTACAAAAACTATTAGATATGCTTTTGATAATTTAGATAAAATAGAGAAACTAAATAATTATTTAAAAAATATAATAAATACAAAGGATTTTTTAAAAATAGCTAAGCAATTCGTTCCTAAAGAAATCGAAATAGATAAGATTAGAATTAATATGGTTATTTTTATGCCTAATGCATTTGGAATAAATGATGATATGATTGTTGATTTGTTTTTATTAGGTAATGCAAATAAGGATTATATAAATGGCATACTTGCACATGAACTGCATCATATGTTAAGAAGTAAAGTAGCTATTGAATTTCTTGTAGAAGAAAAATATAGTGATATTGCACAGGCTTTATATTGGTTAGAGAGTGAAGGTATTGCAGATTTGTGTAATTTTGAAGCTACAAAAAACTTATATGAAGAATATGGATATGCTGAAAAGGGGAAAATGGAGTATATACTTAATAATATAAATGAATATCTTAAAAAATTTAACAATCTAATGTTTAGTAAATCAATGAATAATTCTAAAGATGAGGAATTAATAGATTTTTTATCTTCAAACTCAGCATTTCATCCTATTGGTTACTACATGGCAAATAAAATTAATCAGATACTTGGAACTGAAATTTTAATACAATGTGTTGGGAATCCTGTGAAGTTTATTACTACATATCAGCAAGCAGCGGAGCTAGATGGAGACAATTCTTTTATATTGGATATAGAACTAATTGAAAATTTATCCTTTAAATTTTACTTTACTGATGATTTAGACCTTGTTCCAAAGAATTTTCCTAAGCAAGTTATAAAATTGAATTTTGAAGCTATCCTACCGTGGCTTTTGGAAGAATAGTATGCGTTTTGAAAAAAGGTATAATAAAATTTACTAAATTTTATATGATTCAACAACTGATATTATCTTCCCAATTGCATTTATATGTTCTTCAGGAACACCAGAAATACAAAGCCTTACACAGTTAAAATTTTTTAAGCTGTTTTCTTCTAACCATTTTTTCGGGTAGAATTCTTTTGCTGATTTTATTAAAATTCCATACTCTTCAAGCTTCCTTTCCAAATCTTCAGCCCTTACATACTCAGGAAGCTGAAGCCATACGAATATGCCGTGTTCGGGGACAAACCAGCATAGATTTTTGGGGTTTAATGCTTTAAAGATTTACGTAATATTTGAAAGCTTTTTTTCATAAACTTTTCTTAATTTTTTATATGCTTTTCATACGTTCCAGACTTAATAAAAGAGTCCAGTGCAGCCTGTAAAATTTTCGATGTATTTAAGTCGCTGATATACTTAAGACTGAGTACTCCATCAACTATTGACTTTGGAAGTACAGCTGCGCCTATCCTTGCTCCAGGCATGAAGGACTTTGAAAAGCTTCGTATATAGACGGTATTTTTGCTCATATTATAATAATGTATTGGCATGGCACCTTTTCGTGAGCCCAGATCAGCAAGATAATCATCTTCTATAATTAACACATTGTATTTGCAGCAAAGCTCTGCAACTTTTTGCTTAGCCTTTTCAGAAAGACAATATCCCGTTGGATTGTGATGCCTCGGCATTATATAGAAAGCACTAATTTCACCTAATTTCAATAAAAGTTCTAATTTGCTATAATCAAAACCATCTATTCTGCGTTCAATCCCCTCAAGCTCTATGTCTAAATGATCTGCTAAATCAAGAACAAGCTTATAAGTGGAGACTTCAACGAGTAATTTGCCTTTATTGTTGTTGAATAAATATTGAAGCACTAGTTTTATGGCCTGCTGAGCACCGTTAGTGATAACTATCCTGTCTGCCGTTGTGTAAACGCCATCATCTTCAAATAAAAGTTTCAATGTATTTCTTAAAGACTTTAACCCTTCAGTAGGCTCGTATTCGAATAAAGTGTTTTTATACTCTTCTATCGCCTTATTAATCGCATGGCTGAATTCTTTGTATGGAATAAGCTTTTCATCTGGTTTGACTGCCTGAAAGTCAACTTTTTCCAGATCTACTCTGACACTATTATCAGAGTCTATAAGACAAAAACCTCCCCTGGGAATGCAAAAAACTTTATGTTACTTCTCCAGCTCGCGGTATGCTTTGTTAACAGTTATCTTATTAACGGATAGATGTGAAGATACTTTTCTACAGCTTGGAAGACGCTGACCGTTTTTAATTCTTCCGGCTTTAACTTCTTTTAGTATAAATTCCTTAACCAGTTCTATTTTACTATTATTCATGATTATCAACTCCAAAACCAGATTTTGTAGTAGGACAGATTTAATTTTTTAAAATTGAACTACTATATTTTACGTTATATACTTAAATTGTAAAAAAGCAATATTTTGGAGGTAGAAATATGGAACAAGTATATATTAATAAGCGGATGAAAATGTTTGCTGTTCCTGATGTTTCATTAACGATCATTAAAGCATTAAGGACAAGGATTTTCACGAAGGAATATGGCGAGTTAATTGACTTTGAATCAGGCTGATGGGCTGCTGTACTTGGCCACAGCAACAAAGAAGTAGTAGATGTTATAAGCGAAAATATGAAAGATTTATTTCATGCTCACCATTTCTTTGATACGGAACATCCAGGTGCTTTAGTGAAAGAATTGGTTGAGGCTTTAAAACTTAAGGGAGATTATAAAGGTACTTTCTTATCTTCAGGAAGTGAGGCGGTTTCACTGGCAGTATTGCTATCCGAGCTGATATCGGGAAGGAAGAGGAAGCTATCTTTATCAATTTCATATCTTGGAGCATTATCAGAATTAAGGTTACCGAGAAATCCTGCCTATTGGGAGGACCTGAATGTAGACAAGCGTCTTAATTGTGTGAAGAACTCAATATGCAAAGATTACAGTAAATTCAAGAATATAGACTTTTCGCAAATATCAGCCTTTGTTTTTGAACCTGGAAATTCAGGGGGTATTGTCTTTTCCCAACCAATAAGTTAATATCTTATCTAGTAGAACAAATAAGAAATGCAGGAAGCTTAGTCATTGTAAATGAAGTTACAACAGGCTTTGGAAGGACAGGTAAATGGTTTGGCTTCCAGCACTATAATGCTTTTGATTATGAAATAAATACTCCTGATATTATTGCTTTGGGGAAGGGTTTAGGTAATGGCTACCCTATCAGCGGCGTGCTGGTAAGATCAAGTTTGGCTGATATTGTAGAAGATCAGGTTTTAGATATGTACAATCCCATATAGATGACCCTTTGGGCTGTATTATAGCAAGAAAGGTAATTGAAGTAATTGTTGAAGAAAATCTCATTGAACATGGAGCTGAAATGGGGGAATACTTTCGAAGAAAACTGTCCCACATATCAGAAAGAACAGGTGCAATAAAAGAGATTCGCGAAAGAGGCATGATGAATGTTGTGATACTGGATAAAACTTATAGAGCAAAAAAAATATTCAAAAGCCTTCTAAGGATGGGCTTCTTCATAGGGTATTCTGAGATTTTTAACCTTCTACATTTTTATGCGCCGCTGATAATCAGTACTAAGGAAATAGACGCCCTGTGTCATTCTCTTGAGTATATTCTTATCAGGCAATAGATTCTATTTGGAGGGGTAAATTATGAAATTAAATGAGGAAATTCTAAAACAGTTTCTTGTAAAAGCAAAGATAAATACATATGCCGGCGATGGTAATTTGTCAGCACCATCAAGACCCGATTCAAAAGATTTACATTATAAAGAGGGGGACTTTTTATACATAGATTCTTACCTTGGCAGTTCAGATTTTATTGGTGAAGAAGTGGTATATGAAAAACAAAAGCCAATTTGGGGAATGAATTACTATGGGAAGATGCTCATTGACGAAATTCCCTCAGGCTTCATAAAATTTTTAAAAAGCGCATTAAAGGAAGTTTCCATTGAAAATCCATTCAGGGGACCTGAATTATTTCAGCAGGATGAATTTACCTACAAATGTTCTGTAAAGGGAGGCTTGTCAGAGTTTAAAGGAGTTGAGATAATATACCTTGACAATAAAGAAATATATAGGCTATTCTTTCATGGTGGATATATAAAAAATAATATTATATTTTTATGATAGTTTAAAAAAATGCTATTTTAAAGACAGGGGGAGATAAAATGATATTAGATCAAAAGTTGGAAAAATTGCATAACATTTTGAAGAACTTGAGAAGTGTAGCGGTTGCCTATTCAGGGGGTGTCGATAGCACATTCCTATTAAAGGTAGCAAGTGATGTTCTTAAAGATAAGGTTATTGCTGTAACTGCAACTTCATCGACATATCCTGAAAGGGAGTTAAATGAAGCAAAAAAATATGCAAATGAATTTGGAGTTAAACATATTATTATAGTTTCAGAAGAACTAGAAATTGAAGGTTTTTCCAAAAATCCTATCGACAGGTGCTATTATTGCAAAAAAGAATTATTTACAAAAATTTACAAAGTGGCAAATGAGAATGGAATCGAATATGTAGTTGATGGTTCTAATTATGATGACCTTGGAGATTATAGACCTGGCATGATAGCTGCAAAGGAATTAAAAGTGATAAGTCCATTAAAGGAAGCTCAGCTAACAAAGCAGGATATAAGGGAACTTTCAAAAAAATATGATCTTCCTACTTGGAATAAACCAGCCTTTGCATGTCTCTCATCTAGATTCCCATATGGACATGAAATTACAGAGGGTAAACTAAAAATGGTAGAAAGGGCTGAGGAGTTACTTCTAAGTTTAGGATTTAGACAGGTAAGGGTAAGACACCATGGTGATATTGCTAGAATAGAAGTGGCTAAAGAGGAGAGGGAAAAGTTTTTTAATTTAAAAACATTAGATTTAATTGGAGAAAAGTTAAAGGAAATAGGTTTTACATATGTAACAATGGATTTATTAGGATATAGAACCGGAAGTATGAATGAAACAATAAAAAAAGTTTAAAAAAGCCGCTAAGGAAACTTAGCGGCTTTACTGCACCTGATACATTCCTTTGCTTTCCATGTATTTAAAGATGGCTTCTCCGTGTTCCTGCTCTTCCTTTTGAATATGATTAAGAACCTGCCTTATGTTGTGGTCTCTGAATTCAAATATAGTCGTGTCATAAGTTCCGGATACATACTTTTCGGTTGCAAGAATGTCTTTACACATATCAGCTTCGCTTTGGCTTGGAATTCCAGCCTGTGTCGCAGGAGGAGTAAAGCTTGGTGAAGGAGGAGTTTGACCTTGCTGCTGATTAAGATTAGGAACCTGACCGTTTAATATTTGGTTTATCGTATTAAGATGCTGCTGCTCAATTTGAGCGTGATTCATAAATATTTGTTTAAGCTGTGGATCCTTAGCCTGCTGAGCATAGGTTGTGTATTTTTTTATGCATAACTCTTCATGTGCCTTTTGATCTTGAAGGAGCATTCTTTCCTTTTGTGTTAAATTCATATATATCACCTCAAATATAATATTTGTATTAATAGCCTTGAGCATAATTTTAAAGCCTTGAAATTACTAGCCTGCTATGGCTAAATTTTTTTATCACTCACAAATATATTTCATAGGATTTCCTCCTTTTTTGTCGAATTATATTAATATAACAACATTCAATTTAACAACAAAAAGGAGGAAATCTCTATGTATCAACGTCAAGAAATTTTTAACATTATTGAATTTTTTACTTCTCAAAAACTTATCAATTTTTATACAACCCTCTTTGAAAATCTTGATTTATCTCCATTACCAGATAAGGTCCCCTCTAAATACGGCCCTACTGGGTTTTCTCGCCATGCTCTTTTCAGAGCCTTTATTGTCATGAAATGTGAAAAATTTGCTCAAGTTACTGAACTTAAAGATTTCTTAGAAAATAATTTAATCATTGCTAAGCTTTGTGGGTTCGATATCCTTAAGCCTTTACCTTCTTACTCAGTTTTTCAAAGATTCATTAAAAATTTGTCTAACTCTTATCTTAAAGAAATCATGAAAAATCAAGTTAATATTCTTAAAGAGTTAGGTTTTATTGATAACAAATTTATT
>NZ_CAKP01000002.1 GCF_000297115.1 Caloramator australicus RC3 | reverse complement strand
CCTTTTTTCTCTTATCATCTTCTTTAATCGCTTTATCTAATTCTTCTAAAAAGTCTTTTATTATATTCCTTCCAAGTTCATCAGTCGATTCTTTAACTACCTCAACAAGTTTTGTAAAATCCCATTCTTTTGACAGCATTTCTTCTACATTTTTTATTAATTTAGTAGTGAAATTTATTAAATGTTGTTGTATAATATCATGTTGTATAATATTATTCAAAAGAGACACCCCCTTATTGATTTGTGTTTTTTCCACTTTTTATTTTACCACAGGGGTTGTCTCTTTTAAATTTTTTGTCCTTTTTCGTCCTACAATAATTTTACACTATGAACATGCTTTGCTACATAGAAAATTTTCAAAATTCAGGATATAATTAAATTACCTAAGTTTTGGGGGGGACATGTATGGATAAAAAAGTTACAATTTGGGCTAATTTAGCCCTTTTACTTGTTGCAGCGATTTGGGGGGGGGGATTCGTTGCAACTAAGAATGCTTTATCGGAAATCACTCCTTTATATCTTATGGCCTTTAGATTTACTATTGCTTTTTTTATTTTAGCTATTATTTTCTTTAAAAAAGTTAAAAATATTAATAAGGCAGAACTTATAGGTGGGATCGTTATAGGTTTGTTTTTATTTTCAGGCTTTGCAAGTCAGACTATAGGCCTTCAGTTTACAACGCCAGGGAAACAAGCCTTTTTAACGGGAACAAATGTAGTAATGGTTCCATTTTTATATTGGGCCCTTTACAAAAAAAGGCCGGATCTTTATTCCTTTATAGGTGCAATTTTGTGCTTTATTGGGATCGGCGCCCTTACTTATAACAAAGGCATGTCTATAAATTTTGGCGACCTTTTGACCTTAATTTGTGCTGTATTCTTTGCAGGGCATATAGTATCAACGGGATACTATGCCGAAAAGTTAGAACCTATAAATTTAACAGTTATTCAATTTGGAGTTGCTGCTATCCTTTCAATTTTAACAGCTATTTTTATGGAACCTTCCATTAAACATATATCCTTTAACGGATATCTTGCAGTATTATATCTTTCAATTTTATCTACCTGTATTGCCTTTTTACTCCAGACGGTTGCTCAAAAATATACAAAATCAACATCAGCTGCTATTTTTCTTAGCATGGAGGCGGTTTTTGGAAGCATATTTTCTGTAATTTTTATAGGTGAAACCTTTACATTGAGGACTATTATAGGATGTGCTTTAATACTTATCTCAGTTATTACAGTAGAAACAAAATGGGAGTTTTTAAGAGGGCGATAAAATGTGTGGAAGGTATTGGCTTGAGGATGATCTTTTGGAGATTTCAAATTATTTTGGCGCAAGACCTATCGATTTTAAAGATTTCACAAGGGGTGAGGTTTTTCCCACAAATTCTGCACCGATAATCACAAAAAATGTGGATAAAATTTTAGAAGGTGTGGATAAAATAATTTTAATTTATAAATGGGGGTTCCCGCTGCAAAATAAAGCTGTATTTAACGCAAGAACTGAAACGGTTGATAAAAAGCCTTTTTTTAAAGACTCCTTTATAAACAGAAGATGCCTTGCTGTTGCTAATGCTTTTTTTGAATGGAAAAAGGAAGGCAAAGATAAAATAAAATACAAAATAAAAAAGGAAAGTAAATTTATTTTATTTGGTGGCATATATAATAGTTTTAAAGTTGGGGAGAGTATAATTAATGCATTTACTATCCTTACAACATCACCAAATAAAGAAATGAAAGATTTGCATGATAGAATGCCTCTTATAATTGATGAAAGAGATATAGATGCATGGCTTTTTGGTGACTTAAAGGAAGCCTATAGGATAATTGATTCTAACCATAATAATAAATTATTCTTTGAACGGGAAGAAAATGAACAATTGAAATGGATATAATTAACGCTTCTCCTTATTAATTAGGAAGGGTAGTTCATATAAAATGATAGAAAACATAAAGACAGGCGACTAGTATTTTGCCTGTCTTTTAATTTGAATGAAATGGATAAAGTAATTGTAAAGGGCAAAAAAAGCCAAGAATATTGCACAGTATAGGAAATAAAGCCCAAACATTTTGTTAAATATGAGAATACCAATGGCAACATAAAATAGAACTGTTGCAGCCTTGCCATAGTATTTTGCAGCAACTACGGTTTCATATTTTTTAAGTAAAGTAAAGCCCCCTATGATCATAGAAATTTCCTTTATAAGAACAATATAAAAAACCCAATGGGGGATTATATTTGTATAGGATAAGGAGAATAATACAGTTAAGAGCATAAGCTTATCGGCGAGGGGATCAAGCAAAGTTCCCCACTTGGTGACCATGTTATATTTTCTTGCAATATAACCATCTAATACATCTGTGGCACCGGCTATAAAAAATATAATCATGGCAAAAAGAAAAGAATTATTTATTTTAGAGAAGTATACAAATAAATATGTAGGAATAAGGATAAATCTTAATGTAGTTAAAGCATTAGGTATATTCATGGCACCCTCCTTATGCTTTGATAATACAATTATACCACAAAAATTGTAGATTAAAACATAAAAATTATTTGAATGAATATTATTGATATTTTTAATATAATTCGTAATAAGTCGAACATAAGTTAAATTATTATCATCATAATTGACTAAGATGACAGACTATGATAAATTATAAATGCAAACACAAAAAGGGGGAACAAATATGTTTGATGTTATAATAGTAGGCGGAGGACCATCTGGAATCTTTACAGCCCTAGAGCTTATAAAAAATAACCCAAATCTTAAAATCGCTTTATTTGAAAAGGGAAAGAGCATAATAAAAAGAAAATGCCCTATCACTGAAAAAGGAGTTAAATGTCAGCACTGCAAACCCTGTGCTATAGTTTCAGGTTGGGGTGGTGCAGGGGCCTTTTCCGACGGCAAGCTTACTTTAACGACGGAATTTGGAGGAATACTTGATGAATATATTGACATAGATGAACTTAAAAAACTTATAGAATACATAGACGGAATCTATCTAGAATTTGGAGGCCCCGATGAAGTTCATGGGGAGATAAACGATAGGGTTTTAGATCTTATGAAAAGGGCAGCAGCTGCAGATCTTAAGTTTATCCCTGCTAAAATAAGGCATCTTGGGACGGATAACTGCTTTAACATATTAAAAAAGATGGAGGAATACTTAAGGGAAAGGATAGATGTAAGGACAAATACAGAGGTAAAAAGAATAATAGTTGAGGATGGAATAGCAAAGGGAGTAGAGCTAAAAAACGGTGAAGTGGTTGAAGGAAAGTTCATAGTTGTTGCGCCAGGAAGGGAAGGCTCTGACTGGTTTTCTAAAGAAATTGAAAGATTAAAATTAGAAACATCTACAAATCCTGTAGATATAGGTGTTAGGGTTGAATGCCCTGCCATCGTTTTTAAGGATATTACCGATGCCGTTTATGAATCTAAACTTATATACTACACAAAATCCTTCGATGATAGGGTAAGAACCTTTTGCATGAACCCATACGGAGAGGTTGTTGTGGAAAACAACGACGGAATAAAAACGGTAAATGGACATAGCTATGCCCACAAAAAAAGCGAAAACACAAATTTTGCCCTTTTGGTTTCAAAGAATTTTACAAAACCCTTTAATTCACCGATAGAATATGGAAAATATGTTGCGAGCCTTGCAAATATGCTTGGAGAAGGAGTAATAGTTCAAAGGCTTGGAGATCTTTTAGAGGGAAGAAGGACGACGGAGGAAAGACTAAGAAGGGGACTTGTAAGGCCAACCTTAAAGGATGCAACTCCAGGGGATTTAAGTTTGGTTCTCCCATATAGATTCTTAACGGATATTATAGAAATGCTTCAGGCCCTTGATAAAATTGCACCTGGTATTTATTCAAAACATACGCTATTATATGGAGTAGAGGTAAAATTTTATTCTCTAAGGGTTAAGCTTTCATCTAATTTGGAAACACAAGTTAAAAATTTATTTGCTGGAGGAGATGGTGCAGGAATAACAAGGGGGCTTGCACAGGCTTCAGTTTCAGGAGTTATTATCGCAAGGGAAATACTAAAGAGAATTTGAGGTGGTAAAATGAGTTTAGTTGTTATTGGTGCCCAATGGGGAGATGAAGGAAAGGGAAAGATTACAGACTTTTTAGCAGAGGGTGCTGATGTAGTTGTAAGATATCAGGGAGGAAATAATGCAGGACATACTGTTATTGCCAATGATAAAAAATATAAGCTTCATCTTATTCCATCAGGGATACTTTACGATGACAAGCTATGCATTATAGGAAATGGTGTCGTTATAGATCCAAAGGCCCTTTTAGATGAGATTGAATATTTAAAAAATGAAGGCATAAGGGTTGATAATAAAAAGCTTTTAATTAGCGATAGAGCCCATGTTATAATGCCCTACCATAAAAAAATCGATGCCCTTTCAGAAAAGAAAAGAGGTTCAAAGGATATAGGAACTACAGGAAAGGGTATTGGACCTTGCTATACCGACAAGCATGAAAGAACTGGGATAAGGATATGCGACCTATTAAATAAAGAGGTTTTTTATGAAAAGCTAAAAACAAACTTAGAGGTTAAAAATAGGCTCATAAGGGAAATTTACGAAGATGAAGAAATGAATTTTGATGAAATTTATAATACCTACATAGAATATGCAGAAAAGTTAAAGGATTTTATAACCGATACGTCAGTTGTTCTTTATGATAATATAAAGGAAGGCAAAAAAGTATTGTTTGAAGGAGCTCAAGGCACCCTTCTTGACATAGACTATGGAACATACCCCTATGTAACCTCCTCCCATCCAATTGCAGGAGGCGTATGTATAGGCTCTGGCATTGGTCCTACTATGATAGATAGAGTTGTTGGAGTATGCAAGGCTTACACAACAAGGGTTGGGAAGGGTCCCTTCCCAACGGAGCTTTTTGATGAAGTTGGAGAATACATAAGGGAAAAAGGATTTGAATATGGAACTACAACAGGAAGAGCAAGAAGATGTGGCTGGCTTGACCTTGTTATTTTAAAATATGCAGCAAGGATATCAGGACTTACAAGCCTTGCAATAACAAAAATTGACACCCTTGCTGGCCTTGAAAAGATAAAGGTATGTACAGGTTATGAGTTCGAAGGAAGGGTGATTGATAACTTTCCAGCCTCCTTAGAGGATCTTGCAAAATGCAAACCTATATATGAGGAATTTGACGGTTGGGATGAGTCGATAAAGGATGCAAAAACCTATGATGACCTTCCAGAAAACGCAAAGAGATATTTAAAATTCATCGAAGAATATACAGGGGTCAGAATATCAATAGTTTCCGTAGGACCAGAGAGGGAAAATACTATAGTTGTAGGGAAATATTAAAAGGGCCTGGTTTCAGTATTAGTATTGTATTAAGAAATATAATGTTTTCTTTATTAATAGAGAAGGAACAAAAAAGATAATACAAGATAGATGATATAATTTTATAACAAGATAGCCATCAAAAACTTGTATAATCCTTGTTCTGTAACAATAGTTTAATAAAAAAGTCTATGGTTATTTTTAATGAATCACCATAGACTTTTTTAATTATCATTTAATTTTTCTAAAATATAATAGTAGAATGCATAGATTAGTTTATTAATGTATAAATAACCTGATTATATTTCCAAGAATTATTCCAACAACTCCAAAGTCTGCATCACCGAAGGTTGTATTAGCAAAACCTAAATCTCCCAAAACAGGAAGTAGCATTACTGGAAGAAAAGTAATTAAAAGACCATGAGCTAATGCACCCCAAAAGGCTCCCTTTCTTCCTCCTGTTGCATTTCCAAATACTCCAGCAGTTGCTCCACAGAAAAAGTGGGGAACAAGACCTGGCAAGATCACGGGAGCCTTAAGTGTAATTAGTATAAACATACCTATGATACCACCTAGAAAGCTTGATAAGAAACCTATTAAAACTGCGTTTGGAGCATAAGGATATACAACAGGACAGTCTAAAGCGGGTTTTGCATCGGGGACAATAGAAAGAGCAATACCTTTAAATGCAGGAACTATTTCAGCAAGTATTAGTCTTACACCTGAAAGAATTATATATACTCCACCTGCAAAAGTTATTGCTTGGATAGTAGAATAAACAATAAAGTTTTGTCCGCCGCTTAAATTTTTTTCTACGAAATTTTTACCTGCTGTAAAAGCAACAATAAGATATAATATTGTCATTGTTAATCCTATTGCAACTGATGTATCTCTCAAGAAACTAAGCCCTTGAGGTAGTTCTAATTCTTCGGTTGATCTAGAATTTTTACCTACTATTTTACCTATCCATGCTGAAAAAACATATCCAATAGTTCCAAAATGACCAAATGCAACCTCGTCTTGGCCTATAATTTTTTTCATTGTTGGATGTGCAATAGCTGGGAATATTGCCATTACAAATCCTAAAATTATGGATCCTAAAATTATAAGAGCGATTCCTTTTATACCACCTGAGATTAATATGGCTGTTATTAAACATGCCATATATAGTGTGTGATGACCTGTTAGAAAAATATATTTTAACTTGGTGAACCTTGCAATAATTATGTTTACTATCATACCAAATGTCATAATAAGAGCAGTTTGGATTCCATATGTTTTTAAAGCTAAGGCAACAATAGCTTCATTATTTGGAACTATTCCTTTTAAACCAAAGGCCTGTTGAAACATAGAACTAAAATCAGATAAAGATGATACCACTATGCCAGCACCGCCACCAAGGACAATAAATCCCATTATTGTTTTTAATGATCCCTTTATTACTTCAGATTTAGACTTTTTTTGTATTATAAGTCCTATCATAGCAACGAGTCCAACTAAAATAGAAGGAACACTTAATATGTCAAGTAAAAATTTTAACATAAATTATCCCCCTTTAAAAATCAATATCTAATTTTTTAAAAGCATCTATTAATTTTTCTTTTATTTCATTTAAGTTTATTATGCTATTAAGGATAATTACATAGCCGTCTAAAGATATCATTTGATTTGCCAAATCTTTAGTTGCAATATAAATATCTGCTTTAATCGCCTTTGCAGAGGCCAAATCTGAATGCTCAACTTCGGCTTTCAAATTAAGTTCTTTTAAAACTTTATTAACATTCATTTCCAACATAAAGCTGCTCCCAAGTCCGTTACCACAGCATACAAGAATTTTCACCTTCATCCCCCCTTTTTTTTATGTAATTGAATATTTGTTTATTATATTTAAAACTTCTTCTTTTGATTTAGCGTTTATTATAATATTGAGGTCATTTGTATTCATTAATAAATTTATAAGCTGAGATAATGCCTCAAGATGAGTTTTACTATCTATAGCTGCTAATGTAATAATTAATTTTACAGGGTCGTTTAATTCGCTGCCAAAATTGATGGGGTTTTTTAATGTTATTAGACTCATAGAAAGTTTCTTTACACCATTTTCAGGTCTTGCGTGTGCTAAAACTATGCCAGGAGCTATTACCATATATGGTCCTAGAGATTTAAAATTATTTATAATAGCTTCTTCATAGTTTTTTGTAATACAATTATCATTTAATAAAATTTTAGTCCCGGTTTTTATAGCATCTTCCCAATTTTCACAAACAATGTTTAACATAATTCTATCTTTATTTAGTAAATCATTTAACATATATATACCTCTTTCTATAATGTTTTTGAAATATAAGTAAACGTTATAAAAGATTTTCTTAGTTTAATTTTATTCTTACGTTGATAATAATATGTGGATTTAAATAAGTTCATCACATTAAATTTATATAATATAATGTTATTAGAACATTCCTTTTGGGGGTGGAGAAAGTTGGAGTTCTATGAAATCTTAAAAATTTTTAATAACAATGTTGTTTTAGCTAAAAAAGACGAAAAAGAATACATATTAATAGATAAGGGGATAGGATTTAACAAAAGAAAAGGTGAATTAATTAATAAAGATAGATTTGAAAAGATATTTATTCTTGAAAGAGATATTAAAGATAGATTTGATAAATTAATATTAAACATAGATGAAGAAATTGTAGGGGTATGTGAAGAAGTAATTAGTATGATTTCAGAAGAATACGAGGAATTAGACAGAGAAATACATGTAAAATTAGTAGATCATATTGCTTTTGCAATAAAAAGATTAAAAAACAATGACGAGATAGAAAATCCATTTATAATAGAAATAGAAACATTATACAATAAAGACTATGAAATTGCAAAAAAAGCTGCATTTATGATTAAAAAAAGATTAAATATTGAAATTCCTGATGGTGAAATTGGATTTATTGCACTTCATATAAATGCTGCAAAAAATAAAGGTAAGGTTTCAGATACTTTGAAGAATATATATATTTGTAATAGTGTAATTGAAATATTAGAGGATGAATTAAAAGTGGAAATAAATAAACAATCGATAGATTATGCAAGATTTATAACTCATATAAAATTTGCAATTTATAGGATAATTAACAAAATACCGATAAAAAATGAATTAAAGTCAGCTATTAAAAGAAAATATAAGGATTCTTATAAAATAGCACAAATAATAGCAAAATTTATGGAAAATGAATTAAAAGAAAAAGTATCTGATGATGAAATAGCTTATATGGCTATGCATGTTGAAAAATTCAAGAACAAAACCTTATATTGATTAATCCCTTATTATGGATTATAATAATATTGTAAATCAGCGTGTAACTTTAGGCAAAAGCTGAAGGTGAGTCCTTCAGCTTTTTTTGCTTAGGAGGGGTTTTATGAGGATTATTATTGAGGATAGTTATGAATCTATGAGTAAGAAAGCAGCTTTAATGCTTGCAGGTCAAATTCTATTAAAGCCTGATACTATATTAGGACTTGCAACTGGAAGTACGCCTATAGGTATGTATAAAGAACTTGTAAGGATGCATAAGGAAGAGGATTTAGACTTTTCAAATGTAGTTACTTTTAATTTAGATGAGTATGTTGGTTTAGATAAAAATGATAAAAATAGTTATCATTATTACATGTTTCAAAACTTTTTTAATCATATAAACATAAAGAAAGAAAATATTTACATACCAGATGGCATGGCACAGGATTTGGAAGAGGAATGTAAAAGATATGAAAGAATTATTGAAGAAAAGGGTGGAATTGATCTTCAAATACTCGGTATTGGCAAAAATGGGCACATAGGATTTAATGAACCAGATTTAAAATTTGAAGCAACAACCCATGTTGTAAAACTAGATGAAGAAACAATAATGGCAAATTCGAGATTTTTTAATAGCATTGCTGAGGTCCCAAGATTTGCAATAAGCATGGGCATAAAAACAATAATGCATTCAAAAAAAATAATACTTCTTGCAAGTGGGGAAGAAAAAGCGGAAGCAATATATAAAGCAATATATGGGCCGATAGTTCCGAAACATCCTGCATCAGTTCTGCAACTTCATCCAGATGTAACATTCATTTTAGATAAAGATGCAGCAAAGTTTATTAAACTCCGTTGACAGACAGTAAAATATGGTATAAAATAAAATTAATAGAATATTCTTGAAATTTTGGCGTGCAATTGACTTTGTCAAGCAAGAGCCAAAAAGGTAGCATTTTACCTTTTTGGCTCTTTTTGATTTTAAATTTAGGAGGGGGATTTTAATGAGTAACAACAAATTGCTTGCTAATCTTCAAAAGCTTGGGAAGGCTTTGATGACGCCAGTTGCAGTTTTACCTGCAGCAGCACTTTTGTTAAGGCTTGGGGCACCAGATGTTTTTAATTTAAAATGGATGTTTGCTGCAGGAGATGCAATCTTTGGTAACCTTGCTCTTTTATTTGCTATCGGTATAGCCATTGGTTTTGCTGAAGAAAACAATGGAGTTGCTGGACTTGCAGCTGCAGTTGGTTACTTTGTATTAACTAAGGTTGCTACTACATTTAATGACAAGATAAACATGGGAGTATTATCTGGTATTATTGTCGGTATACTTGCTGGATATCTATATAATAAATATAAGGCCATTAAATTACCAGACTTTTTAGGTTTCTTTGGTGGAAAGAGGTTTATTCCTATCGTAACTTCTTTTTATTCTTTAGTTATTGGAGTTATTTTTGGGTATGTATGGCCACTTATTCAAAACTTTATCAGTTCCTTTGGTAATGCTATCGCCTCATCTGGAGCCATTGGAGGATTTTTCTTTGGATTGTTAAATAGGCTACTAATACCATTTGGTCTTCATCATGTTATTAATTCTTTTGTATGGTTCCAATTTGGTGAATTTAAAGATGCAACTGGTAAAATTGTAACAGGGGATTTATCAAGATTCTTTGCTGGTGATCCAAATGCAGGAACATTTATGACAGGATTTTTCCCAATAATGATGTTTGCACTACCTGCAGTTTGCTTTGCTATGATAATGGCTGCTAAAAAAGAGCATAGAAAAGAAGTTACAGGAATGCTGTTAGGTGTTGCGTTTACATCATTTTTAACAGGAATAACTGAGCCTATTGAATTTTTATTCATGTTCCTTTCACCACTTTTGTATGTAATCCATGCTCTTTTGAGCGGGATTTCACTTGCAGTTACGACAGCTCTTGGAATGAGGTGTGGATTTGGTTTTTCAGCAGGGTTAATAGATTATGTTTTAAATTTTGGTATATCAAGTAAACCTATAGGACTTTTAGTAGTTGGGGTTATATTCGGCATAATTTATTACTTTATTTTCTACTATATCATAATTAAGTATGATATACCGACTCCAGGAAGAATTGAGGAGGAATCATCAGTAATATCCAAATTGTCCTCATCAGCTTTAAAAGATAAGGCGGCTGAGATATTAAGTGCCTTAGGAGGAAAAGAAAATATAGTTAATATAGATGCATGTGTGACAAGGATTAGAGTTTCAGTAAACAATCCAGATGTGGTTAACGAAAACGCATTAAAGACTCTTGGGGCCACAGGAGTTATAAAGATGGGTAAAAATAATTATCAAATTGTTGTTGGAACTTCAGCAGACCCACTTGTAACACATATAAAGTCGATTATGAGCAATAAAAATTTAAGCGTATAACATTCCTCGGGCTTTGCCCGAGGATTTTTGGGGTGATAACATGAAAAGATTTATTGATAGTTTCTCATCGGATATTTTAAAGATGAGTAAGAAAGAGTTAATAGAATCTATTATGGCAAGCGAAGGCAGAGTAATTGCAGCTGAAGTGATAAGTCTACTGCAGCCTTTACTTTTAAATATAAGCAATGCTGAATTGGCTGCTGCCTTTGGAGCAGATTTAATCATTTTAAATATGTTTGATTTAAACGAACCATTAGTTCAGGGAATTAAAGTTGAGGATAATTATGACTATATAAAGGAAGTGAAAAGGTTAACAGGCAGACCAGTGGGTATTAATTTAGAACCTGTAGATTTTTCAATGAATATTGAAAGCATAAGCAAAGGAAGGATTGCATCAAAGGAGAACGCTAAAAAGGCAAAAGAAATGGGTGTAGACTTTATAATATTAACTGGCAATCCTAAAACGGGAGTTACTAATAATGAAATAAGTAGATCTATAGAAGAAATAAAATCTGTAGTTGGTGAAAATATAGTTTTGTTTGCAGGTAAAATGCACTCATCAGGGATTAAAAAAGAACAAGGCAGCAAATTGATAACTAAAGAGGACATTTATTCATTTATCGAAAAGGGTGCAGATGGCATTTTAATTCCAGCACCTGGAACTATTCCTGGTATTACATTGGATTATGCAAAAGAACTTATAGATTATGTTCATGATTTAGGAGCGATTGCTATGACTACAATTGGAACTTCACAAGAAGGAGCAGAAGAGAATACTATAAAAAATATAGCTTTAATGTGCAAAATGGCAGGAGCAGATATTCATCATATTGGAGATTGCGGATTACCGGGAATTGCGATCCCTGAAAATATATTAGCTTATTCGATAACTATAAGAGGCAGAAGGCATACATATTTTAGAATTGCAGCATCTATAAACAGATAAAAAGGAGGAGTAAAATTGTTTGGACTTTTTAGTAAGAGACAGATTGAGATAAAATCACCGATAAAAGGAAAAGTAATAGATTTATCACAAGTTCCAGATGAGGTTTTTTCAAGTAAAATGGTAGGAGATGGTTTTGCAATAGATCCAAAAGATAATACTATATATTCTCCAGTTGAGGGAGAAATAATTCAAGTTTTTCCAACAGGACATGCCATTGGAATAAAAACTAAAGAAGGATTGGAGATATTAATTCATATTGGAATTGATACTGTTGAGTTGAAAGGGAAGGGATTTGTCACTTTTGTAAATGAGGGAGATTATGTATGGATTGGAGATAAACTTATAACCTTTGATTTAGAACTTATAAAAAATAAAGCTAAGTCAACTATAATTCCTGTTTTAATTACTAACATGGAAAAGGTTAAGGAAATGAACGTAAATTTTATAGATGCTGAAGAAGGCGATGTTATTGCTAATGTAAGATTAAAATAAGGAGGTATTTCTGTGAAGGAAATTTTAGTAAAAATAAATAACCCAACGGGGCTTCATGCAAGGCCGGCAAGTATACTTGTAAAAGAGGCTATGAAGTTTAAGTCGAATATTTATTTAATCAAAAATAACAAAGAATATAATGCAAAGAGCATAATGAATGTTATGGCAATGGGAGCAGCAATGGGAGATGAAATAAGGATAAAAGCTGAAGGTGAGGATGAAAAAGAGGCTATAAATTCACTACAGAAACTCTTAGAAGATTTAAAGGATTGAGGTGGGAGAATGTATAAAGGCATTGCTGCTTCTTCTGGAGTAGCGATTGGACGGGCACATATTATAAAAAAAGAAATAGAAGTTAAAAAATATAAAGTAGAAAATGCTAAAGAAGAGATTGATAGGCTAGATAGAGCAATTTCTATAACTAAGGATGAAATAGAAAAAATAAAAGATGCTTCAGTTAATACAATAGGAGAAAAGATTGCTAAAGTTTTTGAAGCACATTTGATGATTTTAGAAGATGTTGAATTTATTAATTCAATTAAAAATAGAATTTACGACGATAAAATTAATGCTGAATATGCAGTAAAATTAGTAAGCCATGAATATGCTCAAATATTTCTTAATATGGAAAACGAATACTTTAAGGAAAGAGCGTCTGATATAAAGGATGTTGGAAATAGAATAATAAATATTTTAAGTGGAAGCAATAACAACTCTATAGCCAATATACCTGAAAAATGCATCATCGTAGCTGATGATATTACTCCATCTGAAACAGCACAAATGAATAAAGAATTAGTTTTGGGAGTTGCAACTAATTTAGGTGGGAAAACATCTCATGCTGCAATTATAGCAAGAACACTTGAAATACCAGCAGTTTTAGGATTGGGGAATATAACAGATGTAGTAAAAGAAGGTGACATTTTAATACTTGATGGTGATGAGGGTATTATAGTTGTTAATCCTGATGATGAAACTGTAAAAAGGTATAAAGAAAAACAGCAGAAAATTAATGATGAAAAAAGTGAACTTTTAAAGTATAAAAATATTATAGTAAACAAAAATGGAAGGTTAATAGAAATAGCAGCAAATATAGGAAGAAAAGAGGAAGTTGATTTAGCTATAAAATATGGTGCAGATGGAATTGGACTTTTTAGAACGGAATTTTTATATATGGACAAAGAGACTCTACCAACAGAAGATGAACAATTTGAGGCATATAAGTATGTTTTAGAAAAGATGGATGGGAAACCAGTTATAATAAGAACTCTTGATATAGGTGGAGATAAACATTTGCCATATTTAAATTTAGAAAAGGAACAAAACCCATTTTTAGGATTGAGAGCAATAAGGCTTTGCCTTAATAGAATAGATTTATTTAAAACACAGTTAAGAGCTATCCTAAGAGCATCAGTTTATGGTAATCTTAAAATTATGTTTCCAATGATTTCGGGCTTGGAGGAGTTAAGGAAAGCAAAAGGGATATTAAAGGAAGCTGAAGAAGAATTATCTTTTCAGGATATTAAATATTCTAAAGATTATAAACTTGGAATAATGATAGAGGTTCCTTCGGCTGCAATAATATCTGATATACTTGCAAAGGAAGTTGACTTTTTTAGTATAGGAACAAATGATCTTATACAATATACATTAGCGGTTGATAGGATGAATCAAAATGTATCATACCTATATGAACCATCACACCCTTCAATATTGAGATTGATTAAAATTGTTATTGATAATGCACATAGAGAAGGAATATGGGTTGGAATGTGTGGAGAGATGGCATCGGATTTAAGTATGACAGAAACTCTATTTGAAATGGGATTGGATGAGTTTAGTGTATCTCCACCTATGATTTTAAACTTAAAAAAGAAATTAGGAGGGACCTATGAAGGGAATTAAAAACGGTAAAATAATCCTTGAAAATGGTGTATTAGAGGACAGGGTTATACTTTTTGAAGATAAAATAATAGATATAGTTTCAGAAAAGGAATATAATCTATCAACGATAGAGCTTATGGATGTGGGAGGAAACTTCGTTTCACCAGGATTTATAAACATTCACGTTCATGGATGTTCAGGATATGATTTTATGGATGAGGAAGGATTAGAGGAAATATCGAAGGACCTTTTAAAAACAGGGGTTACATCCTTTCTTGCAACAACGATGTCGTTGGAGTTTGAAAAAATTGAAAAAGCACTAAGAAGAATTAAAGATTTTATGCTAAGGGGAAGATATAAAGGCTTACTAGGAGTTCATCTAGAGGGACCCTTTATAAGTAAAAAATATAAGGGTGCCCATGATGATAGATTTTTAATAGATCCTGATTTTAAGTTGATAGAACCCTATAAGGATGTTATTAAAATAGTTACTATAGCACCAGAGCTTGAAGGGGCAGAGGAATTTATCAAAAAATGTTGTAAAGAAGGTATAATAATATCAATCGGACATAGTGGTGCAAGCTATGAGAAGACGATAAAGGCAATAGAGCATGGTGCTAAAAGTATAACTCATACCTTTAACGCAATGCCTCAGATTCATCATAGAAATCCTTCGGTTTTAGGTGCTGCCTTTATAACTGATGTTTATTGTGAAGTAATACCTGATAATATTCATATCCATCCTTATCTTTACGAAGTCTTAATTAGAATTAAAGGAAAAAATAGAATAATTCTTGTTACTGATTCAAACAGGGCTTGCCTTCTTGGGGATGGGGAATATGAGCTTGGAGGACAGGCTGTAATAGTAAAGAATGGCAAGGCAACTTTAAAGGATGGAACTATTGCAGGAAGCGTTCTTAAGATGAATGAGGGAATAAGAAACTTTTACAAAAACACAAACCTTGAGATGTGGGAAGCAGTAAAATTAGCTACAATTAATCCTGCAAGACTATTGGGGATTTACGATAAAAAGGGAAGTATTGAAGCTGGGAAAGATGCGGAGTTTTGTATTTTAGATGAGGAATTTAATATCGTAGATGTTATTATATAAGCTTGAGGTTTTATAGGTGATCTAAGCACTTTTTCAGAAATTTTATTCTGATAAAGTGCTTTTTTATGCGAAATTGTTAGAAAAATTTAATATTTTTAGAATATTTAAAGATAATTTCTATAAATAAGAACCTAACTATTTGTAATGTCAATATTTAAGGAGTATAATGGTTATTGTTAAACTTTTAACTTAAGGACGGGGGGATTCTATGTTAGATCTTGTAAAAAATATCAATAGCATTCTTTGGAGCTATGTTTTAATTTTTCTATTATGTGGGACTGGAATCTATTATACTATTATTTTAAAGGGAGTCCAAATAAGAAGATTTAAGGATGGGTGGAAAAGGGTTTTTGGTAATATAACATTAAAGGGAGAAAAGGCAGGAAAGGAGGGCATGACATCCTTTCAAGCTCTTGCAACGGCAATAGCAGCTCAAGTTGGAACAGGCAATCTTGCCGGTGCAGCAACAGCCATTGCATCAGGTGGACCAGGTGCAATCTTTTGGATGTGGTTAAGTGCCTTTTTTGGAATGTCAACCCTTTTTTCAGAAGCAGTTCTTGCACAAACTTTTAAGGATAAGGTAGAGGATGAGGTTACGGGTGGACCTGCCTATTATATTAAAAAAGGTTTAGGAAGCAATTTTCTTGCTTATTTATTTTCGGTTTCAATTATTTTAGCGCTAGGATTTATGGGCAACATGGTTCAGTCAAATTCCATCGGAGCAGCCTTTAGTAATTCCTTTGGAATAAAGCCTATTTACGTTGGGATAGTTCTTGCAGTTATAGCAGGTTTTATTTTTATAGGCGGGATAAAAAGGATTGCCTCAGTAACAGAAAAGATGGTTCCTTTAATGGCCTTATTTTATATAATAGGAGGAATAATAGTTATTGTTTTAAACATAGACTCACTTATTCCTGCTTTTAAGATGATATTCCTTGGAGCTTTTAATCCTAAGGCAGCAACAGGAGGAATAATAGGTGCAACTGTTAAAGAAGCCGTAAGATATGGTGTTGCAAGGGGACTTTTCTCCAACGAAGCAGGTATGGGTTCAACACCCCATGCCCATGCTGTTGCAAAGGTAAATCATCCAGTTGAACAAGGGGTTGTTGGTATTATAAGTGTATTTATAGATACATTTGTTATTTTAACTTTAACTGCCCTTGTAATTTTAACTACAGGCTCAATTGAAACTAAAACAACAGGGATAAAGTTAACTCAGGAGGCTTTTATTAGAGGTTTAGGATCCTTTGGAGGAGTGTTTGTCGCAATTTCCCTTTTATTCTTTGCCTTTTCAACAATAATAGGTTGGTATTTCTTTGGAGAGGCCAATGTTAAATTCTTATTTGGCAAAAAAGGGTTAATGCCATATAGAATATTGGTTATTATATTTATTGCATTAGGAACAGTCCTTGAAGTTCCCTTAGTATGGGAACTTGCCGACCTTTTCAATGGAATAATGGTTATTCCAAACCTTATAGCCTTACTAGCTCTTTCAAGGACAGTTAAAAAGGCACTTGAAGATTATGAAAAAAAGAATTAGACCTTGGGTCTAATTCCTTAATTTTCTAAAGAATTTTGAAAAAATTTTTAGAGCAAATTATTGACTATTTTTTTATGTCATTGTATAATAGAAAATGTTGTGTGGCCCCTTGGTCAAGTGGTTAAGACACCACCCTTTCACGGTGGTAACAGGGGTTCGAATCCCCTAGGGGTCACCATTTGGGCGCCTAGCTCAGCTGGGAGAGCATCTGCCTTACAAGCAGAGGGTCACAGGTTCGAGCCCTGTGGTGCCCACCATACGGCCCAGTAGCTCAGTTGGTTAGAGTGCCGGCCTGTCACGCCGGAGGTCGAGGGTTCGAGCCCCTTCTGGGTCGCCATATGCCGGCTTAGCTCAATCGGTAGAGCAACTGACTTGTAATCAGTAGGTTGTAGGTTCAAGTCCTATAGCCGGCTCCATAAAAGCCCTAGCTTTTGCTAGGGTTTTTAGTTTTTACAAAAAAGGTAGGCTCTTGCCTACCTTTTTATGATACGGAAGATTTAGTTATCCACTTTTTAATTCTTATATCGTCTCCAAAGAATTTATAAACATCAAAGGAACCGAATATCCTTGATTTTATCCTCTCGGCATATATGGAGTCAAAGTCTTCAAGGGGAAGATTTGTGGAAATTATCATCTTTTTATTCTTTAAAAGCCTTGCATTTAATATGTTAAATAGTTCTAATTGAGATAAACCTGTGCTGTTAGGTTCGGTTCCTAAGTCATCTATAATTAAAAGATCGCAGTCTAATATATCTTCAATTACTTCCCTTTGAGAATTATCGTCGTATCTAGAATTTTTAATAATGTTAATTAGATCTGGCGCAGTCTGATATATAACAACCTTTCCCATATCCAAAAGGTCCTTTGCTATACAGTGGGATAAAAAGGTCTTACCAAGACCAGAACCTCCATAGAAAAAGAGGCTTCTGTCTATATTATCAAAGTTTTGGACAAAATTAAGACAATCGGTAAAAATCCTTTCCATGTTTTTTCTTGGTGATGTAGCTTCTCCAGGATAAATTTCAGTTGAATAAAGACTTATATCAAAGGTATCGAAGTTTTCCCTTTTAAGAATTTCTTTTAAATTTGACTGCTGGTAAAGTTTATCTATCAGCTTTTGTTTAAAGCAGGAGCACTTTTCCGAACCTATAAATCCAGTGTCTTTACATTTTTCACATTTATATTTGATTTCCATGTAATCAAGTGAAATTTTATAAAAGGATAAAAGCTCCCCTTTTTCTATTTTTAAATTAGTTATTTTTTCCTTTGTTTCTTGTATTATTTTCTCTGCTTGTTCACCGCTTACAACAGCCATTGCCATCGAAATTCCAAGCTTTTTTATTTCATCATCTATTTCTTTAATTCTTGGGATTTTTGAATAAACCTTTTCAATTCTTTCCTTTTGTTTTGCCTTTGCCTCATTTTGAAGCTTTTCATACTCCTCCATAATTTCAGCTATTATCCTGCTTCTCACTGTTATCCCTCCTTGAAAGGAGCATTTTTTCAAGTTCCTTTATATCGTATTTTCTCTGACCGCCGTAGCTGTTGAAATAATTTTGAGTTTGCTTGTTTGCAACCTTTTGTTTTTTATCATATCTTTTTATTTTATCCAATGAATCTATGTTGTTTTTGTGCCAGTCGTTCAATATGGCATCTATATAATTAAAATTAATTTCATTTATCCTTTTAACGCAAATTCTACAGGCTTCCTTAATAAGTTCATCGGAAAATTTATAATCATAAATCCATTTATCAAGAAGTTCCTCTTGAGGTTTTGATATTTCTAAATCTTTAATCCCCATAAAATTAAGTATTTCTTTAAATCTATTCCACCTTTCATCAAATCGGTTTAAATGTGCCTGTGCATCTTCAATGGTTTTAATATTGCTTTCATGCCAAGCAATAGCAACCTTTTCTATGTATCTTATGTCGGTTTTTTGCTTTGATGCACAGTATTCTACCAAAAGATTAACAACCTCCGGTGGAAATTTAAAATCCTCTACAAATCCAATAAACGTTGAAATTTCCTTAGTTGACAAAGGCCTTGCAATTATTTTTTCTATATTTATAAGCATTTCTTGAAGGCTTTGGGAAAAATCGTTTCTCCTTGAGTGGGTAAAGGACAAGGAGCCGTCGCTGTTAACAAGTAGTATTCCTATTTCCTGAAGGTATTCAATTGCCTTTATAACATCACCCTCGAGCATATTAAGATCCTTTGCTAATTTATATGTTGGGATTTCAAGACCATCATAGGCTAATTTTAATATCATAAGGTAAACCTTTAAAAAGTCACCGTTTATATCCTTGAGATGTTTTTCAAAAAATTCATAGGGAACAGGAATAAAATCCAGCAATGGAGAATTAATTTTAATATTTGCCATGGTGATACACCTCTTTTTATTGCTTTAATATATTATATCAGTTTAAGGGGGTTAAAACAAATAGAAATAAATAGTTAAAATGTTGCATAAAATATACTAGGTTGCAAAAATTTTTTTATTATTGTATACTAAAAAATGTGAGCTAAAGAGAAAGGGGGAAAGAAGGTGCAAGGAGAAGGTAAAGTTGATTTTTTATCAAAATTATCCAAAAACCTTAAATTTTACAAAAAAATCGACATTTTTTCTATCCTGGGCTTTTTAGTTGGAATATTCGTTGCAATAAGCTGCATTGATATAAATATAGACAAGGAGTCTGCCTACATAATAAAGATAAACGGCAGCAATATTGGTGTGGTTAAAGGTATTGAGACATATAAAAATGTTTTAAATTCCATTAAGGAAACCGAGGGTGAAACTCCTTTAAATTCAATATCCTATGAAAGGGTAAATTTTCTAAAGACTAACTTTTTATCTGAAAAGGAATTGGAATATAATATAAGAGAAAGGCTGGGACTTAAGGCAAGGGTATATAGCATCAAGATAAACGGAGAGGAAATAGCAAAGGTAAAATATTATGAGGATTATCAAAATCTCTTAGACAAAATTAAAAAATACTATTATCCAAAGGTTCAGGGGGATGTGAAGATAATCTCAGCTACTATAAAGGAAAACATTGAGGCTGTTGAAACCTTTGACTACTACAAAAATACAATGGATATAGATGATATCCTTCAAAAGATTGCAGACGGACAAATGCTAACCTATGAATATGAAGTAAAACAGGGAGACACCGTTTGGGACATTTCCTTGAAAAACGACATTTCTATCGAGGATATTAAACTTGCAAACCCTGATCTTAATATAGATAAGATCCAGATAGGACAAAAGATTAAATTCATAAAGAAAAAGCCATACGTTAATGTTGAAATTGTAGCTATTATAAATGCCAAGGAAGAAATACCCTACGATACAAAGAAGATAATCGATAAAAGCTTAAAACAAGGCATAGAAAAAGTTAAGGAAGAAGGAAAAAATGGTCTTGCCCATGTTGAAAAGAAGGTTTATATATTAAACGATGACGTAATTCAAGAGGATGTTTTATCTTCCAAAGTTTTAAAAGAACCTAAGGACGAAATTTTAATCGTTGGTGGGAAGAAAACAAGTTCCTCCTACATGGCCTTTGGAGGCTTTATAAGGCCATCAAGGGGAAGGATAACATCAAGATTTGGATATAGATGGGGAAGAATGCATGAGGGTGTAGATATTGCAGCCCCAACAGGGACACCTATATACGCTGCAGCTTCAGGGAAGGTTGTATTTGCCGGCTGGAAAAGTGGCTATGGAAAGTGCGTTATTTTAAAACATGGTGATGGCTACCATACAGTATACGGACATGCAAGTAAAATATATGTTAGCATAGGCGAATATATAGATAGGGGACAAAAGATAGCAGCAGTAGGAAGCACAGGTCGTTCAACAGGGCCCCACCTTCATTTTGAGGTTAGAAAAAACGGCGTTCCTAAAAACCCTTTAAAATATATAAGATAACAAGAGCCCTTTATCTTTTATATAAGATAAAGGGCTCTATCTTTTACTTTAATATCTTGTCAAAAACAAATAATCCTTTCCCTTGTGAGTATTTATCTTCCCCAATTCCTATTGTTGAAAGGCTTAAAATTGATTTTATGTCCTTTGGAGTTAAATCGGGGGTTTTCTCTAAAATTACTGCAATTGCACCTGAAATTATAGCAGAAGCGATGGACGTCCCGGATTTAACAGTATATGCATTTAACAAATTTGATGTTCTGCCAGGGATATATGTTATATCGGAAGCCAATGATTTAACGTTGGATGCCAGCATTACAATATCTGGCTTTACGGTTTTTTTAAAAGTAGGTCCCCTTCCAGAGAAACTACAAACTCTTATATTTTTCATATTTCCACCGAACTCGACACCGCCGACGGTTATTACCTCATCGATATTTCCCGGGCAATAAATGGAAAAACTTTGGGGTCCTGAGTTTCCGGAAGGAACCACTACTGTGATATTCTTTGAAAGAGCTATTTTAATTATCTCCTCTAATGGATTGATGTTTACATTTATGTCGAATTCAAAGGGAAGATTAATTATCCTTATATTGAGACTTTCAGAATTGCTTATTAGAATATCAATAGCCTTAATTACATCCGATAAAAATCCCTTTCCAGAGGCATCGAAGGCCTTTATCATAACAATATTAGAATCAGGTGCTATTCCTTCGATATCTGAGGTATATTTAGAGGCTGCAATACACCCTGATATAAATGTTCCATGTCCATTATCGTCATAGGGCTTTTCAATTCCGTTTATTAAATCCTTAAAAAAAATTATAGCATTTCGCTTAATTGTAAGGTCTGGATGAGGATATACTCCAGTGTCTACTATACCTATTCCTATACCCTTTCCTGTTAATTTGAAAAGTTTAGGATAACTTAAACCTATAAGTTTTTCAGCATTTTTCAAGCAAAGATTACCCTTATAGTCATAACATATAAAGGAAACCTCGGGATATTCAGTTATATAATCTATAGAAAGGGATGAAAGCTCACAGGATATAGCTTTTATGTTTTCATATTCCCATTTTATTTTACCGTTTGATGAGGTTATTTTACTTTTTATTTTTTTAGAGTCTTCCCTTAAGGATATGATAACTGGAATTTTGCTTTTTAAATTGATCTTCATTAAGTTTTTTAAATAGGGGTCAATTTTTTATTTAAAAAAACATATTAACCCTCTAAAAATTTATGCATTATATTATATGCAAAATTCCTTTAAATGTTACTTATAAATTCCTTAAAGGCCCTTGCTGCAGGTGAAAGGGTCCTTTTTTGATGGAGGACTAAATAAATATTCCTTTTTAAGTCTAGATTTTTGACATCATGCTTTTTTATATAACCTGCCTTAATATAATCTTCACAGGCAAGTTCAGAAACGACAGAAACGCCAAGTCCATTCTTTACAAATTGCAATACTGCCTCGAGGCTACTTGTTTCAATAGCAACTTTTATCTTTTCTAAAAGTCCATTAGAATTTAAAAATTCTTCGAAAACATTCCTTGTGGCAGAACCGCTCTCCCTTAAGATGAATTTTTCTTTAATCATATCTTCTAAGCTATCTATTGAAGGAACATCGGGAGAACTTATCAGTATAAGATTATCATCAGCTATTTTTTTATACTCAAGTCTTTCATCGCATATAGTCTCTCCAACTATACCAAGCTCAACATCTCCATTTAAAACAAGTTCTATTACGTTTTTAGTGCTGTCCTCCTTAACGTCAAAGTCTACAGAGGGATAATTTTCTGTGAATTTTTTAACCAAAGATGGTAATAAAAATCTACAGGGCGTTGTGCTGGAGGCAATATTTAATTTTCCTGAAATATTTTTTTGAAATTCGTTTATGGAATATATTGCGTTGTTTCTAATGTTTAAAAGGTTTAGGGCATAGTCGAAAAATATTTTTCCTGCGGGAGTTAAATTAACTTCCTTGCTGCTTCTGTCAAACAAAGTTGTATTAAGTTCCTTTTCAAGGTTTGATATATGGGCGCTTATAGTCGGCTGGGATAGGAATATTGCTTCGGCTGCTTTAGAAAAACTTTTAAATTTAGCTACGTTGATAAAAGCTTCAATTTGTTTAAAATCCATTGATCCACCCCCTAATTTAAATATATTTTATTTTATAAATACTTTCAATAGTAAATATTTAAAAAAACGATAAACTTTATAATTTACCAGAAAAAAGTAGTTACATTAAGAAGAAGAAAATGATATAATAAAAGTTACGGATTTATAGTTTATAGAAGAGCAAAGGATGGGTGGAGATGGATAAACTACAGATAGAAGGTGGAAAAAGGCTGTTTGGAGAAGTGAATATAAGCGGTGCCAAAAATGCTGCTGTTGCTATACTTCCTGCTTCTATTTTAGCGGATGATGGCCTTTGTAATATAGATAATATCCCTGATATACATGATGTTAAATGCCTTGAAAATATAATGATAGATATGGGGATATCTTTAACTTCTGAAAGGGATGGGCATGTTAAGATAAATCCAAATACAATTAAAACATATAGCGCCCATGGTGAAAATGTAAGGACGATGAGGGCATCCTATTACCTTTTAGGGGCACTTCTTGGAAAATATAAAAAAGCAGAAGTTGCCTTCCCAGGAGGATGTTCAATAGGGGTAAGGCCTATAGATCAGCATATAAAGGGATTTGAAGCCTTAGGAGCAAAGGTTACAATAGAACATGGATATATCAAGGCTGAAGCACCAAATGGGCTTAAGGGTGCAAATATATATCTTGATGTTGTTTCAGTTGGTGCTACTATAAATATAATGCTTGCAGCCTGCAAGGCAGAAGGAATCACTGTAATTGAAAATGCTGCAAGGGAGCCTCATGTCGTTGACGTTGCAAACTTTTTAAACTCGATGGGAGCAAATATAAAGGGTGCTGGAACTGATGTTATAAAAATAGTTGGGGTAGATAAGCTAAGGGGATGCGACTATACTGTAATACCGGATCAAATAGAGGCAGGAACATACATGGTTGCGGCAGCCATCACAAAAGGAGATGTTCTAATTAAAAACGTTATCCCAAAGCATCTTGAATCTATGACTGCAAAGCTTATAGAAATGGGAGTTAATGTTGAAGAGTGTGAGGACTCTATAAGGGTTAGCTGCGATAAAAGACCAAAGGCAGTAAATATAAAGACCCTTCCTTATCCAGGATTCCCAACGGACATTCAGCAGCCCTTTACAACATTACTTTCAGTATCAGAAGGAAGAAGCATTGTTACAGAGAGCATTTGGGAAGGAAGATTTAAACATGTTGATGAGCTAAAGAGGATGGGAGCGAATATAAAGGTTGAAGGGAAAATAGCAATAATAGATGGAATTGAAAGGCTCTCAGGGGCTGAGGTTATGGCAACTGACCTTAGGGCAGGTGCAGCCCTTGTTATAGCTGGTCTTGCAGCGGAAGGGACGACAACAGTTACACATGTAAGGCATATAGATAGAGGCTACGAAAAAATAGAAGAAAAGTTAAGAAAACTAGGTGCTAGCATAATTAGGATAACCGACAATAGAGAATATTTTGAATAAAGGTGGGATTTTCCCACCTTTATTTTATTGCCTTATTTTTTATAGCAGCATCGTAAACAGCCTTTGCAACTTCCTTTTGTACTTTAAGGTCAAAGGCCTTTGGAATAATATAATTTTCATTTAATTTATCTTCTTCTACGGAATTTGCAATAGCAAGGGCTGCTGCTATTTTCATATCTTCATTAATTTCCCTTGCCCTTGCATCTAGGGCACCTCTAAAAATTCCAGGAAAGGCAAGGACGTTGTTAATTTGATTATCAAAGTCAGACCTTCCTGTTCCTACAATTCTTGCCCCGGATTTTTTTGCCTCATCAGGGAAAATCTCTGGCGTTGGGTTTGCCATGGCAAAAATTATTGAATCTTTGTTCATAGTTTTTACCATTTCAGCTGTTAAAACATTAGGAGCAGAAACTCCAATAAATACATCAGCACCCCTTATAACATTCTTTAAAAGGCCCCTTTCACCGTTTGGGTTTGTAAGGTTTGCAAGTTCCCTTTTAGCATTATCAATATCACTATTAGGATCTAAAACTCCTTTTTTGTCGCAAAGTATAATGTTTTTAGCGCCTGCCGACAAAAGAAGTTTAGTAATTGCTGTTCCTGCGGCACCTGCACCGTTTACAACGATTTTTATTTCATTTAGTTTTTTATTTACTATCTTAAGGGCATTAGTAAGGGCAGCTAATGTTACAACTGCCGTTCCGTGCTGATCGTCGTGAAACACTGGAATGTCAAGTCTTTCCTTGAGTTTTCTTTCTATTTCAAAACATCTTGGTGCAGATATATCCTCTAAATTTATGCCACCAAATCCCTTTGATATTCTAACGATTGTTTCAACTATCTCATCAACATCTTTAGAATCTATGACAATAGGAAATGCATCAACATCTGCAAATTTTTTAAAAAGGACGCATTTACCCTCCATGACTGGAAGGCTTGCTAAAGGACCTATATCACCAAGGCCTAATACGGCACTTCCGTCGGATATTACAGCAACAGTATTCCACTTTCTTGTATATATGTAGGCTTTATCTGGATCTTTTTGTATCTCAAGACAGGGCTGTGCAACTCCAGGCGTATAGGCGAGGGACAGTTCATTAGAATTATTAACTTCAACCCTTGATATTACTTCTATCTTTCCTTTTACTTTTTCATGAAAGGATAGGGCTTCATCGTAAATCGACATAATATCACTCTCCTTATAATAAAAAAACTTATATTCTAATGATATTATACGATATTTGAACCCTCCCCAACCTAAAGAGGTTGTGGATTCTGTTTGCACTAGAGGGTATTATACATACGCACTCTAGTCGGGATGTTCAAATTCCCTCTACTCCTACCTAATGTTAGGTTCGGAGATACCCTTTTTAGTATATTTATCCCTCCGTTTACATCTGCATTTATTACATTCCCACATTTACAAATATATAGACCTCTATACTTCCTGTTTGTTTTATTTACATCTCCACATATTGAACAAGTTTGTGATGTATATCCTTCATTTACATATATTACGTTTATACCTACTTCTTTAGCTTTATACTCTATCATATTACAAAGTTTTCCAAAAGGTATCTTGTGTAGTTTTTCGTTGTTTTGTCTGCCTATATCTATTTTAGTTATATTTTTGCTTAACTTACCTATTGCTATGGTTTTTACATCTTTACTTAGGGCTTCTCTTACTATGAAAGTTGAAACTTTATGAATATAGTCCCTAACATAGTTCCTTTCTTTAATTATTAGGTAATGTAACTTTTTAGAGGAAGGTGGTTTTATCTCAACTTCTTGCACACCATTAAGCGATAAGTTTTTCGGTAAACTTATCCATAGGTAATCGGACTTAATGGAGTGCATATTTTTTAGATATTGTTTTGTCTGTTTAGAAAGGGAAAGCCTGATTTGTCCATTATTAATCTGTAACCCTTGTTTTTTCCACCTAACAGGGAAATGCCCATCTTTTGGTTGGAATCTTGGTTCTTTTGTATGCTTTTTATAGCAGTTTTCCCAAGCGATTTGTAACTTTTCAAGCACTGCCTGGGCAGATTGAGAATGTAAATTTTTATACCAAAAGTTTTCCTTGAGGGTAGGTTTTAACTCCTTAGGTTTTATGTTCCCCTGCTTTATATTGTAGTTTGCTATATTCCAAAGTTTAGAGGCAGAATATGTTAGATGCTTTAATATTATTTTTTGTTCCTTTGTAGGTTTAAGCTGGATTACTATTACTCTTGTTACTTCCATCATTGCACCCCCTTTCGTTTAGTATATACTTCTTATTATATACTATATTTTCAATTTTCCAAGTTAGTATATACAATTCATCTCCCACCTAAAGAGGTGGGAGTTTTCTTGCAGTAAATTGTGATAAATTTTATTGGCTGCCCTAGGAGAAAAGGATTATGTAACTAAAGGGCATACTGAAAGGGTAAAGAAAATGGTCCAAAGGATGGCAGAAAAATTAAAATTGGGAGAAGTTCAAAAAAATAATCTATTGCTACTTGCTGATATGCATGACATTGGAAAGGTTGCAATATCAGATGATATATTAAATAAAAAAGAGCCACTTACAGAAAAAGAATGGGAAATATTAAAAAGTCACTCTGAAAAGGGATATAGAATAGCAGTATCCTCTCCAGAGCTTGCAGGAATAGCAGATCTTATACTTAAACATCATGAAAGATGGGATGGAAAAGGCTACCCATTAGGCCTTAAAGGGGAACAAATTCCAATAGAATGTAGAATACTTGCTGTTGTTGATGCATACGATGCAATGACAAATTCAAGACATTACAATATAGTTAAAACCCACGAGGAGGCCATAGAGGAGATAAAAGGATGTTCAGGCACTCAATTTGACCCTAAGATTGCGAATGTGTTTTTGGAGGTTTTTGAATAATAATGCAATCCTAAAAGGCAAAAAGTCTTTTAGGATTTTTTATTGACAAGAGCAAAAATTATGATATAATGATTATTGTTAATACTTGAAAATGAATATCATTACATAAAAGGAGGAAAAACATGAAGAAAATATTGGTTATTGCACTATCATTAATGATTTTAGTAGTTATTTTTTCTGGATGCTCTAAGCAAACACAAACAGCAAATCAAAATAACGAAAAGAGAGTAGTTAAAACTATAAAGGGTGATGTTGAAATACCAGCTAATCCTCAGAGAATAGTTGATATTTCTGGATCCAGCGAAATATTGTTGATTTTAGGATTTACTCCAGTTGCCACTGCAAACACTGATCCTTATAAACCGACGGAATTCCCTTCATATTTAAAGGACAGGCTAAATGGTTCAAAGATAGTCGGCTTCTATATGTCAGACACAATGGATGTTGAGGGAATTATAGAGACTAATCCTGATCTTATAATAATGAGCCAAAGACAGGAAAAAATTTATAATCAATTAAAGGAGATAGCACCTGTTATTGTATTAAAGGAATATGACAATGATTGGAGAAGCAGGATGGTAGATGTTGCAACACTTCTTAATAAGAAAGATGTTGCAATGAAGTGGTTAGAGGAATATGACAAAAAGGCCCAGGAAATAGGAAATAAAATTAGAGAAAAAAGAGAAAATGAAAGTTACCTTTCTGTGCTTGCAAGTGCAGGACAATTCTTTGTATTTAGTAACGCAGGAATTGGAGATATTATCTATAATGATATGAAATTAAACAAACCAGCTAATCTTCCTAAACAAGAAAATATTAGTCTTCCTGTTGTAACCCTTGAAGGTTTATCACAGATAGACTCAGATAATTTAATAGTTTTAGCTACAGAGACTGATAAGAAAGCACTTGAAGAAAGTTCAATATGGAAAAATATAAAAGCTGTTAAAGAAGGAAGGGTAGTTTATCTTGATAGTTCTCCATATTTTGGTCAAAGTTACGAACCAATCGGAAAGGAGTTGCTTTTAGATATTTTAAAAACTCAATTAACAAAATAACAGGTTAGTGAAAGGGTGACTTAAGGTTAACTTATGTCATCCTTACTTTTCTTACGGGAGTGATGAAATGCATTTTAATATAAGAAAAAGTTTTTTATATATAAATTTAATTCTCATTCTAATCTTGTTTTTTGGAATAATTCTATCCATATCCCTTGGAGCTAAAAATATAAGGTTTACTGAGGTAGTAAATAGCATTTTTATATCAAGGGGAGGAATAAATTCACAGATTATTTGGGACATTAGAATTCCAAGGGTTCTTTCAGCTGCTTTAGTTGGGGCTTATTTATCTGTATCGGGTGCAATATTGCAGGGGATTACAAGAAACCCTTTAGCAGAACCGTCGATAATAGGAATTACTCAGGGAGCAATATTTACAATTGCGGTTTTTCTTGCGATGGAAAAAAACCTAGCAAGCTTAGAATTGATGTTAATATCCTTTTTAGGATCTTCCTTTAGTGGTATGTTGGTTTATTTTATTAGTTCGAGAAGGATAAAAAAAGTGGATCCTATAAGGCTTGCCCTTGCAGGCGTTGCAATAGGAACTTTACTCATATCCTTAGCAACTGCGATTGCTATGATATTTAATCTTTCACAGCAGCTTAGCTTTTGGATTTCTGGGGGATTGTCAACAGCAAGATGGACTTCATTAAAATTGTTGTTTTATTTAGGTATTGTAGGGATAGTGATATCAATTCTTATTTCACATAAGATAACAATTATAAGTTTAGGAGATGAGGTTGCAACAAGTTTAGGTGTTAGAATTAATTTAGTAAGGCTAATAGCAATTGTTGCAGTTATTTTATTAAGTGGAAGCTCGGTTTCAGTGGCAGGAAATATTGCCTTTGTAGGACTTATAGTTCCACACATTGTAAAATTTTTGGTGGGAACTGACTATAAACGTATTATACCTACGTCAATCTTAATGGGGGCAAACCTACTTGTTTATAGTGATATAGTTGCAAGAATGATAAATAAACCATATGAGACGCCAATAGGTTCATTAACAGCTTTAATTGGTGCTCCTATTTTTATTTATCTTATCAGAAGGGGGCATAGAGGAATTTGAAAAATATAAAAGGGAAATATAAAAGATTTTTTGCTACTTTTGCAGTATTATTAATTATTATCCTGATTACAATAATTATTAGTTTGAGTGTAGGTTCTTACAAAATACAACCTATTGATATATTAAGAACCTTTATAGGACAAGGAAGTAAAAAACATAATTTGATTATTTGGAATATAAGATTGCCAAGGATTATTATGGCTATTTTAGTTGGAACCGCCCTTTCCATATCAGGGGTTATATTACAAGGAATAACAAGAAATGACCTTTCGGATCCTGGAATAATTGGAATTAGTTCAGGTTCAGCCCTTGCGGTTGTTATGTATATATACTATATGAATGGAAATGTTTATGATGGAATAAGCAACTTTACGATTTTTACGATGCCTTTAGTAGCTTTTGTAGGGGCTTTTGTAGGAGCTCTTTTGATATACATTTTTGCATGGAAAAAAGGGATGGATGCAAATAGATTGATTTTAACGGGAATTGGAATTAATGCCATATTTACTGCCCTTTTAATAATATTTCAACTTAGATTTACAACTCAAGAATTTAATAGAGTTATTATTTGGACCCTTGGAAGTTTGTGGGGAACTGATTGGAGATATGTTTTGGCTGTTTTCCCAGGGATAATAGTGATTTCGTTTATAGCTTATTATAAGTCAAGGTATATTGATGTTATTAGTTTAGGGGATGAAATTTCGGTAGGGCTTGGAATAGAACTAGAGAAAGAAAAAAGAAAGCTTTTAATAATTTCTGTATTATTAGCATCAATGGCAACTTCGATTTCTGGAACCCTTGCATTTATAGGACTTATTTCACCGCATATTGCAAGAAAATTGATTGGAGCAAAACATAAATATTTGATACCTATATCTGCATTGATAGGGATAATAATTCTTTTGGTTTCAGATATTTTTTCAAGAAACTTAATTTTAATTGGAGAAATGCCAGTAGGTATAATAGTATCTTTTATAGGAGTTCCGTATTTTATATATTTAATGTTAAAACAATGATTAGGGGAGATTTGTATGCATATTATAAAAACTGAAAACTTAAGTATCGCTTATGATAATTATGAAATAGTAAGAAATTTAAACCTAAATATACCAAAAGGTAAAATAACTGCAATAATTGGTGCCAACGGAT
The DNA here is from genome assembly GCF_000297115.1 of Caloramator australicus RC3. Taxonomy (GTDB): domain Bacteria; phylum Bacillota; class Clostridia; order Clostridiales; family Caloramatoraceae; genus Caloramator; species Caloramator australicus. The sequence goes on along the minus strand of NZ_CAKP01000002.1, from coordinate 11,555 downwards.
GTGGTAAATCAACGATACTAAAAACTATCGCAAGAGTTATTAATCCTAAAAATGGTAAGATATATATTAAAGGTGAAGATATATTAGAAAAACATCCTAAGGAAATTGCAAAGATAATGGCATTTTTACCCCAAAGCCCAGTTGCACCTTTAGGGCTTTGTGTTGAAGATTTGGTTTCCTATGGAAGATTCCCTTATAAAAGTGGATTTGGAAGTTTAAATAAAGATGATAGGGAAATTATAGACTGGTCAATTGATGTGGTTGGTATGAAGGAATTTAAGGATAGACCTTTAGAGGAGCTATCGGGGGGACAACGACAAAGGGCATGGATTGCTATGGCACTTGCCCAACAAACAGAGATTCTTTTGCTAGATGAGCCGACCACTTATCTCGATATACAACATCAACTGGAAATTTTAAGATTACTTGAACAATTAAACAAAAAAGAAAAAAGAACTATAGTAATGGTAATACATGAACTTAACAATGCAGCAAGATTTTCTGATTATATTATAGGTATTAAGAGTGGCAAAATAGTTTGTGAAGGAAAACCTGAAGATGTTATAACAAAAGAAAATCTAAGAGAAATATTTAATATTGATGCTGAAATAATTTATGATTCTAAATATAATAAACCTGTATGTGTGACATATGATTTGATGAGTTAATCAATCCCTTTATTTTACTTATTGTTATTTCAATAATAAAGAATTATAATATAGCTTGATATATTTTATTTGAAAGAGGAGATTCTATGGAGTTTTGCTCAATATACAGCGGAAGCAGCGGAAACTGTCTTTATGTAGGAACAGAAAGGACTAAGCTTTTAGTAGATGCAGGTCTTACAGGGAAAAAAGTTCAAGAAGGATTAAAGGAAATTGGAATAGATCCTACGGAAATAAAAGGAATACTGATAACCCATGAACATGACGATCATATTAAGGCGGTAGGAATTTTATCAAGAAGGTTTAATATTCCTATTTATGCTAATACTAATACATGGAATGCAATTTATAAGGCCATAGGAGAAGTAAAGCTTCACAATATAAAGGTATTTGAAGGCTATGAAGGTTTTGAAATTGGAGATATATTCATAAAACCCTTTAAAATACCCCATGATGCGGTGGACCCTGTTGGATATTCCTTTTACCATAAAAACAAAAAATATCCATAGCAACAGATATAGGGCACTCCAGCAAAGAGGTTAAAGAAAACATAAAGGATTCTGATTTTATACTTTTAGAATCAAACCATGATGTTGAGCTTTTAAAGATAGGTCCATATCCATATCATTTAAAAAGAAGAATACTTAGCGACAGGGGGCATCTTTCCAACGAAGATGCAGCAAAAACGATTTTAGAAATATTAAACCAAAGGATAAAAAAGATTATGCTAGGACATTTGAGCAAAACTAATAACTATCCGGAGCTTGCCTTAAGGACGGTTATTTCAATTTTGGAGATGAATGGAGTAAGGGATGGAGAAGATATAATAATCGATATTGCCCATAGAGATAGGGTTGGGAGGGTTCAATCTATCTAAAAGGTGGTTTGTATGGAGGAGAGAAGACCTTCCCTTTTTTCTTATTTTGTGGTTTCACTTTTAGGTGCAGTAATTGGTGCTTTTTTGATGGTTACCTTTTTCCCTGCTGCAACACAAGGTAAAGAGGAAAACAAAATTGAGAACAGGATTATCATTGAAAAAACTACTGACTTTTCCTATGCTGCAAACAAGGTTTTACCTTCGGTAGTTTCAATATCCAGCAAAGGACAAGTTGCATCTGGCTTTATAATCGACCAAGACGGATTTATCGCCACCAACAGCCATGTCCTTGATAAGAATATGATCATAACCTTAACGGATGGTAGAGAATTTACTGGCAATGTTGTTTTTCAGGACAGGGTCTTGGACCTTGCTATCATAAAGATAGAAGCGGACAATCTTAAGGAGGTAACCTTAGGGGATTCAAACCTTATAAATATCGGGGATAGCGTTCTTGCCATAGGGAACCCTTTAAATTTAAGGTATCATAGGACTGTAACGGCTGGTATCATAAGCGGTAAGGATATAACCATCGAGATCGAGAAGGGAAAGTTTATGGAGGATTTGATCCAAACGGATGCAGCAATAAACAAGGGAAACAGCGGAGGCCCCCTTATAAATCTTAGGGGTGAGGTTATAGGTATAAACTCCGTTAAAGCTTCTGAATATGAGGGAATAGGTTTTGCTATTCCAATAAATATAATAAAGCCGATATTAAAATCTCTAAGGGAAAAGGGAGAATTTAAGCCACCAACGCTAGGGCTTAAGATATTTGATGTTGAAACAGCACGATATTATAATTACAACATAGACAGAGGAATATACGTTTATGAGGTTGTGGAGGATGGTCCAGGTTTTAAGGCAGGAATTAAAGAGGGGGATGTAATTCTTTCCATCGATGGTGTTGAGGTAAATAAAGTTGTAGACCTTAAAAGGGAATTATATTTAAAGGAAATTGGAAGCAAGGTAATTTTAAAGATAAAAAATCCAATAGGCATGGTAAGAGAAGTTGAAGTTCTTTTGGATTCCATCGATAACCTTTCAGTTGATGTTTTTAGATAAAGCTATTGATTTTTATTAAATAATGTGTTATTATGTAAAAGATAATAAAAGAGGTCTTTAAATCAGTCCCGTGAGGCTGGTAAGATGTTAAAGGTTTTGCATAATATTGGATACAACTTCTTACCTCCCATGGTAGGAAGTTTTTTTATGCCCAAAACTTTTAAATCAGTCCAGCGAGGCTGAAAAAGGAGGTTTTAAAATGCAAGAAAAAATAGTATTAAAAGGACAGTTAGCTCAGGAAATTACTTTACTTGAAAGACTAAAAAGAATAATCTTGGCAGTTCAGCATCTTATCGCGATGTTTGGTGCCACAGTTTTGGTTCCTATCTTAACAGGTCTTGACCCATCGGTGGCTATATTCTCAGCAGGTCTTGGAACCATGATATTCCATCTTTGCACAAAGAAAAAGGTTCCGGTTTTCTTAGGTTCATCCTTTGCCTTTATACCAGGTATAATTGCGGTAAAAGAATCCTTCGGAGATTTAAGATATGCACAGGGCGGGATAGTAGTTGCAGGACTAATCTATGTTTTAGTGTCCTTAGTAGTTCATAAGATAGGGGTAGAAAAAATAAAAAAATTCCTACCTGCACAGGTTGTAGGGCCTATGATAATGGTAATAGGTTTAAACTTGGTTCCTGTAGCCTATAACAGTGCAAAGACGAATTATTTGGTTTCAATAGCAACCCTTTTAGTTGCAGTTATGATAACCTTGTTTGGCAAGGGACTATTAAAACAGCTTTCAATTATAGTAGGGGTTGCCTTTGGGTATATTCTATCAGCTGCCTTAGGAATAGTTGATACATCCAGCATATCTGCAGCAAAATTAATAGAAATCCCACACTTTACTTTACCTAAATTTGACTTAGCAGCAATAGCAATTATAGCACCAGTAGTTCTTGCGGTGTTAATGGAACATATAGGCGATATTACGACAAACGGACAGGTTGTAGGACAGGATTTTATAAAGGACCCAGGTCTTAATAGAACGCTTTTAGGCGATGGTTTGGCAACTATGGCAGCAGGATTTATAGGAGGACCTGCCAATACAACCTATGGCGAAAATACAGGAGTTTTAGCGATTACAAAAAATTATGACCCATCAATTCTTAGAATGACTGCAGTCTTTGCGATGATTCTGGGATTTATAGGTAAGGTTGGAGGAGTTTTAAAGTCCATTCCGGTCCCAGTAATGGGTGGAATTAGCTTTATGTTATATTCGATGATAGCCCTAATAGGGGTTCAGACGATAAAAAACAGCAAGGTTAAATTTAATGTAAAGAATATCATAGTAATGGCTACAGTTCTTATTCTAGGACTGTTACCATCATATACAGGAATAAATATAGGTATTCCTGTAACAGAAACGGTAAAAATACAAGGTCTTAGCTTTGCAGCAATAGTTGGGGTTATAGTGAATTTAGTTTTAAACAGAGAATAAAATATAAGTAGGCTACCCCTTAAGGTGGGGGTAGCTTTTTTACTTTACAATAGTTTTCATTGTAAATAAAATTGTATTATAAACAAAAGCTTTTAAAGGAGGAGAGTATGAACTTAACTATAATTTCTGTAGGTAAGCTAAAGGAAAAATATTTAAAAGAAGGGATAAGTGAATATTTAAAAAGGCTTTCAAAATATGCTAAGGTTGAAATAATAGAAGTTCCTGATGAAAAGGCCCCGGAGAATTTATCTGAAAGGGAAGAGGAAAACGTAAAGGATAAGGAAGGACAAAATATTTTAAAACACATCAAGGACAACATGTATGTTATTGCCCTTGACATAAACGGAAAAAATTTATCCTCCGAAGAATTTGCACAATTTTTAAATCAAAGGGCAATAGAAGGCAGTAGCAGCATCGCCTTTATAATAGGAGGATCTATAGGATTATCAAAGGATGTTTTAAACAGAGCTGACTTTAAGCTTTCCTTTTCTAAAATGACCTTCCCCCACCAGCTTATGCGTTTGATTTTACTTGAACAAATTTATAGGGCCTATAGGATAATTAGCGGTGAACCGTACCATAAGTAGTCGCAAAATTTTTTCTGGAATTAAGAGCCTGAATTTCTTCAGGCTCAGGATATTGTTTCATCCTTAAATTTAAAACATCGTAAAATTTTTCTGACAACATTAACTGAGTTTTGTCGTTTTATGATGAAGGTTATTTTTTTAACTTTTAGTAATTATATTGAAAATTCTTGAAATTATGTGTTAGAATATAAGCGTAGATGGCAGAGATTTGAGAGCCGCAATACTACAATTGTAGTGTTGCGGCTTTTTTTGGGAGGTGGGTTTTGGAAAAATAATACCTTTTATCAAAAGAAAAAGTAAAATCTATTGAGGGGGATGAAAAAATGCAAAAAAGTTATTTAGGGGAATTGATTTCTGAATTTATCGGTTCATTTATTCTTATCTTTATAGGTGCTGGTGTTGTTGCAGCACTTGTTTTAGAGGGTGCGGGAATTGGACAATGGGAAATTTCGATAGTTTGGGGTATGGCAGTTGCGATGGCTATATTTGTTACAGGCTCAATCTCAGGAACACACATTAACCCGGCAGTTACACTTGCACTGGCAACATTTAAAGGTTTTGACAAGAAAAAGGTTATACCATACATAATAGCTCAGATGCTCGGAACATTTGCTGCTGCGGCTGTTGTATATGGCTTATATAGAAGTTCATTCTTGCTTTATGAACAGACAAATAATCTTGTTAGAGGAACTCAAGAAAGTGCTAAATTAGTTGGTATTTTTTCTACTTTCCCAAAACCACATCTTTCAACAATGGAAGCTCTTTTAGTTGAAATTGCAATTACAGCTTTCCTTTTGATTGTTGTTTTAGCAGTTGGTGATACAAGAAATCAGGCGGCTCCAACTCCTGGTATGGCAGCAGTTATGATAGGTATTACTATAGCAATAATAGGTTCATCCTTCGGTCCACTTACAGGATTTGCAATGAATCCAGCCCGTGATTTAGGACCAAGATTGTTTGCAATATTTGCTGGATGGGGAAGTGCAGCAATTGGACCAAATAATTATGGTTTTATAGTTCCAATATTTGGGCCAATCATTGGTGCACAGTTAGGAGCATTTATTTACGAAAAGATAATAGTTCCATACTTTCCAACTATGCAAGTAGTTGCTAAGAGCAAAGTAGAAATCAAAAAGTGATGGGGGGATATAAATGTCAAAGTATATATTAGCACTAGACCAAGGAACAACAAGCTCAAGGGCAATAGTTTTTGATAAAGGTGGAAACATAGTTTCAGTTGCACAAAAGGAATTTACTCAAATATACCCTAAGGCTGGTTGGGTTGAGCATGACCCTATGGAAATCTGGGCAACACAAATTGGGGTTGCAAATGAAGCTCTTGCAAAGGCAAGCCTTACTGCAGAAAATATAGCTGCAATAGGTATAACAAATCAAAGAGAAACAACAGTTGTTTGGGATAAGACTACAGGAAAACCAATATACAATGCAATAGTTTGGCAGTGTAGAAGAACTGCTGAAATATGTGATGATTTAAGAAGTAAAGGCTATGCCGATATGCTAAGGGACAAGACCGGTCTTGTTTTGGACGCATATTTTTCAGGAACAAAAATAAAGTGGATACTAGACAATGTTGAAGGTGCAAGAGAAAAGGCTGAAAAGGGTGAGCTTTTATTTGGAAACATCGATACATGGCTTATATGGAATTTAACAGGTGGTAAGGTTCATGTAACTGATTATTCAAACGCTTCAAGAACATTGCTTTATAACATTTATGAATTAAAATGGGATGATGAAATATTAGAAATAATGAACATACCAAAATCAATGCTTCCAGAAGTTAAACCTTCAAGCAGCGTTTATGGCAATACTACAGTTGATGTAATCGGTGGAGAAATTCCAATAGCAGGTATTGCTGGCGACCAACAGGCTGCATTGTTTGGACAAGGATGCTACAAAGAAGGTATGGCAAAGAATACTTACGGTACAGGCTGCTTCATGCTTATGAATACAGGAGAAAAACCAGTTAAGTCAAAGAATGGACTATTAACTACAATTGCTTGGGGAGTTGACGGAAAGGTTGAATATGCACTTGAAGGAAGTATATTCATCGCAGGAGCTGTTATACAATGGTTAAGAGATGAATTAAGGATGATAAGGAATGCTGCAGAAAGCGAAGAATATGCAACTGCAGTTGAAGATTCAAATGGTGTTTATGTAGTTCCTGCGTTTGTAGGAATGGGAGCTCCATATTGGGATATGTATGCAAGAGGAACTATAGTTGGACTTACAAGAGGAGCAAAGAAAGAACATATTATAAGAGCGGCTCTTGAATCTATGGCTTATCAGACTATGGATGTTTTAAAGGCAATGGAAGAGGATTCAGGAATAAAGCTTTCAGCTCTTAAGGTTGATGGCGGTGCTGTTGCAAACAACTTCTTAATGCAGTTCCAATCAGATATATTAAATGTTGATGTTTACAGACCAAAGGTTGTTGAAACAACAGCACTTGGAGCAGCATACCTTGCTGGTCTTGCAGTTGGATACTGGGAAAACAAAGACGAAATATTAAACAACTGGTCGGTAGACAGAAAGTTTGAACCAAATATGGACGAAGAAAAGAGAGCAAAGCTTGTTAAGGGATGGCATAAGGCGGTTAAAAGAGCTCTCTCATGGGAAAATGAAGAATAATTGATTTAGTAAATAGAATGTGATAATATAAAAATAACAGAATAATTGGCGAGAGTTGAGAGCCATGAAAAAAGCCACAGAATTGTGGCCTTTTTTCCATGGCTTATTTTATTAAGGGGAGGCTTTTTTATGTTTGATGTTGCGATAATTGGGGCAGGTATTGTTGGAACAAGTATTGCAAGGGAACTTTCAAAATATGATTTGAGCTGCGTGGTCATTGAAAAGTCTAATGATGTCTCAAATGGCTCAACTAAGGCTAACAGTGGAATAGTTCACGCAGGGTATGATGCCAAGGAAGGAACTTTAAAGGCAAAATTCAATGTATTAGGCAGTGAGATGTATGAAAAAATTTGTGAAGAGCTGGATGTTCCTTATAAAAGAAACGGTTCTCTTGTCCTGGCATTTAACGATGATGATTTAAGGCATATTGAAATGCTATACGAAAGAGGTTTAAAGAATGGAGTTAAGGAACTTTCTATAATAGATAAAAATACGGTTTTATCGTTAGAGCCCAATATACAGGATAATGTCGTTGGGGCACTTTATGCGAAAACAGGCGCAATCGTTTCACCCTTTGAACTTGCAATAGCGCTTGCAGAAAACGCAAATGAAAATGGCGTTGAATTTATGTTTTCAACAACTGTAACTAATATTTACAAAGAAAACGATGTATTTAACATAGAGACAAACAATGGAAAATTTAAATCAAGATATTTAGTTAATGCAGCGGGGCTTTTTTCCGATGAAATAAATGATATGCTTGGAGGAGAAAAGTTTAAAATAATCCCAAGAAGGGGAGAGTATTGCCTTTTTGACAAATCGGTTGGAAATATTGTTACAAGAACAATATTCCAGACTCCTTCAAACAAAGGAAAAGGAATACTTGTATCTCCAACGGTTCATGGAAATTTATTTGTAGGGCCTAATGCGATTGAAATGGATAAGAAAGACGATGTTTCTACTACAAAGAAAGGAATTGAGGAGATATTAAAAGGGGGAAGCCGAAGCGTAAAAAATATAAACCCAAGAGATATTATAACCTCTTTTGCAGGAATTAGAGCAACGTCTGACACTGGAGATTTTGTAATAAACGTTCCTACAAAAAATGCAGTGAATGCTGCGGGAATAGAATCACCAGGTTTGACTGCATCGGTTGCAATTGCTCCTTATGTAGTTAGTCTGCTTGAAAATGAGGGATTAAGATTAACTTTGAAGAACAATTTCATAAAACACAGAACAAATACAAAGCTATTTATACAAATGACCGATGATGAGAAAAAATTAGCTCTCTCTTCAAACAGCGCCTATGGAAGAATAATCTGCAGATGTGAGCACATAACAGAGGGAGATATAATAAACGCAATAAAAAGACCCCTTGGAGCAAGGACAGTAGATGGAGTAAAAAGAAGAGTAAGAGCTGGAATGGGAAGGTGCCAGGGAGGATTCTGCATGCCAAGGGTAGTTGAGATACTTTCAAGAGAACTTAATATTCCTATGACGGAAATATTAAAATCAGAAGAAGGAAGCTATATTTTAACCGGAAGGACAAAATAAAGGGGTGGGAAAATGGAAAGGGATTTAGTTATAATCGGAGGAGGCCCTGCAGGGCTTGCTGCTGCAATAGAGGCAAAGAAAAATGGAATTGATGATATATTGATACTCGAAAGGGACAAAAGGCTGGGTGGAATACTTCAACAATGCATCCACAATGGTTTTGGACTTCATGTATTTAAGGAACAGCTAACCGGTCCTGAATATGCCCAAAGGTTTATTGATGAAGTTGAAAAGCTAGGAATAGAATATAAACTAGAGTCGATGGTTTTGCATTTGGGTGAAGACAAAAAGATAATTGCTCTAAATCCAAAGGATGGACTTTTTGAAATAGAAGCAAAAGCAGTAGTTCTTGCTATGGGTTGCCGAGAAAGAACAAGAGGAGCACTAAACATACCTGGAAGTAGGCCGGCAGGAGTTTTTACAGCAGGAGCAGCCCAGAGGTTTGTAAATATGGAAGGTTATATGGTTGGTAAAAAGGTTGTTATATTAGGCTCCGGTGATATAGGGCTTATCATGGCAAGAAGAATGACATTAGAAGGTGCCGAAGTTAAAATGGTAGTTGAACTTATGCCTTACTCAACAGGTTTAAAAAGAAACATAGTTCAGTGCCTTGAGGATTTTGACATCCCACTTTTGTTTAACCATACTGTAACTAAAATACATGGCAAAGAAAGAGTAGAAGGAGTTACAATTGCAAAGGTGGATGATAAAAGGCAGCCCATCGAAGGGACTGAATTATTTGTTGAATGTGATACGCTTTTATTATCTGTTGGATTAATACCTGAAAATGAACTGACAAGAGAAGCAAAAATAGAGATAAACCCTGTAACAAATGGAGCTTATGTGAATGAGCTTATGGAAACAAGCATAGAAGGGATTTTTGCGTGTGGAAATGTCGTTCACGTTCACGACCTTGTGGACTTTGTAACACAGGAGAGCTTCCTTGCAGGATACGGCGCAGCAAAATATATCAAAGGCGAAAAATCAAATAGCGCTAATAAATTTAAGACTAAAGGGTTAAATGGAATTAGATATGTCGTTCCTAATATAATCCATCCTGAAAATGTAAAGGATGCTGTTAATTTTTACATGAGGGTTAGCGATGTATACCACAATGTAAACTTGATTGTAAAAGATGGAGATAAGGTATTATATAAGTCAAGAAAAAATCATGTATCGCCTGGAGAGATGGAGAATGTAAAATTATCTAAGGATATTCTTCAAAAGGTTGAGGGAGATGAATTGGTATTTGAACTTGAGGAGGTGGCGATATGATAAAAAATATGACCTGCATAAATTGCCCACTCGGTTGTCAGCTGAAAGTTGAAGTAGATGGAGAAATAAAGGTGAGCGGCAATAAGTGCAAGAGGGGCGAAGAATACGCAAAAAATGAAATTACAAACCCTCTTAGAATAATAACTACAACGGTTAAGGTTGAAGGTGGAGATAGGCCGCTTTTATCGGTTAAAACCGATAAAGAAATTCCAAAAAGCAAAATTTTTGATATAATGAAGGAGATAAATAAGGTGAAGATAAATGCGCCGGTAGAAATTGGTGACATAATAATTGAAAATGTCCTTGGAACTGGCGCAAATATAGTTGCTACTTCCAAAATACAAAGGGCTGATTAAAATTTAGGGGGATAATGATGAAGATTTTGTTGGATAGTTTAAGTGAGAATCCTATAATTGCTGCAATAAAAAGCGTTAGGGATATTGATGTTGTCCTCGAGAGGGATGTTAAAGTAGTTTTTTTGCTGTGCGGAAACATACTAAATATGAAGAGCATTGTTGCTGCAATAAAAAATAGCGGTAAGAAAGTCTTTGCTCATATCGATTTGGTAGAAGGTTTAGGGAAGGACGAATATGCTGTAAAATATCTAAAACTTGTTGGTGTCGACGGTATTATTACAACAAAGCCAACATTGATAAAATGCATAAAGAATGAAGGGTTAATTGCTGTCCAAAGAATATTTCTGCTGGATTCAAGGTCGCTTGAAACCGGCATAAAAAATATATTAGAGGACAAACCTAATGCTGTTGAGATAATGCCAGGGCTTGCGCATAAGGTTATTGAAAAAATACACGAGAATGTAAAAATACCTGTTATTGCAGGTGGACTGATTTGGGATAAAATTGATATAGAAAACGCCATTTCAAATGGTGCGGTAGGTATATCAACTTCATGTAAAGATTTATGGTAAGTCGGGTTAAATGCCTGGCTTTTAAAGACAAAAATAAAAATAAAACAACACAGACAATTTGAAGGAAAAATTAAATCCGTAACTATATCAAAAACGCCAACAGGCAAATATTATGCTTCTATACTTGTAGAAGAAGAAATTAAAGAATTACCTAAAATAGATAAAAAAGTAGGTATAGATTTAGGAATTAAAGAATTTGCTATTTTATCAGATGGAACAAAGGTAGAAAATCCAAAATGGTTAAGAAAAACAGAAAAAAGAATTAAAATTATACAAAAATCATTATCAAGAAAGCAAAAGCAAAGTAAAAACTATGAAAGGACAAGACAAAAACTTGCAAAACTACACGAAAAAATATCAAATCAAAGGAAAGATTTTCTTCACAAATTATCTTCTAAAATTATACACGAAAACCAAGTGATAGTTTTAGAAGATTTACAGGTAAAAAATATGCAACAAAATCATAAATTAGCCAAAGCAATAACAGAAGTATCATGGGCAGAATTTAGAAGGATGTTAG
>NZ_CAKP01000004.1 GCF_000297115.1 Caloramator australicus RC3 | reverse complement strand
ATAAAAAGACTAGCATGGGACTTTTTTAGCAGCAGCAACCAGTTTGAACTATTGCTGGTTTTCCATCAGATATTGTAATTTCAATGTTTCTTATAAATGGCTTTATACTATTTTCAGCGACGAATTTTATTCCTTCTATTTCAACAACTTCGTCTAAATTGCGTTGTTCATCCAGAACAACATCAAAAACAGGACCAGCTCAACCAAAATCAACAACTTCAAATCTTATTGCAGATTTACCTTCCTTTGCAAGAATATCTTTTATTTGTTCCGCTATTTCCTTAGAAATTTTTATATCCACATTAGTCCCTCCCTTTTATTAGTATTGAAATTATGTATTATATTATTCATTATAATAGAATTTTTCAATATATAAAAGAAATTTATTTAGTTTTTATTGACATTTAAAACCAAAAGTTTTAGAATATAAGCAAATACTAAAATAATAATTTATTTCAACTTTACATTTTTAAAAGGAGGCTTAGAATGACAAAGGATGAACTTGTTGTAAAGATTTTTAAAGCTTTAGGCCATCCAATTAGATACAAGATAATAAATTATCTTCTTGATGGTCCTAAATGTGTTTGCGTATTAAACCAAGATATAGAATTTAGCCAATCAAATCTTTCGCAGCATCTTAGAATATTAAAGGATGCAGGAATTGTAAAGAGTGAAAAGGTTGGATTAAATATACATTATAGTCTTGCGGACGAAGAAATAAAGGACTTAATATCTATCGCTCGTCAAATCATTGATAATAAATTTCAAAAACTTAAGGATTAGGAGGGCTAACTATGATAATCAAAATCTTAGGTTCTGGTTGTGCAAACTGTAAAAAACTTGAGGAAAACACAAAAAAAGCAGTTGAAGAGCTTGGAATTCAAGCAGAAATCCAAAAGGTTGAAGATTTTAAGGAAATCATGAAGTATGGTGTTATGAGAACACCTGCACTTGTTGTTGATGAAAAGGTAAAATCCTTTGGTAAGGTTTTAACTGCAGAAGAAGTTAAAAATATATTAAAAGGATAAGCATGCGATATGCATGCTTAACTTATGTCAAATTAAGGAGGAAAGTATATGGGAATATTTAATTTTATAAACGATCAATTGTTAAAAATGGTATGGCTTTCAAATTTGGTAAGATATTTTGTTGAAAAAGTTTTAGGATTATCTGTGAAGGAGAGAATTGGAGGAAGTATCCACTTCTTTATTTATGACACTATAAAGATTTTTATACTGCTTTCAATCTTAATTTTTATAGTTTCATATATTCAAAGCTATTTTCCTCCCGAGCGAACTAAGAAAATTTTAGGACACATAAAGGGGATAAAGGGAAATATTTTTGGGGCTATGCTTGGAACGATAACACCTTTTTGCAGCTGTTCTAGCATACCTTTATTTATAGGGTTTACTTCAGCAGGACTACCAATAGGCGTAACTTTTTCCTTTTTAATATCATCACCATTAGTTGATTTAGCTTCCTTTCTTCTTTTAATGTCCTTTTTTGGTCCTAAAATAGCAATTGCTTATGTTATATTTGGTTTAGTTCTTGCAGTAATAGGTGGAACTTTGATAGATAAAATGAATCTTGAAAAATATGTTGAAGGTTATGTTAGGGAAATCGAAAATGTTGATATTGAAGTTCCAGAGATGACAAGGAAAGAAAGAATAGATTATGCAAAGGATCAGGTAAAAGAAATAATAGGTAGAGTCTGGCTTTATATTTTAATTGGTGTTGGAATTGGTGCTACAATTCATAACTGGATTCCACAAAATGTAATTGAAAAGATAATAGGTTCAGATAATCCCTTTGCTGTAATTTTAGCAACTATAGTCGGCGTTCCAATGTATGCTGATATTTTTGGAACATTACCAATTGCAGAAGCATTATTCATGAAGGGGATAGGGGTTGGAACAATCCTTTCCTTCATGATGGCGGTAACAGCGCTCTCCTTACCTTCCATGATTATGTTAAGTAAGGTAGTAAAACCAAAACTACTTGGAATTTTTATAACAATAGTAACATTAGGGATAATTATAATTGGATATTTATTTAACGCAATTTCATATTTGTTTGTATAAAAGGTGCGCTTTTGCCTGCGTGAAAATGGAGAGATCGTAAAAAAGGTTGCATGTTAGATAAAGAATATATATTAAATTTCATAAATGAATTAATTTAGAAAGCGAATTTAATAAAAAGGCTGTCCAGTTTTGGATAGTCTCAGACTGTTGAAAAAGTCATTTTTGATAAGCCCTGTGAAGGATTCCCCTGGCATTCGCTCATTTCGCTAAGCAATTCTAAGCTTTTCTTTGTTTTCAAAAGTCCTACCCTCGTGAGCCGACATCCGTGTCGGCCACTCGGCTCTGCACGTCCATGTGCAGAATTACGAACTTTTGAAAAGTCGAAAAGCAAGAATTGCTAAAGCTCATGAGAGATGCCTTTTCTAATCCTTCCAGGGCTCTTGCAAAGTCTGAAAACCAAAGAAGGTTTGTCTACAATCTGAGACTATCCAGTTTTGGACAGTCTTAAAATTTTATTATACACTTAAGCTGCTAATTATTGTATAATTATACTATAGATAAACAAAATATTAAGTAGCATCCAAAAATTAATATTAAGGAGTGATGCTATGGATAAATTTATTTATGAAATTGAAGTTAATAAGAGGTATGAAGATGTTCTGGACGAAATTGCTGAAAAGCTCGAAAAAGCAAAGTTTGGTGTAATTTGGAGATTAAATTTTCAAGATAAGTTAAAGGAAAAGGGAGTTGCATACGATGGTAATTTTACTATTTTAGAGGTATGCAACCCCTACAAGGCTAAGGAAGCCCTTGAAAAGGACGTAAAGGTTGGATATTTTTTACCTTGTAAAATAGCTGTGTATGAGGAAGCAGATAAAGTAAAAGTGGGATTTATGGATCCTGAATACATTTTAAAAAATTTTGAGAATGAAGGATTAAATGAAATAGCAAAGCATGTTAAAGAAACTATAATTTCAATTATTAATAACTTAAAATAGCCGCTCTTGCGGCTTTTGTTTTTTGATAAGATTTTGTTAATTTAGTGTTTACTTTGTTAAAATAATTAAAAAATTATGATACAATTAAAAAGGTGGTGATAAAGATGGAATTAAAACAGGTTATGGAAATAACAACAAAGATAGGTGAAATGTTATTAAGTTCCGGTTCGGAAATTTATAGAGTAGAAGACACGATGAAAAGAATAGCAAAATCTTATGAAGTTGAACTTGACAGTTTTGTTATGCCAACTGGATTTTCGGCAACAGGTAAAACACATGATGGAAGGATTATTACATGTGTTAAAAGAATAAAGGATAGAACCGTTGACCTTCACAGAATAGATCTTTTAAATGATCTTTCAAGACGAATTGAAAACGAAAATCTAAATTATGATGAGATAATAGGTGAGGTTGAAAAGATAAGAAAATTACCTTATTTTAAGTATCCTTTAAGGGTTTTTAGTGCCGGAATTGTGGCCTTTTCATTTACGCAGCTTTTTAATGGTAAATTATTGGATGCACTTATAGCCCTTATAATAACCTGTATAGTTTATATAGTAAAAGAAAAGATCTCAAGATTGGGATTTTTTCAGTTTTTTGAATATTTTTTATCGGGTTTCTTGGCAGCTATATTAACATTGATATTTAAAAATTATATAAATGCTGTAAATTTAGATAAAGTAATTATTGGCTCTATAATGATTTTAGTTCCAGGGATTGCTATGACAAATGCAATAAAGGATGCATTATATGGAGACCTTATATCGAGCTTTGCAAGGTTTGGAGAAGCCCTTTTTATTGCTGCATCAGTAGGAGCTGGAGTCGGATTTGCACTAACATTAGGATTAGGATGGGTGATGCTATGAAGGAATTTTTACTAGCCTTTATCGGAAGTTTTACCGGTGCTATATTATTTAACATAGAAAGATATAATCTATTTTGGGCTGGTCTTTGTGGTGGGTTTGCATGGATAATATATAAAGCTTTATTTGAATATTCCTCAAGGGGAATATATGCTACATTTTTGGCTGCCATCTTTGTAGGACTTTATAGTGAAATAATGGCAAGAAGGCTTAAAACCCCAGCCTATGTTTTTTCAATTCCAGGGATGTATCCTTTAGTTCCAGGAATCATGGCCTTTGATACTATAACTTTGCTTGTATTTGGAAAACTGGAGAAAGGGATAAACAAAGGAATAGAAACAGCAGCAACGGCAGGAGCTATTGCCTTTGGAATACTTCTTGCGTCAAATATTTATCAAATATTGGATAAATTAATCTGTGAAAATTTTAAAAGTGAAACAAAAAAGTAAAAACCTCGCCGTTTGGCGAGGTAATATTAGGGGTTTTATGAATCTATATTAAAGAGGGGGGGTATCTTATGTATGATGCTTGTTTCATCCTACATTTTCATAATAACAGGATAATATTAAAAAAGTATTTAGAGATTGTGAATAAAATGTTAATTTAGGAGGGTTGGGACAATGTTTGGTAAAATTATGTTTTATTTTGTAAAGGATAATAAATTAGAAATACAATTTGAAAATGGTAAAGGCTTTATTGAAGTAATAAAGGATGATATTATAAATGTCTTTTCTCCCCTTAAATATGAAGATCATTTTTCAAGGGCTATAGAGGGCCTAAAGATAATAAAGACTGATTTTCATGTGAATTATAATAATGATTGCCTAATCCTAAAAACAGATAAGTTAATTGTTAAAATCCATGATGATTTTAAGGTGGATTTTTTTGATAAGGATGGGAAAATTCTTTGCGAAGACTATAGGGAAGACAGAAAGCCATTCATAAGAAGGGGAAATGGCAAAATTGCTGAGGGTGAGGGCATTAAAATAGAAGAAAACTTTAGAAAATATAAAATAGAAATTGTAAAGAAAATGCAAGGTGATGAATATTTCTATGGCTTGGGTGAAAAAACAGGACACCTAAATAAAAGGGGCTATTATTATGAGATGTGGAATACTGATGATCCAAGGCCACATGTTGAAAGCTTTGTAAGTTTATATAAATCCATCCCATTTTTTATAACCTTAAGGGAGAATGCATCCTTTGGAATATTTTTTGATAATACCTTTAAAACTTATTTTGACATGGGCAAGGAAAACGAAAAATATTACTATTTTGCAGCTGATGATGGAAACTTAGACTATTACTTTATTTATGGACCTAAGGTAACTGATGTAGTAGAAGGATATACATATCTTACAGGAAAAACTCCCCTTCCACAGCTTTGGACATTAGGATATCAACAGTCAAGATGGAGTTATTCTCCTAAGGAAAGGGTATTAGAAATTGCCAAAACCTTTAGGGAAAAGGACATCCCATGCGATGTTATTCATCTTGATATTGATTACATGGATGGTTATAGGGTATTTACTTGGGATAAAGTAGCATTTAATAATCATAAAGAAATGATTAAAGAATTAAAGGATATGGGATTTAAAGTAGTTACAATTATAGATCCAGGAGTAAAAAAAGACAAAGGATACTTTATGTATGAAGAGGGACTAAAATATGGTTATTTTGCAACGGATAAGGATGGCATTCCCTATATAAATGAGGTTTGGCCAGGAGAAGCTCTGTATCCTGATTTTTCAGATGAAGCTGTAAGAAGATGGTGGGCAGAAAAACAAAAGATAATGCTTCAGGATGGAGTTGCTGGTATTTGGAATGATATGAATGAGCCTGCTTCATTTAAGGGACCATTACCTGAGGATGTTCAATTTAAAAACGATGGAAGGCCAACAAATCACCTTGAAATCCATAATGTTTATGGTCACCTTATGTCAAAGGCTACATATGAAGGTATAAAGGACTATACAAATAAAAGACCTTTTGTTATAACAAGGGCATGCTACGCAGGAACACAAAAGTATTCAACGGTTTGGACTGGAGATAATCATAGTTTTTGGGAACATCTTAGGATGGCAGTTCCTATGCTTTTAAATTTAGGTTTATCAGGGATTGCCTTTTGTGGAACTGATGTTGGAGGTTTCCAATTTGATGCAACAGGTGAACTTTTATCAAGATGGGTGCAGCTTGGATGTTTTACCCCTCTTTTTAGAAATCATTCCTGCATTCATACAAGGGATCAAGAGCCATGGGCCTTTGATGAAAAGACAGAGGAGATTAATAGAAAGTATATTAAGTTAAGGTATAAGCTTTTACCATATGTTTATGATTTAATGTATCAATGTGAATTAACTGGTTTACCGCTAATGAGGCCTTTGTTCTTACACTATCAAGATGACAAAAACACATATGAATTAAATGATGAATTCTTATTTGGCGAGAATATTTTAGTTGCTCCGATCCTTGAACAGGGTAAAAATATAAGGGCGGTTTATCTGCCAGAAGGCACTTGGATAGATTACTGGACTAAGGAAGAATATGAGGGTGGAAAATACATATTAAAGGAAGCACCATTAGATATTTGTCCAATTTTTATTAAAAAAGGAAGCATAATTCCTAATTTTGAAGAACAAAATTATGTTGGGCAAAAGAAAATGAATAAATTGATTTTAGATATTTATCCAGGAGATGGGGCATATTACCACTATAAAGATGACGGTGAGAGCTTTGAATATAAGGAAGGAAAATATAATTTATACAAAATCTCAATGAGATTAAAGGATATTTTGGAAATAAATATTGAAAAAGAACATGACGGATATGATGATTATGAAGAATTTGAGCTTATAGTTAGTAATTATAACGGAAATGTAGTTGTTAATTCTAAGCAATATAAATTAGACCAAGGGGTAATAACACTTCAAAAAGAAATACTTACAAAAAAGTAATTTAGCCGGCAAATGCCGGCTTTTTTTAAAAGTAAATCTATGTTAAAGGGGGGAATCAAGACAATTTAATAGTAACAAAACTATATTAAAAAGCTATTGAAAAATTGTTAAGAAAATGTTAATTTGCGTAATTCGACAATTTATTTAATAAATTTTAGACCATAATGATATTTCGAAACTTCAACATATTCTAGCAGTTTAAAACCATTTGACTGAAATAATTCTATAACTTCTTCTTGAGATATCCTATGATCTATAGGTGGTCCATAATTGGTTTCGACTTTTTTCCACTCTATGATAAAAATCTGTCCATCTTTATTTAATGTTCTTTTTATTTCCTTAATATATTTGTTTTTATCTTCTATTTCGTGTAATACGTTTGATAGCATTGCATAATCTATTGATTCGGATTCTATAGGAAATTTATATTCCTCGCAAAGTTTAAATTCTATATTATTTAAACCTTCAGCCCTTTCTTTAGCATGTTCTAGCATTTCAGGCAAAATATCGATTCCAATTGCTCTTCCGTTTGATAATATTTTTGCCGCAGGAATTGTAAAATACCCTATTCCACATCCTATATCTAAAAATGTTCCTGTTCCCTTTGACTTAAGGCCAAATTTTTCAAGGGTTTTATATGGTGGCATATATTTTCTTCTTGTGGGATTATCAAGTTTTTTTAAGTTTTTGGGGTCAAATTTATGCACAATATCGCCTCCTTTTAAACAATTATAACGGAAAAAGTTAAAAAAGTATACTTTTATTAGGTATGAAATCACAATATTCCCTATAAAACGACAAAAATTAGAAACCGATTTCCTAAATAAAATCGAAATCAATGCAACTATCTTATTAGCTCGGAAACAATGTTTCCTAATAATAAAATTAAAAAAGTTATTGAAATATTCAGAAAAATATGATAAGATTATTTTGGAAAGGAAACCGGTTTCTTTTTCTGTGTTTATAAAAAAATAAGGGGGAGAGGGTGTTAATGAAAAAACTAATTTCAATGCTTCTTGTTCTTTTGCTTACAGTTAGTGTGTTTAGTGGTTGTGGTAAGACAGAAGAACAAGCAAATTCTAATCAAACTGGTGAAAAAGTTTTAAAGATATGGTCCTTTACTGATGAAATCAAGACAATGGCAGTAGCTTATAGGGGGAAACATCCAGATGTAAAAATCGAATACACTATGATCCCAATGACTAATGGGGAATATCAAACTAAGTTAAAATCAGCGCTTCAATCGGGTGAAGCACCTGACATTATAGCCCTTGAGGCGTCCTTTGTTAGGGAGTTTATTGAAAGCGACTATTTGGAAGATCTTTCAGATTTACTTCCATTAGCCCAAGAGCTAAGAACATATCAATTTACAATCGACATGGCAACTTATGATGGACAAGTCAAAGCCTATTCATACCAAGCAACTCCAGGTGCAATGTTCTACAGAAGAAGCCTTGCAAAGAAATATTTTGGAACTGATGATCCAGAAAAGATTCAAGAGTTAGTATCTGATATGAAAAAATTTGAAGAGGCAGCTAAAATAGTTAAGGAAAAGTCCAAAGGAAATACTTATATGGTTGCGTCAGTTGGGGATTTTACAAATTTATTTTTTGCTAATAGAGAAAAGCCCTGGGTGGTTGATGGGAAATTATATATTGATCCAAAGGTAGACGAATTGTTTGAGATAGCAAAATCCTTTAGACAAAATGGCTATGAAGCCCAAGCAAATCAATGGCAAGAGGGTTGGTTTGCTGGAATGAACGATTCATTAGTTGACGCAAAGGGTAATCCAAAACAGGTATTTTCATATTTCCTTCCAACTTGGGGACTTCCTTATGTTTTGATGCCAAATTCCTCACCAAAGGAAGTCAAAGTTGAAGGATCTGATAAGACTAAGAAGGTAGGAAAGGACACTTCAGGTGACTGGGCGTGCATTAGAGGGCCAATGCCATATCAATGGGGTGGAACTTGGATTGCGGTTGTAAAAGGCACAAAGAATTTAGAACTTGCTAAGGATTTTGTAAAGTTTGCTACATTAGATGAGGAAAACTTAAAGAATTGGGCATTAGGAGTCTATACAAATGAATATCTTAAAAAGATTGATCCAAATATAGGAGATAAACTATCCCAAGGCCCTGGAGACTTTGTATCAAGTCAAAAGGTCGTAGAAGAGATAGTTGATAAGTTTGACGATGCTTCAACATCAAAATTCCTCGCAGGACAAAACTCCTATAGAAGTTTTGCAGAAGCAGCTCCATACATTAGTTTGAAACTTTTGCAAGGAACAGATGATGCAATTCAACGTGCACTAAATGACCCGCTTAACAATTATGTGTCTGGTAAAGCGACAAAGGAACAGGCGATAAAACAATTTAAAGAGGCTGTTAAAAATACATTGCCTGATTTAATAGTTGAATAAGAATTTTTGATGAGAACTGCCTTGCGCAGTTCTCATCAAACTAAAAAAAGGGGGGTAGGACTTGGAACAGGTTTTAAAAAAGAAGAAACATTCAAGAATAAACAAAAACCATTATGGATACATTTTTACAGCACCTTTTATAATAGGATTTTTACTTTTTAGCCTTTATCCGCTTGTTTATACTTTTTATTTAAGCTTAACTGATATGACTCTTATGAGTAAAAGTTATAAATTTATTGGGTTAGCAAATTTTAAGAAGTTGTTTGAAGATAGGTTTTTCATTCAATCCTTTTTAAATACATGGAAAATTTGGCTCATTAACTTTATACCGCAGCTTGGTATTGCTATGCTTCTTGCAGTTTGGTTTACAAGCACAAGGCTTAAGATAAAATTTGTAGGATTTTGGAGAACAATTTATTATCTTCCCAATATATTAATGCCAGCGACTATTGCGGTTTTGTTTTTTAATTTGTTTTCATATTATGGCCCAGTTAATCAAATTGGAGTAAGAATAGGGCTTTTTAAAGATGCAATAGATTTTTTTAGAAGCAGCACCTGGACAGTTGGCATAGTTGCCTTTATTCAGTGGTGGATGTGGTTTGGAACTACATTGATTATTATAATGGCGGGAATGACTTCTATTTCACCTTCATTTTATGAATCTGCGATGGTGGATGGCGCAAATTCATGGCAAATGTTTACCAAAATAACACTCCCTCTGTTAAGACCCGTCTTGGTTTATATACTTGTAACTTCGTTGGTTGGTGGAATGCAGATGTTTGATATTCCTTATATGTTAACAGATGGTAGAGGTTCTCCAAATGGTTCTATAATGACGATGAACATATTAATGTATATGAAATTTTCAAGCAATAAGGGGCACATTGGTGCTGCTGCAAGTGTAGGGGTTATGATATTTTTGGTAACATGCATTTCAGCACTAATTATTATTAAGCTCTTAAAAGAAAAGGAGAGTAAAAGGGAAATAAAAAGTATAAATAGAGGTGTAAAAGCTTATGAATTACACGGTTAAAACAAAGATTATGAGAGCTTTTATATATTTTATCTTGGTTATATTGTTATTGATGTGTGTAGTTCCTTTGTGGATACTACTTGTTAATGCAACCAGATCTACTCCTGAAATACAACAGGGAGTAAGTTTATTGCCGAGTAAAAACCTACTTGTTAACTGGAGAAATTTAACTAATAGAGGTTTTAATATTTGGAGGGGATTTTTCAACAGTGCCTTAATTTCAGTTTTAGTTACTGTTATAACAGTTTATTTTTCAATGATGTTTGCATATGCAATTCATGTTTATGATTTTGCTTCAAAAAAATTTTTATATTCCTTTATTATTCTATTGGTTATGGTTCCAACTCAAGTTGCTATAATTGGTTTTTATAAATATATGTCCATCTTAAACCTATTAAATAGTTATATTCCTTTGATTGTTCCAGCGATTGCTGCACCAAGTTCGATATTTTTTGCAATTCAATATTTAGAATCAACAATAGTTAAAGAACTTATTGAAGCTGCAAGAATAGATGGATGTAGCGAGCTTACTATATTTCATAAGATAATGCTTCCAATTGCAAAACCTGGGGCAGTTACTATGGGCATTTTTGCCTTTGTAGGTTCATGGAATAATTTCTTTACGCCCTTTGTATTAATATCAAAGATGGAAAAGTATACCCTTCCAATGCTTGTGCAAACATTAAGAGGAGACGTTTACAGAACAGAGTATGGAAGCATATATTTAGGACTTGCAGTATCGATTATCCCAATACTAATAGTATATATTTTATTCTCGAGATATATTGTTAATGGAATTGCAATGGGATCGGTTAAAGAATGACGTAAGGTAGGTGTTTTGAATGATAAAAAATCCTGTTTTAACTGGTTTTCATCCTGATCCAAGCATAATTTGTGTTGATGGAACCTTTTATATTGCAAATTCAACTTTTGAATATTTTCCAGGGGTTGCGATATCAAAATCAAAAGATCTTGCCAATTGGGAAAGGGTTAAATCTCCCCTTGATGATTTAAATAAATTAAATATGATAGGAAACCCTAAATCAGGAGGTATTTGGGCTCCATGCCTATCTTATGATGGAAAGTATTTTTATTTGGTATTTACGGATGTTAAAAATTGGG
Source organism: Caloramator australicus RC3 (assembly GCF_000297115.1). Taxonomy (GTDB): domain Bacteria; phylum Bacillota; class Clostridia; order Clostridiales; family Caloramatoraceae; genus Caloramator; species Caloramator australicus. Next base: position 13,493 of record NZ_CAKP01000004.1, on the reverse strand, counting down.
CCTTTGGACCTTTTAAGGATGTTCCAAATTATATTATAAAGGCTCCGACAATTGAAGGGCCATGGAGCGATCCAATTTTTATAAACTGCTCTGGGTTTGATCCTTCTTTGTTTCATGATGATGGAAGAAAATATTTAGTTAATATGGAATGGGATTATAGAAAAGAAGGTAAAGAACAATTTTCAGGTATATTATTAACCGAACTTGACCCTGAAACGCTAAAGCCAATATCGGAACCTATAAAAATTTTCAAGGGAACGGAACTTGGTCTTGTTGAGGGGCCACATATTTACAAAAGAAATGGCTATTATTATTTAATTACAGCAGAAGGTGGAACTGTATATGACCATGCTGTAACGGTCGCACGTTCAAAAAATATCTATGGACCATATGAATTGCATCCTAATGCCCATTTAGTAACTTCGAGATTTAATAAGGATTTATATATTCAAAAGGCAGGACATGGAAGTTTATGTGAAGGGCCGGATGGCAGATGGTGGATTGCTTTTTTGTGCGGTAGGCCAATTAGCGATAAGAGAAGGTGCCCTCTTGGCAGGGAAACATCAATAGCAGAGGTAGTGTGGATCGATGATTGGCCATATTTAAAGGATAAAGGTTTAGAACCTCCATTAGAATTTGCGGGCTATGGTGATAAGCTTGAAAACAAATTATATGAATATAGATTTGATGATGAAAAGTTTAAATATGATTTCATGTCTTTAAGAAGACCTGTTGAATATGAAATTTTGGAAAATGGAGCTTTAAGGCTTTATGGTAGACAATCCTTGATGTCGAATCATCATCAAAATATTTTAGTTAGAAGACAAACGGATTTTAAATTTGAAGCAGAAACCTGTTTGGAATTTAATTTTAATCATTTTCAAAAGATGGCAGGACTTTTATATAGATATGACGAATTAAATCAATATTTTCTAAGAATATCCTATGATGAAAATAAAGGGGAAAAATGCCTTGGAATCTTGGTTATAAACAATGGTGAATTTTCAATGCCAATAGAAGAGATACCAGTCGGTGATGGGAAGATTTATCTTAAGCTAAAGGTTGAATTTGAAAAGGGTAAGTTCTTTTACTCAAAGGATGGATTAAATTGGAATGAAATTCCTTATGACATTGATGTGACTATATTGTCAGACGAATATGCAAATCCGCTTGGATTTACTGGTGCATTTGTTGGCATGTGTTGCATTGATATGCAGGATTACAGTGCCTACGCAGATTATTATTATTTTAAATATGAATCATTAGAATAATTTAGAAATAGAGGGAGTGCCTATGGTAACAATTTATGATGTTGCAAAGGAAGCAGGATGTTCACCAGCGACGGTTTCAAAAGCTTTTAATAACTATAAATCAGTAAGCGAAAAGACATACAAAAAAATAATGGAGGTTGCAGATAGATTAGGATATACGCCAAACAATAGTGCAAGGGCTCTTGCAACTAAAAAGACATGGCTCATTGGTGTTGTCTTATCTCAGGAACTTCACGCAGGAATTACGCACCCACATTTTAGTGAAATACTTCAAAGCTTTAACTTAAGAGTTAGCGAATATGGCTATGACATTGTATTTATAAGTAAAAGATTTGGGGATAAAGCCTCCTCATACCTTGAACATTGCCTTTATAGGGGTGTAGATGGAGTCTTGCTTGCAGTTGGTGCAAAATTTAGAGAGGAAATTCAATGTCTGTTAGATAGTGATTTAAAATGCGTTTCAGTGGAAGGCTTATACCCTAATGTATATACAGTTATTTCGGATAACAGGATGGGAAGCCTTCAGGCATTAGAGTATCTTTACTTTTTAGGGCATAGAAAAATCGGTCATATTGCCTGCCCCCTCGATAGTGTTGCAGGAAGAGAAAGATTTGAAGCATATAAGGAATTTTTAGAGAAGAAGGGATTAGAATATAATCCCAAATATGTAGTTGAAGCTCAGGATTATACACATGAGGCTGGGAAGGTAGCTGCCCTCGAATTTCTACAAAAAACATTTGATGATCTTCCAACTGCTGTTTTTGTAGCATATGACGATATTGCCTATGTTACTATGACAACTTTTCAGGAAAAGGGAGTAAGAATTCCAGAGGATATCTCGATAATAGGATTTGATAATATTAAACTTTCATCCTTTATGACTCCGCCCCTTACTACAATAGAACAAAATAGAATGCTGATTGGTCAAAAAGCTGCAGATGTTTTAGTGAGCCTAATTGAAGATAAACCTATCGATGAACCCTATGAAATTAGAATACCTACAAGACTAATAATGAGAAATAGCTGCATGCGGATCAGCGATTAATGGAGGGATAAAATGGCTTTTTCTAAGGATTTTTTATTTGGAGTTGCAACTTCATCCTATCAAATAGAAGGAGCCTTTAATGAGGATGGTAGGACTTCTTCTATTTGGGATACATTTTCTAAGACAAAGGGAAAGGTTTTAAATATGGATAATGGTGATGTAGCCTGCGATCATTACCATAGATATAAAGAGGATGTTGAACTCATAAAAGAGCTTGGCGTTGATGCCTATAGATTTTCAATTGCTTGGCCAAGAATTTTCCCAAAAGAAGGAGAATATAATCAAAAGGGAATGGAATTTTATAAAACTCTACTTAAGGAGCTTAAAGGAAAGGGAATTAAGGCTGTTGCGACATTATACCACTGGGATTTGCCTCAATGGATTCAGGATAAAGGTGGATGGGAGAAAAGAGAAAATATAGAGTATTTCGTAGAATATGCAAAAAAGTGTTTTGAAGAATTAGATGAATATATATATATGTGGATAACCCATAATGAGCCTTGGTGTGCTTCCTTTTTATCCAACGCATTAGGAGAACATGCACCAGGAAAAAGAGATCTTCAAGCAGCCTTAAAGGTTGCCCACCATATTTTATTGTCCCACGGAATGGTGGTAAATTTATATAGAAAGCTTGGTTTGAAAAAGCCAATTGGAATTACTTTAAACTTAAGCCCAAGTTATCCTGCAAGCAGAGAGTTTAAGGATAAAATTGCAGCAAATAATTGTGATGGATTCTTTAACAGGTGGTTTTTAGAACCTCTTTTTAAAGGAAGCTATCCAAAAGATATGGTTAATTTATATTCAAATAGAGTATCTGATTTTAGCTTTATTAAGGAAGAAGATTTTAATATAATAGGGGCAAGGTGCGACTTTTTAGGTATAAATTATTACAACAGATCTCTTGTTGAGTTTGATCCTATGTCAATACTTTTATTTAGGGGGGCATATTCTGAATATAAAAAGACAAGCATGGGGTGGGATGTGTCACCAGATGAATTTATCGATTTAATCCAAATGGTCAGAGAAAAATATACTGATTTACCAATATATATAACTGAAAATGGTTCAGCATGGGACGATAATTTAGTGGATGGGCAAATAAATGATACTGACAGAATAGAATACTTAATTGAACATTTAAAGGCTGTTGAAAAGATGAATGAAATGGGACTGAATATAAAAGGATATTTTTACTGGTCATTGCTTGATAATTTTGAATGGGGTTATGGTTATTCAAAAAGATTTGGACTTGTTTATGTAGATTTTAAAAATCAAATGAGGATCAAAAAAGTAAGCTTTTACAAATACAAAGAAATAATCAATAGAAGAACAATATGATAGGGGGATTAATATGGAGTTTTTTAAGGGAATTAATAAGATAAAATATGAAGGGCCAAAATCCGATAATCCGCTTGCATTTAAATTTTACAATCCTGACGAGGTTATTGGCGGGAAGACCATGAAGGAACATTTAAGGTTTTCTATGAGCTATTGGCATACAATGTGTGGAGAAGGCTCTGACATGTTTGGTAGAGGGACTTTAGATAAAAGCTTTGGAGGTAATGACAAAATAGAAATATATAAAAACAAGGCATTGGCAGCATTTGAATTTATGGAAAAATTAAATCTTGATTACTTCTGCTTTCATGATAGAGATATAGCGCCAGAATATGATTCTTTAAGGGAAACCAACAGGGCATTAGACGAGATAGTTGAATTTATTAAGGAGCTTATGAAACAGTATAATAAAAAGCTTTTATGGGGAACGGCCAACCTATTTAGCCATCCAAGATACGCCCACGGAGCTGCAACATCACCCTATGCTGATGTATTTGCCTTTGCAGGTGCCCAGGTTAAAAAAGCCCTTGATATAACAAAGGAGCTTGAAGGACAAGGGTATGTTTTTTGGGGAGGTAGAGAAGGTTATGAAACTTTATTAAACACAAATCTTGAACTTGAAATGGATAACCTTGCAAGATTTTTAAATTTAGCAGTAGATTATGCGAAAAAAATAGGATTTGAAGGTGATTTTTACATAGAACCAAAACCCAAAGAACCAACAAAGCATCAATATGATTTTGATGTTGCAACTGTTTTGAGCTTTTTAAGAAAATATGGACTTGATAAACAATTTAAGATGAATATCGAAGCAAATCATGCAACTTTAGCAGGACATACCTTTCAGCATGAACTTAGAATAGCAAGGGTAAACGGTGTATTTGGTTCAATTGATGCTAACCAGGGGGATCTTTTACTTGGATGGGATACCGATCAGTTCCCGACTAATGTGTATGATACGGCTCTTTGTATGTATGAGGTTTTAAAGGCTGGTGGATTTACAAAGGGTGGATTAAACTTCGATGCAAAAACAAAAAGAGGATCTAATACATTTGAGGATATGTTTATTGGTTATATTGCAGGAATGGATGCCTTTGCATTAGGGCTTAGAATAGCATATAAGATTATTGAAGACGGTAGAATAGATAAATTTATCCAAGAAAGATACTCAAGCTACAAAGAGGGTATAGGAAAGGACATACTTGACGGAAAAGTTACATTAGAAGACTTAGAACAATATGCTCTTTCAATTGGAGAAGTTAAAAACATTGGTAGCGGAAGACAAGAGTATTTGGAAAATATATTGAATTCGATAATATTTGGGTAGGGAATTTTCAATTCCCTCCTTCTTTTATTGATTAATAAATTAGAGGTGATCTTATGTATTTTTTAGGAATAGATCTTGGAACTTCGTCGGTAAAAATAATACTTGTCGATGAAAACGGTGATATTGTTGCAAGCATGTCTAAAGAATATGATATATATTTTCCTTTTCCTAATTGGGCAGAACAAAACCCAAAAGAATGGTGGGATGCTACTAAGGAAGGAATACGAGAACTTATTGAAAAATATAGAATAGATTCTAATGATATAAAATCTATTGGACTAAGCGGTCAGATGCATGGCTTAGTAATGCTTGATAAAAATTTTAACGTTCTATATCCAGCTATACTTTGGTGCGATCAAAGAACGCAAAAGGAATGTGATTATATTAATACATTTATTAATAAAAAAGACTTATCTTTAAACACTGGAAATAAAGCGTTAACAGGATTCACAGCACCTAAAATACTATGGATAAGAAATAACAGGAAAGATATTTATGATAAAATAGCCTATATTCTTTTACCAAAGGACTACATACGATTTAAATTAACCGGAGAATTAGCTATAGATGTTGCTGATGCATCAGGAACATTGCTATTTGATGTTAAAAATAGAAGATGGTCAAATTTTATTTTAAAAAAACTAAATATCCCAATTGAATTATTACCAAAAGTATATGAATCCTATGAATGCACTGGATATGTGTCAAAAGAAGCAGCTTTAGAGACAGGATTAAAGGAAGGAACTATGGTTGTTGGTGGAGCCGGTGATCAGGCAGCAGCAGCTATTGGAACTGGAGTTGTTAAGAATGGGGAGGTAACTGTATCGCTTGGAACTTCAGGTGTAGTTTTTGCATCTTTAAATGATTTTTATTTAGAAGAGGAAAACAGACTACATTCCTTTTGTCATGCTAACGGTAAATGGCATGTAATGGGGGTTATGCTTTCAGCGGCATTATGTTTAAAGTGGTGGGTTGAAAATGTTAATAATAACAATTACGATGAGCTACTAGAAGGAGCAGAAAGAGTAGAAGCTGGAAGCGACAATTTATTATTCCTGCCTTATTTAATGGGAGAAAGAACTCCATATAGTGATCCAAATGCTAAAGGAGCATTTATTGGTCTTAACATGATTCATAATAAGTATCATATGACCAGATCTATATTAGAAGGGGTAGCCTTTGGACTCAAAGATTCCTTAAAACTTATTGAGGATATGGGAATAAATATAAATACAGTAAGGTTAAATGGTGGTGGCGCAAAAAGCAGGTTATGGAGGCGAATAATTGCAGATGTGTTTAATAAAAAAATAGAAATAATTAATTCTACAGAAGGACCTGCTTTAGGGGCTGCTATTCTTGCAGCTGTAGGATATGGCTATTATAAAGATGTTAATGAAGCCTGCGAAAGTCTTATAAAGGTTGTAGATGAGATTTATCCTAATGAAGAAAATGCCAAAAAGTATGAAAGATTATATGGAATATATTCAAATTTATATAATATATTAAAAACTACATTTGATGTTTTAAGCATATGAGGTTATGAATGTTTAAATCTTAGTTATTGATGATAAAAGGGCATAGTTATTCATAAAACTATGCCCTAAATTTATTTTTCTTCAAATTCTTCCAATAGGCTATGGGCAAGCTTTTTATATGCAGTAGCTTGGGCTATAAGGGATATTACTGTTAAAAAGATTAATAGCTTTTTGCTATCATTATCGTTTAAGTTTTTGCTGTCAATTATCTTTTTCAATTTCTTTTCCGTTTCTTGGCTTGTTGAAATGAAGTTTTTTAATGTTTCTTTTTGAAGATCGACAAATATTTCATATGCAAATTCCCAGGTTATAAGGTCGTCGGTTTTTTCGTTTATTTTATTGAAGGCAAGATTGAAAACCTCTTTAATTTCTTCTGTAGTAAGTATTGGACGCATATAATTTAAAAGTATTAATTGGATTAGATGGTCCTTTGTGTAGCCTCTTTTTTTACCATCTTCAGGTTTTGAAATAACTTCAGCCTTTATATAGTTTTGGATAATATTGCTGGTGTATTCTTCATTTAATTTATTGTTTAAAAAATCCGTAACTTGGGATAAAAAAAGGTCATAGGGTGGAAGATCATCAAGGGCTATTATGGACTTTTTTGAAATATCTTCAGCGAGCTTAACTAATTTATCAGAAAGGTTTATATTGTTCATAATTTTTCCCTCCTATAAAGATCTAATTATATTATATAGTATAATATACCATAAAACAAGATTGAATAATCGATATAATATAATAATATCAAAAGACAAGTTTTTTAAAAATCAAAGAAATCGAAAGCAAAATAGAGAAATTTTGAGATTTGGAAATAAACAAACTATAAATGGGGACAAAATACATTAAATAAAGTCAAAATACCATTGATATATAGTATAAAATACTATATAATAAAGTTGTGATGATTGATTAAGGAGGATTTGAAGATGAGGAAAAAGCTATTGGGTTTTTGGCTTGCGGTTACATTGCTTTTGACATCCTTCATAACACCTTTTTTAGAATTAGTTAATGCTGCGCCTAAGGCAGGTGGGGGTGGTTTTAAATCAGGGAGCTTTAAATCCAGTCCCTTTAACAGCGGAGGCTTTAAATCAGGAACATTTAAATCTACACCAAAATATACTTTGCCCCTTCCAAAGAGCTATCAAAGAAAAAGCTATACACCAAAAAATTACATCCCAATTCCTGTCCCTTGGGGAGGATTTTGGGGAAGCCCATTTAGGTCTGTATATACTGGTTTTGTTTTAGTGTCGTTAATTAACTTTATCTTTAAAATTATAGTCTTTCTATTAGTCTTATATATCATATTTAAAATATTTAGAAGATAAGGAGTGGTTAATGTGGGTATCCTACAAAGAATGTCAAACATTTTTAAAGCAAAGGTGAACAAGGCTATGGACGAAATTGAAAATCCTATTGAAATTTTAGATCAAAAGATAAGGGATATGGAAGAAGCACTAAATGAGGCAAGAATTTCTGCTGCAGAAATTTTAGGAAATGTTCATGAAATCGAGAAAAAGATCGATAATTCAAAACTAAACATTAAAGAATTTGATGAAAAGGTAAAACTTGCCCTTTCAAAGGGGAATGAAGAACTTGCTAAAAAGGCCCTTGAGAGAAAACTTTATGAAGAAAAAGTTTTTAAGGATTTACAAAAAAGCTACGAAGAAGCTTCTAAAAAAGCTGAGATCATAAAAAGTAAACTAAAGGAACTTGAAGAAGAGTTAGAAAAAACAAGAAGATATAGGGATGAAGCAGCAGCGAGATACAACAATGCAAAGGCCGCAGAAAAGGTTAATGAGATACTTCTTGATATAAAATCCAAAACAAACAGCATAAGCCTTGACGAAATAGAAAGAAAGATCCAAAGAAAAGAAGCGATAGCAGAAGGTTTGGAAGATTTAAGAAACGATAGTTTAGATAAAGAGTTTGAAGAACTTGAAAAGATAGATTTAGATGAAGAACTTAGAAAATACAAAGAAAATTTAGGGTGATTATATGAGGGCTAGAGAGTTTTTAGACAAAGAAAAAGAAAAATACGGCAAAATGTATTCTGATTTATCCTTTGCTATTGATAATGTTTCCCCCTTTTTAGATACAAGGGAGCTTAAGACAAGGAGGTATTATACTAAGCTCCCTGTTTTAAAAAGATATATAGAAAAATTAGAAGAAGCTGAAACAAAATTAAACAAAGCGGGGATATTTTCAATCTTTTCAAATGGAAAGGTAATAGATGAATTAGAAAAATATAAGTTTGAATTTAACAAGGAATTTAAGCAGCTTCAAAAATGCTCAAGTTGTAAATGCCTGAATTGTTCTGTTGGGTGTAAATTTGATGGATGCTTAGGCTGCAGGGAAGGTTCTAATGTTGTCTCATGTGACCATGACAGGATAAATGTAAGATTCCATGATGATTTTTATCTTGACCTTACAAATGAGAAAACAGGTAAAAGGGAAAAGTATAAGGTTTTGGCAACATTAATGGATGCAAAATTAAACAGGCAGTATATAATCATTGAGGGATTATTATCAAAAGAAAAATATGTTTTGTATTATTATCCAGATATTGACGAAGATAGATTTGGAGAGATAAAGGATGAAGAGGAATTTGACTTTATAGTTGAAACTTATCAATCTGTTGAGTTTTGATCCCCCCCTCTTTTTATATAAATTAAGCTACCTTTATTTTGAGGTAGCTTCAGACTGTTGAAAAAGTTGTTTTTGATAAGCCCCGTGAAGGATTTCCCTGGCATTCGCTCATTTCGCTAAGCAATTCTAAGCTTTTCTTTGTTTTCAAAAGTCCTACCCTCGTGAGCCGACATCCGTGTCGTCCACTCGGCTCTGCACGTCCGTGTGCAGAATTACGGACTTTTGAAAAGTCGAAAAGCAAGAATTGCTAGAGCTCATGAGAGATGCCTTTTTGAAATCCATTCACGGGGCTCTTGCAAAGTCTAAACACCAATGAGAGTTTGTCTACAATCTGAAGCTACTTCTATTTTGGGGTAGCTTAATTTTATTGCAAAATTTATAATTTAGAAATAAAATTAAACATGAATGACTTATGTGTAAAGAAGGTGATGGATTGAAACTTTGGGGAGATAAAAGATACTACTCATTGAACTATTTTTTAAGGCAAAAGTTTGGTGAGAAGGTCTTTAAAATATCCTTAGATGCAGGATTTACATGCCCTAATAGAGATGGAACAGCAGGGTATGGAGGATGTATTTTCTGCAGTGCAAGGGGCTCTGGAGATTTTGCAGGAACAAAGGAAAATTTAGTAGAACAATTTTTTGAAGTTAAGGAAATGATGCATAAAAAGTGGAAGGAAGGAAAATATATAGCCTATTTTCAGGCCTATACAAATACTTATGCTCCTGTTGAAGTGCTGAGGGAAAAGTATGAGGCGGTTTTAAATATAGATGGTGTTGTTGGCCTTGCAATTGCAACAAGGCCAGATTGTCTTCCTGAGGATGTATTAGACCTTTTAGATGAGATAAACAAAAAAACTTATCTTTGGGTGGAACTTGGTCTTCAGACCATTCATGAGGACACGGCAAAACTTATAAACAGAGGTTATCCCTTAGAAACATATATAAATGCAATAGAGGAACTTAAAAAAAGGAATATAGATGTAGTAACACATGTTATTTTAGGACTTCCTGGTGAGGATAAAAAAAGAATCCTTGAAACCGTTGACTTTGTTGCCCACACTAATACCCAAGGGATAAAACTACATCTTCTACATCTTATGAAGGGAACAAGGCTTGTTGAACTTTATAAACGAGGGGAGTTAAAGTTTTTATCCATGGATGAATACGTCGATTTAATAGTAGACTGCATTGAAAGGCTCCCGGAGGATATGGTTGTTCATAGGTTAACCGGAGATAGCCCAAGAAGCCTTATTATAGAGCCTCTTTGGAGCCTTAAAAAGTGGGAGGTTTTAAATGCGATAGATAAGAAATTTGAAGAAAGGGATACATGGCAGGGGAAATATTTTAAGTAATGGGGGGATTAATATGAAGGCAGCTTTTGTGACGTTTTATAAAATTGAAATATACTGTGAAGATGCTGAAAAGATAGAATGGGAAAATATTAAAGTTTATCAAGAAAGTGAACCCATAGAAATTAGTATTCTAAATAAAAAAAGGATCATTGTGAGATTATTTTGTCCGAACCCGTTGATATTAAAAGAAAAACTTATATTAGTATAAAAGACAAATGCTTTGAAGTTCCTTATAGCAATCTTTTTAAAACAGAAGAATTTAATGAAAAATATTATTATGATGGATTTTTAGGCTGCAGGATTTTAGATGATAAGATTGAATTTAGAGTTTGGTCCCCTGTAGCGACAAGTATAGACCTTGTTTTATATAAAAATGGGGATCCAAGCCTTCAAGAAGAACCCATCATATTTAACATGAAGGAGAAAAATGGGGTTTTCTCAGGGGAAGTAGATTTAAAATATAAAGGATATTTTTATACATATAAAGTTCAAATTTATGATAAAATTGAAGAAGTTGTGGACCCTTATGCAAAGGCGGTGGGAATAAACGGACTAAGGGCTGCCATAATAGATTTAGAGGAAACAAATCCTTATAATTGGCAAAAGGACAAATATGTTAAACTTGAAAACTATGTAGATGCAGTAATATATGAGATTAGCATAAGGGATATATCCTCAAATGAAAACAGTAACATCAAAAAAAGGGGGAAGTTTTTAGGGCTTGTTGAAGAAGGAACTTTTTCTAAAAAGGGAGTTACAACCGGCCTTGAGCATATAAAGGAGCTTGGTGTAAGTCATGTTCAAATACTTCCCTTTTATGATTTTCACTTTGAGAGCGTTGACGAAAGGGATCAGTTTAAGAGATATAATTGGGGATACGATCCTCAGAATTATAACGCCCCAGAGGGAAGTTTTTCTTTAAATCCCTATGAACCTAAAGAAAGGATTAGAGAATTAAAGACAATGATTCAAAAACTTCACCAAAACAACATTGGGGTTATTATGGATGTTGTATATAATCATGTTTATGATTATAAAAAAAGCAACTTTGAAAAGATATTTCCAGGCTACTACTTTAGATGCGATAAATTTGGAAATATTTCAAATGGCAGTGGCTGTGGAAACGATGTTGCATCAGAAAACAAAATGGTAAGAAGGTTTATTAAGGATTCGGTCATCTTTTGGGCTAAGGAGTATCATATTGATGGATTTAGATTCGACCTTTTGGGGCTATTAGATGTAGATACAATTAATGAGATATATGATGGACTAAAGAAAATAAATCCAAACGCAATCATCTATGGCGAAGGTTGGGACCTTAATACTTATTTAGAACATGATAAAAAGGCTATACAGATGAATGCATATAAAACTCCAAATATTGGATACTTTAATGATATAATAAGGGATGCCATAAGGGGACATACCTTTGAAGCGGAGAAAAAGGGATTTGCAGGAGGAGAAAGTAGAGAACACGATATAAAAAGGGGAGTTGTAGCAGCAATAAACTATGACGAGAGTTTAAAGGGACCTTTTATTTCTCCTGATCAATCCATAAATTATGCCTCCTGCCATGACAATCATACCCTTTGGGATAAGATTAGCATAACAAATAAAGAGGATTCTGTTGAAGAGAGGGTTAGAATTCAAAAATTATCTCAGGCGATAGTTTTAACAAGCCAAGGTGTTCCCTTTATCCACTTAGGATGTGATTTTTGTAGAACAAAACAGGGGCATGAAAATAGCTATAACCTTCCTGATATAATAAATTCTGTTGACTGGGATAGAAAATATGAGTTTAGGGATGTATTTGAATACGTAAAGGGGCTTATAAAACTTAGAAAGGAACATCCTGCCTTTAGATTAAATTCCTGTGAAGACATAAAAAAATATTTAAAATTTTTAGACTGCCCATCAAGGACAGTTGCCTTTAAAATAGACTATCCTAGGGATGCATGGAAGGAAATAATTGTAATATATAATTCCAATAAAAGTGCGGTAGATATAAAAATTCCAAATGGTGTATGGAATGTTGCTGTTGATGGAAGGCTTGCAGGAGTTGATGCTTTATATAAAATATATGGAGACAAGGTAAAGGTTGCACCCATTTCTGCAATGGTGCTATTTAGATGATTTGTTCTTTAAAAAGATCTTTAACTAAAGAGTAACAGAAGTCGCCCACTTCTATAAGTGGGTGATGAATGTTGATTGATAAATTCTTTTTTATGATATAATCAGTATTACAGGAAGGAGGTGTAATTTTGCTAAAGGCTTATAAATACAGGATATATCCAACAAAAGAACAAGAAGAATATTTTGCTAAAGTATTTGGTTGTGTAAGATTTATATACAACAAAATGCTACATGACAGAATAGAACATTATAAGCAAACAGGAGAAATGCTAAACAATACACCTGCACAATATAAAAAAGAATATTCTTTTCTAAAAGAAGTAGATAGTCTTGCACTTTCCAACGCACAACTTAATTTAGAAAAAGCATATAAAAAATTCTTTAGAGATAAAAAAACAGCCTTTCCAAAGTTCAAGAAAAAGAAAGGTTACCAGTCTTATACTACAAATAATCAAAATGGAACAGTAACACTTGAAGGTAGTTATCTAAAAGTTCCAAAGTTAAAGACAAAAATAAAAATAAAACAACACAGACAATTTGAAGGAAAAATTAAATCTGTAACTATATCAAAAACGCCAACAGGCAAATATTATGCTTCTATACTTGTAGAAGAAGAAATTAAAGAATTACCTAAAATAGATAAAAAAGTAGGTATAGATTTAGGAATTAAAGAATTTGCTATTTTATCTGATGGAACAAAGGTAGAAAATCCAAAATGGTTAAGAAAAACAGAAAAAAGAATTAAAATTATACAAAAATCATTATTAAGAAAGCAAAAGACAAAGCAAAAACTATGAAAGAACAAGGCAAAAACTTGCAAAATTATACGAAAAATATCAAA
>NZ_CAKP01000005.1 GCF_000297115.1 Caloramator australicus RC3 | reverse complement strand
TCTTTAAGTGAAGATGCTATGATGGCTGTTCCTGATTCTTTAAGACTTGGTGCCTATGCCCTTGGAGCGACAAAATACGAAGTATCAAAGGATATTGTAATTCCAACTGCATTGCCGACGATTATTGCATCGTTTATTTTAGCTATATCAAGGGCAGTTGGAGAAACTATGATTGTTGCCATGGCGGCAGGTTCAACACCTAAATTAACTTTAAATCCCCTTGAGAGCATACAAACTATGACAGGTTACATCGTTCAGATAAGCATGGGGGATGTTCCTTATGGATCAATTGGTTATAGGACTTTGTTTGCCGTAGGTAGTTTATTGTTTTTAATAACTTTTACATTGAACTTAATTTCTAGATATGTTATGAGAAAGTATAGGAGGACATATTGATGAAGGAACAGGATATTACAAAAAGGCGAAAACTAAAAAATAAAATATTTCATACTTTGATATTTTTATGCACTTTGTTTGGAATATTTATATTGAGTATTCTTCTATTTAGTATATTATCAAAGGGATTAAAGTGGTTATCTATGGATTTTATAACTAATTTCCCATCAAGATTCCCTAAAAAGGCTGGCATTTATCCTGCACTTTTTGGGAGTTTATGGCTCATTATCTTAACTGCCTTAATTTCATTCCCCGTTGGAATAGGGACGGCTTTATATTTAGAGGAATATGCAAAGGATAATAAATTTACTGAATTTATTAAATTAAATATAGCAAATCTTGCAGGTGTTCCAGCAATAATTTATGGAATGCTTGGACTTGCTGTTTTTGTTAGATTGCTTGGGTTTGGAAGAAGTATATTGTCAGGTGCTTTAACTATGTCATTATTGATACTTCCAACTATAATTATTTCTTCACAAGAGGCATTAAGGAGCGTTCCAGAATCCTTAAAACAGGCATCTTATGCCCTTGGCACAACAAAGTGGCAGACTATAACTGGAGTAATTTTACCCTATGCTCTGCCAGGAATTTTGACAGGAACTATACTTGGGCTATCAAGGGCATTAGGCGAGGCTGCACCATTAATTGTAGTAGGTGCCCTTGCTTATGTTTCATTTATTCCAAAAACGCCCTTTGATCAGTTTACAGTTTTGCCTATACAGATATTCAACTGGTCAAGTATGCCTAAAAAGGAATTTCAAAATGTTGCAGCTGCAGGAATTATAGTGCTTTTATTTATTCTTCTTGGCATAAACTCAATTGCTATTATATTAAGAAATAAATATCAAATTAGAATGAAAGACTAAAGGAGGACACTATGGAAAGCGTAATTAAAGTAGAAAACTTAAATTTTTACTATGGCAATTTCTTGGCATTAAAGGACATAAATATGGATATATATAAAAATAATATAACCGCCTTTATAGGACCATCAGGATGCGGAAAATCAACATTTTTAAGAACTTTAAATAGAATGAACGATTTTATTGAAAATACAAGGGTTGAAGGGAAAATTTTATTCCAAGGTCAGGATATATATTCAGGCGATTTAGACCCAGTTGAGCTAAGAAGAAGAATAGGTATGGTCTTTCAAAAACCAAATCCATTTCCAAAGACCATATATGAAAATATTGTATATGGACTTAGAAAAAATGGAGTTAACAAAAAAGAAGTCTTAGATGAGGTTGTTGAGAGCACATTAAAGGCTGTTGCCCTTTATGATGAAGTTAAGGATAAAATATATAAATCAGCCTTAGAACTTTCCGGAGGCCAGCAGCAAAGGCTTTGCATTGCAAGGGCAATTGCAATGCAGCCAGAAGTCGTTCTAATGGATGAGCCAACATCCGCCCTTGACCCTATTTCAACTTTAAAAATAGAGGAGCTTTTACTTGAGCTTAAAAAGAATTATACTATAATTATAGTAACCCACTCTATGCAGCAGGCAGCAAGAATTTCAGATTGGACGGCATTTTTCTTAAACGGTGAGGTTATAGAATACGATACTACAGAAAAAATATTCGAAAACCCAAGGGATAAGAGAACGGAAGATTATATCACTGGAAGATTCGGTTAAAAAAGGAGAGATTTTTATGACAAGGTTGCATTTTCAACAAAACCTTAAAGAGGTTAAACACAAGGTATTAAGAATGGGTTCCCTTGTAGAAGTGATTGTTGATAAGGCGGTAACTTCTTTAAAGGAACAAAATTTAGAGCTTGCTAAAACGATTGTTGAAGAGGATGATAAAATAGACGCCATGGATCTTGAAATTGAAATGGACTGCATGAAGCTTTTAGCCCTTCAACAGCCTCTTGCAAAGGATTTAAGAACCATAGCAACAGCCCTTAAAATAATTACTGATCTTGAGAGAATGGGGGATCATGCGGTTAATATATCTAAAATAACTTTAGAGATAGGCAAAGAACCGTTGATTAAGCCTTTGATTGACATTCCAAGGATGGCAAAGATCGCACAAGAGATGATTAGATTAAGTCTTGATGCTTTTGTTAAAGAGGATATAGAACTTGCAAAAAAAGTTGCCCAGATGGATCAAGAGGTTGATGATATTTATCAGGCGATCATTGATGAACTTTTAGAAATGATAGTTAAGGATCCTTCAATTACAAAGCAAGCAACAAAGCTTATGTTTGTTGGAAGATATCTAGAAAGAATAGCTGATCACACTACAAATGTTTGTGAAAGAATTATATACATGGTAACTGGAAAACTTGAGGAGATAAATTAAGGGTGCCTTGCACCCTATAATTTTTTTATATCTGAAAATGGGTAGATTTTAAAAATTGCATGTCCTTTTATGTGATCAATAGGAATTGGACCAATATATCTGCTATCTTCACTGACTTCTCTATTGTCTCCAAGAACGAAAACGTAGCCTTCAGGTATTATCATGTCGATATCAGTTTCAGCGTAGGTTTGGGTTCCAGGGGATAAATAATCCTCCTGAAGCTTTTTGCCGTTTATAAAAACTGATCCTTCTTTGATTTCAAGCCTTTCACCAGGAAGTGCAACAATTCTTTTTATATATAATCCCCTGCCTGAATTGCCAGGATCGAGGATTATTATTTCTCCCCGGGTAAATTTTTTAGTATAAAGACTAATTTTTTCTATAGCAACCCTATCGTTATCATGAAGGGTTGGAATCATAGATGGACCTGAAACCTGCACTATGTCAAATATAAAGGCCTTTATAGTAAAGGCTATTACAGCAGCAACTACTATTGATACTATCCATTCCTTTATCTCATTGATAATTTTGTCCTTCATTTTATGACCTCCTTTTGAGCTACTAACAAAATTATATATCATATAATCTGTAGTGTAAAATGATAAATTTTTAAAATGTTGTTTAATTATTAATAATAATGCCTGTCTTTAATGCAAAAAATATTCAAAATTGTCGAAAATTTTTTGCAATTTTAAAAGGAATTTTAGAAATAATGGAGAATATATAAAATAAGGACTTATATAGTCGTAAGGAGGAATTTGTTATGAAGGAGTATAGGATTGAAAACATACGAAATGTAGGTATTATTGGACATGGTGGAACGGGAAAAACCACCTTAGTTGAGGCTATATTATATGACTGCAAGGCAACAGATAGAATGGGTAGAGTTGAAGATGGAACAACAGTTTGTGATTATGACCCAGAAGAAAAGAAAAGACAGATCTCAATTTCAACTGCTATTGCACCTTGTGACTGGAATGATTATAGAATTAATTTTGTTGATACTCCAGGATATTTCGATTTTGTTGGTGAAGTTTTAGAAGGTTTAAGGGCAGTTGACTCTGCTATAATAACAGTTTGTGCAGCATCGGGTCTTCAAGTTGGGACAGAAAAGGCATGGAAGTATGTAAATAAATATAAGATTCCAAGAGCATTTTTTATAAATAAAATGGATAGAGAAAATGCTGATTTTGATAAGACATTTAAGCAGATTAAGGATAAGTTTGGTCTTTCGGTTGCTGCCCTTGAAATTCCAATAGGGAAAGAAGCAGATTTTAAGGGTGTTGTTAAAATATTAGAAAGAAAAGCTCTTGTTTATGATCCAAAATCAAAAGCGATGGTTGAAGCGGAAATTCCAGCTGACCTTGAGTCAGTTGTTGAAGAATATAGAAATATATTAATGGAATCGGTAGCCGAAACTGATGAGGAGCTTCTTGACAAATACTTAAGCGAAGGCGAACTTTCTGACGAAGAAATTTTAAGAGGACTAAGAAAGGGTATATTAAATTGTGATGTTGCACCGGTTTTCTGCGGTTCAGCGATTTCAAATGTAGCTTTAACTACATTGCTTGATTGTATAATAAATTATTTCCCTTCCCCTGCTGATAGGGTTGAATTTAAGGGTAAGAATCCTAAGACTAATGAGGACGAAGTTAGAAAGTCCAGTCCGGATGAAAGATTCTCAGCCTTTGTGTTTAAGACGATTGCCGACCCATTTGTAGGTAAGCTTTCGATATTTAGAGTTTTATCCGGTTCAATTTCTTCTGATTCAAGCATATATAATGCTACTCAAGATAAGACAGAAAAGATAGGCACACTATACATATTAAAAGGTAAAAATCAAACTGCAGTAACAAAACTTTCTGCTGGAGATATAGGAGCTGTTGCAAAGCTTCAATACACTATGACTGGAGATACATTGTGCGACGCAGCAAAGCCGATAATTTACGAAAAAATAGATTTCCCAGAACCAGCAATATCAATGGCAATAAAACCAAAATCAAAGAATGATGAAGATAAGATTTCAACAGGACTCCATAAACTACTTGAAGAAGATCCAACATTTAAAATATCAAGGGATGTTGAAAACTCAGAGCTTATAATATCTGGTCTTGGGGAATTACATATTGAAGTTATAGCAAGCAAGCTAAAGAATAAGTTTGGTGCAGAAGTAATGCTTGACATTCCAAAGGTTCCATATAGAGAAACAATAAGAAAGACCTCCGATGTTCAAGGAAAATATAAAAAGCAATCTGGTGGTCACGGACAATATGGTGATGTTGTTATCAAGTTTGAGCCACAACATGAAACTGAAGATCTTGTTTTTGTCGATCAAATAGTTGGTGGTGTTGTTCCAAGACAATATATTCCTGCAGTTGAAAAGGGACTTAGAGAAGCTATGAAAAAGGGAGTTTTAGCAGGTTATCCTGTTATAAACTTAAAGGCAACATTACACTATGGTTCCTATCACCCTGTTGACTCTTCTGAAATGGCCTTCAAAACAGCAGCATCCCTTGCCTTTAAGAAGGGAATAAAGGAGGCAGACCCAGTATTATTAGAACCTATAATGCATTTTGAAATTACAGTGCCGGATGAATACATGGGAGATATTATTGGTGATATAAACAAGCGCCGTGGAAGAGTTCTTGGAATGGAGCAAAAGGATGGAATGCAGGTTATAATGGCTGAAATGCCGATGGCGGAAACCTTCAAATATGCAACAGATCTAAGATCCATGACTCAGGCAAGGGGAAGCTTTACAATGAAGTTTGAAAGATATGAAGAAGTTCCAGCTCACATCGCACAAAAGATTATCGAAAATGCGCAAAAGGAAAAGGAAGAAGAGGAAGAATAAAATATTTTTGGGCAGGTATTTTAAAATACCTGCCCAATATAATTTTGAAAGCATTTAACAGCATTTAATTTTAAAAACTGTAAAAACTATATTCAAAGGAGGGATTTTAATGTCTGATTATAGGATTAACTTTGGGAAAATAATTGGACCATCTGACACAAATAAACTTTATGATATGCTTTCAATTTTAAACGACGATGATGAACTTGTAATAACAGTTGACGGTTCAGATGCTCATCAAACAGAGGAAATAAGAAGGATACTTGATATGAATGGATTTGACGTCACACAAAAGGGAGGACACGATGATAATAAATATCACTTAATTGCAAGAAGAAGGTGATCAAATGAAATTTAATAAGAAATTAAGGGGGAAAAGGTTTAAATTTAACTTTAATCTTGAAAGTTATGGAGAATTTATCCCAAGTTTCACTAACTGGATGAGTCCGCATGAACAAAGAAAAAGAGTAGAAAAAATTAATGAAGAATTAGACAAGTAGGACTTTGGGTTTGGAGGTTTAAAAATCGCCAAACCCTTTTATATTGACTTTGTTCTATGATTATAGTAATATCATTATTAGATATCGAAAAGCGATAATAATGGGGTGATAAATTGAGCAATAAAATCCTTAGGAAATTATTTTTAGGATTTATACAGGTGCATATACTGTATCATGCCTATAAAGAACCTTTTTTTGGCTCATGGATGATGGAGGAATTAAAAGAACATGGATATAATATAGGACCAGGGACTTTGTATCCTATTTTGCACTCTATGGAAAAGGAGGGGCTTTTAGTTAGAGAGGATAAACTAATAAATGGTAAAATAAGAAAGTATTATTCAATAACTAAAGAAGGAATTGAGGCTCTTAAAGAGGCTAAAAAAAGAGCAAAGCAACTTTATGAAGAAATTTTTAAGTAAGGTGGGGTTCTATGTTTAAAATCGTTGAATTAAAGTACAAGAATATATTAGATATTGATTATCTTGAGATTCAAGGGAATAAAATAACATGCATCGTTGGCGAAAGCGGAAGTGGCAAAACAACTTTACTAAAACTTTTAAACAAACTAATATCCCCTGATAAAGGTGAGATTTATTTTAAAGGAAGGGCACTAAAAGATTGGGACACAATTGAGATAAGAAGAAAGGTTACTATGCTTCCTCAAAATCCTATTATTTTCAATGGCAATATAAGGGATAATCTTTTGATAGGGTTGAAATTCTCTGAAAAACCTTTAGTAAAGGATGAAAAATTAAAGGAGATTTTAGAACTTGTAAGTTTAAAAAAAGAGCTTGATGAGTCTGCACAAAATCTTTCGGGAGGAGAAAAACAAAGGTTAGCCATTGGTAGAATACTTTTGTTAGATTCTGATGTTTACCTTTTAGATGAGCCAACATCTGCTTTGGATGAAGGAACGGAAGAGAAAGTAATGAAGGCGGTTATAGAATATATTAAACGCAAAAATAAGATGTTGGTTGTAGTAACCCATTCTAAAAAGATAGCTTCTAACTTTAGTGAAAGAGTTGTTGAGATATTTGATGGGAAGGTGAAGTTATGAAAAATATTATAGATATAAATGTTTATCAGCTATTAGCAGCCTATATATTTATTGTAATACTTTTGCTTATAGTAAGAAAAAGAGGAATAAAAAGGGAGAAGGAAATAGTGATATCATCTATCAGAATGACCCTTCAGCTTATAACTATGGGGTTTGTTCTTGTTTATATAATAAATAATCCAAATCCCTTATTTACTTTATTAATTTTAATTTTTATGGAGATCTTTAGCATATATAATATATACAAAAGATCAAAGGTTGAATTGAATTTCAAAATAAAAAAAGTCGTTGCAATATCAATGGTTATAGGGAGCCTTCTTAGCCTTTTATATTTTTTATTTGTAATTATAAGAATCAGTCCTTGGTATGATCCAAGATATTTTATCCCCATTGCAGGCATGCTAATTGGAAATTCAATGACAGGAGTTGCCCTTGGTGTAAATAGGCTTGTTGATGACATTAAAAAGAGAAAAGATGAAATAGAGATGGCTCTTATGCTTGGTGCAACCCCTAAAATGGCAGTTAAGGAAATAATAGATAATACCTTTGATTCTGCAATACTTCCCACAATAAACTCTATGGTAGGAATGGGTATAGTCTTTTTACCAGGAATGATGACGGGACAAATATTATCAGGGACATCTCCGTTGACTGCTATAAAATATCAAATAGCTATAATGCTTGGTATATTAGGTTGCGTTGCAATAACAGTTATAATGTTTCTTCAGCTTGGGTATAAAACTTATTTTAACGAAGAGGCACAGCTTATAATAGATTGACATGATGTGCTTAATAATTGGCTATTATGTTTAAGCTGGTATTACATTGCCGGCTTAATTTTTTTTAAAGTTTTTGTTTGTATTTTTTATTTTGGTTAACATTATTACAAATAAAAAATAAAGAAATTTTGAGATTTTATTTAAAATAGCAAAATAATTTTAATATTTTATTGATAATCATAAAAATTGTCTATTCTATGAAAAAATTAATTATTGCAATATAATTTATATGGTATAAAATAGTAATTGAAAGGTCAAAGAAAGTCAAAGTCAAAGTAAAACAAAATAAGAAGAGGTGGTGCTATGGCAAGACTATCGGATATAATAGAAAACTTCATAAAGACCATGCTGGAAAAGAGCGAAAATGATTTTTTAGAAATACAAAGAAATGAACTTGCTAATCTTTTTAACTGTGCGCCATCTCAGATTAATTATGTCCTAGAAACCCGGTTTACTATAGATAAAGGATATTATATTGAAAGCAAAAGGGGTGGCGGAGGATTTATCAAAATCACAAAAATAAGAATTAACGATAACGATTATTTAAAGGACGCAATTTGGAATAATATAGGAGAAGAAATAACCCAGCAACAGGCGGAAGGATATATTGAGTTTTTTAAGGATAGAGGTTATTTAACTGAAAGGGAGGCAACAATTCTTAAAATTGCTCTAAACGATAAAGTTATAAATGCTCCGCCGGATTTGAAGGATAAAATAAGGGCGAATATTTTAAAAACAGTTCTAATATCAATAATCTAAAAAATTCCCAAAGGAGGGATTTGTATGCTCTGTCAAAATTGCAATCAAAGGGAAGCCAATGTTCATATTACAAAAATAATAAACGGAGTTAAACAGGAACTTCATCTTTGTGAGGAATGTGCAAGGGAAAACAACGAGTTTAATATCGATATAATGAACCCCTTTAACTTTGCATCACCTATGTCCTTCCAAAACATACTCGAAGGATTCTTTGAAATGATGGGTTCGCCATATCAGATTCCTGAGCCTGTAACCTGTCCTGTCTGCCATCAGAGCTTTGATGATTTTAAAAGGACCGGCAAGATGGGATGTGCAAATTGCTATAGAACCTTTAATGCAGAAATTACTCCTATCATTAAAAGGGTTCATGGAAATATTCAGCATACGGGAAAGGTTCCAAAGAGGACGGGAGGAATTTTAAAGATAAAAAGGGATATAGAAAGGTTAAAGGAAGAACTAAGAGTTGCAGTTATGAACGAAGAATATGAAAAGGCTGCTAAATTAAGGGACCAAATCAAAGAGCTTGAGTCAAAGCTAGATAAATAGGGGGTGGTAAAATGCTATTCAAAAACCATGGTAGCGATATAGTTCTAACCAGCAGAATAAGACTTGCAAGGAATATTGATGGTGTTCCCTTCCCACAAAAGTTAAATCAAGATGAGGCAAATAAAGTAATAAAGGATGTAGCAGATTCTGTTTTAAACAGCAATTCTGCTATAGCCCACGAGTTTAGGCTAATAAAGTTAAGGGAATTAAAGCCCCTTGAAAGGCTTTCGATGGTTGAAAAGCATCTTATAAGCATGGATATTGTAAATGAATATCAAAGGGGAGCAGTCCTTTTAAATAGAGAAGAAAACGTTTCAATAATGATAAATGAGGAAGACCATATTAGGCTTCAGGTTATATATCCTGGATTTAAAGTAAAGGATGCCTATGATTATGCAAACAAATTAGATGACCTTATAGAAGAAAAGGTCCAATATGCCTATGATGCAAAGTTAGGATACCTAACAAGCTGCCCGACAAACGTAGGAACAGGAATTAGAGCGTCGGTAATGCTTCACCTTCCAGCTCTTACTTTAACTAAAAATATAAACAATGTATTTAATACAGTAGTTCAAGTTGGTATGACTATGCGTGGAATTTATGGTGAGGGCAGTAATGCTATGGGAAACATTTATCAAATTTCAAATCAAGTAACTCTTGGTCTTACTGAAGATGAGATAATAAACAACTTAATTGCAGTAACTAAAAAAATAATAGATCAAGAAATTAAAACAAGGGAAATGCTCTTTGAAAAGCAGGCGGCTGAAATCGAGGACGACATTTATAGATCCCTTGGTCTTTTGAAATATTCAAGAATGCTATCAACACAAGAGTGCTTAAATTTAATGTCAAAGGTAAGATTAGGAATAGAAATGGGAATAATTAAGGATATAGATGTAAAAAAATTAAACGACCTTTTAGTTAACGTTCAACCAGCAACGTTACAACTTATTGAAGGAAGAGACCTTGACACAAAGGAAAGGGATATTATAAGAGCTAAAATAGTTAGAGAAACACTAAGATAAGGAGGGATGCGTATGTTTAATGGATTTACAGAAAGAAGCCAAAGGGTTTTGCAGCTTGCAGCAGAGGAAGCTAAAAGATTAAACCATAACTATATAGGAACAGAACATCTTTTGCTTGGAATAATAAGAGAGGGTGGTCAGGCGTCAAAGGTTTTAAAGGATCTTGGAATAGATGATGAAAAGATTAGAAATTTGATAATTGAAATAGAAGGAAAAGGTGAAGAGTTCTTCAACTTTCACGAGATACCTTTAACTCCAAGAACAAAAAGAATAATTGAGCTTGCAAGGAATGAAGCAAGGAATTTAAACCATAACTTCGTTGCCCCTGAACATATGATGCTTGCTCTTTTAAGGGAGGGCGAAGGAGTTGCAATAGCAATTCTTGCAAAGCTCGGCATTGATATTGTAAAGGCGAGAAACGAGATATTAAATTCTTTAAACGTAGGTGAATTAGGACAGGGATTTAAAGGAAAACCAGGTCCGGGAACAAGGCATAGACAAACAAATACACCAACCCTTGACCAATACGGAAGGGACTTAACGGAGCTTGCAAGGGAAGGAAAGCTCGACCCTGTTATCGGTCGTGAAAATGAAACTGAAAGGGTAATTGAAATACTTTCAAGAAGAACAAAGAATAATCCTTGCCTTATAGGTGAACCTGGGGTTGGAAAAACTGCCATTGCTGAAGGTCTTGCCCAAAGGATTGTAGAGGGCAACGTTCCAGAGATACTCAAAAACAAAAGGGTTGTTACTTTAGATCTATCAGGAATGGTTGCAGGGTCAAAATATAGAGGCGAATTTGAAGAAAGAATAAAGAGGGTAATGGACGAGATTAGAAGGGCAGGAAATATAATTCTATTCATAGATGAAATCCATACATTAGTTGGTGCAGGTGCTGCAGAAGGTGCCATTGATGCATCTAACATATTAAAGCCAGCCCTTGCAAGAGGTGAAATTCAAGTTATCGGTGCAACTACGATTGATGAATATAGAAAATACATCGAAAAGGATTCAGCCCTTGAAAGAAGATTCCAACCAGTTCAGGTTGGTGAACCATCAACTGAAGAATCTATATTAATCCTTAAAGGATTGAGGGATAAATACGAAGCACATCATAAGGTTAAAATAACTGATGAAGCACTAGAGGCTGCTGTAAACCTATCCCATAGATATATTACCGATAGATTCCTACCAGACAAAGCAATAGATCTTATGGATGAGGCAGCAGCTAAGGTAAGGCTAAAGAACTTAACTGCACCTCCTGATGTTAAAAACCTTGAAGAAGAGCTTGAAAAGGTTAGAAAGGAAAAGGAGGAGGCAATAAATACACAAGAATTTGAAAAGGCTGCGAAATTAAGGGACAGAGAAAATGAGATTAAAAATGAACTTGAAAGGATTAAAAAGGATTGGCAAAATCAAAAGGATAGTGAAGTTCCTGTTGTTACAGTAGAGGATATAGCAAATGTTGTTTCAAGATGGACTGGAATTCCTGTTAATAAACTTACTGAAACAGAATCAGAAAAGCTTTTAAAACTTGAAGAAATACTTCATCAAAGGGTTGTAGGACAGGATGAAGCAGTTAAGGCTGTTGCAAGGGCTGTAAGGCGTGCAAGAGTTGGAATTAAGGATCCAAAGCGTCCAATAGGTTCCTTTATATTCCTTGGTCCTACAGGGGTAGGTAAAACAGAGCTATCAAAGGCACTTGCTGAGGCTATGTTTGGTGATGAAAACGCAATGATAAGAATAGATATGTCGGAATATATGGAAAAGCATACGGTATCAAGACTTATAGGTTCTCCTCCAGGATATGTTGGATATGAAGAAGGAGGCCAATTAACAGAGAAGGTTAGAAGAAAGCCATATTCAGTAGTTTTATTTGATGAGATTGAAAAGGCCCATCCGGATGTATTTAATATACTGCTTCAAATCCTTGAGGATGGAAGACTAACCGATGGAAAGGGAAAGACAGTGGACTTTAGAAACACGATAGTTATCATGACCTCCAACGTTGGTGCACAGACCATAAAAAAGCAGCAAACCCTTGGTTTTGCAGCAACTACAGAAAAGGAAAAGGAAGATTCCTACGAAAAGATGAAGCAAAACGTAATGGAGGACTTGAAAAAGACCTTTAGACCTGAGTTTTTAAATAGAATCGACGAGATTATTGTATTCCATCCATTAGAGGATAAGGATATTGAAAAAATTGCAGAGCTCATGTTAAAGAGTGTAATTAATAGGTTAAAGGACCTTGAAGTTGAAATAAGTTATGATGAAGATGTAATAAAGCACCTTTCAAAACAAGGCTTTGACCCAACATATGGTGCAAGACCTCTGAGAAGAGCCATAACAAAAGCTGTTGAAGATAAACTTTCAGAGGAAATGCTAAAGGGAAATATAAAGCGTGGAGATAAAGTTGTAATGAAGGTTGTAGATAATGAAATAATTTTTGAAAAGGGAGAATCCTCATAATGGGGGTTCTCTTTTTTTGTATATATTTCTTTACATGAACAACAATATTAAATATAATGTAATTGCTAACTAAAATAGGAAGTGATAGAATGGGAAAAGTAAAAACTGTTTATATATGCCAAGAGTGCGGATATGAATCTCCTAAGTGGATGGGGAAGTGCCCTGGATGCGGAAGCTGGAATACATTTATAGAGGAAGTTAAGGCTGAAAAACTGAGTAAAATTCAATCAGCCGCTTATAATAAGGTTCAGCCTTTGAAAATACAGGATATAGAGATAACAAAAGAGATAAGATATTCAACTTATCTTGAAGAATTAGATAGAGTGCTTGGAGGAGGAATAGTTAAGGGGTCTTTAGTCCTTGTTGGAGGGGACCCTGGGATTGGGAAATCCACCCTTCTTCTTCAAATGGCAAACAATGTTGCAAAGAGTGGCAACATCGTTTTATATGTCTCTGGTGAAGAATCCTCAAAACAGATAAAGCTTAGGGCAGAGAGGTTAAATGTCCTTTCGGAAAATCTTTTGGTTCTTCCAGAAACCAATTTAAGCTATATAGAAGAAACTATTACAAATCTAAAGCCCGATGTTGTTGTGATAGACTCAATTCAAACCGTTTATAGACCAGAGCTACAGTCGGCTCCAGGAAGTGTAAGTCAGGTTAGAGAGGCCACTGCGGTTTTGATGAATATAGCAAAAAATTTAAACATAGCTACCTTTATAGTTGGACACGTTACTAAAGAGGGGTCTATTGCCGGTCCTAGGGTTTTAGAACATATGGTAGATACAGTCCTTTACTTTGAAGGGGAAAGACATAATACCTACAGAGTATTAAGAGCTGTTAAAAATAGATTTGGCTCAACTAATGAAATTGGCGTATTTGAAATGAAGCAGTTTGGTCTTGAGGAGGTTAAAAACCCTTCCGAAATACTTTTATCCGGAAGACCAAAAGACGTTCCTGGATCATGTGTTGTATGTTCCATGGAAGGAACAAGACCAATTCTAATTGAAGTTCAGGCACTAACCTCCCAAACAAGCTTTGGTATGCCAAGAAGGATGACAACGGGGCTTGATTATAACAGGGTTATTCTTTTAATTGCCGTTCTTGAAAAAAGGGTTGGAATGCACATACAAACCTATGATGTTTATGTAAATGTTGCTGGGGGAATAAAAATCGACGAACCTGCCATTGACCTTGGAGTTTTATGCTCTATTGCGTCCAGCTTTAAAAATCTTCCAATAGATAACGAAGTTGTGATAATTGGAGAGGTTGGATTGACGGGAGAAGTTAGAGGAGTTAATTTAATAGATAAAAGAATATTAGAAGCACAAAAATTGGGATTTAAAAAATGCATCATTCCTAAAGAAAATATGAAAGGACTCGATATTATAAAAGGAATCCAAATTGTTCCTGTTGAAAATATATACGAAGCATTAGAAGAAGTTCTAGGGGGATAGTTATGAGAGATGCTAAAGAAATTGAGCTAATGAATGTTTTAAAGCTTTTGGCACCAGGGACACCTTTGAGGGAAGGACTTGAAAATATATTAAAGGCTAAAACTGGAGGACTCATAGTAATTGGGGATGAAGAAGAAATAAGCAAGCTCCTTGATGGTGGGTTTTATATAAATAGTGAATATTCTCCAGCATATTTATATGAACTTGCCAAGATGGATGGGGCTATTGTCATAAGCGGAGATCTTAAAAGGATACTCTACGCAAATACACAGATAATCCCAGATTCCAGCATTCCAACTGCTGAAACTGGCACAAGGCATAGAACCGCCGACAGATTTGCAAAACAAACAGGAAATATTGCAATTGCTATTTCCCAAAGAAGAAATTTAATTACCGTATTTAAAGGAAATATTAAATATGTATTAAAAGATACGAACATGATTCTCACGAAGGCAAATCAGGCTATTCAAACCCTTGAAAGGTATAAATCGGTGTTTGATGAGGCGGTTACGAACCTTTCTGCGTTAGAATTCGAAGATTTAGTAACTGTATATGACGTAGTTCTTGCCATCCAAAGAAGCGAGATGGTTATGAGGATAGTAAATGAAATTGAAAGATACGTTGTGGAGCTTGGAAACGAAGGAAGGCTTATTTCCCTTCAGCTTAACGACCTTATAGATGAAGTTGAAGAGGATGAAATTAGAATACTAAGGGATTATGCTATAGATACAAAGGATTATAACGAGGTATTTAAGTCAATTAAGGCCTTATCTTCTGAGGAGATTTTGGAATTGTCTGTTATATGTAAACTTTTAGGTTATAATCCTGATTTAATGTTAGATACGATGGTTTCATCAAGGGGATATAGGATTTTGAATAAGATTCCAAAGCTGCCGCAGATAGTTGTTGAAAATATGGTTAAAAATTTTGGACAGTTTAAAAAGATTCTTCAGGCAAGCATAGAAGATTTAGACGCTGTTGAAGGAATAGGTGAGGCAAGGGCAAGATCTATAAAGGAATGGCTAAAAAAACTTCAAGAACAGGTTATATTAAATAGAAAAATATAAAGGCTCGGAATATCCGGGCCTTTATAACATGCTAAACTTTCCTAACGTTTCTATCTTTTCCTTTTGTTCAAGTATAATATCAAACAGGTTAAGGTCAAGGGCATTGCATAAAGCAGCAAGGTAATATAGATTATTTCCTATCTCTTCTTCAAGGACTTCTCTGCAGTTATCGCAAAGTTTTCCTTCGATTTGATAGCTTAAAAATTCGGTTATATTGTCAAGGGATGCATCGTCAGGTATCTGCTGTTTTTGAGCGTTTATTTTTATGCATCCATGATTGGTAACTGCCTTTGCAACTGCTCTATTTATCCTAGAATTTGATTCAGATAGTTTTGTCATTATATCTAAAATACTTCTATGTCTAATTAGTGAATCTTGAACGGTGGCTTGAAATTCATCTACGATTATATCCTTCATCTGCTTCCACTCCTTGTTGAATATTGTTTAATAATATTATAAATATTCAGACAATATAATGTCAAATACATTATAATAAATTTCAGCTTAAAAGAGCCATTTTTAAGTTAACTAAATAAAATAATAATAGGTAGATTATAAAAATCAAGATATTTTTTAGTCTGCCTTAATCCTGTAAGTTTGGTAATAATGTAAAAAAGGTGATAATATGTTTGAAATTGGTGATAAAGTTTTTGTTAAGAATTTTGGTGGAGGAGTAATAACAAATATACAAGAAAAAAATGTTAATGGAATTAGAAAGAAATACTATGAAATAAAACTTGTAATTGATAATATATGTATTTATCTTCCCATTGATGAAAAAAATAAAATTAGAGGAGTAATTGAAAGGTCAAAATTAGAAGATTGTTTAAAAATATTAAAGGAGTTTAAAGGCGATCTACCTAACAAATGCATCGATAGATATAAGCTTTATAAATATACTTTAGAGCAAACAGATCCGATAGAGATGGCAAAACTTATAAAATGCATGGATGTGAATTTTAAAAGAAAAAAACCTTCAAATTTTGATAAGAATAACTTTGAAAAAATATTAAATACCTTTTGCAGTGAAATTTGTCTTGTTCTTCAAAGGGACTTCAATGAAACAAAAAAAATTATTCTTGAAAATCTGAAATCTTGATTTTGCAAATTAAAAAATTGTCATATTTTTTTGTGTTGAAAAACTTTGATTGATACGGTATATTAGTATATAATATACTGGGATATTTTGTAGGAGGTGAATTGATGTTAGAAAGGATTTTTAGGTGGTTCTTGACAGTAGTTGGGTTGGTTTTAGGATATGCTGCATCGGAAATACTTATTAAATCTAATTCAGTAAATGCTTTCGTGTCAAGAAACAACATTTATTATTTTGGATTCATAGCAGTTTGTATTATTTTATTAGGCCTTATTTTTTATATTTTATCCCCTTATTTCATTCGACTTATTTTTAAGATTACAGAAATCCTGGAAAATGCAATACAAAAGATACCAACAAACGATATTATACTTGCCGTTTTAGGACTTATAATTGGACTTATAATTGCAAATCTATTAATTTCGCCTATTGCAAGATTTTTAACTGGCAATACCATTTTATCTGCTATAGGAAGTTCCTTAGCTTTTATTGTAAATATTGTATTTGCAACGTTAGGGATAGACATAACATTAAAGAAAAAGGAAGAACTTTATAACGTATTTACATTTTTAAAGAGGTTTGGAAAGGAAAAAAGAAAGGGAGAAAAGGTTGGTATATCTCAGCCAAAGATACTAGATACTAGCGTTATAATCGACGGAAGAATACTGGATATTCTAAAAACAGGATTTTTAGAAGGTCCCATTTTAATACCTTCCTTTGTTCTTGAGGAGTTAAGGCATATCGCCGATTCCTCCGATAATTTAAAAAGGGCAAGGGGAAGAAGAGGGCTTGATATTTTAAATCTAATTCAAAAGGAGATACCTTTAACTGTTGAAATAGTTGAGAAAAACTTTGATAATATTCAAGAGGTTGACAGCAAACTTTTAAAGCTTTGCCAAATATACAATGGAAAGATAATAACCAACGATTTTAATTTAAACAAAGTTGCTGAAGTTCAAGGGGTTCCTGTCCTTAACATAAATGAGCTTGCAAATGCAGTAAAGCCTATTGTAATTCCAGGCGAGGAGATGAACATCCATATTATAAAGGATGGTAAAGAAGCAGGACAGGGTGTTGCTTACCTTGACGATGGAACAATGATCGTTGTTGAAGGCGGTAAAAAATACGTCGGTGAAGTTGTTGATGTTGTTGTAACGTCTGTTCTGCAGACTGCAGCAGGTAGAATGATATTTGCAAAACTTAAGAATGCGTCATAAGAGGTGATATTTTGATATCGGCTATAGTAGTTGCAGCAGGAAAGGGTAAAAGGATGGGGCTTGGATTTAATAAGCTCTATGCAAAGATTAATAACAAGGAAATTATAGCAATAACTCTTGAAAAATTTGAAAAATCAAATTATGTGGATGAGATAATTGCTGTTGTTGCAAAGGATGAGGTTGATTATTTTAAAATTAATATATTAGATAAATATTGCTTTAAAAAGGTTAAAATTACGGAGGGCGGCATTGAAAGGCAAAACTCAGTTTACAATGGACTTATAGCTTGTAATAATCCAGAAATTGTTTTAATCCATGATGGTGCAAGGCCGAATATAGATGATGACATAATAAAAAGATCCATAGATGCTGCAAAATCCATTGGGGCTGCAACGGTTGCAGTTCCTGTTATTGATACTATAAAGATAGTTGAGGATGGATATTCTGTTGAAACCCTTGAAAGAAAAAAATTATACGCCATTCAAACTCCTCAGAGCTTTAAATATGACTTAATATTAAAGGCCCACGAATATGCCATAGAAAATAAAATAATTGCAACCGACGACACCCAGCTTGTTGAAAAAATAGGTCATAAGGTAAAGATAATTGAAGGGAGCTATGAAAACATTAAAGTTACAACTCCAAAGGATATAATACTACTAAACAGTTTAGCTGCTACAAACTTGTAGCAGCTTTTTTGGTAATTAAAAGCATCGCAGCCAAAAATATTTTATAGATTTATGTAAACTAAAGTTATATAATATAATGGTATATTTGCGGCTTTAGGATGGGGGGATAGTCGATGAATATCAAGGACTTCATCTTAAATCAAGAGATGTTAGGATCCTTTAAATATTTTTGGAAGGAAGCAAATATAGATAAAAATTCAAAGGGATATGGACTTATTAGGGATAGAGCACCTTCAAATCCAAATGTTGCAAGCATCGCTGCAGTTGGCTTTGGACTTACTGCAATTCCTATAGGGATAAAAAGAGGATGGATATCCTTTGAAGAAGGATATGAAAGGGTTAATGGCACCCTTGATACTCTACTTAATTTAGATAGGGTTAATGGATTTTTTTATCATTTTATGGACATATACACAGGGGAAAGAGTATGGAAATGTGAGGTTTCAATTATAGACACAGCGATTGCCATTTGCGGTGCTATTTTAGCTGGAGAGTTTTTTGGTGGTGAAATAAAGAAAAAGGCAAATAAATTATATGAAGAAATCGATTGGAACTGGTATTTGGATAAGTATAAAAACTGGTTTTATATGGGTTATACTCCGGAAAAGGGCTTTGAAGGATATTGGGATTTTTATGCCGAACAGCTAATGTTATATTTTTTAGCAGTAGCATCTCCTACGCATCCTGTCGATAGGGAAGTTTATTACAGCTTTTTTAGAAATTATGCTGAATATAAAGGATATAGATTTATAAATTCATGGCTTGGGTCAATATTTACCTACCAATTTTCCCATGCCTGGTTTGATTTTAGGGGTAAAGTAGATAGAAAAGGTATTGACTGGTTTGAAAATTCTATATTGGCAACCCTTGCAAACAGACAGTTTTGTATCGATAATAAAGACAAGTTTAAGGGTTTTAATGAAAATTCATGGGGGCTTACTGCCTGTGATGGCCCAAAGGGGTATGAGGGGAGATATGGTGCCCTTCCTTCAGGACTTTTTAATAATGAGAATATAGTAGATGGGACGGTTCCACCATGTGGTGCTGCAGGTTCTATTGTTTTTACTCCAAAGGAATCTATGGATGCCCTTGAATATTACTATAAAAATATTAAAGGAATATTTGGGGAATACGGCTTTAAAGATGCCTTTAACTTAGAAAACGACTATTGGGTTTCTGAAGACTATGTTGGCATAGATAAGGGAATAACTCTAATTATGATAGAAAACTATATAACAGGGTTTGTGTGGAATACCTTTATGAAAAATGACCATGTTAAAAAAGCCTTTGAGCTTTTAGAGTTTAGGCCTGTTAAAGACGAAAACTTAGCTATGTGTTTATAAAGAGGTGCGTGTGCACCTCTTTTTGTGTTTGACTTGTAAAAATTAGTAATAATATAATTATAAAAAGAAGATTTTAATATCACCTTTGGAGGTGTTAGAATGCTGCCTCAATATAGAAAGATTACTTATGATGAATTTTTAAAGTTAGATAATGGAGATGATTTATTAGAGTATATAGATGGAGAAGTTTATCTTTTATCTTCACCATCAGCTGAACATCAAAGGACTTTACTTAATTTAGCTACAGAGTTTAATTTGTTTTTTAAGGGTAAAGAATGTGAAGTTTTTATTGCTCCTTATGATGTAGTATTATCAAAGGAGGATGATAAAAACATCCATCAAGTCCAACCCGATTTGATGGTTATATGTAATAAAGATGGCATAAAGGAAAATAAATACGTTGGAGTTCCGGATTTAATAGTTGAAGTTATGTCTCCATCAAACACATCCCATGATAGGATTAGAAAATTTAATTTGTATATGAGATATGGAGTAAAAGAGTATTGGCTTATTAATCCAAAATTTAAAACTATTGAGATTAATATGTTAAATGAAGAAGGCTTTTATGAACAGGTTGGGGTATATAAAGGTGATGATATAGCAAAATCAATTTTATTTGAGGAGTTAGATATAAATCTTAAGGATATTTTTTAGTCATAATGAAAAAATGTATACTCTTCCCCTTGGTCTTGTAACGCTTCAGGGGCAATACAACACAGAATGGGGAGTTTATTCTGCTGCAGCAATTTTAACAGCTATTCCTGTTATGATGATTTTCGCTTATTTATCAAAGTATTTAACTAAAGAGTAACAGAAGTCGCCCACTTCTATAAGTGGGTGATGAATGTTGATTGATAAATTCTTCCATTATGGTATAATCAGTATTATAGGAAGGAGGTTATGTAATAGAATGGATTTAGACAATAATAATCATTCAGTATTCTTATTGTATTATCATCTTGTTGTGGTAACTAAATATAGAAGAAAAGTTATTGATGATAATATATCGAATAGACTAAAAGAAATATTTGAAAAGATACAGGATAATTATAATATCACATTACAAGAATGGAACCATGATAAAGACCATATCCATATATTATTCAAAGCACATCCTAATACAGAGTTGTCTAAGTTTATAAATGCATATAAAAGTGCTTCATCAAGATTGATAAAGAAAGAGTATCCTAAAATAAAAGAGCAATTATGGAAAGAATATTTTTGGTCAAGAAGTTACTGTTTACTTACAACAGGTGTGGTGTCAATTGAAGTAATTAAAAAATATATAGAAAAGCAAGGGAAAGAGGTGTAACTTTGCTAAAGGCTTATAAATACAGGATATATCCAACAAAAGAACAAGAAGAATATTTTGCTAAAGTATTTGGTTGTGTAAGATTTATATACAACAAAATGCTACATGACAAAATAGAATACTATAAAAAAACAGGGGAAATGCTAAACAATACACCTGCACAATATAAAAAAGAATATCCGTTTCTAAAGGAAGTAGATAGCCTTGCCCTTGCTAATGCACAGCTTAATTTAGAGAAGGCATATAAAAACTTTTTTAGAGATAAGAAAATAGGATTTCCAAAGTTCAAGAAAAAGAAAGGTTACCAGTCTTATACTACAAATAATCAAAATGGGACAGTAACACTTGAAGGTAGTTATCTAAAAGTTCCAAAGTTAAGA
>NZ_CAKP01000006.1 GCF_000297115.1 Caloramator australicus RC3 | reverse complement strand
AAGCCTAAAAAATCTTCTACTGATTCCGTTAAGAAGGAGAAAAACACCTACAGACCGCCAGAAGACCATTATTACAAATATGGACGTAATTTAGTTAAGCCCATCGTCTATGATGAAAGCGATCAAGAAATTTTAAGTATGCTTGAGGAAAATTTTCCTCGGTAAAGATAATTTTGTTGACAGATACAAAAATTTAGGGTAAATGTTAGCTTTTGATAATAGGACTGTTAGTCGGGTGATGTCAAGGCACCGTGGAAGTAAATGGGAGGGGCCCACTTGTGGGAGGGCGCCCGTTTATGCCGCGAAAGGCCTTGACATCAGGCGGCATAGTATCCTATTGCCTTTTAGGGGCAGTTTAATCTGCCCCTCTGCCTTCCGGCGAGGATGGGGGTTCTAGGGGGCAAAGCCCCCTAATTTTTACCCATCTAAATGACATTTTCATACGATAATTAACTTTATTTTAAATTATTTTTAGGTGACATTTTCAAAAGATATTGACATAATATTTTACATTTCTTTTTCCATTTCAATTTCTTTTTTAATCATATTAAGCATTCTTAAATCTTCCTTTGTCAATTCTGCATTTTTCAGCAAATCCGGTCTTTTTATATACGTTAGCTTTAAAGATTGGTATCTTCTCCATTCATCAATATCCTTATGATTTCCAGACAATAGAACCTCTGGAACTTTCATGCCTCTAAACTCCCTTGGCCTTGTATATTGGGGATATTCTAAAAGACCATTATAGAAGGATTCATTTTCAAAACTAACATTAGTCGATAGAACTCCCGGAACCAGCCTTGAGACAGAATCAATAATAATCATACTTGCCAGTTCTCCACCCGTTAAAACAAAATCACCTATTGATATCTCAAGATCTACAAGGGGCATTATTCTCTCATCTATTCCTTCATAATGCCCGCAAATTAACATAATATGTTTTCTGTTAGAAAGCTCCTTAGCAAGCTCTTGATCATACCGCTTACCACGGGGAGTAAGGAAAACCGTGTATGGTTTATAGCCATAAGTCTCTTTAATATCATCTACACAATTATATATCGGCTCTGCCTGCATTACCATCCCTGCACCGCCACCATAAGGGTAATCATCTACTTTTTTATGTTTGTTAGTGGTATAATTTCGAATATTGTAAAGATTAATTGTTATAAGTTTTTGCTCTTGTGCTCTGCCTATTATGCTGTAGTTTAGAGCATTAAACATTTCAGGAAATAAAGTTAACACATCAAATATCATATTAATCCCTCAATAAGTTTTATTTTCATTAAAGAATTTTCGACATCTACATGCTTTACTACATCTTTAATAGCAGGGATTAAAATAATTTTACCATTATCCATTTTAATCTCATATACATCGTTGCTTCCTGTAGAAAACACTGATATAATCCTGCCTACTTTTTCATCAGTTTCTATGTTCACAACATCCATACCAATTAAGTCTGCAATAAAATATGTATCTTCAGGTAATTCTACAGCATTTTCTCTATCGATGTAAATATAATCATTTTTTATTTTTTCAGCCGCATTCATATCGTCTATGCCTTCCAGTTTTAAAATAACAAGATTTTTAAAATATTTTACCCCTTGAACATTAACTTTTTCATATAAATCCCCTCTTTTGAAAAAAACAAATTTAAGTTTATCAAACCTTTTAATATCATCCGTCAAGGGGTAAATTTTAACTTCGCCTTTAATTCCGTGGGTATTTATAATCTTTCCAATCTTTAAATATTTAATCATAACATCACCCTTTTAATAATAGTCAAAAAGAGTTAGGATAGTCCTAACTCTTTATATTATTTCCACAACAACCCTTTTATTTACCTTTGTTGCTGCAGCTTTTACAACAGTTCTAATAGCTCTTGCTATTCTGCCTTGTTTTCCTATAACTTTTCCCATGTCTTCAGGTGCAACCTTAAGCTCAATAATTACTGATTGCTCACCTGAGATTTCATTTACGACAACGGCATCAGGATTGTCTACAAGAGCTTTAGCTATAACTTCAACAAGCTCCTTCATGCCAAGCACCCCTTTATTATATGATGCCTGCCTTCTTTAAAAGGCTTCTTACTGTATCTGTTGGCTGTGCACCATTTGAAAGCCACTTTTTAGCCTTTTCTGCATCGATTTTAATATCTGCAGGTTCTGTTGTAGGATTATAATATCCTATTTCTTCTATAAATCTACCATCTCTTGGTGATCTTGAATCTGCAACTACAATTCTGTAGAATGGAGCTTTCTTTGCACCCATTCTTCTAAGTCTCATCTTAACTGCCATAATTTCACCTCCTTAAAATGTTGCTTTATTTATTTAAAGAAAGGAAATTTAAATTTTCCTTTTTTCACATGTTTTTGCATATCAGAAAACTGCTTCATCATCTTTCTCGCCTGTTCAAAATTATTTAACAACTTATTTACATCCTGAATAGTAGTTCCAGAACCTTTTGCTATTCTTTTTTTGCGACTAGAGTTTATTATTGAAGGATTTCTTCTTTCTTCCTTGGTCATAGATTTTATTATCGCCTCAATTTTTGCCATTTCCTTTTCATTTTCTTCAAAATCTATATCATCAAGCTTACTAGTGTCCAATCCAGGAATCATTTTAATTAAATCCTTTAAAGGTCCTAATTTCTTCATTTGCTGCATCTGATCTAAAAAATCTTCCAAAGTAAATTCTTGTCTTTCTAATTTTTGCTGCATTTCTAGTGCTTTCTTCTCATCGATAGCCTGCTG
>NZ_CAKP01000007.1 GCF_000297115.1 Caloramator australicus RC3 | reverse complement strand
CCGCGAAAGGCCTTGACATCAGGCGGCATAGTATCCTATTGCCTTTTAGGGGCAGTTTAATCTGCCCCTCTGCCTTCCGGCGAGGATGGGGGTTCTAGGGGGCAAAGCCCCCTAATTTTTACCCATCTAAATGACATTTTCATACGATAATTAACTTTATTTTAAATTATTTTTAGGTGACATTTTCAAAAGATATTGACATGGACAATCTAATTTTTGAATTCATAATTTATGATATTTGGTTCTATTAAAAATTTTAATTCTATATCCAACTCTTTTTTTAATTTATCCTTAAAACCAATCTTTTCTGATAATTCAAATGTAGTTTGTGGAATGGATACGACAAATTCTTTTTTCAAAAACTTTTCCTTGTTGTAGAGGCATTTATTTTCAATGAGCTTTAAAACATAACTTGGATTTAAAATTTCCTTATAATAATCGTAATAGATTAGTTCCTTCAGTTTCTTACCCTTTCTTGCCCTTGCAAGCTCAAGAACTCCTAATTTAGTCCAACCGTAAATCCTGCTTATATTACTATCGTTTTTTGACAGTTCCATAATAAAATTTAATAGTTCTTGTTTTTGCTTATTTTCTACATCCACAAAGTCGATAAATATAATTCCTCCTGTATTTCTAAGCTTTAAAAGTCTAAATATCCTTTGGGCGGCCAATTTATTAAATTCCATCAACGATTTAATTTCAGCATTATGATAATCTATATTTCCTGAATTAACATCTATTATTGTAAATGCCTCTACTTCATCCATCACAATATTGGCTTCACCTATCAAGAAGTGCTTCCTTTTCATGGTATCCAATATGCTATTATCGATGGTGTTAATTATATCTATACTTACGTTAAAGTTTATGACATCGATGTATTTTTGAAATAAAGCTTTATCCTTTTCCTTTGAAAAATAAAGTTCTATACATTCACTTCCATTAATGTGTTCATCTATCAGTTTTGAAATATAATCTTTTGACTTCATCAAAAGGTATGGAGCCTTTATATAGTTTGCTTTGTCTTTAATATTCTCCCACTTTTCTATTAAAGAATGATATTCATTTATTAACTCTTCAGTATTAAAGTCTTCAGCTTCAACTAAAACTCCGTAATTTTCTTTTATGTTATTTTCAAACAATGATTTTACTTTCATGTAAATCTCTTTATTTGGTGATTTTATATCTTTTATGTCCACTAGCAAATGTAATTTTTTCCCAGGAAATAATATTCGACTGGAAGCTTTATGGGCTTTTTTGCCTTCAGAATCCCTCTTTATTTGCACTATTATTTCATCTCCAATTTTTAAATTTGGAGCTTCTTTTAAATCTATAAAGGCATTTTTGACTTCGCCTATATTTAAAAAGGCTATGTTTAAATAAGCGTTAATGTTCTCTACCCGTGCTTTATATATGTTCCCCTCTAATTTTTTATATGAAATATCTTCAATATAAATATCAATTAGTTCTTCATCTTCAAAAACTAAAAACCTATTTTGTGTTATTCCAGTGTCAACAAAAATTTTCTTCAATCCAAACACCTCTATGGTAGTCTAAAAAATTTATCTAATGCTATAAAATCGTTTGTCTTTGCATAAAGCTCTAATCTTGTTATTTCAAAAATTGAAAAGTCAACTCCATAATCCCTTAATACTTCAATAAGCATCTCAGGATTTACACTTCCTTTATTGCTATTTTGAACTAACACCTTCAAGTTACTTATTTTTTCGTTATTCTCTAAAGAAATTTCATAGATCATCGGTCTTATATTTATTTCCTTTTCTCCTGATTTTGTCCTTTTTGTTCTTAAGATATACTTTTCATTTTTTACTTTTTCGATAACATCACCTATCTTATAAAAGTTACATGCTAGCTGTATTTGGTAACTTGCAGCTTCTACTGCACTCATAGCGGAGGGCTTTTTTGATTTTATCTTTATGCAATCAGTAATATATAGGCCTTTAGGGAGGCATTGATTTAAACTATCCCTAATAACTTCCTCATCAAAATCCCCCTCAAGCTCAATATCTGCATATTCACCTAAACTACCAATCCCTACTGATAAAGGAGAAGCAATCGATATTGAAGGATGTGGGTTAAAACCCTTAGAATAAACTATTGGAAGCTTAGCCCTTTTAATTGCCCTGTGCAAAGTCCTTAAAGTATCCAAATGAGAAAGAAACTTTACTAAATCAGTTTTTTGAAACTTTATTAAATATCGCTCCATTAAAACAAGCACCACCTTCAAGATATTTTGTTATACCACAGGCTGTGCAACCTAACCTACAATCTTTGGTTAATATACACTCCATTGCCCTTTGATATTCCTTTATTAAATACTCCTTGCTTACACCTGCATCGATAAAATCCCATGGTAGAATTTCATCAAGTGCTCTTTTCCTATAAGCATAAAATTCAGGATCTATTCCACACTCTTTGAATGCCTCCATCCATTTGTCGAATTTAAAGTATTCCTGCCAGCCATCGAATTTGCATCCCTTTTCCCAAGCCTTTATTAGGACCTTTGTTAATCTTCTATCTCCCCTTGAAAATACTGCTTCAAGAAAGCTTATATAGGATTCATGATAGTTATAATTTATAAATTTGCTTTTTATTTTTCCCTTTAAGAATCTTTGTTTTTCCTGTAAAGTTTCAATTCTGTCCTGAGGTTCCCACTGGAAGGGAGTAAAGGGTTTTTGGAACAAAGGAGGATGTGCTGACGGTTACGCTTAACCCCTTTGTCCTCTTTTCCTTAGGCAACGAAAAATATGCATCAACCACTTTTTGGGCTAAATGGGCAATGCCTTCAACATCCTCCATGGTTTCAAAGGGAAGTCCTATCATAAAATAAAGTTTTATTGTATTCCATCCCGACTGAAAGGCCGAAGTTACGGAATTTATTAAATCCTCCTCAGTAACGCCTTTATTTATAATGTCCCTCATCCTTTGTGAACCTGCTTCAGGGGCAAAGGTTAGTCCTGTTTTCCTAACTTTTTGAATTTCGTTTATTAAATTAACCGAAAAAGCATCTATTCTCAATGAAGGTAGTGAAATACCTACCTTATCCTTTTCATATCTTGATATTAAGCTCATTACTAAATTTTGAATTTCAGAATAGTCACAGATACTTAAGGATGTTAGCGATATTTCATCATAACCTGTATTATTTACAAGTTTTTCAGCCATTTCTAATAGTTTGTTTGCAGTTCTTTCCCTAACAGGCCTATATATCATGCCTGCCTGACAGAACCTGCATCCCCTTGTGCAGCCTCTAAATGTTTCAAGCATTATTCTATCATGGACTATTTCGGTTAATGGAACAATAAAGGCCTCTGGATAATAGGATTTATTAAGATCCTTTATAATTCTTTTTTTAATTACCTTGGGATATTCCTCCTTCTTAGGAATCATTCTTTTTATAGTTCCGTCTTCATTGTATTCTATATCGTAAAACTGAGGAACATATACCCCTTGGATCTTTGTTATTTCTTCTAAAAATTCTATTCTTTTGCCTCTTCTTTCCTTCCACTTTACATATATATCAATAACCTCTATTAATGCCTCTTCTGCTTCGCCTATTATAAAGAAATCAGCAACATCTGCTAAAGGTTCAGGATTAAAGGCACTAGGACCACCAAAAACTACAAAAGGACCCGATTCCCTATCTTTTGAAAGGAAGGGAATGCCTGCAAGATCAAGCATGTTTATTATATTTGTATAACTCATTTCATACTGCAAAGTAAAACCAACAAAATCAAAATCTTTTATAGGATCTTTAGTTTCTAAGGCATAAAGAGGAATATCATTCTTTCTCATCTCCTCCTCCATATCCACCCATGGAGCAAAAACCCTCTCACAATATGTATCTTCTCTTTCATTTAATAGATGATATAATATTTTAATCCCAAGATGCGACATCCCAACTTCATAAACATCAGGAAAACACATAGCAAATCTAACCTTAACGGTTGTCGGATCTTTAACTGCCATATTTATTTCATTTCCTATATACCTAGCAGGCTTTTGAACTCTCCTTAATATATCTTCAGGTATTTTTACCATATAAATTCCTCCCAAAGCAGCTTAATATTAACATATCATATAATAACAAAGTATTCTAAAATAAGCAATAAAAATATATAACCGCCAATTGGCGGTTAATATTGCTTTATGTATTTTAGTGGATCAACAGAAGTATTATTGAATTGCAGTTCAAAGTATAATGCATACTTTTTTGTTTTCGGAATCAAACCGTTAACTCCAACTACCATTCCTTTTTTTACTGTCTCGCCTTCAGTTAATCTTATTTCATCTAAGTAACCGAATATAGATTTATAACCATTCTTATGATCTATAGTGATTAAAAGCCCATATTCATCATTTGCCTCTATTTTTTCTACAACT
Organism: Caloramator australicus RC3; assembly: GCF_000297115.1. Classification (GTDB taxonomy): domain Bacteria; phylum Bacillota; class Clostridia; order Clostridiales; family Caloramatoraceae; genus Caloramator; species Caloramator australicus. Next base: position 26,323 of record NZ_CAKP01000007.1, on the reverse strand, counting down.
CCATCAAAAATTGCCTTAACATCTTTTGAAGTATCCGTTTCATAAATAATGCCTTTTGAAATATTATCTTCATTTATTTTTTCACCAAACTTTAAAACTATTTTCCCTTCAATTGGAACCTGATCGATAATAAATTCCTGCTGTTTGAAAACCTTAATCGAGCCTAAGTTAAATGAGCTTAGTTTATTCATTGCAAAGCTTTTTATTTGCTGTGTGTAGTCCTTGTAAAAGGCATTTTTAATTCCTTCATTCATCCAAAGAGCTGTATTTGTCTTTACAGCCTTTAATACTATAAAAAAAATTAATATTATAAGAACTATCGATAAATTATTTATTAACTTGCTTAAAAAATCGCTTGATTTTTTATTTCTGTTTCTAATGTGATTATAATAATTTTGTGAATACAATATAATCACCCCCTTAACATTATATGAATTAAATAATTCCTATATGTTAAGGGGGAAAATTTAAAAGTTTATTTTTTGTTTTCTCATTCCGACGTTAACAATAAGTGCTATTGATATGACGTTAGTAAGAAGCGAACTACCGCCATAACTCATAAATGGAAGAGGTATCCCTGTTATTGGCATAAGTCCTATATCCATACCTATGTTTTGCAATATTTGAAATACAAACATAGATAAAATTCCGATGACCAAGAACCTTCCAAATCTATCCTTAGAATTTTTAGCTATATATAATCCCCTCAAGGAAATATTCAAATAAGCAAGTAATAATAAAAGAACGCCTATGAACCCAAATTTCTCAGCAAAAACGCAAAATATAAAATCTGTAGGTGCTTCGGGAATAAACTTTCCATCGGTTAAACCAGAGTTGAAAAGCCCAATTCCAAAAAACTTCCCTGAACCTACTGCTATTTTAGCCAGATAAGCATTATAGCCTGCACCAAGTTTATCCATTTCTGGTTTTAGAAAAACTAAAATTCTGTTTTTTTGATATTCCTTTAAAATATTAAGTTTCCAAACAGCTATAAATGAAGTTAATCCAGCAATTGCAGTCCAATAAATAAATCTAAGGTCAAGTCCCGCCACAAAAATCATACCTAAGATTGTCATCGCAAATATTAAATTAGTTCCTGTATCCGGCTGAAGTTGTATAAGAGCCATAGGAATTAATGCTATTATGGCTATCTTTGATAAATTTTTAAAGGTATTGATATTTTCAATATCCTCTAAAAGTTTTGCTATTGTTATTATAGTGGCTATTTTAGCAAACTCAGAAGGCTGAATTCCTAATGGTCCTACCCCTAGCCATGCCTTTGCGTTATTTCTTACACTTCCAAATAATAGAACTGCTATTAATAAGATAATTGAGATGGAATAAAGTATCTTATAATATCCACCAATTATATTATAATCAATAAATATAATTAGAAAAAATATTGCCATAGAGATTATAAAGAATAAGGATTGAAAAATTAGCCTCTGCAAGTTTCCCTGGCTAAAGGCTAAAGTTGCTGCTCCTATCGATATTATGCCAGATGCAATTATAAATATCATGCTAAAAATAATAGAATAATCTATATTTTTCATAATTTTCTTATCAACGCTTAATTTTGTTAGCATAACAACACTCCTTATATATAGGCTCTTTTACTAAATAATTATATTAAAAATCATAACCCTTTACAAGGTAAATATATATTTCTTGTAAAGGGTTATGATTTTTATTTTGCTGTATCCTTCATTTTTCTAATTGGAATATTTGCAATTAAAGCTGGAGTGCTGATTCCTTCTTCCCCTGCTTTAGTTAATTTTATTTCTAAACCTCTCTCATCTATTTCAGCATAATCGGATATCACTCTAATTATATCGCTTTTTAACATTTCAAGAAAAGTGGGAGAAACATTTGCCCTATCGTGTATCAATATTAATTTAAGCCTTTCCTTAGCGACATCCTTTGACGGAGGCTCTTTGCTGAATAATTTTAAAAAATCCATAACACCCCTCCTATCTTCTAAATAGCTTTTTGAATATCGAGAAGAATCCGGATTCTTCGTTATCTAATTCCATAAATGGCACTTCTTCACCTAAAAGCCTTCTTGCTATATTTTTATAAGCTTGTCCTGCTTTAGATGCCGGATCAGTTACAGCTGGCTCTCCCCTGTTTGTTGAAATGACTATCTTTTCATCATCAGGAACGATTCCTAATAGCTTAATCGCTAAAATATCAGTCATATCATCAATATTTAGCATCTCTCCCTTTTTCGTCATTTCAAATTTAATCCTGTTTATTATAAGCTGATGGTCCTCTAAGCCCTTTGCTTCAAGCTTTCCTATTATCCTATCTGCATCCCTTACTGCTGATACTTCAGGGGTTGTAACCACTATTGCTCTGTCGGCTCCTGCTACAGCATTTTCAAAACCGTGTTCTATACCTGCAGGGCAGTCTATAATAACATAGTCAAACTCGTTTTTTAGATTTTCAACAAGTTCCTGCATTTGCTCAGGCGTAACTGCTGTCTTGTCCTTTGTTTGTGCTGTCGGAAGCAAGAATAAATTATCGAGCCTCTTATCTTTTATAAGAGCTTGTTTTAATTTGCAGGTTCCCTCAACTACATCTACAAGGTTATAAACAATCCTATTTTCCAAACCTAAATGTAAATCAAGATTTCTAAGACCAGTATCAGCATCCACAACTACAACCTTCTTCCCAAGCATTGCAAGGGCTGTTCCTATATTTGCTGTAGTTGTGGTTTTTCCTACTCCACCCTTTCCAGATGTTACTACTATCGATGTTCCCATTAAAATCCCTCCACTTTAGATTAGTTTATTAGGTAAATATGGTTCTATAGAAATAAATTTTCCTTTAATTTTTGCCACCTCTGGAATCTTAGGTTTATTCATCTTATCATCCGGCGATCTTGATATCACATCAGCAATCCTAATCTGTTCCGGCTGTAATTCATAAGCCGCTATAAAGGCCTTATAATTTCCATCTGCCCCTGCATGGACAATACCTCTTACAACTCCAAGAACTATTATGTTCCCAGTTGCTACAACTTCAGCCCCTGAATTTACGTCGCCTATAATGACGATGTTGCCATCATAGAAGATTCTTTGTCCTGATCTTATTGTTCTTTTATATATTTTTGTTATCGCTTCATTTAAATCTTGACCTTTTTTAGGTGTATTGGTCTTTTTATCCTCAAAAATCAAGTTTATGTTAAATTCCTTTAATAAGTCATCCTTCAAGCTATGTAGTAATTCCTCTGAAAGCTCATAGTCACTTTTAAGATACATCCTACTTCCATAAAAAAAGTCCTTGCCCTGACATAATTTCTCAAAGATATCCTTTTTAATTTCGTTAGGTTCTTTTCCTAAAACATATACAACAATACCATTTCTATTGCCTTTGAAAACTACAGAACCCATTCCTAACCTCCACTTTCTATTTAATATATTTCTTCACAAAAAGCTTAAATCCTTCATAATTTTAAATTATTTTTTCGTTTAATTATTATTTTATCATACAAAAGAAACTAAAAAAATACATAAAATGAACAAAAGCTGTCGTTTTCGCAAAACGACAGCCAAGCTTAATTATTTCTATTAAGCTGATTATTCGAACTACTATTTGTATTATTTGTGGAATTAGTTGCAGGTTTATTGAGCCCAAAATATTGCTCATATATTGCCCTTGCAACAGGTGCAGCATAGCTTCCATGTCCTGCATTGTAAATTACAACAACAACCGCAATTTCTGGATTATCATAGGGAGCAAATCCAATATACCAGCCATAGGCAGCACGCCCTTTGAGCTTTAATGAATCATCTACCGAAGCACTTCCTGTTTTCCCACCTGTTGGAATAGGGAAATTTCTAAATGTTGAAGAAGCTGTTCCACCCTCTTCTGTAACCTTCCTCATGCCTTCCTTAACAGCTTCAACATATTTAGGATTTAAGTCTAATTTTTGCAAAACTTCAGGTTTATTTTCATATTTTAATGTTCCATCAGGGTTTAATACCTTTTTTATAAGGTGCAGTTTATATTTATTTCCTCCATTTACCAAAGTAGAAACATAGCTTGCCATCTGAAGGGGAGTTAAGTCAGTATTGCCTTGACCTATAGAAGCATTTAAAATTTGGAAAAATTTATTTGCTACAGTATGCAGAATATTTAATTCACTTTTAATATACTTTTTAGCCTTTTCATCGTATATACCAATTGAATCTAGTAAATTTTCATCATACTGACCAGATATTAGCATATTTCTTAATGCCTTATATCCAGGCGTTCCACTATCGATTGTATAAATTTTGTATTTATTTTTTAGTGTTTCTTTTATAACATACATAGTATAATCAACATTGCTTCTCACTATTTTTTGAGGATTAGCAACTTCACCTGGCTTTTCTTCAATCTCAATTCCCGTTTTAGGCATCTCTCCTGTTTTAGGGTCTCTAATAAGTCCAAATTTATAGGCCCATTCGTTAAATTTTTCCCTCCCTAATCTTTTTCCTACTTCAAAGAAAAAGTAGTTGCAGGAAACCTGTATAGCCTTTGCTACATCTACAGGACCGTGAGTCCTTCTTTTTTCATTCCATATCCAGCAGGCACCATGAAATCCTGGTAATCCATCATACACACCTTTATCAACTATTATAGTATCAGGTGTTATAACTCCCTCCTGAAGTCCTGCAATGGCAACCAATGGTTTAAATGTGGATCCTGGTGGTGCAGTCCCATAAGTTGCATAATTAAATGTAGGAAGAGGAACTAAACCAAAATCTCGACCCTGTGGCCACAGATACTCTACAAGCTCCTTTGATGGTGACCCTTTTTCTGCAAACCAATTTGGATCAAATCCTGGCCTACTTGCTAAAGCTAAAATTTCTCCAGTTCTTACATCAACGACAACTGCAGCGCCAATGTTTGCGTTAGGATAAGGTTCATCAGTTGGAATTTTTCTTGTTCTTATATTTTCCATAGTTTCATCAAGGGCCTTTTCGGTTACCTTCTGCAATTCAACATCAATAGTTGTTACTACAGAATCACCAGGTATTGCATCGAGCCTTGCGGTCTCATGCAGTATCCTTCCAAATTTATCTACATCAACTTCAATACCTCCTGGCTCTCCCCTTAGTGCTATATTTAACTCCTTATTATTTTCTAATGCTTTTTCAAGTCCCTGCTTTCCTATCAATTCCCTGCTTATATCATAGCCTAAGCTTGAATAGTAGTCCTTTTCCTCCTCACTAATTTTACCTAGATATCCTAAAAAGGCTGAACCAACTTCACCATATGGATATTTTCTTATTGGTGATATTTCTGTAAAAATCCCTGGCAAATTGTTTCTTTTATATTCAACAGCAAGGGCTGTTTTTTTGCTAACGTTTTTTGCAACATATATTGCCCTGTATTGTGAAAATATCGACTCTTGAATCGAATGCCTAAAGGCAATTAACTTCAAAGCTTCGTCAATTGTCATATTATATTTAAAGATAAATTTATTATTGTTATATGAATCTAACAGGCCAAACTTATTTGCTAATTCAATAAAGCTTTCCTTTGCATTTAAACCATCATCAAGTTTGTAAAATTCTTTAAATTTTATTTCTCTTTTTTTATTTATTTCCTTCTCTGATGAGCCAAAGTCAAATTTAAAGATACCATTTTCATAAACTATAGGAAAATTTGGTGTATTTATCTTTTGTTCGTCACCATTTTTAATTATTAATCTAATCGTATCTAATAAAACCTTATTAATTTCATCATTATCTGCCTTTGACTTGACGTTATTATAAGTTATATTAAAACTTTGAACATTCGTTGCAAGTTTATTGCCATTTCGATCTAAAATCTCTCCCCTTGGTGCAATTTCATTTATAAACTTTCTTCCCTTTTCTTCTGCAAGTGTTCTATAATATTCGCCGTTAACGACTTGCAGATAGAAAACTCTTGATATCAATGTAATGAAGACAAAATAAACAATAAATTTAAAGGCAGCAATTCTTGCTGCTTCATTTTTTTTCATATTATCACCCTATTCTAAAACTTCCATTCTTTTTGTAAAAAAGCAATATTAACTACCTTTTTTAAAAAGTTAAAGAGAAAAATGGCAAAAATTATATTAGAAAACATTTCAAAAGGAACCACGTCTTTAATTATTTTTATAAAGTCAATTTTTATTGATACAATATAATAACTTCCAAATATAATCAAATATTTCAATATAACCGCCAAGACGTTTAATAATATTAGTATTAATGTTCTTTCTTTATAAATCTTTTTTTGGACTAATGTAAACAAATACGATATAGATATATATATAATCGAATTAACTCCAAAAACATAGGGTGAAAAGCTATCAACAATTAGTCCTGTTACTAATGCAACAATAAAGGATTCAACCTCATCTAATAGCAAAGATGAGCATGCGATAAAAGCTAGAGTAGCATCAAGGGCCAAAAAGTTTATTTTTAGCCCTGATAAAAAGGATTGCTGCATTATTAAAATAAAAATTGAAATTAAAATAAAAGTTAAAACTCTTTTCACTTTATTCTTCTCCCCTACTTAATAATAACCATAACTTTTTCTAATTTTTTAAAATCTACTTCTGGTTTTATATAGGCAACTTTTGTAAGACTTGGCTTTTCCTCTTCAATTGATGTTATTTTCCCTATTAAAATATTGTCTTGGATGATACTATCTCCTTCAGAAATAATATTGGTAGTTACAACTAAATCTCCTTCCTTTGCCTTAGTATCATAGGGAAGCATACTGATTTTGCATTGTTTGTCTTTGTTGATTGATTTTATACCTGTAAGAAGACCAATATCCTCTGTAGAAGAAACTTTAGCAGGAATATTAGCCATTTCATCCAAAATAGTCATTACCTTGGAATTATTTGGATTAACTTCTATTACTTGTCCAACAAAACCGTTTCCCGCAATAACATATTGCCCCTTTTTCACACCATCGTTACTTCCTACATCAATCAATAAAATATCAAACCATTCCCCACCAACTTTTGCTACAACATTCGCTCCTAATAATTTAATATTTCTATTGGAATTTTTAAAATTAAGTAGCTTGTTAAGCTCTTCGTTTTCCTTTTTAAACTTTTCAAAGTCTACTAATTTAAGCCTTAGCTCCTCTACTTCCTTTTTTAACTCATCGTTTTCTTTTTTTAAACTGGCAAGAGAGGATACAAACTGAAAAATATTACTTATTCTTTGCCCTGCTACATATAAAGTTTTCTGAAGGGGTCTAAACCCCGTTGTTAATATATTTTGAACTATGCCAGTATTTCCTTTATTACCAGCGGTTATTCCTATAAATATCGTAAATGCAAGACAAAGAACAAGCACTATTGTAAGTAGCTTGTTCTTTAAAAAGTCCATAATTATCCCTCTTTCTATTTAGATTTGGAAAGTCCAAATCCTCTAGTTCCAGAAAGTTTATCGATATATTCTAATGCCTTACCAGCTCCTATGGCCACGCAATCTAAAGGATTCTCAGCAACATGAACTGGAATATGTGTTTCACTATTAATCAATTTATCAAGTCCTCTTAATAAGGCTCCGCCACCAGTAAGCATAATTCCTTTATCCATAATATCAGCTGCAAGTTCGGGTGGAGTTTTTTCTAATGTAAATTTTATAGCATCAACTATTGCTGTAACAGGCTCCTTTATTGCCTCTCTTATTTCTGATGAAGTAATCTTTATAACCTTTGGTAGACCTGAAACTAAGTCTCTTCCCTTTATATCCATAGTCATTTCTTCATCTTCTGGGAAGGCTGAACCAATTTGAATCTTTATTTGTTCTGCTGTTCTTTCTCCAATCATTAAATTATATTCCTTCTTTATATAATTAACAATTGACTGGTCAAGTTCATCTCCAGCAATTCTTAGAGATTTACTTGTTACAATGCCATCCAATGAAATAACAGCAACCTCTGTTGTTCCTCCACCAATATCTACAACCATACTTCCCGTAGGTTCATTTACAGGTAGTCCTGCACCAATTGCTGCTGCCATAGGTTCCTCTAATAAATGAACTTCCCTTGCTCCTGCTTGTTTAGTTGCTTCTTCTATTGCCCTTTTTTCAACTTCTGTTACACCTGATGGATAGCAAACAACAATCCTCGGTCTTACAAAGGCACCTCCATTAGTAACCTTTTGTATAAACTTTTTTAGCATTGTCTGTGTAACGTCAAAATCTGCAATAACCCCATCCTTTAATGGTCTAATTGCCACAATATTTCCAGGTGTTCTTCCTATCATTTCTTTTGCTTCATCGCCAACTGCTAATACTTGTCTTGAATTGTCGTTTCTAATAGCAACTACTGAAGGCTCCCTTAATATAATACCCTTTCCTTTTACATATATCAATGTGTTTGCTGTTCCTAAATCGATACCCATATCCTTTGAAAATCCAAATAATGCCATGTCATATACTCCTTTCCTAGAATAAATTTTTTTCCTTTAAGCTAATATAGCAGCCATCTCCAATAATAATATGATCAAGCAGTTCTATCCCAACTAATTTGCCAACTTCGAATAACCTCTTAGTTATATTTATATCCTCCATGCTTGGCTCAGGATCACCTGATGGATGATTATGACATATTATTATGGAAGAACTGCTCCTTCTTATAGCCTCACTAAACACCTCGCGAGGATGAACTATAGAAGAATTAAGACTTCCTATTGAAATGTCTTTTATATCAATAACAATATTTTTAGTGTTTAGAAAAATAACTCTTAAAAATTCCCTTTTTAAATACCTCATGTCTTCTCCTATTAAGTTAAATACATCCTTTGGAGAAGTAATTTTGATTTTGTTTGAATTTCTCAAACCTCTTAACCTTTTACCTAATTCAATGGCAGCTTTGATTTGTGCAGCCTTTGCTAAGCCTACGCCCTTAATACTACTTAATTCTTCAATAGTGCAATTAGATAAAAAGTCAAGACCATTTTTTGAAATTATGTTTTGTGCTAAATTTATTGCACTAAAATCCTTTGTCCCTGTTCTTAACAATATTGCCAAAAGTTCAGCATTTGATAAAGATTCTGGACCAAATTTTATAAGTCTTTCCCTTGGCCTTTCATCGTGGGGGATATCCCTGATTCTAAAATTACTCAAAAGAAACACTCCCTTTTAACAAATTAACCCCCACTTCCCTTAAAAGTTGATCTAGTTTAAATATTGGTAAACCAACAACGTTAAAAAAACATCCATTTATTGACTTGACAAACAAGCTACCAATACCTTGAATGGCATATGCCCCTGCTTTATCAAAGGGTTCTTTTGTATTTATATAATCCAAAATCTCTTGTTCTGTTAATTCCTTAAAAACCACTTCTGTTTTTTCAAAGTCGCATTTTAAAATTTCCTTACCTAAATCGTATACACAAATAGCTGTTACAACTTCATGGGTGCTGCCACTTAATACCTTTAACATTTTAATTGCATCTTCTTCATCTTTAGGCTTTCCAAAAACTTTGCCATCCTTAGTAACAATGGTATCAGCTGAAATTATTATAAAATCTTTATTAAGTTTTTTGGCAACGTCGAGAGCTTTACCCTTTGCCATATCTATAGCTAATGAAATAGGATCTGTGTCGAAAAGTTTTTCTTCATAACTTGAAGGGACAATATCAAAATCTATATTAAATTTACGAAGCAATTCAATTCTTCTTGGGGATGATGAAGCAAGAAGGATTCTTTTCATATCATCACCTACATTTTTTTATAAAGGAAAAAGCCTAAAATCATTCCTACAATAGTAAGTATATTAACTTTAAAAGATAAAGCAAAGGTCAATGTAAATATCTTTAAATCCAAAAATATTGGTTTATTAAGCCCTAAGAAATAACTTTTTTGTAAAATAGAAAGTTGATTAAGGGATGAACCAATTATCTCTCCAAGCATTGTCCCTGCAAGGCCAAATATTAAAAGCAGTATTATTAGATAACCTATTCCCCTATAATTATACTTACCCATATTGACTACCCCTTTAATAATTTTTAAACATTTTATTAATTTTTAAACATACTTATCAAATTCTCCTTTATAGTTTAGCATTAATTATGAATAAAAACAAGTATCAATAAAGCGTGCAAGGCATCTTGCACGCTTTATATTAAATTAATACTTTTCTCTTTTTACATAGTGTGTATGCAACAATTCATGGCTCTTATGGCTATTTGGCTCACCTAAAAACTCTTCGTAAAGTCTTATTACATATGGATTCTTATGGGATTTTCTGATTGGTAAGTGCCTATCTTCTTCGTATATAGCCTTTGCTCTTTCTACTCTTACATCAACTCTTTCCCTTGTTTTTGCATCAACTATAGGCTGACCGCCACCTGTTACACATCCACCTGGACAAGCCATTACTTCTATAAAGTCATAATGCTTTTCTCCACTTTTTACCATTTCCAATACTCTTCTTGCATTAGCAAGTCCATGTGCAATTGCTGCCTTAACTACCTTTCCATTTAATTCAATTTCAGCTTCTTTAATTCCTTCTACTCCTCTTACTGCTGTAATTTCGATATTTTCAAGTTCCTTTCCAGTAACTATTTCATATATAGTTCTTAGTGCAGCTTCTGTAACTCCTCCAGTAGCCCCAAAAATTACACCGGCACCAGTTGATTCTCCAAATGGATTATCAAATTCTTCATCAGGAAGGTTTACAAAGTCAATACCTGCTTCCTTTATCATTTGTGCTAATTCTCTTGTTGTTAATACATAGTCTACATCTTGTAAGCCGTTATGGGACAATTCTTCTCTTTGTCCTTCAAATTTTTTACCTACACAGGGCATTATGGAAACAGTCACTATATTCTTTGGATCGATTCCCATCTTTTCAGCGAAATAAGTCTTAATTAAAGCTCCTTCCATTTCACTTGGCGACTTGCAGGTTGAAAGATTTTCCGTCATTTCAGGGTAATAATGTTCAACAAACTTTACCCATCCTGGACAGCAGGATGTCATAAGTGGTAGCCTTTCACCTTTATTTAATCTATTTAATAGCTCAGTTCCTTCTTCCATAATAGTAAGGTCAGCTCCAAAATCTGTATCAAAAACCTTATCAAAGCCTAATCTTCTTAAAGCTGCCACCATCTTACCAGTTACTCTTGTTCCAATTGGCATGCCAAATTCTTCACCTAGAGCAACTCTAACAGCTGGCGCAGTTTGAACTACAACGAATTTTTCTGGATTAGAAATTGCCATCCATACTTCTTTTATATTTTCCTTTTCATGCAATGCACCGACAGGACATGCCATTATACATTGTCCGCAATTTATACAAACAGTATCAGCTAGCGATTTATTGAAGGCAGGCGAAACCTTTGTTTTAAATCCTCTTCTTGCAAAGTTAATAGCATAGACTGTCTGAACTTCGCTACAAGTTGCAATACATCTACCACAAAGTATGCACTTTTCAGGATCTCTGACAACTGAAGCTGAAGCACTATCTATATCTTCATGAGTCTTTTCTCCTTCAAATCTTAAATCCCTTATATTTAGCTCCTTTGATACTTTCTGAAGTTCACAGTTTTCACTTCTTATACAAGTTGTGCATTCTCTCTTATGATTTGAAAGGATCAATTCAACAACTGCCTTTCTTGCCTCTCTAACCTTTTGAGTATTTGTTTTAACAACCATGCCATTTTCAGCCTCTAGTGTGCATGAAGCAAGAAGCCTTGGACCAACTTCAACAACACATACTCTACAAGCTCCAAACTTATTAACATCCTTTAAATAGCAAAGTGTAGGTATTTCAATTCCAATCTTTCTTGCAGCTTCAAGAACAGTTGTTCCCTTTGGAACTTCAACTTCAAAGCCATCTATAGTTAATTTAACTAATTCCATCGTCTTCACCCCTTAAATTACTTTTTCACGATTGCCTTGAATGGACATTTTTCCATACATACGCCGCATTTTACACACTTATCTTGGTCTATTACAAATGGTTCCTTAACTTTTCCACTTATTGCATTTGCTGGACAGTTTCTTGCACAGATGCTGCAGCCCTTACATTTTTCTGCTACTATTTCATACTTCATAAGTGACTTACATACTCCTGCTGGACATCTCTTTTCCTTTACATGTGCTTCATATTCATGTCTAAAGTATTTTAAAGTTGATAATACTGGGTTTGGTGCCGTCTGCCCAAGTCCACAAAGCGCTGTATTCTTTATCTGAATAGATAGTTCTTCTAATTTTGCAAGATCCTCTTCTGTTCCTTTTCCTTCTGTTATCTTTTCAAGTATCTCTAATAATCTTTTTGTTCCTATTCTACATGGAGTGCACTTTCCGCAGGATTCATCTTGTGTAAACTCTAAGTAGAACCTTGCAACGTCTACCATACAGTTGTCTTCGTCCATTACAATCATACCGCCTGATCCCATCATAGAACCTAAAGCTGTTAATGTATCATAATCAATTGGAGTATCTAAATGTTCTGCAGGAATACATCCTCCTGATGGTCCTCCTGTTTGAACTGCCTTAAACTTCTTTCCGTTTGGTATTCCTCCACCTATTTCATATATTATTTCTCTTAAAGTTATTCCCATTGGAACTTCTACAAGCCCTGTGTTTCTTATCTTTCCACCAAGGGCAAATACCTTTGTTCCTTTGCTCTTTTCCGTTCCTATTGATGCAAACCATTCTGCTCCATTTAAAATGATAGGTGGAATATTTGCATAGGTCTCAACATTGTTTATTACTGTTGGTTTGCCCCAAAGTCCTGACTGTGCTGGGAATGGTGGCTTTGGTCTTGGCATTCCTCTTTTTCCTTCTATTGAGTTCATTAAGGCTGTCTCTTCACCGCATACAAAGGCTCCTGCTCCAAGTCTTACCTCTATGTCAAAATCAAAGCCTGTCCCAAAAATGTTCTTGCCTAAAACTCCATATTCCCTTGCCTGCTTTATGGCAACTTCAAGTCTTTGCACTGCTATTGGATACTCCGCTCTTACATAAATGTATCCTTGATTTGCTCCTATAGCATATCCTGCTATTGCCATCGCTTCTAATACTGAGTGTGGGTCCCCCTCAAGAACAGATCTATCCATAAAGGCACCTGGATCCCCTTCATCAGCGTTGCATATTACATATTTTTGATCGCCCTGTGACTTTGCCGTAAACTCCCACTTAAGTCCTGTTGGGAAGCCTCCGCCTCCTCTTCCTCTTAAGCCTGACTTTTTAACTACTTCTATAACTTCCTGTGGTGTCATTTCTGTCAATACCTTTGCAAGGGCTTTGTATCCATCAAAGGCTATATATTCATCTATGTTTTCTGGGTCAATTACACCGCAGTTTCTTAAGGCTATTCTGTATTGTTTCTTATAAAAATCTACTTCGTTTAATGACTTTATTCTTCCTTCGTCTACTGATTCTGTGTATAGAAGCCTTGTTACAACTCTACCCTTAACAAGATGTTCCTTTACTATCTCTTCTACATCCTCAACTGTTACTCTGCTGTAGAATGCTCCCTCTGGGTATACTATTACTACTGGACCTAATTCACAAAGTCCGAAACATCCAGTTCTTATTATTTCTATTTCATTTTCTATTCCATTTTTCTTTACTTCTTCATGAAACTTTTCCTTTAAATCCATTGAACCTGATGATGTGCAGCCTGTCCCACCACAGATTAATACCTGAGAACGATAAAATGCCATAGCTTTCCCTCCAATCATTCATTTTCTGCCTTAAAATCGTTAAGTATCTTACCTTGAACTACATGTAGTGTATATTCCTCTACTACCTTGCCTTCCTTTACGTGTTCCCTTACTATTCTTCTTGCCTTTTCCGCATCCATCTTTACATAAGTTACCTTTTCTTCGCCAGGTTTAAACACTTCAACAATGGGCTCTACCTTACAAAGACCTATACATCCTGTTTGAGCAACTGTAACATCTGTTAATCCAAGCTTTTCAACCTCTTCCATAATAGCAAGAAGAACTGGTCTTGCTCCTGCTGCTATTCCGCAGGTTGCCATCCCAACTACTATTCTTGTTGTTGTTCTGTCCTTCCTTTGGTTTACTCTATCAAGGGTCCTTTGTCTTATTTCCTCTAATTCCTTCAATGTTTTCATACTAGGCACCTCCACCTATTTCTTTTAAATTATCTTTGATATATTCCTTTATCCACATCAAAACTTCTGGGTGATTTAAGTCATCAAAGCCTAAAATTTTTTTATTTCTCTCGTATCAATTGAAAATAATTTACCGTTAATATTATGTGTATAAACAAAATCTATTTTAGGATTCAACAAGCAGGATACAATCGTTTCTTCAATTCTACCCATCGGAGGCCTATCAATGTGATCGTGCTGCATTACAGCAACAACTTCTGTTCCTTTACTTACCTCTGAAGAAACCTTTAAAAACCCATTACAAGCCCTGCATGTTGCCTCAAACAAAGACAATCCTAAGCCAACTTTTCTTGTTGTCCTTGAAGTTACAAAAGGATCAGTAATAGATTGTAACATATCTTTAGGTATCCCTTTGCCATTGTCCTTTATTTTAACTGTGAGAAGATTATCATTTATATTTTCTTTTATTTCTATTTCAATCAACGTAGCATCCGCATTAATCGAATTTTCTACTATATCCATAATATGAAGAGAAATTTCCCTCATAAAATCTCCTCTTATTTATACTCCTTTAAGATGTTTGGAATATCTTCTGGGGTTAATCTACCATATACTTTTTCTCCAATTACCATAACTGGAGCAAGACCGCATGCACCAAGACATCTTGTAGCTTCTAATGTAAACTTTCCATCGGCAGTTGTTTTCCCCACTTCAATTCCAAGCTCCTTAGACAATCTATCAATAAGACCTTGTGCACCTTTAACATAGCAAGCTGTTCCAAGGCATACTCTAATTATATGTTCACCCTTTGGTTCAAGTGAGAAATATGAATAAAAGGAAGCTACTCCATAAATTTCTGACATTGGAACATTTAACTCCTGTGATACAATCTTTAATACATCTTCAGGAAGATAACCATAAATGTTTTGAATTTGATGTAATACTGGTATTAGGCCACCTTTAACATCCTTGTATTTTTGGATAACTTCTTTTGCCTTTTCTAATCTTTCGTCTACTTGATTTCCACCACAACAGCAGCAATTTTGTTGATTCATAATTTCACTCCCCTTGTTTGATATTTTACTAACATGCTTTATTATGAAATTTGGACTAATGAAAATTTTTTAATATTATAATCTCATTAGCCAAATTACGTAAACACGAGTTAATATCACCTTTTTTGTATTTTTTAAAAACAAAAGATATTCATCATAAAATTTTTTAATTCTCTCATCATTTGTATTAATGATATTATCAATTGATAATTGTTCTTGTTGTATTTTCCCCTTCAATAAGCTTATTTGTTTAATAACAGCTTTTGTTAATTCTACATATTCCTTATTATTAATTGATAATTCGACATTTTTTATTATATATGATAAATTTAAATTAATCAAATAGTTTTCATAAATTTTTATATCATCTTTTATATAGTCAATCCATGAAATAACATGATATTTCCCATTAATATCTACATAAGTTGCCGTTACGTTTTTAGCATTCAATTCTCTAACCAAATTTTCAGCATTCTTTCTTTCATTAAAAAAGCCTAATTGGAATAAATAAAATGTTACCCTTTGATTTGTATCTATTTTAATATCATCTTGATTTTCAACCCTTTTAGAAGTAAACATATTTTTTTGATCTATCATAAATGCAAAAATTGTTGAAAATATAAAAATAGTCAGAAACATTATTATGATATTTTTCTTAAAATCATTTTTTTCTTCCAATTGGACTCTAATATATCTCATACCCTCAACCCCTAATTTAATACAGAAAAATAGATAGAGCATTGCTCTATCTTAATACTCTGACTGCACCTCTATATCTTTTTAAATAATAGGGTTCACTTAAGCTTGTTATTGTAACGTATCCCTTACCAGACGATGCATGAATAAACTTACCATTTCCTATGTAAATGCCAACATGCGATATTCCTCTTTTGGATGTTTGAAAAAACACTAAATCCCCCGGCAACAATTGTGATTTTAAAATTTTTTGTCCTGACGTAAACTGTCCATAAGAGCTGTGGGGCAACTCTATCCCAAAGGACTTAAAAACATAAGATGTGAAACCTGAGCAGTCAAAACCTGAAGGTGATTGTCCAGACCACTTATATCTTATCCCTAAAAATCTTTTAGCATAACTAACCAGCTGTGGCCCCCTTGATATTGCTTGTCGATTATTCCTTGCATCATTAATATTAGCATTGACTTTAAAATTAAATAAACAAATAGTTAAAAGTAAAATTGTTGGTAAAAACATTCTTTTCCTTTTCATTATTCTACTCCTTCCTATGCCTCCGGAGTTAGCTGACGGGTTCGGGAAGAAGGAATTCCCTACTGATAATACATATCAGATTCACCCCAAAATATGGTTCCTCCGTACCCATTTGGGATTCGGCATTATCTCTTAACTATTATATCAATATGCGTAAAATTTGTTCAATATATGTTAAAAAAATTTAATTATTAAAATCCTAATTCCTGTTTTACTAAGATAATAATTCCCCTTCCCTTTACGTTTTGTCTATAAGTTACTACATAGTGATTGCAAATTCTCTCTGGGGAATTACAATCTAAACATATCCCTTTCTCAACACACGGCGTTTTTCTTGATAGTCTTTTTGCATTTATTGGAGATGCATAATTTCTAACTCTTGTGTATGCTTCATTAAGATCCCTAACAATTTTATTTATTCCAGCAATAATAATAACTTTTTTAGGGCCATATATCATTGCCGCAACTCTATTGCCGTTACCATCTAAATTTACAAGATATCCTTCCTCAGTAATAGCATTTGAACTTGTTATGTAATAATCAGCAAAAAACGATTTTCTGTAAAGTTCCGCAATATCATCAGGAGTTAAGCCTTCTTTATATCTATCTAGCAGTGTTATATTACATTTTCTAAGATATTCTATTATTCCTCCGTCAATTAGGGTCATTGAACCTCCAAAGGATACAGTGCTCTTCTCTTCAATAATATTCTTTAATATTTCCTTTACATTTTCTATGTCTTCAGCAATAAAAACTTCATAATTATTTTTTTCAAGTGATTGTTTTACCCTTTCTAATTTCTTTTCCAGATACCAATTTACATTTTGATTCATTTATTTTGCCCCCTTTACCAATATATTAACTGGTCTATCTTTTAATTTGAAATAATTTGATACTCTTTCGATGGTATAACCATTTTTAAGCCAAAAATTTTTACTGCCTTTGTTTTCCTCTGACACAACTACGCAAAACCTTTGTATACTATACATAGTTTTTAAATAATCTTCTACTAGACCGAGGATATAAGTTCCTAATCCTTTATTTCTTAATTCATATTTTAAAATAAAGGTCATAAACCACGCCTCGTGAATAGATTTTTTTTCTACTCTTCCTTTAATTATTCCCACCATTTTAAAATCTTGATATATTCCGCAAAAAAATTCTAAAGGATTAACAAGACTTTCCATATACCTTTCTTTTATAAATCCCAAATCAATTTTTTTATTAATTCCAATAGCTTCTAGATTACTTTCATCAGAATTAATGCATTCTACAATATCCTTTAAGGAATCTAAAGAAACATTTTTAATAACAATGCTTTTGTGGGAAATATTTATATGTAACAACCTATCACCTACTTAAATATTTACTATTTATTTATATTCAACACAAATGTGTAAAATCCTTTTAAAAATTATTGTTAAAAATATAACTTATTATCTGTTATATGCCTCTTTAGATTAGACAAAATGTGTATTATTTTGTTTAAGGCATAAAAAAAAGACCTTGTCATACAAGGTCCATATTATCACTTTTGGTGCGGAGAGCGGGACTTGAACCCGCACGGGATACCCACACGCCCCTCAAACGTGCGCGTCTGCCGATTCCGCCATCTCCGCTTGACACAATATATATTAGCAAATTTAATCTTTTTTGTCAACACTTTTTATAAAATTTCGTTTTGGTAAATCCATTTATAAATCATATAATATTTTTTTACTTTTTTAATGTATAGTTTTGTTTCTTTAAATAGCATCTCTTCTTTGAGCTTATTATTTATCATCCATTTTCTAACATTTCCTTCCCCTGCATTATATGCAGCAAGAGCTAAATTTAAATCATTTCCAAATTCGCTGTATAACTTTTTAAAATAAAACACACCATATTTTATATTTTTTTCCGGATCAAATAAATCTGTAGCTTTGTAGTTTTTTTCCTTCAGTAAAGTAGAAATGTATCTACCGGTATTAGGAGTAATTTGCATAAGGCCTACTGCACCTTTATGGGACAATGCAAATTCATCAAAATTGCTTTCTGCCTTTATAAGTGCATATATTAAGTAGGGATCAACACTATATTTTTCAGAATATTTTACAACATATTCACTATACTTTATCGGATAAAAGATTTTAAAAATATTTTTTAGATTTAAAAATAAAATTAGAAAAAGCAATATAAGAAATAACTTCCGTTTATTCATTCATCTCCTCCATGCTTAAAATGCTATTTATAATGTAGTCCAATTGTTTCTTAGTGTTCTCTAAATCTTTGCTATTATCAATAATATAATCGGCATACTTTTTCTTTTCTTCAAAATCCATCTGAGAGTTAATCATTCTTATAGCTTGTTCATAAGTTAATCCATCTCTATTCATTAACCTATTTAACTGGGTCTCTCTATCGCAATAAACAAGTAAGACAAAATCAACATTTTTGTAAAATCCTGTTTCTATCAGCAGTGCTGCATCTACAACACATAATCTATATCCCTTTGTATCGTAAATTTTTATTTTTTCATTAATTCTTTTAAGGATTTCAGGATGAGTTATTTCATTCAATGTTTTTAGCTTTTCATTATCATTAAAAACTATTTCCCTTAGTCTTTTTCTATCGATTTCTCCTTCAGGGTTTAATATTTGAATTCCAAAACTTTCAATTACCCTATTAAAGGCTACCTCTCCAATTTTTAAGATCTCCCTCGCAATCATATCTGCATCAATAATTGGAAACCCCTTTTCCTTAAGCATTTGTGAAACTGTTGACTTTCCCGACGCAATGCCACCAGTTAATCCTAAAACTATCAAAATATCACCTACTTTGCATTATACCAATTATCTCCTACATGGATATCAACCACAAGTGGAACAACAAGTTTAACGGCGTTCTCCATTTCATATTTAACTATTTTTTTTACGTTTTCTAATTCGTCCTTATAAGTTTCAATAATCAATTCATCATGGACCTGAAGTATTATTCTTGACTTTAATCCTTCTGTCTTTAGCCTTTTGAAAACTTTAATCATTGCAATTTTTATAATATCTGCCGCAGAACCTTGAACAGGAGTGTTCATAGCCAGCCTTTCTCCGAGCATCTTAACTGTTTTATTGGTTGAACGAATCTCCGGAATATACCTTATTCTATTCATAATTGTTGTTACATATCCCTTTTCTTTTGCAAAATCAACAATCCAGTCTAAATAATTCCTTACTCCTTTGTATCTCTCAAAATAATTTTCGATATATTCCTTAGCTTCTTTTCTTGATATTTTTAAATCCTTTGCTAAGCCAAAATCTGATAAACCATAAACTATACCAAAATTTACTGCTTTTGCTCTGCTTCTTTGTAAAGGAGTTACTTCCTCCATTTTAACCCCAAAAACTTCTGATGCAGTTCTAGTATGAATATCCTGTCCTTTTGTAAATGCATCTATTAGGTTTTCATCCTTAGAAAGGTGTGCTAATACTCTAAGCTCAATCTGTGAATAATCGGCTGATAAAATGACATAGTCATCATCTGTAGGAACAAAGGCCCTTCTAATTTGCCTTCCTTGTTCTAATTTTATAGGTATATTTTGAAGATTAGGTTCCGTGCTTGAAATTCTTCCTGTGGCAGTAACTGTTTGATTAAAGTTAGAATGTATTTTCCCATCCTCAGAAATTGCATCCATTAAACCATCAATGTATGTTGTTTTTAATTTTATTAATTGTCGATATTGTATTATCTTTTCAATGATTGGATGGTGGGGCAGTAATTCTTCAAGGACCTCTGCATCAGTCGAATATCCTGTCTTAGTTTTTTTAATCACAGGAAGATTAAGTTTCTCAAATAAAATAACTCCAAGTTGTTTTGGCGAATTTATATTAAATTCCTCGCCTGCAAAATCATATATCTGTCCTGTTAATATATCTATTTCCTCGCTTAACTGAAACCCTATTTTGTTTAAAGTTTCCTTATCAACCTTAAAACCATTGATCTCCATTTCAGCCAACACTTCTACAAGTGGCAGTTCAATTTCTTTGTATAAGATTGCAAGGTTTAGTTTGTCAATTTCTTCCATGAGTTTTTCCTTTATTGTAACTATATTATTAATAAAAACCCCATAGCAGTAAAGCAACTTTTCTTTGCTTATATTTCTATTTAAATATTTATTCACTATATACTCTACTGAGTAATCGTTTAATGAAGGATTAAGGACATAGGCAGCTATTTCTGCATCAAAATCTAAGTTTTTTATCTCTACTTGTCTTTCTTTTAAATACTTATAAGCTATCTTTGATGAATATGTATTTTTTATTATTTTTTCATCCATAAATATGTCATAAAATTTATCAATTAATGCTGCAGGAATTATATTAAAATCCCTTACTACCATTCCTACTACTTTTTTATTTTCTTCTATTAAGCAAAAATCAAATTGTCCTTCTTTAAATATTTCTTGCTTTATCTTTTCAATCTCGCTTAGATCATCAACAAATTTTATTTCTTCTATTGCAGATTCATTTTCCTCTTTTTTAATTTTAGATATTATACTCTTAAATTCATACTTTGTTAAAATGTCTATAACTTTATTTAAATCATATTTTAAAATGCCTTCATTTAAATTAATTTCTATTGGAACATCAATTTTTATTGTCGCAAGTTCCCTGCTAAGATATGCAACTTCTCTGTTTTCCAATAATAAATTTTTAATTCTTTCTGGTTTAATTTCATCAATATTCGAATATATATTATCAAGATTTCCATATTGATGTAATAACTTAAGTGCTGTCTTTTCACCGATTCCTGGAACTCCAGGGATATTATCAGATGCATCACCCATCAAAGCTTTAAGGTCAATAATATTTTGAGGTTCAATGCCAAACCTTTGTTTTATTTCTTCTACACCATATACTTCAAGCTCAGTTATCCCTTTTTTTGTCATTAATACCGTTATATTATCATCAACAAGCTGCAATGCATCCCTATCCCCTGTAATTATATTGACCTTAAAATCATTATTTGAAAATCCTTTAGAAAGCGTCCCTATAATATCGTCAGCTTCATATCCTTCTAGCTCTAAAATTTCTATATTAAAGGCACGTAATATTTCTTTAGTAGGTTCTATTTGCTGTGCCAACTCATCAGGCATTTTTTTTCTTCCCGCTTTATATTCAATAAACCTTTCATGCCTAAAGTTCTTCTTACTTTTATCAAAGGCAGCAATAATATAATCTGGAATCATTTCCTGGATTATTTTAATGAGCATAACAGTGTATCCATAAACCGCATTCGTAGGTTGCCCCGTTGATGTATTCATTGGAGGCAATGCGTAAAATGCCCTATTCAATAGACTATTGGAATCTATAATTATAATTTTCTTAGTCATAACCTTCTCTCCTTAAATTAATTTTTATATATTAAATTATATATTAAATTCTCAATTATGTTAAATGAAACAAAAAAATTTCCTTGCCAAATTTGGCAAGGAGGAATTGATAGGGTTATTTTAAAACTAGTTTTATGTTAATTTCATTAACATCGTTTGAAACTTCGTTTACTGTTTTAAGTTCTATACCGTTATTGCTTAAAAATGCTTTTAGTTCTTCAAATTTATCTTTATTTATGGAGTAAATTTCTTCTGAAACCTTTACTGCATTTGATAATAAATATTCAACTATTTGTGTATTTTCTTTACTGCAAATAATTTCATAATTATATACTAAAGTTGTAGACTTTAGAGAAGTCTGAAGGTTATTGTCATTTGCTTTAAAGTCGTATTTATCTGAAGAAGCTACAACAAGAACATCTTCCTTTTGAGATTCTTTGGCGTTATTTTCTTTATTATTTACATTAGAATCTTTTACATTTTTCTTTAGAACTGGCTTAGTCTGTCTATTAGTTTTTGTCACATTGGTTTTATTATCCTTTACTGTAACTTCTACTTTTTCATCTACCTTTTCGTTTTCTGAAATTATGTTTTCTATATTAACCTTTTCCTTTTGATTATTTATTTCAGAAACTATTTTAACTTCAGATTCTTTGTTTATACTTCTATTAAAGTATGTTCCTATACCTATTGCAAATATAAAGGCTGCAGCAGCTGCTGATACGTATCTTCTAAATAATAATTTGTTTCTATATCTTCTTTCCGATGTTCTAACTTTATTCATAACTATTTCATGCATATTTTGTGGCGGCGTAATTTCTAAACTTCTCAAAAGACCTCCCTCAAAATCCTTTTCATCGTTAAAGAGATTTGAAATGTAATTTTGTTCCTTCATGCTTTTTGCCCCCTTACAATACCATTCTTTATTAATTCCTTCTTAAGTGCCTCTCTAGCACGGTTAAGTCTCGATTTAACAGTTCCAACCTCGATGTTTAATATCCCTGCTATTTCTTGATATGAAAAGCCATGCACATCCCTTAAGACAATAATTGTTCTAAAATCCTCATTTAACTTCAAAATGCAATTTTTAATTATATTCCTAAGTTCATTAGATTCATATGTATCTTCGGTATTATCTATAGTTTCACCTTCGATGGCTATATATTCATCCAATGAAAGGTCTTCTTTTCTTTTTTTGATGTAATCCAGACAAGTATTATAGGTAATTCTATAAATCCAAGTTGAAAGTTTACTATCGCCTTTAAAGTTTGAAATAGATCTATATATTTTAAGAGCCACTTCCTGAGTAACATCCATTGCGTCATGCTCATTTTTTAAAATATAATACGCTATATTATATATTTTGTTTTCATACTGTTTAAATAAAGATTCAAAGGCATCTATATCATTTTCCTTGCACTGCTGAATTAATAATGTTTCCTCCATAATCTACTCCCCTATCAACCCTTAAATAATAATGATAAAACGAATTTAAAACATCTTCTAAACTGTCCCCTGAAAATTTATTTAATATTTCTTTTGTTATTTCAAAGGCCAATACGTTTTCAGCAACTACTGCTAGAGCTGGAACAGCGCAAACATCAGATCTTTCGTATCTGCTTTTTACTTTTTCTCCCAATAAATTAACCGTTTCAAATTCTTGTCTTATGGAAGGAATCGGCTTCATATAAAGGCGAACAACAAGCGGCATACCATTTGTTATTCCACCTTCAATTCCTCCTAAGTGGTTGCTTTTTCTTTTAAAGCTTCCACCTTCATAAGTTATTTTGTCATTAAACTGGCTTCCTAAAATATTTGGAGCTTCAAAACCATCTCCAATTTCTACCGCTTTAACTCCCTGGATAGACATCATTGCTCCTGAAATCATATAATCCATCCTTCTATCATAAAAGGAATAGCTACCTAGTCCATGTGGAACATTAAAGGCTATAACTTCTACAGCTCCCCCCAGGGTATCACCAGCCTCTTTAATATTTTCAATCAAATTTATCATTTCCTGCTCTTTTTCTTTGTCTAAACATCTTACTGGGGACTTTTCTATTCTATTTAATATTTCATCTGAATATTCCTCAATTATTGAATCATCGGCAACATTACCAATTCTAACCGTCCTGCTAATAAATTTGACGTGAAAAATTTTTAAAAGTTCCATACAAATTGCACCAACTGCAACTCTTATTGCTGTTTCTCTTGCGCTTGCCCTTTCAATAACGTTTCTTATATCATCCAAATTATATTTTAAAATTCCATTAAGATCTGCATGGCCTGGCCTTGGAACAATAATCTTTTCCTTATATTCCTTTTCTATATCCATGATTTCTTTCCAATTTTCATAATCTTTGTTATGAATAGCTATGCATATTGGTGCCCCGGTAGTTTTGCCACCTCTTATCCCTGATATCACTTCAATTTTATCATTTTCTATAAGCATTCTTCCTCCTCTACCGTATCCCCTTTGTCTTCTTGCTAACTGTCGATTTATATTTTCTATATTTATTTCAACATTTGATGGAAATCCTTCTATGATAGCCACTAACATTTTGCCATGGGATTCACCTGCATCTAAAAATCTTAACATACCCATCACCTTTTCGACATTTTTTGACTTATTTTGTATTTCACTTCTAACCTAAGAATATTTTACCACAACTCAATATAAATTGATATTGTTAATATATTCATTTATTGGTATAATAATTTTTGTAACTGCTTTACTTTTTTATGAAAGGGGAATAATATGTTCTGGACTCAACTTGGAATTATTTTAGCTATCGTATTGATTTCATTAGTTCTTTTTAATTTTTTGCGTCCCTATATTTTTAAATACAATGTTAAAAAGCATCATTTAATCATATTACTTATCATATTCTTTATTTTACCTCCGTTTTTAGGTAATCTTTATAAACTTCCTATTGTTCAATGGCTTCAAATGATTATCGTTTCGTTAATTACTTTAACCTTTGTTGATCTTATTAGTTTTGAAAAAATAAACAAAAAAAAGGAGGTCATTGGCAGACCAAAGCCAAAACCAAGAAGGGCAAAAAATAATAAATAATATATTGACTGAAATAAAATTCCATGTTAATATATAAATGTCCTTGCCGAAGTGGTGGAACTGGCAGACGCGCCGGACTCAAAATCCGGTGGGGTAACACCCGTGCGGGTTCGACTCCCGCCTTCGGCACCAAAGGTGGCTTATATGCCACCTTTTTTATTTATATACTCCTGATATTTGTTTACTTCCTCAATACAATCCTTAAATCCTTTTATATATCCCCTTTCATAATCATCACTTTTATTAGCATCAATTTTTAATACCATGACATATAGACGTTCCAATAAATATACTATTAGACAATCTTTTTCTATAAGCATATAACCTATCCCCCTTGATATTTTTAATTATTCTATTCACAACCAAAAAATTTGTGATAATATTCAAATAAATTTAGTATTTATTATTAGCAGTTTTTATTTTAAAACTCTCTCAATGAAGTATAATATAATTAAGAGGTGGAGGTGTAAAAATGGATAACCTAGAAAAAAATTTAATTATATATGATGAAAGAGAATCCCTTAACGAAAAGATAATAGAAAGAGAAATAGAACAATTTAAACTTATACAAAATTTTATAAAAAGCCAAATGAAGGAAGGAGAAGATTACGGTAAAATTCCAGGAAGCCCCAAACCTAGTTTATTTAAACCTGGGGCTGAAAAGCTGTGTAATCTATATGGCTTTACAATAAACGTTGATATACTGGAAAAAGTTGAAAACTGGAAGGAAGGTTTTTTCTACTATCTTTGCAAGTGTTCCTTAAGAAGTAAAAAAACTGGGGAAATAATTTCTGAAGGATTAGGTTCCTGCAATAGCAAAGAAACAAAATTTGCAAGACAAAATCCCTATACAATTGTAAACACCATATTAAAAATGGCCAAAAAAAGAGCCTTAATAGATGCTACTCTATCAGCGACAAGGACTTCTGGAATTTTTACTCAAGACATTGAAGACATGGAGGAAATGCTCATTACAGATGAAAATGTTGAAGTTAAAGAAGAAAAGGTTGACTATGCAACACAAAATCAAAAAAATTATATAGCAAAACTTGCTAAAGATAAAAATATAAATGATGAGGGATAGTGTCAAGATATTGTAGGTTAATTTTTATAGACAACCCCTTAAATTAGCTAGTTTCAAGGCGTTTGTTAAATTTAAAAAACTTAAATTATATTTTCATATTTTATTGATTTTAATATCCTGTAAATTGGCGTTACTTTCCCTATGTTCAATATCGTTATATTATTCATAACTTCACGTGAAGATTTATTTATCTTTCTTATCGCTTCTTTTATTTTCTTCTTACTTACCTTGAAGGCTTTTTCATCTTCCTTAAACACACTTATTTCCCTTAAATTTCCTCCATTCTTGCTAAATACCCTTAGCTTTGCCATTATCTTTAATCCTTCCTTGCTCCATCCTAATGGCCTGCTGCTTAATCTCGCCGATAATACATGGCTTACATGCCCTTCTGCGCTGCATCCTATTACATCATCGTCATCTTTATATATTTCTATCC
>NZ_CAKP01000008.1 GCF_000297115.1 Caloramator australicus RC3 | reverse complement strand
CCTTATTTATATGTTTTTGTCTTTAACATGCTTGATAGTGTCAAGATATTGTAGGTTAATTTTTATAGACAACCCCTTAAATTAGCTAGTTTCAAGGCGTTTGTTAAATTTAAAAAACTTAAATTATATTTTCATATTTTATTGATTTTAATATCCTGTAAATTGGCGTTACTTTCCCTATGTTCAATATCGTTATATTATTCATAACTTCACGTGAAGATTTATTTATCTTTCTTATCGCTTCTTTTATTTTCTTCTTACTTACCTTGAAGGCTTTTTCATCTTCCTTAAACACACTTATTTCCCTTAAATTTCCTCCATTCTTGCTAAATACCCTTAGCTTTGCCATTATCTTTAATCCTTCCTTGCTCCATCCTAATGGCCTGCTGCTTAATCTCGCCGATAATACATGGCTTACATGCCCTTCTGCGCTGCATCCTATTACATCATCGTCATCTTTATATATTTCTATCCCTTCCCAGTTGTTTAATATATACCTTCTTACTTCTTTTATCCTTTCTTTTTCTGTATTAGTTTCTGCTTTACTTGCAAGCTCCTTAAATATTTCCCTTAAACCCTTCTTATCTCCTTCATTTATGGCTTTCCATATCTTTTCCCTATATTCTTCTCTCTTTGCTGTCCCTCTTATTATGTATTTGTTTAAATGATATCTGTCTAATACAAATTTCGCTTTTGGAATCCACTCTATCCCTTCCTTTATCCATCTTGCCCCATCCCCTGCTATATATATCTTTTCTATGCTCTCTATTTCATAATTCTCATACACATAATTCGCTACATCTATCCATATTTCTTCTGCTTCTACTCCTACGTATGCTTTGTAATATACATTTTTTAATTCATTCCTTCCATTCCTCTCTTGCCTTCCTTCATGAACATAGACAAGCCTTGGCATCTCCTTTTTGCCATTCTGCAGTGCAACATGATCTTCATCCGCTTCTATGTATAATACCCTTACCTTCCTTTTTTCTTTTACTTCTCTCTTTACCTCTACTTCCCCTACCTGCCTTATTGCATTAAATACCGTTTGCCTACTTAGCTTCTCTTTGCATGTTACCTTGCTACTTTCTTCGTAGGACATGTTGATTGCATTCTCTACAAGCCTTATCTTTACTTCTTTATCCACCTTCTCATGTTTCCTTATACCTATAACATCATCAAGTAAATATCTATATTCTCCGCTCTTTCTTGATTTGTAGTATGTTCTTGAATATTCTATTCCTCCTAGGAGCGTAATAATACTTTTCTTGTCTTTTCTTTCAACTATCCATTCCTTTTTTCTCTTATCATCTTCTTTAATCGCTTTATCTAATTCTTCTAAAAAGTCTTTTATTATATTCCTTCCAAGTTCATCAGTCGATTCTTTAACTACCTCAACAAGTTTTGTAAAATCCCATTCTTTTGACAGCATTTCTTCTACATTTTTTATTAATTTAGTAGTGAAATTTATTAAATGTTGTTGTATAATATCATGTTGTATAATATTATTCAAAAGAGACACCCCCTTATTGATTTGTGTTTTTTCCACTTTTTATTTTACCACAGGGGTTGTCTCTTTTAAATTTTTTGTCCTTTTTCGTCCTACAATAATTTTACACTATGATGGTATGAAATTACCTTGATAMAKKCACTTATA
>NZ_CAKP01000009.1 GCF_000297115.1 Caloramator australicus RC3 | reverse complement strand
GAGCCTTTATCTGATGAATCTGCTTTAAGACCACTTAGTAGTGACATAAACCTTAATTCTATTCTCTGCGTGAAGGAAAAAAGAAAGGTCGATAATGGCGGCGTTTTCTCCTACTACGGAAAACAGTTTAAAATCCTTCAAAAGAACAATCAGCCTCCAATACCGACCCGAGCAACTATTAATGTATTCATTAATAGTTTAACAGGTGTTCAGGTCGAATACAAGGGGGTAATTTACGATACTGAAATATTTTCAAAGCCTAAAAAATCTTCTACTGATTCCGTTAAGAAGGAGAAAAACACCTACAGACCGCCAGAAGACCATTATTACAAATATGGACGTAATTTAGTTAAGCCCATCGTCTATGATGAAAGCGATCAAGAAATTTTAAGTATGCTTGAGGAAATTTTCCTCGGTAAAGATAATTTTGTTGACAGATACAAAAATTTAGGGTAAATGTTAGCTTTTGATAATAGGACTGTTAGTCGGGTGATGTCAAGGCACCGTGGAATAAATGGGAGGGGACCACTTGTGGGAGGGCACCCGTTTATGCCGCGAAAGGCCTTGACATCAGGCGGCATAGTATCCTATTGCCTTTTAGGGGCAGTTTAATCTGCCCCTCTGCCTTCCGGCGAGGATGGGGGTTCTAGGGGGCAAAGCCCCCTAATTTTTACCCATCTAAATGACATTTTCATACGATAATTAACTTTATTTTAAATTATTTTTAGGTGACATTTTCAAAAGATATTGACATATATAATTATACAAAACAACTTAATATTAATTATTAGTGCTATTTACTTTTTAGTAACTTTAATATAAATAAAGATTATGAACGGAATTATTACTTCAAAGGGGAGGGCGTAATAAGGCCATATTTTAGCAGCCCAATCAAATAACTGCATAATATTTTCATAAGAAATAATTGAATAGTTTAACATAAGAAGTCCAACAGGTGTTACTAGAAAACGGTAATCATCAAATCCGAATATTTTTGATATTCCAATTGAAGTAGCATAAAGGCAGACATTGATTTTTGCAAAGGCATAAAAGGAAAAGGCTATGGCAACAAAACTTTCAATTCTTTGAAAAAAATCCCCAACTTTTATTCGGCTAACAACGGTATAGGATGCAAAATAATTTCTTGATAAAGTATCCGCACCAATAACCATTATGTTTCTCAATGATGTTATAATTAGAATACTTCCTGAAATGAGTATAGCTGAAGAATATACTTTATAATATTCCTTTTTGTTTATATATGGAAGAACAAATAAAAATACGACAGTTTCTGCAAAGGGAAAGGAAAATAAGCTAAAGGAACCTGATATTACAGGTTTTATCCCATCATAAAGAAAAGGACGGAGGTTGTTTATTTCCATTTTAGGTAACAAAAAAGGAACGGTAATAAATAAAATGCTTATAAGCAGCCAAAAAAATACCTCGCAAGCTCTTCCAATCATTTCTATACCGCTTCTAACAGAAATTGTAGCCAAAATTGCAGCAAAAGCCATAATAATTGAATTAGGTGTATTGGGCAGACCAACAGTTTTAATGAATTCACCAAAATCCCTTATTACTAGTGAACCTAGGTGAAAGGAAAACCAAACAAAAACTACTCCAATGATTCGGCCTAAGAATCTTCCAAATAATTTTTTTAGAATATCAATAAAATCTATTCCAGGAAAGCTATTTAATATTTGAGAATAAATATATGAAACTACTAATGAAGACAAAATAGCTATTATAATAGCAAGCCAAACATCATTTTTTGCTTTTCCGCCAACACCAATAATAACCGAACTTCCGATTATGAACATCGACATAATATAAATTCCTTGCCTTGTTGAAATAGTTTCTCTTTTCATCATATCTACCTCAATCAAAAAATATTTTTTTAATAGTTAAATCTAAACTGGGAATTCTTATGTCAAGTGAAATTAATAGGCTCAATATAAAGGCAGAAAAATAAAAAAGAAGGTATACTGAAATCTTTTTTTATCCTTTGTATTAAAAACGTTTAAAAAATCTAATAAAAAAAGAATCAAATATGCTAATATTGTAACAATTGTCTTTGCCATTATCATTTCCCTACCTTGATTATTTTATTTGTTGTTGAAGTTCCTATAATGTTTAGTTTGATATCAATATCTAGCTCTGAATTACTAAATAGTGATTCCCATCTATCTATATTGTTTTTCCAAAACTGAGGATAATTAATTTTTACTAATTTGCTAAAGCCGAATACATCCAGATTGTATGTATCCCTTACATAATAGAAAGTATTTAGTATATCATTTTTTATTTTTTCTTGTGCATAATTTTTAAGGCTTTCAAGTTTTTTTTCTTCGATGAAATCTATTTGCCCAGAAACTTCTTTTAATGCAACATCGACAGATAAATTAATTTTGAACAAAATTTTATTATCAATTAAAATAGGTTTTACTTTTGTTTTGGATTTATAAATTTCAAAGGATACACTGCTTTCTGTTCCTAGAACATTATTTAAGGGGAGAATTCCTCCATAGACTTTATTTCGTAAAAAGAGAAGGTTTTTAGTATCTGCATCATTTAAGAATGCAATCATTTTAGCTTCTTTAAAAATTGCTGAACCAGAAATGTTGATTATTTTCCTATCGTTATCTTCAACTATATATGCAACTGGAAGTATAGCAGTAGAAATATCAAATTGAATTTGATTTATAAGGTCCCAAAGTTCAATCTTTGGATACTTAGAAAGATATATTGAGTTTTCTAACATCTCATCAACATGATATGATACGATTTTTTCAAGTTTATTGGAGGTATTAAAAATTTCACTAGCCTTTTTACCTTTTACTAGAACGATTTTCATGTCAGTTCTAACTTCCGTATCCCTTTCTATAAAATCAAGGACATCGATTATTCCTCTTTTGGCAATTTTTTCGCTAATAAATACCACCTTTGCATGGGACCAATATATCTTTCGACCGCTTACAGAAATCATATTTCTAATCGCATCAAGTATTGTTTTCCCTTCTGATGTAAAGTATTCCGGCAATAATTCAGTTCCAGTGCTTGTATTTTTAAGATTTACAATTTCAACAGTTAAAATATAAGAATTTTTCTTTTCATCATAGTCGAAGGATACACCAGCAGCAGGTGCAATTTTATCGATTTCTTTGTAGTTCCAGCACGAGGTTAATAAAAGAATTATAAAAGATAGAAGAGTTAATTTAATTGTTTTTACCATTATACTTTCCCCTTGCTATAAATTTAGATTTATTTCTAACTTTGTTTTTTGCTCCTAATATAATAGGCCTCAACTTCATAGCCCACCATGGCACTCTAATAGCAGTATCCTTTATGTTTTGAAAATCTATTGTAAAGGAGTGAAGTGTATATGGCACTCCAAAACTTTTCATGGAAAAAAGTTGAATAAACATAATAACTAGTCCAAACATAGTTCCGTAGAGACCTAAAAAAGCTGTAAAGAAAAGAATAATAAATCTAAACAATATTACAGATGCTGTTAACTGTGGGATTAAAAATTCAGTAATTCCAGTAAGGGCAGTAATAATAACCATTGGAGCACTTACAAATCTTGCTCCTACAGCTGCTTCACCTATAACAAGAACGCCAACTATACTAACTGCCTGCCCGACAGGCTTTGGAAGTCTTGTCCCAGCTTCCCTAAGGACTTCAAAGATAATGATCATACTAAAGGCTTCAACAATTGTTGGAAAAGGAACACCTTCTCTTGCAGCAGCAATGCTAAGAAGTAAAGGAGTAGGTAAAAGCTCTTGATGGTAGTTTGCTAGTGCTACATATAAAGAAGGAATGGTTGTAGATAGGAAAAATCCTAATAACCTTAAAATTCGGTTAAATGATGCTAAAGCCCAGTGGGTATAATAATCCTCATTAGATTGAAAGGTCTCTAAAAATAAATATGGTAATGTTAAAACAAAAGGAGAACCGTCAACTACAATAGCAATTCTTCCTTCTAATAGTTTTCCGCAGACAACATCAGGTCTTTCTGTATAGCCAATTGTTTGAAAGGTGCATAGAGGATGGTCACAAATTAAATCTGCAATATATCCAGAATCCAATATTCCGTCAATATTGATCTCATCTAGCCTTTTTTTGACCTCTTGAAGTATTTTATCTGAAGCAATGCTTGATATATATGCAATACAAATGGGGGTTTTTGTGTATCTGCCAATTTCCTTAAAAACAAACTTTAAATCTGGATGAGGTATTCGATTCCTTATAAGATGAAGATTGGTAATTAAAGATTCATTAAAACCCTCCCTTGGTCCTCTGACTATTGTTTCGGAGGAAGGTTCTTCTATAGAACGTAAGTTATTCTCTTTTACATTAAAAATTAGAACTTCTAATTCACCATCTATGAATAAAACTGCTTTACCCATAAGGATTGAACTAATTGCATATTCAAGGTCTTGACTTTTTTCAAGATGGCTTGTTGACAATATGTGCCTTTCTAAATAATTTAATAAAGAAAGTTTATTTCTTTCTATTTTGCTGTCCAAAATTCGTGCTATGATGTCCCTGTTAATAATATCTTCTTTTACCATGCCATTGATATAAATCAAACATAAAGTTTTATTATTTTTCTCAAAGCATCTAGCAACAAATGTTTTATCTTTTTTAAAAATTTCCTTAATTGTTTTTAAATTATCATGGATATTAGGAGAAATTTTAGTGCCGGGATTAGGCTTTTTTAATATTTTCCACATATTCATACTCCATTAGTTTGTTTTTATTAATATTTTTTCTATAAAAAGGCATTTTATTCAAAATTAGAAGAATATAAAAAGGGCAACCTAAAAAGATTGCCCAAGTTATTTTTTAAGATATTCTTTAATTTTATTAATAACAATTTGGCGGTGTTCTAAATTATTTTCAAAATCAAGGTTGTCTACGTTTATTTTAAGAATTGGTGATATTGAATATTGATCGAAGTATTCTTTGTAATGTCTATTTAATCTTTCCCAATATTCCCTTTCAACTATCTTTTCATAAGATCTTCCCCTTAGGTTAATCCTTCTTATTGCCTCATCTACAGAAATTTCAAGGTAAACCATGAGCTTTGGAGGGTGGCAATGTTCTATCATGTTTTCGAATAGCTCTATGTAAAGTTCAAATTCCTCAGGGGACATCTCGCCGCTTTCCATCAGCATCTTAGCGAATATAACGTCGCCATATATACTTCTGTCCATTACAGCGTTTTCTACCTTTGAGGCTTCCTTGATATGTTTAAATCTTTTATTTAGAAAAAATATCTGCAAAGGAAAACTATATCTATGCCTATCGTAATAAAACTTTTCCAAGATAGGGTTATTATATACAGGTTCCTCAAAGGGAACAAAGCCTTCTTCTTTTAATATTTTCATCAATGTGGTTTTACCAGCACCAACAACACCATCAATCACAAGCATGTTCCAAAATCCTCCTTTATTTATCTTGCTGAGGGCTCCTTTGTAAAACATAATATCTCCCCTTGAAAAGAATATGCCTAAATAGTATATAAAATTTTTGACCCAAATACAATATTTATTTATTTTTTGACAAATAACAATGTATGAAAACAATATTGACTAATTTAAAAACAATGCTAGAATAATTATGAAATATTTAAAAGCGAATTGTATCGATACATATAAGGAGGGGAATTTATGGAAAGGTTTAAATTAAATGCTGATCTTGCGAGGATGCTAAAGGGTGGCGTAATAATGGACGTTACGAATGCTAAAGAGGCAGAAATTGCTGAAAAAGCAGGTGCATGTGCTGTAATGGCCCTTGAGAGGGTTCCAGCTGATATTAGAAGGCAGGGCGGGGTTGCAAGGATGTCAGATCCTAAATTGATTAAGGAAATAAAATCGGCTGTTTCAATTCCGGTAATAGCAAAGTGTAGAATTGGACATTTTGTTGAGGCACAAATTCTGGAGGCCTTAGAGATAGATTATATAGATGAAAGCGAAGTTTTAACTCCTGCTGATGATAAATATCATATAAACAAATGGGCTTTTAAGGTTCCCTTTGTATGCGGTGCAAGAAATTTAGGTGAGGCTCTAAGAAGAATTGGCGAAGGTGCAGCAATGATAAGAACAAAGGGAGAAGCAGGAACGGGAAATGTAGTAGAGGCAGTAAGGCACTTAAGACAAATCATGGATGATATAAGAAGAGTAAAAAATGCACCCTATGAAGAACTTATGACCATTGCAAAGGAACTTGAGGCACCTTATCACCTTGTTGAATATGTTTGGAGGGAGGGAAAGCTTCCGGTTGTTAATTTTGCTGCAGGTGGAATTGCAACACCAGCCGATGCTGCATTAATGATGCAGCTTGGTGCTGAAGGCGTTTTTGTAGGTTCTGGCATTTTTAAATCCCAAAATCCTGAAAAAAGAGCAAGGGCAATAGTTCTTGCAACTACTTATTACAATGATCCAAAGGTTTTAGCTGAAATTTCAGAAGACTTAGGGGAGCCTATGTTTGGACTTGATGTTAAGGAAATAGAAACTTCCCTTTCAGAAAGAGGTTGGTAATTATGAAAATTGGGGTTTTGTCAATCCAAGGTGGGGTTATAGAACATATAAACCATCTTAAAGCTTTAGGTGTTCAAACGATAGAGGTTAAAAAGAAAGAGGATTTAGATGATATAGATGGCATTATTTTACCAGGTGGAGAGAGCACGACTATAGGGAAAATAATTTCAGAAAATGGTATTAAAGATAAACTTAAAAAGCTCATAAAAGAAGGCCTACCAGTTTGGGGGACCTGTGCAGGTATGATTTTGCTTGCAAAGGAAATAAAAAACGATACAAGGAGACATCTTGAAGTTATGGACATTGAGGTGGAAAGAAATGCCTTTGGCAGCCAAATAAATAGCTTTATTGAAAATGCTATAATAAATGGAGTTTCAAATAATCCAATTCCTTTGGTTTTTATTAGAGCACCTTATATTTCAAGAATATTATCAGATGATGTTACAATTTTAGGCAGTGTTGGAGGTAAAATAGTTGCAGCAAGGCAAAGGAATATGCTTGCTACAGCCTTCCATCCAGAGCTTACGGATAATCTTGAATTTCATAAATATTTTTTAGATATGTGCCAAAAATAATTTTAAAGGAATAATCTTATAAAAAGCCCCGGAAGGACTAAAAAGGGACAGATAGCTCAAGCGATAAAGCGAATCCAAAGAAATCCTTCACGGGGCTTAAAAAATTTATTTTATAATGCATATATTGTTGTATAATATATATGAGAACTATTTAGGAGTGAGGTTATGAAAAGGCATTATAAATTTATTGGTGTATTTTTTTTGTTTGTATTTTTATTTTTGGGTTTTACATATTATTATAAAGTCAACATGAGGCTTTACAACAAATCAGAAGTTTATTTTATAGTTAAACAGGGGGATAGTATTAATAAAATAGCTGAATATTTACTTAATAAAAAGGTTATAAGATCAAAAAATTTTTTTCTTTATTATGCAAAAATAAAAGGATTTGATAGGAACATAATGGTTGGGAACTATATAATTTCCACCAATAAAGATTTAGACTTTTTATTTAAAAAACTAACATCGGGAAAGTCGGACTTTGCTATAGTTACTATTCCAGAAGGGTATAATCTTTATCAGATAGCAAAAAAATTAGAAGAAAAGGGATTATTAAAGAAGGAAGATTTGTTAAATGCAAAGATTTCGGATTTTGATAAAGAAGGATTAATTCAATTAGATAAAAATGCCTATTATGAGCTTGAAGGTTATTTGTATCCGGATACCTATTATATTCCTTACAATTTAACCTCAAAGGAAATAATAAACATTATGTTTGAAAGGTTTATTAATAAATACAAGCCATTTATAAAAAGGCAAAAGGAATTAAACTTATCCTTAAGGGAAGTTATAACTATTGCTTCATTAATTGAAAAGGAAAGCTATAATGATGAAGAAAGAAGAAGGATATCCGGCGTAATTTATAATAGATTGCAGAGGAACATGCCTTTGCAGATTGATGCAACGGTTATATATGCGATAACAAAAGGGGAAAAGCATATAAACAGGCTCTATTACAAAGACTATAAATTTGAATCGCCATATAATACTTATAAGATCATAGGTCTTCCTCCAGGGCCTATAGCATCACCAGGAATAAAATCCATAGAAGCTGCCTTAAATCCAGAAAAACATCAATACCTTTACTACGTATTGTCAGGAAATGGCCATGTGTTTAGTAAGACCTATGAGGAACACATAAAAAATGTGCATAAATATATCCAGTAGGGTTTCCCTACTGGATATCTGAAAACTCGATATTAACTGTTTCTAGATGATTTTTGTTAACTATTTTAGTGGCAGCTACCTCATCTTGAATGTAATTTTTAGGAAGTCTTACTATAAACTCAGAACCCTCACCTTCTTTGCTGTTTAAAGTTATTTCTCCCCCATGCATTTTAACAAATTCCTGTGCTATAGAAAGACCTATTCCACTTCCTTCGTTTTTCCTTGTGAAGCTAAAATCCGCCTGCTTAAACCTATCAAAGATAACCTTTTGTAGCTCATCTGGGATTCCAATTCCATTATCCTTTATTATTATTAATATATTATCCTCTTCCTCTGAAACCTCTACAAATATTTTTTTATCTTTCTTTGAAAATTTAATTGCATTTGATAAGATGTTTAAAATTATCTTTTCAATCTTTTCAACATCGCAGGCGATATACTTTTCTTCAAAATGGGGGTTATATATTATTTTTATATTTTTGTCATTAAAATAATTATTTGCGGATGTGCATATATCCTCAATTAGGCTAACGATATTTACATTTTCAAGATTAAGCCCCATACATCCAGCATCAATACTAGTAAGATCTATTATATTATTTGTCAGCCTTAAAAGCCTATACATATTTTGTTTTAACACAGGATAAAATTTATCATAGTTTTCAATGAAGGTAGCATCGTTTTTTCTAAATATTTCAAGAAGCTGAACTATACCATATATGACATTCAATGGAGTTCTTAGTTCGTGGGATACCTTTGATATAAATTCGCTTTTTAACTTTTCATATTCAAGCTCCTTTGAAAGTCTTTCCCATTCCATTTGAAGTCTTAGTCTTTCAGCAATTTCTCTTAAGATTATAATCGTTCTATTTTTTTTGCCTTTTTCTTCTATGAAGGATATATGGGAAAAAGAAACCCAAATATATTCTCCATTTTTACTTAAAAGCCTATAATTTACATTATCTATAATCGGTTCCCCGTTCAAATAAGAATAAAATTTCTTTTTTGCTTCATCTAGATCTTCTGGATGAACTATAGATTGAAGATTTGTCCCGATCAATTCTTTAGAATCATATCCGAGTATTCTGCTAACAGATGCGGAATAGTAAGTGACTTTACATTCTAAATCCGTCATAAATATCATATCTTCTATTCCATTAAATATTTTTTTTAGCATTGCCTCATCATCTTCGATCTTTTTGGCCATTAGAATTGGTTCTGTTATATTGTTTAATATAAGGGCGATATATTCTTTTTCTTTAAGGCAAATAAAATAAAAATTTGCTTTAAAATAATATGTGCAATCATTAAGTAAAAGACTAATCTTTTCTATTACATATTCTCCTTTTATTTTAAGTTCTGAAATAACTTGCTTTGAATTAATATTCAAAGCCTTAAATATATTTGAAGGATTGCCTTTAAATAAAGTATTAAAGGTGTTATTTTTAAGTAAAATATCTCCGTTTTTATCAGACAAAATTACAGCATTTGGGCTTTTTTTGAACATCTCGTAAATAACCTCATTTAAACATCTACATTCGCATTCGGAGTTTTTCATATTACCACCTACTGTTTTAAAATTCAACCACATATAATTATTCAACACATTTGCAATTTTTCCTGCAAATTAAATATCGCAAAATTCTACAAAAAATGAGCTTTATCTTATTAAGTCAATCCTTTGGTGTTTTTGCTTACAATAAAGTTTATAAAGTGCTATAATAATATTGTAGAGAAATTAAATAAGACAGTCAAAGAAAGGATATAATATGAAGCAATTTGGGGGGAAAGTGTTCATGAAATATAGAGTTTTAGGGAAAACCCATCTTAAGGTCTCAGAAATAGGGTTTGGAGGAATTCCAATTCAAAAGTTAACTCAAGAAGAGGCAGCAAAGGTTATTCATAAGGCAGAGGAGACGGGGATAAATTTTATAGATACAGCAAGGGCTTACTCCTGCAGTGAAGAATATATTGGAAAGGCCCTAAAGGGAAGAAGAAAAAATTGGATAATTGCTACTAAATCAATGGCAAGAAGCTATGAAGATATGAAAAGGGATATAGAAATAAGCCTTAAGAATTTGAATACGGATTATATTGATTTATATCAGCTTCATAATGTAAAGGATATTGCTTCATATAAAGAAGCTTTTGGTGAAAATGGAGCACTAAAGGCATTATTAGAGGCAAAGGAAAAGGGGATAATAAGGCATATCGGGGTAACTTCCCATAGCCTTGATATGTTAAAACATATGATAGAAAATCCATTAGTTGAAACCATTATGTATCCATATAACGTTGTTGAAAGACAAGCTATTGAAACTTTTAAACTAGCAAAGGAAAGAAATATTGGCATTATTGCAATGAAACCAATGGCTGGTGGGGTTTTATCCGATGGGAAACTTGCTTTAAAATTTATTTTAAAGGATGATTTTATTTCAACAGCAATCCCTGGAATGGCAAGCATACAAGAAGTTATTGAGAATGTATCTGCAAGCAAGGAGGAAATAACTAAGGATGAAATAGAACTTTGCGATAATATTTATAAAGAAATGGATAAGGAATTTTGCAGAAGATGTGGTTACTGCGCACCATGCCCACAGGGGATTGATATTCCATTTAGCTTCATATTAAGGGGATATTATGTTAATTACGACCTTAAGGATTGGGCAAAGGAAAGATATAATAATTTAAAAGCCCATGCTTCTGATTGTAGAGAATGTGGAATATGTGAAACAAGATGTCCATATGATCTTCAGATAAGAAAAATGCTAAAAGAAGTTAAAAAAACCTTCGGATATTAGGCGGCATTTTTTGTTGCCTAATATTTTTTTATTTATTAAAATATAAATAATAAACAAAAATTGGCAGCGGCGAGGTGTTAAGATGAATTTTTTAGCTTTAAAAATTGCATGGGATGTCCATAAGAAACAGCTAAGGAAGGGCTCTTCCATTCCATATATAATTCATCCGATTGAGGTTGCGATAATACTTTACGAAAACGGTGCAGATGAGGAGCTTTTAAATGCTGCTATTTTACATGATACGCTTGAAGATACTACAGGAAATAGGGAGGAGCTTTTAAACAAGTTAAAAAATAATTTCAGCAGAAGGACAATAGATCTTATCCTTGCAGCTTCTGAGCCTTTAAAGGTTAAAACAAAGGAAAAATTAACACAAGAAGAAGAGATAAAAACTTGGAGGGAAAGAAAGGAGCATACAATAGAATTTGTAAAAGGGGCTTCAAGGGATATTAAAATGCTAATTTGTGCCGATAAACTGAGCAACATAAGAAGCACCTATAGGGATTATAAAAGGCTTGGGAAAAAGGTTTGGGAAAAGTTTAATGCAGGATATGAGGATCAAAAATGGTATTATGAAAGCTTAGTAAAGGCTCTGGAGGAACTTAAAGGACTTAAAATGTATGATGAATTTAAAAACTTGGTTGAGCAAATTTTTAACTATGATAAGAAGGATATAATAATAAAATATGCAGATATTGAAGAAAAAAAAGTATTAATGGAGGGCATTAAAAGGGAATGGGGTTCTGATATAATCCTTTCAAAGGGAAAAGTCCACAGGATAATTGAACTTCCATGGCTTATCGCAGTTTCAGAAGGCGAAATATTGGGTTTTTTAATATACAGCATAGAAAAGGCTGAATGTGAAATAGTTCTATTAGAGAGCTTAGTTAAAAATATTGGGGTGGGTTCCAAACTTTTAAAGGAATTAACTAGCATTGCAAAGAAAGAATGCCAAAGGATTTTTTTAATAACCACCAATGATAATATAGATGCCATGAAGTTTTATCAAAAAAATGGGTTTGAAATGGTTGCTATTTATAAAGATGCCGTCAAAAGGGCAAGATGTATAAAGCCCCAGATACCACTTATAGGCAACTATGAAATTCCAATTAAAGACGAGATTGAATTTGAGTTAAGATTTAGTTAAAATTCTGGTAATTTATGAATTATGTTGTATAATTATAAATAAAACTTTAGGGTTTGGGGGGATAAAGGTGAAAAGAAGACATACGATTTATGCTTCTGATATAAATAAATATTTAAGGGGAGAACATTTTAATGCATATGAGTTTCTAGGAAGTAGAATAGTTGAGCATCAAGGCAAAAAAGGTGCAGTTTTTATAACATATGCACCAAAGGCAAGGGAAGTTAGAGTGGTTGGAGATTTTAACGGTTGGAATGGGGATAATCATAAAATGATAAAGGTTTTAGATTCTGGGTTTTGGTGGCTCTTTAATGAAAATATAAAAGAAGGAGATTTATACAAGTATGAAATAATAAAGGCCGATGGGACTAAAGTTTTAAAGGCTGACCCATATGCAAGGTTTTCTGAGTTAAGGCCAAATACTGCATCTATAGTATATGAAGATAAAGACTATAAGTGGCAGGATGGCGAATGGATGGAAAAAAGAAAAAGCATAAACTATTTTAAAAGTCCCTTAAATATTTATGAGGTTCACTTAGGTTCGTGGAAAAAGAAGGGAGAAGATTTTTTAAACTACAGAGAAATTGCCGATGAGCTCTCTAAATATGTCAAGGAAATGGGATATACCCATGTAGAGCTTTTACCTATAATGGAACATCCTTTAGATGCTTCCTGGGGTTATCAAATTACGGGATATTTCTCCCCAACATCAAGATACGGAACTCCCGAGGATTTTAAATATTTTA
Source organism: Caloramator australicus RC3 (assembly GCF_000297115.1). Lineage (GTDB taxonomy): Bacteria > Bacillota > Clostridia > Clostridiales > Caloramatoraceae > Caloramator > Caloramator australicus. Next base: position 61,580 of record NZ_CAKP01000009.1, on the reverse strand, counting down.
TAGATAAAATGCACAGGGAGGGAATTGGAGTAATTCTTGACTGGGCACCGGGACATTTTTGCAGGGACGAGCACGGACTTTATAATTTCGATGGGGCACATCTTTACGAACATGAAGACCCAATGATAGGAGATAATTTTGACTGGGGAACAGCTAATTTTGATTATTCAAAGGGTCATGTCCAGAGCTTTTTAATCTCCAATGCCCTTTATTGGTTTAAGGAATTTCACGTGGATGGCCTTAGGGTTGATGCGGTTGCAGCAATGCTTTATTTAAACTTTGGTAAAGAGCATTTGAATATAAGAAATAAATTTGGAGGCATTGAAAATTTAGATGCGGTTGAGTTTTTGAAAAAACTAAATAAAGCCATTTTCTTAAATGTTGATAATCCACTTATGATAGCGGAGGAGTCAACAGCATGGCCATTAGTTACATATCCCACCTATGATGGAGGCCTTGGGTTTAATTATAAATGGAACATGGGATGGATGAACGATACCTTAAGATATATGACGATGAATGATGAGGAAAGAAAATATAACCATAACCTTTTAACTTTTTCAATGATGTATGCTTATTCTGAAAACTTCATTCTTCCCTTATCCCACGATGAGGTAGTTCATGGGAAAAAATCCCTCATAGATAAAATGTCAGGAAGCTATGAAGAAAAGTTTGCAAACCTTAGGCTTTTATATGGCTACATGATGGCACATCCCGGAAAAAAGCTTTTATTTATGGGGGGAGAAATCGCACAGTTTATAGAATGGAGATTTTATGAGGAATTAGAGTGGTTCCTCTTAAAATACCCAATTCATGATTCCCTTAAAAGATATGTAAGGGATCTTAACAGATTTTATTTAGAAAATAAAGCCCTTTGGGAGCTTGACCATAAAGGGGAAGGTTTTGAATGGATCGATGCAAATAATAATAATCAAAGCATTTTATCCTTCATAAGAAGGTCTAAGGAGGATTATTTAGTTATTATATGCAATTTTGGAAGGGGAAAATATGAGGATTATAAAATAGGAGTTCCTGAAGAAAATGAATATATAGAGGTTTTCAATAGCGATAAAAATATTTATTCGGGAAGTAATTTTATTAACGAAGGCAGCATAAAATCTTTAAGGGAGTCATGGCATGGAAGGGACTATTCAATAAATATTAGAATAGCACCCTATTCATTTATAGTCTTAAAAACAAGAAGGGGTGAATAAAATGCGTAAAAAGGAAATAATAGCTATGGTCCTTGCGGGGGGCCAGGGAACAAGATTAAAGTCATTAACTAAAAACAATGCAAAGCCTGCAGTGCCTTTTGGAGGGAAGTATAGAATAATAGATTTTGTTTTATCTAACTGTGCTAATTCATCCATAGATACTGTTGGGGTATTAACACAGTATCAGCCCCTTATATTAAACGCCCATATTGGGATTGGAATGACTTGGGATCTTGACAGGAAGTTTGGAGGAGTTAGAATTCTTCCACCCTATCAGCATGAGGCAGGTGGTAATTGGTATAAGGGGACGGCAGATGCGATTTATCAAAATATGAATTATATAGATTATTATAACCCTGAATATGTTCTTGTCCTTTCAGGGGACCATATTTATAAAATGGACTATAACTTAATGCTTGACTATCATAAGGAGAAAAATGCAGACTGCACCATTGCAGTAATTGAAGTTCCAATTGAGGAGGCTAGCCGTTTTGGCATTATGAATACCCACGAGGATGGAAGGATATATGAGTTTGAAGAAAAACCTAAAAAGCCAAAGAGCAATTTAGCCTCTATGGGAATATATGTTTTTAACTGGAATAGATTAAAGCACTTTTTAAAGGAGGATCAAAAGGATCCAACCTCTTCAAACGATTTTGGCAAAAACGTGATCCCAAGGATGTTAAAGGAAGGCGCAAAGCTCTATGCCTATAGATTTGAAGGCTACTGGAAGGATGTTGGAACAGTAGAGAGCTATTGGGAAGCCAATATGGACCTTTTAAAGGAAGACTGCCAGCTAGATCTTTATGAGGGAGTAAATAAAATTTATGCCGTTGATTATTCCCTACCACCACAGTATATAGGACCTGAAGCAGTTGTAGAAAATTCTATGATAGTTGATGGCTGCACAATTTATGGTGAAGTTAAAAACTCCATAATTTCAAGGGGAGTTTATATAGGTAAAAATGCCGTTGTTAGGGATTCTGTTATCCTGCAGGATGTAAGGATCGAAGATGGGGCAACCGTTATAAAAAGCGTTGTAGGTAATGGAGCAAGGATTAGGGAAGGAGTCACAGTTGGAAATGGCAAGGAAATAGTTCTTGTTCCGGAAAAAAGGGATGTTAAGGAAAATATTTTTGAAGAGTAACGAGGTGATATAATGCTAAGGGATTATATGGGGGTTATACTCCTTAATGAGGATGAGAGCAATATAAGAAGTTTAACATTAAATAGACCACTGGCTTCTATTCCAATCTTCGGTAGATACAGAGTTATAGACTTTGTTCTTTCAAACATGGTAAATAGTGGAATAACCAATGTAGGAATATTTGTTGAAAGAAACTCAAGGTCCTTAGTTGACCATATAGGGACAGGAAAACCTTGGGATTTAAACAGAAAAATCGACGGTCTTTTTATATTTAATCATACATTAAAAAGGCTAGTGGAAGAGGATGTCAATGCCTTTAAATATAACATGGAATACTTTTTTAGAAGCAAGAAGGAAAAGGTTGTTCTTTCAAGATCAAGGATGATTTGCAATATTAATTTAGAAGAAATAGCAAAGGAACATGAAAGGTCTGGTGCAGACGTTACAATTGTATATAAGAAAGTTAATAATGATGAAATGTTTTTAAATTGTGAAGTTTTAAACATAGATAACGGCAAAGTAGTTGGCGTTGGGAAAAACCTTGGAATGGGAGATACTATAAACGTTTCTATGGAAATATTCTTTATGAGCAAGGAATTTTTAATACAGGCTATCTATAAGTGCATGCAGGATGGAATTTGCTCCAGCGTTATGGAATATGTATCCAAGCATGTAAGAAATCACGACGTAAGGGCCTATGAATTTAAAGGTTATTTAGGATGTATAAATTCCGTATCTTCCTATTATAAAGTTTCTATGGACTTTTTAAATGGAGATGTTATGCAGGAGCTTTGTAGCAAAAATGGCAACATATATACAAAATCCTATGATTCGCCCCCTACAAAGTATTTAAACGGATGTAGTATTACAAATTCAATAATGGCAAGCGGTAGCATTGTAAAGGGGCTTGTTTCAAACAGCATAATAGGAAGAAGGGTTATAATAGAAGAGGGAGCAGAAGTTATTGACTCTATAGTATTTTCAAGGTGCATCATAGGAAAAAATGTTAAACTAAAAAATGTCATAATTGATAAAAACGTCATAATTGAGGATGATAAAGTTTTAATAGGAGATAACAAATACCCTATTGTTATAGAAAAAGGAAGCAGAATCCATCTTTAAGGGGGAATTTTATGAAGATTTTATTTGCAACGGCGGAGGCCTATCCCTTTTTAAAAACCGGGGGACTTGCGGATGTTTCCCTTGCCCTTCCTAAGGCACTAAGAAGGCTTGGAATTGATGCGAGGGTTATAATGCCAAAATATCAGGATATAAGATATGAATTTAAAATGATGATGAAGCATTGTTGCCATTTTAATGTTCAGGTAGGATGGAGAAATCAATATTGTGGGATAGAATATTTAGAATATGATGGTGTTCCCTTTTACTTTATAGACAACGAATTTTATTTTAAACGCAATGGAGCCTACGGGTATGGGGATGACGATGAAAGATTTGTTTTTTTCAGCAGGGCAATAGTTGAGATGATAAACCATATAGACTTTATCCCTAATATAGTCCATTGTAACGATTGGCATACGGCATCGGTTCCTTTGATTTTAAAGGCACATTATTCAAATAGTGAAAGACATAGAAACATAAAAACGATATTTACCATTCATAATTTGAGATATCAAGGGGTGTTTAGAAGGGAAATACTTTGGGATCTTTTAAATCTTGATGATTATTATTTTACAGAGGAAAGGTTAAAATATTACGATGCAGTTAACCTCATGAAGGCGGGGATAATCTATTCGGATAAAGTTACAACTGTCAGCAGAACCTATGCTAAGGAAATTAAAACACCCTTTTATGGTGAGGGCCTCCATGGCCTATTAAGTGCAAATTCTGATAAGCTTGTTGGCATTGTAAACGGCATAGATTATGATGAGTATAATCCTAAAACCGATAAGTTCATCTATAAAAACTATGATGAGAATTCCTTTGGCTTAAAGAGGGAAAATAAAGAAGCACTACAAAGGGAGCTTCACCTTCCTCAAAATCCTGATATTCCAATGATAGGAATGGTAACAAGGCTTACAAATCAAAAGGGGTTAGACCTTATAGCACAGGTTATTCAAGAGATTCTCGAGATGGATATTCAATTTGTACTACTAGGCGCAGGAGATTCAAACTATGAAGACATGTTTAAATATTATGCATCAGTTTATCCATCGAAAATTTCAGCCAACATAAGATATAGCGAGGAGCTTGCAAGAAAAATCTATGCATCATCGGATTTGTTCTTAATGCCATCGCTATTTGAACCCTGCGGAATAGGACAGCTTATAGCATTAAGATACGGAAGCCTACCTATTGTTAGGGAAACAGGGGGCCTTAAGGATACTGTAAGGCCATATAATAGGTTTACGGGAGAAGGAAATGGATTTTCCTTTGCAAATTATAATGCAAGGGAGATGATTGATATTATAAAGTATGCCCTTTATGTTTACTATAATGAAAGGGATGCCTTTAATAAATTAATTTACAATGCTATGATTTCTGATAATAGCTGGCGTGAATCTGCAAAGCTGTATATTATGCTTTACAACAGCTTAGTAAACTAGGAGGAAGAAGAATGAATTTAAACAAGGAACGTTTCAAGGAGGACTATCAAAGAAAGTTAGTAAGTCTTTTTGCAGAAGATATAAAGGAGGCGTCAAAGCTTCATAAATTTATAGCCCTTGGTGAACTTATAAAGGAATATTCCTTTGAAAACTGGCTTAGGACTAACAAAAATTATATAAATAGCGATAGAAAACAAGTTTACTATTTTTCAATGGAATTTCTAATAGGTAGACTCCTTGAAAACAATTTAATAAACTTAGGAATTAGGGATATAGTAAAGGTTGGCTTAGAAGACCTTGGAATATCCCTTGAGGAATTAGAAATGGAAGAAAAGGATGCAGGGCTTGGAAACGGTGGCCTTGGACGTCTTGCAGCCTGTTTTTTAGATTCTATGGCTACATTAGGAATTGCTGGACATGGTAATGGTATAAGATACAAGTATGGACTTTTTGAACAGAAGATTGTAAACGGCTATCAGGTAGAAGTTCCTGATAATTGGCTAAAGGATGGTTATGTTTGGGAGGTTAGAAGAAGGGATAAGGCTTGTATTGTAAAATTTGGAGGTAATGTAAGATTTACCGAGGAAGATGGTAAATTAAAGGCAATCCACGAAAACTATGAATCCGTCCTTGCTGTGCCTTATGACATTCCTGTTATTGGATATAGAAATGAAGTTGTAAACACTTTAAGACTTTGGAGTGCTGAGATATTTGGAGCAGAGTTTGACTTCTCAAGCTTTTCTATGGGGGATTATCAAAGGGCAATGGAGTATAAATATAATGTTGAATCTATAACTTCAGTTTTGTATCCAGATGACAGGACGGAAAAGGGGAGGCTTTTAAGGTTAAAACAGGAGTATTTCTTCGTCAGTGCAGGGATTCAAAGCATAATAAGAACCTTTAAAAAGAAGGGAAAGCCTATAACTGAGCTTTATAAATATGTAGCTATCCAAATAAATGATACCCATCCTGCCCTTGCAGTCCCTGAACTTATGAGAATATTAATAGATGAAGAAAACCTTCCTTGGGAAACTGCTTGGGATATTACTGTTAAAACCATAGCCTATACAAATCATACGATAATGGCAGAAGCCCTTGAAAAATGGCCAATTGATATGTTTAAAGGTCTCCTTCCAAGGATTTGGACTATAGTTGAGGAGATAAACAGAAGATTTTGCATGGAGCTTTTAGAAAAGTATGGACAGGACTGGAATAGAATAAGTAAAATGTCTATAATAGGCGATGGATATGTAAAAATGGCCCACCTTGCAATTGTAGGGAGCCATTCGGTAAACGGTGTTGCAGAGCTTCATACAAAGATTTTAAAGGAACAGGAGCTAAAGCTTTTTAATGAACACTTTCAAGGAAGGTTCAACAATAAAACTAACGGTATAACCCATAGAAGGTGGCTAATTGAGGCTAATCCAAGGCTTACAAATCTTTTGATTGAAACGATTGGGGATAGATGGATTAAAAAACCAGAGGAACTTATAGAATTTAAAAAATTTGCAAAGGATGGGGCGGCTAGGGATAAATTTTATAAAATAAAACAGCAAAACAAAATTGATTTAGCAAAATATATAAAAAACAAATATGATATAGATGTTGATCCGGAATCTATTTTTGACATTCAAGCAAAAAGATTACATGGGTATAAAAGGCAGCTTCTAAATGCTTTATATATACTTGATTTATACAATAGGCTAAAGGAAGATAAAAATTTAGAAATTTCTCCAAGAACATTTATATTTAGTGCAAAGGCCTTTCCTGGATATACCCTTGCAAAGGAGATTATTAAGTTTATAAATACTTTAGCCCAAAAGATAAATTATGATGAAGATGTTAAGGATAAAATTAAAGTTATATTCCTTGAAAACTATGGAGTAACTCTTGCAGAAAGAATTATCCCTTGTGCTAATGTAAGTCAACAGATTTCAACAGCCTCAAAGGAGGCTTCGGGAACCGGCAATATGAAGTTTATGATGAATGGAGCTATAACTTTAGGAACACTGGATGGGGCTAACATAGAAATAAAGGATGCAGTTGGTGAAGAAAATATAATAATCTTTGGTTTAACCTCCGATGAGGTGATAAATTATTACAAAAATGGTGGATACAACTCTAAAGAAATATACAGCTCAAATGCAAGGATAAAAAGGCTGGTTGACCAACTAACTAATGGATTTTTAAATGTTCCGCCGACGGAATTTTTGAATATTTATAACCATCTTATAACCTACAATGATGAATTCTTTGTTTTAAAGGATTTTGAATCCTATGCTAATGCACAGGAGAGGATTGATAAGCTTTACAGGGACAAAGGCAAATGGAATGAGATGGCAATAATAAATGTTGCAGCATCGGGAAGGTTTTCAAGCGACAATACGATAATTAAATATGCAAGGGAGATTTGGAATGTGTGAGGTGGCTTTAAGCCACCTTTTTTCTATATATTACATGTTGAAAATTGTCGAATTTATTTTTAAAATTTAAGTAAAGGTTAATAAGGGGGGATGAGGGTGAAGGTTGAACTTAATGGGATACCGATTTTTGCAGGAAACTTTGATGATTTGATGAAGACACTATATCAAAGGATAAAAGGAGACCAAAAAACAGCAGTAATATCAGCCAATCCAGAGGTTTTACACTATTTAATATCAAAAAATTTTAAATTTGATGATGAATATATATTCATCCCCGATGGAATAGGAACATGCCTTATAGTATTGGTATCAAAGGGAAAGATATTAAAAAAGATAGCGGGAATAGATGTTTTTTATGAAATGCTAAGAAGTTCTGGTAAGCTAAATTTAAAATTATTCTTCTTAGGGGCAAGGGATGAGGTGATAAAGAGGGCTTATGCCAATGCCATAGATAAGTTTAATGCAAAGGTGGTTGGTTACAATCATGGATATTTTGATTCCCATGAGGAAGAGACTATAGTCGATAAAATAAATTTATTATCCCCAGATGTTTTGTTTGTTGGTCTTGGCTGCCCTAAGCAGGAGGAATTTATAGACAAATATAAGGACAAGCTTAATGTAAAGCTAATTGTAGCCGTTGGGGGAAGCTTTGACGTTTTAGCTGAAAGGGTTAAAAGAGCTCCAAGATGGATGATAAGCTTAGGCCTTGAATGGCTTTATAGAGTAATGGTTGAACCCGTTAGGATAAAACGGTTAAAGAAGGTTTTAATATTTGTCGCACGCTCAATATTAAATTTTTAAAGGAGGATTTTGATGGAGAAAGTCTTTATATGGATTTTTTATGCCTTTCAGGTTTATATCATATTATTAACTTATTATTACAATATAATTTCACTATTTGGGCTTTCAAAGGTTGAGGAGGAAGAGGATAGGGAACCAAAAACAAGGTTTGCAATAGCAGTTGCAGCTCATAATGAGGAGAGGGTTATAGGTCAGATTATAGATAATCTTAAGTTGTTGGACTATCCAAAGGAATTATATGATGTTTATGTTATTTGTGATAATTGCAATGATAATACAGCTAATGTCGTAAGGGAAAAGGGAGCCTATGCCTTAGAAAGATTCGATCAAGTAAATAAGGGTAAAGGTTATGCGATAAAGTGGTTTTTGGAAAAGCTTTTTTCAATGGATAAACAATACGATGCAGTTGCCTTTTTTGATGCAGACAACTTAGTTTCTCCAAACTTTTTAAAAAAGATGAACAACAATATTTTAAAGGGATATAAAGTTATTCAAGGATATTTAGATAGTAAAAATCCTGATGATACATGGATTACAATATCCTATGCTCTTGCATACTGGACGATGAATAGAATGTTCCAGCTGGCAAGGAAAAAATTAAACCTTTATGCAGCCTTAGGTGGGACAGGCTTTGTGGTGACGACGGATGTTTTAAAGCAGATAGGCTGGGATGCCACAAGCCTTACTGAAGACCTTGAATTTACAATGAAATGTATTCTAAAGGATATAAAGACAGTTTGGGAGCATAATGTTAAGGTTTACGATGAAAAGCCTCTAACCTTTAAGGCATCCTTTAGACAAAGGGTAAGATGGCTTCAAGGCCATTGGGACTGTGCCTTTAGATATTCATGGCCACTAATAGTAAAAAGTATAAGAGAAAGAAACTTTGCAGCCTTTGATGCTTTTATATATCTTATTCAGCCTGCAAGGATATTAACCTATGGATTTGTCCTTGTAGCTGCAGGACTGAAGATATTTTTCCCAGGGCTATATTTTTCAAAGATAATATTTCCCTCATATTACTGGTATTTTAGCTTATTCTTTGGGTATGGTGTTCCTATTATAGTTCTTATTATGGAAAAAATATCCTTTAAAAGAATGCTTGGGCTTTTAGTTTATCCCTTCTTTGGACTGTCTTGGATTCCGATAAGCCTTTTAGGATTTATAAAACGAAAAGAAAAAAATTGGACCCATACTATCCATGCAAGGACGGTAAATTCTGAGGAATTTAAGGAGTTAATTCAAAAATAAGGAGGAGGAAGCGTGAAGGGATTTAAAAATATATTTCTTTATTATTTTATATTTTTAATTCTTATGCTATATAAACTTTTAGGTTTTAATTTAATGGTTAATATGAATATAAATATTAAAACCATATTTTCTGCATTAGGATTTATTTTGCTTCTTTTTGGTTTTCCGATGTTTTTTGAAAAAAGCATTCAGGTAAAGATATTATTTCTTATAAATATATTAATTGCATTTATTTTAACTGTGGATTTATTTTATTATGATTACTACAAAAGCTTTTTTACATTATTCTCACTAAGACAAGTTGGATTATTAGGAGAAGTTGTTAATTCATTAACTTATCTTTTTAAGGTGCAATATTTAATTTTAATAGCGGATGTTTTGCTAAGTATTTTTATCATAACGAGAAAAATTGGCTTCGATGAAGAAAAATTTGGCGATAAGGCAGTTAAGATGTTTGCGTTAATACTTTCAGGAATATTAATTTTAAATATAAATTTTTATCTTGCAAGAAAAAAGGACAAATGGGTTTTGACGGAAATGTATGATAAAAGGTTTATAGTAGAAAATACAAGCATATTAGGCTATCATTATTTTGATTTTAAAAAGTTTGCTAATGAAAATAATTTTATAAAAATAATAGATTCGGCAAAGGCAGCTGAGATTAAGGAATTTTTTAATAAAAAGAAAAATGGAGAAAAACCTAATTATTATGGAAAGTATAAGGGAAAAAATTTAATTATTGTTCAACTTGAGGCCTTCCAATACTTCCTTATCGATAAAAAAATAAACGGAGTTGAAGTTACACCAAACTTAAACAAATTAGCAAGGGAAGAAATCTATCTTTCTAATTTTTACTATCAAATTTCTAATGGTGGGACATCCGATGCAGAATTTGCAGTAAACACATCGTTGCTTCCTTTATCAAATGGAGCAGTTTATTATTTATACCCTTACAATAACTATGAATCCATTGCTAAACATTTAAAGGACCTAGGATATTTTACAAGCGTTATGCACGGCAATGACGAATCCTTCTGGAATAGACCCTCCATGTATAAAAGCTTAGGATTTGATAAATATGAAAGTATAAATGACTTTACTTTTGAAGAAAAGATTGGGCTTGGTTTAGCCGACGATAGCTTCTTTAAACAGGCGGTAGGAAAGATGAAGGGATATAATAAACCCTTTTATTCCTTTTTAATAACCCTATCTAGCCATTACCCATATAGGGATAAAAAGTTTGAGGAGTTTGATGTAGGAAATCTAAAAGGAAGTCTATTAGGGAATTACCTTCAAAGTGCCCATTATGTTGATAGGACCCTTGGAGATTTTGTTGAAAATCTAAAAAAGGAAGGGCTTTGGGATAACTCTGTTGTAATCTTTTATGGTGATCATCATGCGATTCCTTATGGCAACAAGGAGGAACTTGAAAGGGCAATTGGAGAAAAAATAAATGACGATTATGACTGGACCTTAAATCAAAGGGTTGTTGCAATAATGCATGTCCCTGATTTTGAAATAAAAGGACAAATCGACAAGGTATGCGGCCAGGCGGATTTGGCACCGACCATTGCAACGCTTTTTGGATTTGAACTTGAAAAGTCATTAGGGAAGAATATATTTTCAAATGAAAAAGGCTATGTAATATTCCCTGATGGAAGCTTTATCTATGATGACTATATGTATCTTCAGCAAAAGGGTGAAATGGTAGATAAGGATACGAAAAATAAAGTAAATGAGTATTATATTATTGAGATGATGAAAAAAATGTATGATTATTCATCTTTGATAATAAGAAATAACCTCTGAAATGACCACCTCAAAAATGAGGTGGTCATTATGTTAAAATATCAGAAAATATGATATAATCATAAAAAAGTTTTAGGAAAATAGTAAAAGGAGAGGTAGGATGAGATACGATATAGTTGCAACATGTGCCTTTGGAATAGAAGGAATACTTAAGGAGGAGCTTTTTAAGCTTGGAATAAAAGATATTTTTGTTGATAACGGTAAGGTAACTTTTAAAGGGGATGAAGAAGATATTGTAAGATGTAATATTTGGCTGAGAACTGCTGATAGAATTTTAATAAAAATAAAGGAGTTTAAAGCTGAAACCTTTGAAGATTTATTTCAAGGAACAAAGGCGGTAAATTGGGGAGAAATACTTCCTAAGGATGCAAAAATTCATGTTGTTGGAAAGTCTGTTAAGTCAAAGCTCTTTAGCGTATCCGATTGTCAAGCTATAGTTAAAAAGGCAATAATAGAATCTATGAAGAATAAATATAAAATAGAGTGGTTTGAGGAGAGCGGACCTACATATAAAATAGAAATTTCGCTTTTAAAGGATATTGCAACCCTCACTTTAGATACATCAGGGATAGGACTTCATAAAAGGGGATACAGAGAAATTGCTGGAGAGGCACCCCTTAAGGAAACCTTGGCATCAGCCCTTGTTTATTTAAGCAGGTGGACTCCTGATAGAATTTTAGCGGATCCCTTTTGTGGTTCAGGAACTATCCTTATTGAAGCTGCCATGATTGGTAAAAATATAGCACCGGGACTTAATAGGGAATTTGCAGCAGAAAAGTGGCCTAACTTCAATAAAAGGATTTGGGAGGAGGAAAGAAAAAGGGCAAGGGAGGAGATTAACGACAAAGAATTTTTACTTTTAGGCTCAGACATTGACGGAAAAGTTTTAAAGGTTGCAAGGGAGAATGCCAAAAAGGCTGGAGTAGAAAAGTTCGTTGCCTTTCAAAAGCTTCCAATGGAGGATTTTAGGTCAAAGAAAAAATATGGAGTTATAATTACAAATCCTCCCTATGGTGAAAGGCTTATGGAAAAAAGGGAGGTTGAGGGACTTTATAAGAGGATGGGAGAAGTTTTTTCAAGGCTTGATTCTTGGTCCTTTTTCATATTAACAGCCCATCCAGAGTTTCAAAGGCACTTTGGCAAGAAGGCAGACAAAAATAGAAAGTTATATAATGGAAAGCTTTTATGCTACTATTATCAATATTTTGGACCATTGCCGCCCAAAAAATAAAGGAGTGGTAACCACTCCTTTAGAAGGTGCCAAGATCTGTTTTAACCTGCTGTATATCCTGAGGTGAAGCAGGTTTTGCTGCCTTGTAGTATCCCTTTTGTTCAGCTATTTTATAAAGGTCATATTGGAACTGTTCGTCTGAATTTCTTATCTGCTGTAGAGTGCTTCTTAGCTGTGCATTAGTGCATTGGGCTATGGCATTGGCGTAGTTTGTTAGGCTACTGTTTATCATAGAAAGTGCATCGTTTACAAGAGCCTTTTCGTTGAGCATTATAAACCCTCCCTATTGTAAGAATGAAAGAAGCTTTTGTTTAGTATTTCTTGCGCTTTGTGCCGCTTGAGTAAACATCTGCTTTATTTGAGGATCGGTTGCCATCTGGGCATATGAGTCAAACTTTTGGGCAGCTGTGTCGTGTTGCCCTATCAAGTGCCTTAAATTTTGAAGTTCCAGTTGATTAAGCTGTGCCATATGAACACTCCTTTCATTATTTTTCATTATTATTTTTGTCAAATAAAGTCGAAATAATACAAGTAAAAATTGGGGGGATTTGGATGAAAAAAGCTTTGTTTACATATGATTACGGAAAGGAAAAGATGAGTTTAATTAAAGAATTAGGCTATGATGTGATAATTAAAGAAGAAAAGGGTTTATTTTATTCTGAGGAATTAAAGGATGTTGAGGTTTTAGTCTGCTATGATCCCTTTTCAACACTTGATATCACTAAAATGGAAAAACTAAAGTGGATTCAATTATCAAGTATTGGTATCGATCAGGCGCCAATTGATTATATTAAAGAAAAGGGAATAATTCTTACAAACAACAAGGGAGGATACAGCATTCCAATTGGAGAATGGATTGTTATGAATATCCTTCAGCTTGCAAAAAATAGCATAAAGTTTTTTGAAAAGCAGAAAAATAAGATTTGGAGGATAGACACATCTATAATAGAAATATATGGGAAAACAATTGGGTTTATAGGAACTGGAACTTTAGCCATTGAAGCTGCAAAGCGATTACAGGGTTTTGGAGTTAATATACTAGGTCTCAACTCCAATGGAAGAAACGTAGAGGGATTTAATAAATGTTTTTCAAAGGATGTGATGGATGATATGCTAAGGCTTTGCGATTTTGTTGTAGTGACAATTCCGTATACAAAGGAGACGCATCATTTAATAAATAAAGAAAGATTTAATGCTATGAAGGATGGAGTATATTTTATAAACGTTGCAAGGGGAAGCGTTGTTGATGAAGGGGAGCTTATTAAAAATTTAAAAAGCGGAAAAATAAAGGGTGCAGCCCTTGATGTTTTTGAGGAGGAACCTTTAAAGGAGGACAGCCCTCTTTGGGATATGGAAAATGTATATATAACCCCCCATAACTCTTGGGTATCGGAGATGAGGAACGAAAGAAGGTTTAAACTTATATATGAAAATATGAAAAAATATGTTGAAGGGGAGAAGCTATTGAATATAGTCGATTTACAAAAAGGCTATTAGAATCGACAAATTTTAAAATTAAAAATTTTTTAAATATTATTGAAATTTAATGATGATTAATGTTAAAATATAAAAAAGCTTATTTTTTGGGGGGTATCTTAATGGAAAATGGACAAAAGAGAAAACCAAGTGTTTGGGAGGCTCTAATCCCAGTCGTTGCACTCGTTGCAATTCTTTCCTTCTCAATTTTAAAGTATGAGGCAAGTCCGCATATTCCGCTTATATTTTCGGCAATCATTGCAGCCTTTATGGCAATGAGGGTTGGGCTTAAGTGGAATGAAATTGAAAAGGGTATTATTGACACAATCGGAATGTCAATGCAGGCAATCATAATCCTTATGATCATAGGAACAGTTATAGGTGCATGGATTCTTTCAGGAACAGTTCCTGCTATGATATACTATGGTCTTAAGATATTATCACCTGGAATTTTCCTTGTTGCAACTTTAATAATTTCAAGTATAGTATCCCTTGCAACAGGAAGTTCATGGACTACTGCAGGAACAGTAGGTATTGCCCTCATTGGAGTTGGACAAGGCCTTGGAATTCCACTACCAATGGTTGCAGGGGCAGTTGTATCAGGCGCATACTTTGGAGATAAGATGTCTCCATTATCAGATACAACAAACCTTGCACCTGCTATGGCTGGTGCAACGCTTTTCGACCACGTAAGACACATGATATTCACAACTGGTCCAAGCTATTTAATAGCTTTAGTAGTTTATGCAATATTAGGTGCTAAATTTGCGGGAAGACAGCTTGATGTTGCTCAAATAAATCAAATACTTGATGCGCTTTCAAAGCAGTTTAATATAAGCATATGGCTTTTAATCCCACCTATAGTGGTTATAGTAATGGTTGTTAAAAAGGTGCCTGCAATTCCAGGTCTTTTGTCAGGAACTATCTTAGGTGCAATTTTTGCAGTTATATTCCAAGGCAAAGGATTTGGAGATATATTATCAGTTCTTAACGATGGTTATGTTTCAGAAACAGGATTTAAGATAGTTGATGACCTTTTGACAAGGGGTGGACTCCAGAGCATGATGTATACAGTATCATTGATCCTTTGTGCTATGACCTTTGGAGGAATAATGGAAAAGGCAGGCTTCTTGGAAGTTCTTGCTGAAAAGCTACTTAGCTTTTCAGATAGCGTTGGAGCCCTTGTTACTGCAACCATCTTTTCAAGCATATTTACAAATATAGTTGCAGGTGACCAATACCTTTCAATAGTTATTCCAGGAAGAATGTTTAAAAAGGCCTTTGATAAGAAGGGCTTACATCCAAAGAACCTTTCAAGGTGCCTTGAGGATGCAGGAACTTTAACATCGCCTCTTGTTCCATGGAATACCTGTGGTGCCTTCATGATGGGGGCATTAGGAGTTCATCCATTTGCATATCTACCTTATGCGGTTTTAAATTATGTTAACCCATTTGTATCCATATTCTATGGATTTACAGGTATTACTATGGAAAAGGTAAAACCTGAGGAAAAGGTTACAATAAACGCATAATATAAGGCCCTAAAGGGTTAAACCTTTTAGGGCCTTTATTCATATATTGAAACGAATTTAATTGAATAAAGGTCGCACATAACTTTAAAGTTTGTAGCAATTTCCCTAATTACTACATAGCTTATACCAACTTCTAAAAGGATTCCTTCCTTGTCTATAAACATATCTGTTCCAATCAAAAAGTCTATTTTTACCTTTTTCCCAATTTGTGTTCTTAAATAAGCCTGTGTATAGCCTATGTCCTTTAGAGTCGGTTCCATCTGTGCCTCTGCTACATCGATAGGTTCAAAGGGTTGCTGCCTAAAGTATTCATAGGGACACATCATGGCAGGACTAAAATATTGAGGAACAAAATAATTCATTTCTTTTGTTTCGTTAACTTGATTTTCTTTTTTAGACATAAAGAACCTCCTTATATATTAATATCAAGTTTGGGCATACAAAGGAGTTGGAATATAAAAGCAATGCTGGGCAATCCTTGTTATATATTGCCCTGTTCTGTTAGGAGGAAAATAGTAGGCACATGTGGGCTTAAATGGATTATAATACCAAAGTGCAAAGCCTATACCTGAATACTTGTTGCCGGAAAGGGCCCAATCTGCTATCCAGTAGTGATATTTATCGGGTGGTTTTGCCCATATATTTTGATAATTGGGCTGGCCGTATACCTTTACCATAGCGCAGGTAAATTGACGGGGCTGAAGGATAACCTTTCTAAGATCTCCCTGGCATACCCTTCTATATTCCCCATAGGTTACATTAACCCTATTCATAACAACACTTGCAACGGCCTTCATGCCTATTTCGCCTTCACCCTCAGCCTCACATCGAACAAGCCTTGCAAGAAGTTCTCTTGCCGAAAAGGACATACAATCACCAAAACAAAAAGCTTTAATAATAATATATTCTTAAAATTAGTTTAAAGTTACTTTATTGAATAAATTTTTTTTAAAATATATAATTTATTTGTCTAATAAATTATATGAAGGGAGAAAAACTATTATGAGAATATATACATGGAATGTAAATGGGCTAAGGTCTATTTTAAAAAAGGGGTTTTTGGATTTTATAAAGGATGAGGATCCGGATATTCTATGTCTTCAGGAGACAAAGCTTCAGGAGGAACAAATAGATGATGAGATTAAAAACCTTAAAGGATATTATAAATATTTTAGCTTTGCAAATAAAAAGGGATACAGCGGTGTTGCAATTTTTACTAAGGTGGAACCAAAGAATATCTATTACGGGATTGGAATAGAAGAATTTGACACAGAAGGAAGGATTTTAATTGCTGAATATGAGGATTTTATACTTTTTAATATATATTTTCCTAATGGCAAAATGAGCGATGAAAGATTGGATTATAAACTAAGGTTTTACGATGCCATTATGGATTACTCGAAAAATCTTTTAGAAGAAGGTAAAAATCTAATTATATGTGGTGATTACAACACAGCCCATAGGGAAATAGACCTTAAAAATCCAAAGCAGAATGAAAAGTCCTCAGGTTTTTTACCGATAGAAAGGGAATATATAGATAGATTTTTAGAGATAGGCTTTATTGATGCCTATAGACATTTTTATCCTGATAAAATCGAATATACCTGGTGGAGCTATATGTTTAAGGCAAGGGAGAAAAATGTAGGCTGGAGAATAGATTACTTCTTTGTTTCAAATAATTTTATATCAAAGATAAAAGACGTTGAAATTTTAACCCATATTCACGGCTCAGACCACTGTCCAGTTAAACTAACTATTTAATCTGAGGCTCGGAAAATCCGAGCCTCAGATTGTAGACAAAGCCTCTTTGGTATTCAGGCTTTGCAAGAGCCCCGTGAATGGATTTCAAAAAGGCATCTCTCATGAGCTTTAGCAATTCTTGTTTTTCGACTTTTCAAAAGTCCGTAATTCTGCACACGGACGTGCAGAGCCGAGTGGCCGACACGGATGTCGGCTCACGAGGGTAGGACTTTTGAAAACAAAGAAAAGCTTAGAATTGCTTAGCGAAATGAGCGAATGCCAGGGAAATCCTTCACGGGGCTTATCAAAAAACAACTTTTTCAACATTCTAAGGCTCGGATTTTCCGAGCCTTTTTTGTATATTTTTACATTTTAAAGTTAAAAATATATTAGTGTAGGTCAAAAGGAGTGGTTTTTATGAAGGTTGGGATCCCAAAGGGACTTTTATATTACAAATACAAGCCTTTTTTTACGACTTTTTTTGAGGAACTCGGTGCAGAGATAATCGAATCTCCAGATACCAATAAGGAAATACTTGATCTTGGGGTTAAACTTTGCACCGATGAGGCATGCCTTCCTATTAAGGTTTTCCACGGACATGTGGAAAAGATAAAGGATAAGTGTGATTTGATTTTGGTTCCAAGGATTATGCAGGTTGAAAAGAGAGAGTTTATCTGCCCTAAGTTTTGTGGAATCCCTGAGATGATCGAAAACAACATAAAGGATTTACCCTTAATAACAAAGGCACCTATATACTCCTATTCAGCAGATAAATTTATAAATTGGGCCTATGAAACGGGAAAACTATTTACAAAAAGCTATGTAAAAATACAAAAAGCCTTTGAGGATGCATTAAAGGAGCAGAATAATTTTAAAGAAGGAATAGATCATGAAGGTTTTCAATATAAAATTGCCCTCATTGGCCATACCTATAACATCTACGATAAGTTTATAAATATGAATCTTATAAAAAAATTAAACGGATTTGGAATTGGTGTTATCACCCATGAAGTAGTGGATGATAGTATTAAACATATGGAAATTAAAAAGCTTTTTAAAAGGCCCTTTTGGACCTTTGCAAGGGAATACTACGGCTTTGCATCGTATGCTGTAAAAAATAAGTTGATTGATGGAATTATTTATTTATCCTCCTTTGCCTGTGGAATTGACTCTGTAATAGTGGAGCTTTTAAAGCTTGAGTTTGAGGATGTTCCCTTTTTGCTTCTTAAAATTGACGAACACACAGGGGAGGCAGGATTTGATACAAGGGTTGAGGCATTTGTAGATATGTTGACGAGAAGAAAAAGGGGGAATCTTGCTTGAAGGTTACATTTCCTCACATGGGCAACGTATATATAGGTGCAAAATTTTTAATGGATGGACTTGGAATCGACTATGTGATTCCGCCCTTTAATAGTAAAAGGGCACTCGAGATTGGAAGTTTGTATTCTCCGGAGGAGATATGCCTTCCCTTTAAAATAATGATGGGGAATTATATAGAAAGCATTGAAAGGGGAGCGGATACGATAATTTTGACAGGCAGCTGCGGCCCCTGTAGATTTGGTGAATATGCAGAACTTCAAATGAAAATATTAAAAAAATTAGGTAAAAACTTAGATTTTATTGTATTGGATTTGCCATCCGATATAGGATTTGATGAATTAAAAAGAAGAATAAATAAGATTTCCTCCCAAAGCCCAAAATCGAAAAAGGAAAAATACATGGCCCTTGTAAATGCCTATAGGATAATAGGGCTTATAGATGCTCTTGAGGCAAAGGCCCACGAAAGGGCAGGATATGAAGTAAACAAGGGAGAATGCAAATGCCTTTTAAATGAATGCAAAAGAAAACTATTAGACACAAATAATCCTAAAGAGGCAATATCGATTTTAAAGGAATACCACAAAAAAATGGATGAAGTTGAAATAAGCAGAGAAAAAAATCCCATTAGGGTTGCTATAATAGGAGAAATTTATACTATAATCGAGCCCTTTTCTAATCTATATATAGAGGATAAGCTGATGGAAATGGGAGTTTCAACTAAAAGGACCTTAAGCCCAAGTTGGTGGGTTTACAATACTGTTCTTTTAAGTCCCTTTGGACTTACTGCAAAGAGGATCAGGGATGCGGCAAAGGAGTATTTGCCTTTAGGAGTTGGAGGACATGGACAGGAATGCGTTGGAGAGGCTATTTTGTCCTATGAGGAGGGTTTTGACGGCGCTATTCAAATTTTCCCATTAGGATGTATGCCGGAGATCGTCTCAAAATCAATTTTGCCTTCTATAGCCAGGGATAAAAATTTCCCTATCTTAAGCCTTGTTGTGGATGAAATGACTGGGGAGGCAGGATATCAAACAAGACTTGAGGCCTTTATAGACCTTTTGGAAAGGAGAAGGGGATATGTATTATCTGGGAATTGATGTTGGATCAGTCAGCACAGATATAGTTGTGATAGATGAAAATTTTAATGTTGTGGAAAGCGTTTATTTAAGGACAAAGGGAAGGCCTATTAAGGCAGTTCAGGAGGGCTTTAAAATTATAAAGGACAAAGTTAAAAGCGCTGATATTGCAGGAGTTGGAACTACAGGAAGCGGAAGACACATAGCAGCCTTTTTAGTTGGTGCTGATGTTGTTAAAAATGAAATAACATCCCATGCAGTCGCTGCATTGAGTTTGGATAAGGATGTAAGGACTATAATTGAAATAGGTGGACAGGATTCAAAGATAATTACATTAGAGAATGGAATGATAACGGATTTTGCAATGAACACCGTTTGCGCAGCTGGAACGGGATCTTTTTTGGATAGGCAGGCTGAAAGGCTTGAAATCCCGATAGAGGAGTTTGGCGATTATGCATTAAAATCTAAAAACCCTGTAAGAATTGCAGGAAGATGTGCTGTTTTTGCGGAGTCTGATATGATTCACAAGCAGCAGCTAGGGTTTGCTGTCGAGGATATTATAAGGGGACTTTGTGAGGCCCTTGTTAGAAATTATCTTAACAACGTAGCAAAGGGAAAGGATATTAAAAGCAAAATATTTTTCCAGGGTGGAGTTGCAGCAAATAAGGGAATGAAAAGGGCCTTTGAAGAGGCTTTAGGATGCGAGGTTTTTGTTCCGAAGCATTATAATATGATGGGTGCAATAGGTGCCGCAATCCTTTCTGCTGAAAAGCGGAGCAAGTGGACCAATTTTAAAGGATTTGAAATCGCCGATGTAAATTATGAAACGGCAAGTTTTGAATGCAACGGGTGTTCTAACCTTTGTGAAGTTGCGGTTATAAAATGTGAAGATAAGGTAATCGGGTATTTTGGTGACAGATGTGGAAGACATAGTGGCAAAGTTGCCGTATAATTCTAGTTTAAACTCACTTGTTTTTCAAAAAAATAATATTGAGAAAAACAAGGGGGTGATGATATGCATCTTATTCCATTTAGTCCCTTCAATGAACTTGAAAGATTAAGAAGGGATGTCGATGATGTATTTAAAAGCTTTGACCTTTATGAAAGACCAAGGGTTGATGTCTTTGAAGATGAAAAAGAGGTCAAAGTTGTTGCTGAAATTCCAGGAATATCAAAGGATGATATAGACATTACGGTATATGATGATTCTGTAAGGATTACTGGCGAAGTTAAAAGGTCAAGCGAATTAAAAGAAGAAAACATTAGAAGAAGCGAAAGGTTCTACGGAAAGTTTACAAGAACCGTCCCTCTTCCATCGGAGGTAAAATCCGATGAAGCAAGGGCAGACTATAAGGATGGAGTATTAACTATAACAATTCCAAAAAGATTTGAGGCAAAAAGCTCTGGTAAAAAGATATAATTATCCTGATGAGCTGCAAATTTGCAGCTCATTTTTTATGAAATATTAATTTTCAAAAAATTAATATTTGTTGTATTGAAATTTGCATATTATAGTATTATCATATTTTTATAAAATAATTTAAAGATAAATGATAATTTTTAAATTAAATTAGGATTATATCGAAATATAAAATTAAATTTTTAAAAATATTTCGCTGATAGGGGGATAAGGCAATGTCAAAAATTACACAATCCTTTGGAGTAAACGTTTTTAATGACGTTGTTATGAGGGAGAGACTACCTAAAAGTATCTATGTTAAACTTAGAAAAACCATTGATGAGGGTGTTGCTTTAGATGCTGAAGTTGCAGAGGTTGTGGCAAATGCTATGAAGGATTGGGCAATCGAAAAGGGAGCAACCCACTTTACCCACTGGTTTCAGCCTATGAACGGAAGAACAGCGGGCAAATTGGAGTCCTTTATATCGCCTAAAAAGGAAGGCACTGCAATAACTGAGTTTTCTGGAAAAGAGCTAATAAAGGGAGAACCTGACGCTTCAAGTTTCCCAAATGGAGGACTAAGAACCACCTTTGAAGCAAGGGGTTATACTGTTTGGGACTGCACCTCTTATGCCTTTTTAGTAGAGGATGAAGGTGGAGCAGTTTTATATATTCCAACAGCCTTTTGTTCATATACTGGAGATGCACTTGATAAAAAGACACCTCTTTTAAGATCCATGGAGGCCGTATCGAAAGAAGCTTTAAGGGTATTAAGGCTTTTAGGCAATGGCGTATCTTCAAGAGTAATTCCAATGGTTGGAGCAGAGCAGGAGTATTTTTTAATTGATAAGGAGATTTTTAAAAGGAGAAAGGATTTAATTTATGCCGGAAGAACGTTAATTGGTGCAAAGCCGCCTAAGGGACAGGAGCTTGAGGATCATTATTTTGGAAGTATCAATGAAAAAGTTGCAGCATTTATGAAGGAAATAGATGAGGAACTCTGGAAGGTTGGAGTTTCAGCAAGGACGAAGCATAAGGAGGTTGCACCAAATCAATATGAAATTGCACCGGTATTTACTAATGCCAATGTTGCAGCGGATCATAATCAGATTATAATGGAAACTCTATTGAAGGTTGCCAATAGGCACGGTCTTGTTTGCCTTTTACATGAAAAGCCCTTTAAGGGAGTTAACGGTTCTGGAAAGCATGTAAACTTTTCTTTAATGACCAACGATGGAATTAACCTGTTTGACCCAGGGAAAACGCCCCACGATAATCTTCAATTTTTACTTTTCCTTGCAGCGGTTATAAAGGGAGTTGATGAGTATCAGGATCTTATAAGAATTTCAGCTTCAAATCCAGGAAATGACCATAGATTAGGGGCCAATGAAGCACCTCCTGCGATTGTTTCTATATTTTTAGGTGAACAATTGACGGAAATATTAGAACAAATTGAAAAGGGAGAGATTATAAGTTCAAGAGGGAGAGAAAAATTAGAAACTGGAGTTATAACTTTGCCGGTGCTTAAAAAGGATACAACGGATAGAAATAGAACTTCACCCTTTGCCTTTACAGGGAATAAGTTTGAATTTAGAATGGTGCCATCATCTGCGTCAATATCAGATGCAGTGACAGTATTAAATACGATTTTAGCTGACAAATTAGGGGAATTTGCAGATAGATTGCAAAATTCAAAGGATGTAATAAAGGAAGCAAAGAATATAATAAGGGAAACAGTAAAAGAGCATAAAAGGATAATTTTCAATGGTGACGGGTATTCAAAGGAATGGATTGAAGAGGCTGAAAGAAGAGGCCTTTTGAATTTAAAAAGTTCAGTTGATGCAATAAAGTATTTGATTAGCAAGAAAAATATGGATTTATTTGAAAGGCATAAGGTGTTAAATAAAAATGAGATTTTTTCAAGATATGAGGTTATGCTTGAAGGATATATAAAGCAGCTTCTGATTGAAGCAAGGACTATGGTGGAGATATTTGTAAAGGATATAGTTCCTTCCGTTTCAAGATATATGAAGGATCTTGCAAAGGCTTCATTTGAACTTAAAAACATGGGATTTAATGCTGAAGTTCAACTTGATTTATTAAGGACAATAGATGAACTTTTTAAAAGAGCAAATAACCAATGCGATGCCTTAAAAAAATTAATTTCTCAGGCAGAATCCTTCGAGGAGGATTCCTACAACAAAGCATGCTTTATAAAGGATAATATTTTTACCCAAATGGAAACATTAAGAGAACTAATCGACGATCTCGAGAAGATACTCGACAGAAACTATTGGCCGATGCCCACCTACGGCGATATTATGTTTAACTAGGGACGGTTCTTAATTGTTTTATAAATTCTGCAATTTTTAAAAGGCTGTCGGGCTAGTTTTTAACCCGAGCAGCCTTCACTTATATTAGAAGGATTGAGTTTGTGTTGAATAATTAAATTGTTTATTTCTAGACTGAGGCTTAAATCCTTTCAAAAGTCTACTTTTTAAAGGAGCCTTTCCGTCCCAATTTTTTAGTTTTTCTTCAAAATTTTGAAGAAGTTTGTTTGCTTCATCTTGTGTTAACTTTCCGTTTTTAACAAGATTATTTAGCTTTTCTTGGAAATGTTTTTTAGCTATTTCCTTTTTCTTATCTAGACTTAGATTATTATATTTTTCCCTTAAATTTAATTCAAACTTAAAGGGGGAACTTCCATCCCATTTTGATAAACTTTCTTTTAAGTTGTTTAACATTTTATCAGCTTCGTCCTGAGTAATTACCCCATCTTCAACAGCAGTTTTAATTCTATTCTCAATTCTTTTTTGAATAAGATTCTTCTTTTCCTCTAAAGTTAAATCTTTAAACTTTCCGTTAAACTGTTTGCCAAACTCACCCTTTGGTCTTAATTTGAAACAATCAGCATAAAGCTTAGAACCATTAAATTTGCTTGTAAATTTTTCTTTGAAAGTAAATCCTTTTGCAAAGGCCAAAGATGTCGTGCTTGTTAAAGCAATTGCAATTGCTAATGATAATGCTAATTTTTTCTTCAAAATTCTACACCTCCTTTTTAAATTTTCTTTTTTATTGTATTATTATATTACCCCTGTATTATGGCAATTTTGTGTCAAAAATATTAAAAAAAGTTAACAAAGGGACGACAGATTGTAGACAAACTCTCATTGGTTTTTAGACTTTGCAAGAGCCCCGGAAGGATTAGAAAAGGCATCTCTCATTAGCTCTAGCAATTAGAATTGCTTAGCGAAATGAGCGAATGCCAGGGAAATCCTTAACGGGGCTTATCAAAAAACAACTTTTTCAACAGTCTGCCGTCCCTAAAGGAGGCTATGTTATGGCAATAAATAGTAATTGCAAAAAATGCCCCTATTATAATTCAAAAAAATGTGACGGAAAGGATGTAAACTGCATTTGCAGATTTTGCCCAAGGAACCTAGGGCTTTGTATTGCGACAAAGTGGTGCAAGGAAACTGAATCATCTATTGTTTTTGAATAAAACAATGGAAAAGTTTAATTACCTTTTTAAGGGACGGTTCTTATCTTTATGAACCGTCCCTTAAAAATTAATTGATAGCTACCTTTCTTGATGCAAGGATTCCAACAATAAGTCCAATTAAGAGTGCGATGTAAACAAAATTAAATGAAGATCCTTTATAGTATAAAACATAAGCAGATTTTGCTGGAAGTTTTAAAGTATCGCCAGTTATAGTTCTTATAACTTCAGTTCCAGCCTTATTTTCATCTACAACTATAGCCCATTTGCCTTTTTTAGGAAGTTTGATTGTTTGTTCAGATGT
This sequence comes from Caloramator australicus RC3, assembly GCF_000297115.1. Classification (GTDB taxonomy): domain Bacteria; phylum Bacillota; class Clostridia; order Clostridiales; family Caloramatoraceae; genus Caloramator; species Caloramator australicus. The sequence continues at coordinate 36,788 of NZ_CAKP01000009.1, read as the reverse complement.
GTTGCCGTTAAAGGCAACTACAATATTTTCCCATTCATCCCCGTTAGCTTTATCCTTTAAAACATAAGCGATGACGTTTTTAGGAGCATTTAAAAATTCTAAATGCCTTTTTATCATATCAGAAGTTGTCATTCTAAAGGCAGGATGTTCCTTTCTAAGTTTAATAAGTCCTTTATAATATTCAACAACATCTAAATATTTTGCTTTCCTTTCCCAGTCTAATCTGTTTATCTCATCGCTGGCGTTATAGCTGTTTTCGTTGCCTTGTTTTGTCCTCATAAATTCTTGTCCAGCATGTATAAATGGTATTCCCTGAGATGTTAACACTATGGCCCCAGAGAGTTTGTGCATCGCTTTAATTTCTTCTTCCGTAGCATCGGGATTTGTGAATTTTAGTTTATCATATAAAGTATTGTTGTCATGGGCTTCACAGTATACAACAGACTGATCGGGTTCTATTCGTCCCCAGGTGTATATCTGGCCTGAATATTCAATTCCACCAACAATACCTGATTTTACTTTAAATTCAACATAATCCTTACCATTTACAAAACCAGCATCTGTTTTATCGAATACGCTTCCTTTGATCGCATCTCTTATTGTATCATTGAAATGAGCAATTCTAGGCATTTTATATGCATTCTTTTGGTTTGCCTTTACATCCGGTGAGAGGGCAGTGTTTAGATCCCAGCCTTCACCAATGATAATTATCGTGGGATCTATTTTATCTAGGGCCTTCCTTACCTCATTCATTGTTTCAACATCGTGAAGCCCCATAAGGTCAAATCTAAACCCATCGATGTTATATTCCTTTGCCCAATAGGTTACAGAGTCTATAATAAATTTTCTCATCATTTTTCTTTCTGATGCAGTATCATTGCCACAGCCTGAGCCATTTGTAAGCTTTCCATCATGCCCAGTTCTAAAGAAGTATCCTGGAACAAGCTTATTAAAGTTTGAGGCATCAGCACTGAACATATGGTTATATACAACATCCATAATCACCCTAAGGCCGTTGTCATGTAAAGCTTGGATAGCTGTTTTTAGTTCCTTTACCCTTGAAATAGGGTCATATGGATTAGTTGAGTAGCTTCCCTCTGGTGCATTGTAGTTTTTGGGATCGTATCCCCAGTTAAATTGAGGTTTTGTTGATGTCTCATCTATGCTTGCAAAATCGAAAATAGGTAAAAGCTGAACATGCGTTACACCTAAATCCTTTATATGGTCAAGGCCGGTTGATGTTCCATTAGGGCCTTTAGTCCCTGTTTCAGCAAGTCCTAAAAATTTGCCTTTGTTTTTTATACCGCTATCCGGGTGAATGGATAAATCCCTAACATGAAGTTCGTAAATTATTGCATCAACTGCATTTTTAAAGGGAGGTTTGAAGTTTGGATCCCACTTTTCGGGATTTGTCCTAGAAAGATCTAAAACTACGCCTTTATCACCATTGACAGTCACAGAGCGAGCATAAGGGTCAACAGCTTCGTTCCATTTGCTGCCGATTTTAACTTTGTAAGTATAAATTGTTCCGTGCTGATCTCCCTTTAAGGTATAGCTCCAAACTCCCTTTTCCCCTTTTTGCATAGGAAGTTCTTGTCCAGCTTTATCCTCCCATTTTGAATAAATAACAAGCTTTGCTTCAGATGCAGTTGGTGCCCAAACTTTAAATAGGGTTTGTTCCTTTGAATAATTAGCACCAAGGTCGTTGCCATCGTAATAATACAATTTATCAAATTCTTCAGAGCTGAACACTTTGCCGTAGGAAACTATGATTGAACCATAACCAATTTTCTCAACGGTAATGGTTTTATCAAGGGGAAGTTTATCATAAGTTGTGATTATTAATTTTCTCCCTTTATTATTTGAAACTAAATAGTTTTTATCTGGCTCTACCTTTGAAAGTTTTATCTGTTTTCCTTCAACCTTTACCACAATATCTTCTTTAAGGTCATTTTTTAAAACAAATGGGATATTTGTTTCAGCAGAAATGATATTCATGTCATCCAATGTTGCAGCAACAAATTTAGGTGATAAATCTAATTCGGAAGGAGAGTAGTGAACCTTCTCATCTCCCTGAGCCAGCCAAATTTCAGCTGAGCCATCTTCTTTAAATTTAGTTATGAATCTGTCGCCGAATTCCTTTTCAGCCCAGGGGTTATCCTTGGTGCTCCTTCTTGTTATTATCCCAAGCTTATCAACTCCTTCTGTCCCCTCAACATAAAATTCAGCTACCTTACCATATTTGTCTTCGGAGGTAAAATAATAAGCAGAGCCTTCCTTACCAAATGGCCACACCCAAAGATTCCAGCCTTCATAATTTCCGTCATATCTAAAATAGTGAACTGTAACCTTTGTTTTTTCACCTAAAGATGTTTTCTTTATGGATTTCTTGTCAGGCTTAGAATAATAAATTTCAGGATCACCAGGTAAGAGCCAAATTTCTGCAACTCCATTTTTGAATTTATCGACGAACCTATCTTCTGCAACATCCTTTTCCCAATTGTCAGTTCTAACGATAAAACCAACTTTGTCATAGGCTTCTTCAAATTCTATTATTGCATAAGGACCAAAATCATCCTTGTGGGTAAATTCATATTTTTTTCCCTCCATGCCGTAGGGCCAAATCCACAAATTCCAGTCCTTATCGGTATTAGGATCCTTAGCATAGTGGATTATTAATTTGGTTTTTGTTTGAGCAAACGTTTGCTTAAAAGGGAATAAAAAAATTAAATTTGTAAATAAAAATATTAAAACAAATGATAAAACAGATAAATTTTTTCTTTTCATTTCCCCACCTCCATTTTTTCTCTATTATAAAATATTCTACAAAAAATTTTATATTCCTCTAGGGACGGTTCTTAATTTTTTTACTTTTAAGACAAAATTAAAAGTTCTAATACAAAATTGGGATGATTATTTAAAAAATAATTCAGACTGTTGAAAAAGTTGTTTTTTGATAAGCCCTGTGAAGGATTTCCATGGTATTCGCTCATTTCGCTAAGCAATTCTAATAGCTAAAGCTTATGAGAAATGCCTTTTCTAATCCTTCCAGGGCTCTTGCAAAGTCTGAACACCAAAGAGGGTTTGTCTACAATCTGGATTATTTAAAAAATAATTGATAACGATGTTTTAAAAAAAGAATGCACGATATTTTGTTTATAAAACACATTGTAATTTTTAAAGAAAGTGAATTATAAAAAGGGTGTTGTTAATTTTTCTAAAAATAAAATAATTAAGAACCGTCCCCAAAAAAATATAAAGGGCACGTAGCAATCTACCTTGCACCAATATAAGTAGCTTATTACCCAACCATGATCTTCCGACCATGATAGAGCAGTTCACCACCTATACTGATGGTTCGTTCGACCATCTAGGATATCTACGCACCTGCATGCAACCTCTCGGCTGCATGCAAGCACTAGAACTAGTGGCTTGCTAGATCCTAAGCTAATTTAAAAGCTTACAATACCCTAGATGATCTTAGCTCGACCCTGCATGATAGGTTGGAACCTTATTACAATCAAATGAAGCTCGACTGCAATAAAGCTTTTCCCCACCATGCAGGATCTTCCCTCCGGCTGCATGCAAGCCTGCCAGGGCCTGCATGCAACCTTTGGTCGACCCATATACGACCCTTTCGGATCATATATAGGTCTTAGCTCAACTGCTACGCACCCTTTACACTATATATTGTAACCTGATATAATAGTATTATTCTTGGAATTTTTATCTAATTTTGAGGGGTGGGTTTATGAAAAAGAATGCAAATGTAATTTTATATTTGTTTGCAGCTTTATGCTGGATAGCTGCAGCATTTATCACCTTTTCTAATAAGAATGTAAAGCTTGGAATATTGTATGCTGTTCTAGCTCTTATGAATTTAATACTAGCTTATCTTAGCAGAAGAAAGCTAATGTAATTAATCCGCAGCATTTGAAATTGTAACAACCATGTTAACTTCGCCAGCTTCCTGCGCAGTGTCAAACATTTCCTTTAAACTTCTCCAAACATCTTCCTCACGACCATGAAGATGCGTAGAGATAGAACCAACTTTGTAATCAACATTTTCGTTTTGCAAAACTCGAATTGAATTATTAATAACGCTTTCTGGATTGTTGTGCTTTAAAGGATATATCGTAACTTCAGCACAAATCATCTTAACACCTCCATTTTTAGTTTAAACTATGGGACAAAAAATATTCAGGGACGGTTTATTAATTAATGAACCGTCCCTAAATAGTTTTTTATCTCCTCATTATAAAGTTCCATAATTTTTCTTATCAATACATTATTAACGTCATAGATAATATCGTCTATTTTTGAAATAGGTAAAACTTTGGGCGAAGTTCCTGTTATAAATGCTGCATCGAAGTTTTGAAGGTTTTCAATTTTAATCGGCTTTTCAATTATTTCAATATCATTTAATCTGCATATTTTAATTATTTTCTGCCTTGTTATCCCTAAAAGAACGTCCTTTGCTGGGGCAGTGTAAACCTTATTTTTCTTAATAAAAAACAAATTTGACCTGCTTCCTTCTGTTACCTCATCCTTTTCGTTTACTAAAAGGGCCTCATAACATCCCGTTTCCTTTAATTTTCTATTTATATCCTCCCTAAGATTTTTATATATCACCTTTGCATTTGGATTTTCCCTAACAGCTCTATAAATTATAGTTTTTACCCCATTTTTATACATATCTATATTTGGGTATTCGGATTTGATAAAATATAAATAAATATTAGGATTATCAAATTCGTTAATAACGATCTTTATATTTATATCTTTAACTTGATTAAGATTAGCTAACTTCAATATCTGCTGCCTTAAAGTTTCCATGCTTATATTTAATTCTTTGTTTAAAAGTTTTGCTGAATTTTTCAATCTCTCAAAATGCTCCTCTAAAAAAAGGGGTTTCCCATCAATAAGCCTTATGACTTCATAAATTGCAGGATTTAATTCATGATAAATTTTTTCAAAATCATTTATTTCATAAATATTTCCATTATGCATAAAAAATTTCAAAATTGCCTCAACCATTTTGATCACCTCACATATATTTTATAACTATTTTTAAAAAATGTATATCAACAAAATAATTTTTAAATAAAAAATTTTTGCGAAAATTATAATTATTTGATAAAATATTAGGTGTAATGAAAGGAGGGCAATGTATGATTAGAAATTTTGATGAACTTTTAGATGCAGTTAGAGGCCGTAAGAAAATGAAGCTTTCTGTTGCAGCTGCAAACGATGTTGAAGTTTTACTTGCAGTGGAAAATGCAAGAAGTTTAGGTTTAATTGACGCAGTTTTAGTAGGAGACGCTGAAGATATTAAAAAAATTGCCGATGAAAATAATATAGATTTGTCGAATTACGAAATCGTTGATGTTAAAAACTTAGTTGAAAGCGCAAGGGTTGCCGTATCCTTAGTATCCCAAGGAAAGGCAGACTTTTTAATGAAGGGCCTTATTGGAACTGCAGATCTTTTAAGGGCAGTTCTTGATAAGGAAATAGGCCTTAGGACAAATAACCTATTAAGCCACGTCATGGTATACAGCGTAGAGACTTATCACAAACTAATTCTTCTTACCGATGGCGGCATGGTAACATATCCCGATATAACACAAAAGGTTCAAATAGTTCAAAACGCAGTTAAGGTTGCAAAGGCTCTTGGAATTAGCCCTATCCATGTAGCACCGCTTTGTGCTGTTGAAGTTGTAAATCCTGATATGCAGGCTACAATCGATGCTGCTATCCTTTCAAAGATGAATCAAAGGGGGCAAATTAAAGACTGTATAATCGATGGCCCACTTGCCTTAGATAACGCAATATCAAAGGAAGCAGCACAGCATAAGGGGATAAAAAGTCCGGTTGCAGGAGAGGCAGATATACTTTTAGTTCCAAATATCGAGGCAGGAAATATGCTCGGAAAGAGTTTGACATATTTTGCAAGGGCAAAGTCAGCAGGAATAATAGTTGGTGCAAAGTGCCCAATTGTTTTAGTATCAAGAGCTGATACCCATGAATCAAAGTTATATTCAATAGCACTTGGAAGCTTAATCGCCAATTCATAATCAAGGGGGAGTTAAGATGAAAAAAATAATGACGGGCAACGAAGCCATTGCAAGGGGCGCCTATGAAGCAGGCTGCACCGTTGCTGCGGCATATCCAGGAACGCCCAGCACAGAAATTTTAGAAAACATTGCACAGTATGAAGAAATCTACGCAGAATGGGCACCAAACGAAAAGGTAGCTGTTGAAGTTGCAGCAGGTGCATCAATTGCTGGTGCAAGATCATTATCTGCAATGAAACATGTTGGACTTAACGTTGCAGCAGACCCTCTTTTTACAATGGCTTATGAAGGGGTTAATGGCGGCTTTGTAATAGTTACAGCAGACGATCCAGGAATGCACAGCTCACAAAACGAACAGGACAACAGACTCTATGCACAGCACGCTAAGGTTGCCATGATCGAACCCTCCGACAGCCAAGAATGTAAAGACTTTGTTAAGGCAGCCTTTGAAATTAGCGAACAGTTTGATACGCTTGTTTTATTTAGAATCACAACAAGAATTGCCCATTCTAAATCCATAGTAGAGCTTTCCGAAAGACAGGAAGTTGGAGTTAAGGAATATAAAAAGGATGTTAAAAAATACGTTATGATTCCAGCCCATGCAAGGGTAAAGCACGTTGAGGTTGAAGAAAGATTAAAAAGGCTTCAAGAATATTCAAATACTACTCCATTAAATAGGATTGAGTGGGGAGACACTAAGATTGGAATCATAACAAGCGGTGTATCATACCAATATGCAAAGGAAGTGTTTGGAGATAACGCATCATATTTAAAACTTGGATTTACATTCCCACTTCCAGATAAACTCATAAAAGAATTTGCAAGCAAAGTAGACAAGCTCTATATTATTGAAGAAAACGAGCCATACATTGAAACCTTTGTTAAGGCTTTAGGAATAAACTGCATAGGAAAAGAATTGATTCCAATTTGTGGCGAGCTAAATCCAGATATAATAAGAAGGGCACTTTTAGGCGAAAAGGAAAGGGAAACTTATTCAGTTGATGTAAAAGTGCCAAATAGACCTCCAGTTCTTTGTCCAGGCTGTCCACATAGAGGAATATTCTATGCTATGAGCAAATATAAAGACATTATAGCTACAGGTGATATAGGCTGCTATACATTGGGAATGATGCCACCATTAAACGTTACTGATACTGTTATAGATATGGGGGCAGGAATTTCTGCAGCAATTGGATTTGAAAAGGCTGCAATGATGGCAAAGAGGAAAAATAAAGTATTCGGTATAGTTGGAGATTCAACCTTCTTCCATTCAGGAATTACAGGGCTTATTGATGCAGTTTACAACAACAGCCCAATAGTTGCAGTGATCCTTGACAATAGCATAACTGCAATGACAGGACATCAAGAAAATCCAGGAACAGGAAAGACACTAAAGGGAGATATATCGCCGGTTATAGATATAAAGGGAATAGTTAAGGCATGCGGAGTTAAGGAAGAAAATATAAGGGTTGTTGATCCATATAAACTTGATGAAACAGAAAGGGCTGTAAAGGATGCATACAATGCAACTGAGCCATTTGTAATAATAACAAAACAGCCATGTGCTCTATTAAAGGATGTATTGAAAAAGAGGGCAGGAAGATATGTTAAAGTAAATCAAGATAAATGTAGAAAGTGTAAGTTATGCTTAAAGGTTGGCTGCCCAGCAGTTGCATTCAAGAATGGAAATATAGTAATAGATAAGGATATGTGCAACGGCTGCACAGTATGTCTACAAGTTTGTCCATTTAATGCGATAGAAAAGGTTGGTGAATGGAATGACTAAGAGCTTGTTATTTGTTGGAGTTGGTGGACAAGGGATTATACTTGCATCGAAGATTTTAACAGAGGGGCTTGTAAAGTTTGGATTTGACGTTAAAATGAGCGAAGTTCACGGTATGGCCCAAAGAGGAGGAAGCGTAACAACTCAAGTTAGATTTGGAGAAAAGGTGTATTCTCCTTTAATTGGAGAAGGCGAAGCAGATGTTATAGTTGCCTTTGAAAAGGTTGAAGCTGCAAGATGGATAAAATACCTCAAAAAGGGCGGAACTTTAGTTGTTAACGATTATGAAATATATCCTCAATCTGTATTGGTTGGACAAGAGGTTTATCCAGACGATGTTATTCAAAAGCTAAAGGAAAATGTAGAAAACGTAGTTGTATTTAACGCAGCTGAAGTTGCTGAAAAACTTGGAAATATAAAGGCACAAAACATCGTTCTACTCGGTGCCCTAATAAAGGCATTAGGAGTTGAAAACCTTGATTGGGAAAGCGTAATAAAAGAAAATCTTCCTGAAAAAATGCATGACATAAATATCAAAGCAATAAAAGAAGGCATGAAGTTAAGTTAATATATGGGGACGGTTCTTAATTTTTTAAAATTTAAAAAAATTAAGAACCGTCCCCTATTTTATTCTTCTTGGACAAGTTGTATAATTACTATATAACTGCATAAATTAAAAGTAAATATTAATGAACCGTCCCTGAGGTGATTAAATGTATTTAGAAACTTTTTTAAGGCTTTTACTAGCCCTTATACTCGGTGGAATAGTTGGCTATGAAAGGGAGCACAAAAACAGGCCAGCTGGACTTAGAACACACATTTTAGTTTGTATTGGGGCTGCCCTTGTCCAGATAATCTCTTTTAACTATATTCTTCAAAAGGGCTTAGCTTCGATTGATCCTTTTCGTCTTGGTGCCCAGGTAATAAGCGGCATAGGCTTTTTAGGTGCAGGAACCATACTTAAAGAGGGGGTAAACGTTAAAGGGCTTACAACTGCAGCAAGCCTTTGGACTGTTGCTTGCATTGGACTTGCTATAGGTGCAGGGCTTTACTTTGAATCGCTTCTTGCAACCCTTTTTGTATTTTTATCCCTCAGGGGACTAAAGATAGTAGAACAAAAGATTTCAAAGGAGGCAAAATATTTTAACCTACAGCTTGTAACAGAAAATATCCCAGGAGTTATAGGGAATATTGGCAAGGAGCTTGAAAAGTTAAGCGTTAACATAATTGGAATTGAAATATCAGGAGGAGAAGATGAAGAAGCGATAATCTTTTTAAACCTTAAAGCCCCTAATTATATTAACGCTAATCAAATAATAGAGATGCTAACAAAAATAAAAAGCGTAAAAGAAATAAAATTAATATAACTAATGAACCCTTATGGAGGTGCTTATGAGAGTATATACTAATGAACTTGGAAGATACAAAGCTATAGCAGAAAAGTATAAAAAATCCAAAGAGGATGTAAAATTATCACTTCCCATTGAATTTGAAGGAGAATTGTATAGGGTTTTAGAATTCTTTAAATCATCATTTTTTGAAAAAAATCCAACAGGCATATTGGTCCTTACAAATGATGGTTTTAAGGTTAGCGATAAAAGGGTCCAAAGGGAAGTTGTAAAACTTTCATATTATTTGGATATCCTTTTAGATGATGACAGCATCGAAAGGCTTAAAAAGGCTATAACGCCTGAAAAAGAACTCAAAAAAGAAACGATTAATTACAACGATGCTATTGATGTGTTAACTTTGCTAAATTCTGAAAACATAAAGGGAATCGATACTGTTATTAATGTCCTAAAAAAACTTCCAGAAAGCAAAATAGAAAACAACAGGGCCCTTGAGGAATATATAAAAATTACAAAAAAATATGAGGATGTAGATTTTGCTGTCAATTCAGAGATGATAGAGGAGCTTTTAAAATGCTATAGGGATATGCTTCTTGTGAACTTTAGAAGAGTTAAGGAGATAAACAAAGGAAGGGCATATTACGATTCACTAAAGGATTTATCCAGCAAAAACAAAAAGAAAATTTCAAATAAGTTTAATGGAATGTCACAAAGATATACAAGGCTTGAAATGATTTTGGACAAGCTTAAAAATATATTAATAATTTACGACAGAATACTTGATATGAACGAAGAAAGATACATTGAATTTTTAAAGACTCAAGATAACGTAAATATAAACAATAAATTAAAGCTTATAAGAGAATAAGGCTGCTCATGCAGCCTTATTCTATATCTACAACCTTTATAAAGTTAACATCTGGATCTTCTGTTCCTTGAACATAAAGATTCGCATCCTTAAGAGCCTGAACATAGTCAACAATCTCTTGAGTTATTATTTCACCTGGACAAACAATTGGAATTCCAGGAGGATAAGCAAGCAAGAACTCCCCTGAAACCTTTCCAATGCTGTCATGAAGTGGCAGCGACCATTTCTTTGCATTAAAGGCTTGCCTTGGGGTTAAAACCTGCTTTGGAATTGCAGGAATATCTAAAACTTCACCCTTTACTTCCCTTGTTCCATAGTATCTATCGCTGATATCCTTAAGAGCATTAATAAACTTATCCATCTTTTCCTTTGTATCTCCAAAGGATCCAACAGCAAGGATATTGTAAAGGTCGCTAAGTTCCATTTGAATATGATATTCATCTGCTAAAATCTGGTCAACCTCATATCCAGTAAGTCCAAGGCCCCTTACAGTAACAGTTATCTTTGTAGGATCAAGGGCATATACACCTGGCTGACCTAATATTTCCTTTCCAAAACAATAAAGTCCAGGAATTTGGTTTATCTTTTCCCTTGTATACTCAGCAAGTTCAATGGCTCTGTCTAAAAGCTCCTTACCCTTTGTTGCAATCTGCATTCTAGCAACGTCTAAGGATGCCATAAGAGGATAAGATGGACTAGTTGTTTGCAAAAGATTCATAACCTGTTGAACTCTATTTATATCAACCCTTCCAGCTCTAACCTGCAAAAATGAACTTTGAGTCATTGAACCGATTATTTTATGGGTGCTTTGGGCACATATATCTGCACCAGCTTGCATACTTGAAATAGGTAATTTATCATTAAATCCTAAATGGGGTCCATGGGCTTCATCGACAATCAAAATTTTGTCATAAGAATGGACAATTTCAGCAATTCTTTTAATATCAGTAGCAACTCCATAGTAAGTAGGATTGATTATCAAAACAGCTTTGGCATCAGGATTTTCCTTTATTGTCCTTTCAACCGTTTCAGGAGTAACGCCATGGGCGATTCCTATGTTTTTATCAATCTCTGGCTGCATATAAACAGGAACAGCACCGCTAAGGATTATACCAGCTGTAACTGACTTGTGAACATTTCTTGGGATTATAATCTTATCGCCTTCTTTAACAACGCTCATTATCATTGCTTGAATAGCGCCGGATGTTCCATGGATTGAAATAAACGCCATGTCAGAGCCGTATGCATCCGCTGCAAGCTGCATAGCCTTTTTTATAGGACCTGTTGGATGGTGCAGGCTGTCAACAAGCTTAAAAACAGTAACATCGATTGAAAGTATGTTTGAACCAACAAAGTCCTTGAACTTGTTGTCCATTCCGTCTCCCCTTTTGTGCCCGGGAACATGGAAGGGAACAGTATCTCTATTATGGTATTCCATTAAAGCATCAAAAATAGGAGTCTGTGTTTGATCCATCTTATACAATGTGATATGCACCCTCTTTCATAAAAAATTTAAACGAATTATATTATAGTTCAATGTTTTATAGAATGCAATTGTTTTATATTAAGTTTGCGTTAAATTTTAAAATTTATGATAGGGACGGTTCATTATTTATAAAACTAAAGAACCGTCCCCAAGAATAAAACATCAAAAAATGGAAATACTCCTTAAAGGATAAAACTTTAAGGAGGGATAGGATGATTTTACATGCGCATCTTAGGGAACATAATACAAAGGGTGATACCCATAAATTAAGAAGAACAGGTCATGTTCCTGCTAACCTTTACGGAAGGGATATAAACAATATGTTGGTTGAGTTTGGTGAGCTTGAGGTCTGTAGCGTCCTTAGAAAAGTAGGCGAACACGGCATTGTAGATGTTGATGTTGATGGTAAAAACTATAAAGCCATGATAAAGGAAGTCCAAAAGGATCCAGTAAGCCAAAAAGTTCTACATATAGACCTTTACAAAGTAAACGAAAAGGAAAAAGTTCATGCAAGGGTTCCGATAGTTATAAAGGGAGAAGAATACTTAAGAAACATGAACGCTGTTATTCAAAAGGTTCAAGACGAAGTTGAAGTGGAGTGCAGCGTAGATAAAGTTCCTAAATATCTTTCTGTAGATATAACCAATCTTAACAAGGATAAAATCACAGTTGCTGACCTTGAGGTTTCTGAGGAGATTTCCATAATTGCACCGCCTAACATGCTCCTTGCAACCCTTGTAAAAGCAGGCGAGACTGTAAGGGAAGCTGAAGAAGTTGAAAAGGAAATAGTAGTTCATGCTGATGGCAGCATCGAATAGCTGCCTGCTTAAAAAGGGACGGTTCATTAAAATTATCACTTTTTAACCAGCAAAATTTATAAAACTAATGAACCGTCCCTAAACTTGTGATAAAATTTAAAGGGAAACCTTCAAATAGGCGGTGATACTTTGGAAATCAATGCTAAACTTCAAAAACAGATAGATGAAGTAAGATATTTAACGGCAGAAAATGCCTCGCGATATAGGGTTATTATGCGTTTTTTCTACCTTCAATATGAAAGAATGAAGTATTGGCTATACAAGGAGGATGTATTTGAAGAGCTCAAAAAACATAGCCAATTTGAGGATTACACGATGGAGCAGCTAAAGCAGGACCTTGACAACCTTGTTCAATGGAAAAATTTAATTCCTGTTCAAGATACCTCAAAAGTTTCATCGGTTGAAGAGTTTAAAAACAAACAATTTAGATACCAAATTTCTGATTATTCCATTGAAATCGAAAGAATGATTATCAAGCTTGAAACCTTGCATGTTGAGACAGCCTCCCTTGAACCGTCACTACTTGAAAGAATAAAAGAAGCCTTTATAAAAATCCCGCAAATAATAAATTCCGATGAAAAAGTGGCTAACCAGTGGTGGAAGGACTTAAACAGCGACTTTGAGAGGCTTAATAAAAACTACAAAGATTATCTTGGCTCCTTTTATAGTCTAAAGGCTGAGGAGATGATGAAGACAAGCGCCTTTCTACTATACAAGGATAAATTCATAGAATACCTTAGAAACTTCATAAAGGAGCTTCAACAGCACATAATTTCAATTGAAGGCATACTAAAACAAATAAATGAACATACGGAAAATGCTTTGCTTTTAAAGATTTTTTTACATGAAAAGTCAATACCCAAAATAAACAACGAGGCAACAGAAGAGGAAATAAAGGAAAACATCGAATCAAAATGGAGAAACATTAAAAATTGGTTTTTGCCTTCAAATGCCAAAGAAAGTGAAGCCACAAGGCTTCTTGACATCACCAATGAAATAATACGAAAAATAACCCGATATGCGGCACAAATTTCAGAGAGCCGAAACAGTGCAGCAAACCGCAAAGAGGAATACAAAAAACTTGCCCAGCTATTTACAACCTGCAAGGATATTAACGAAGCCCACAAACTTTCGGCCCTTTGCTTTGGCATATTTAACCCTTACCATATAAAAACAAATGCCCCAAGAAGCACCGAAAGTATAAACTCAAGCCCCTATGATGAAATACCAAGCCTTTACATTATAAAGCCTAAGATTAGAAACTACAAAGAAAAGTCCGAAAGAAGCCCAATAAAAAGCAACCTTGAAAAAAAGGAGATTACTCTACAAAATATACTAAAATCAAGACAGCAGGAACAGGAATTAATACAAAACTACATAAAAAACGGGATTATTGACTTTTCAAACCTTCCTAAAATTCCACAAAGTATTAGAATATCCCTTTTAAGGTGGCTATCAAAGGGGCTGAATTCTCCCGATTTTACATCAAAAACTGAGACTGGAATAAAATACAAAATAGTCCCACCAGACCTACCAAACCAAAAATGCACAATAGTTTGCGATGATGGTGAATTTACAATGCCAGCCTTTAAAATAATTTTTAGGGACGGTTCATAAGAAACGTCCCCAAAGGAGAGTTAAGGATGAAGGAACTTGAGTTACTTCTCGATAATTTTTGGATAATAAAAGATGAAGATAAGGAGCTTTTTTATCAAATTAAAGATGCCATTCCTGAATTTAAAAACTTTTTAGCTGAAAAACTTGGATACCATATCATCCAAAATACACAGCTTATTAAACTTGAAAAAATTCCAGGGAAGGCAGAAGCCTGGATGGGAATACAGGAGTTTGATAGTCCTATGGAATATGCTTTTTTATGCCTTCTTTTAATGTTTTTAGAGGACAAGGGCAAAGAGGAGCAGTTTGTTTTATCAAGTATAACAGAGTTTATCGAGGCAAATTATCCAGGTGAAAAGATAGATTGGACCCTATTTAGACATAGAAAAAGCCTTGTTAAAGTGTTGCGTTTTGCAACAAAAATGGGGATGCTTAAGGTGGACGATGGTGATGAATCAAAATTTACAAACGATGCATCAACCGAAGTTCTATACGAAAATACAGGCCTTTCAAGATATTTTACAAGGAGCTTTTCAATGAATATATTAAACTACACTTCATATAAGGACTTTGAAAAGGAAGAGGAATTAGATATAGATAAAGACAAAGGCGTCATAAGGCGCCAAAGAGCCTATAGAAAACTTTTAATGTCGCCTGTCGTCTATAAAGAAGGGGATTTTGATCCTGATTTTGACTACATCAAAAAGCAAAGAAGCTCAATAGAGAACGACCTTGAAAAATATTTAGGCCTAGAGCTTCATGTTCACAAAAATTGTGCAATGGTTGTGCTACCCCAAAACAAAACATATAAAAGCATATTTCCAGATGGGACAACCCTTAATGATATAATACTTCAAATGAATTATATGATAACCAATATGGTTAAAACAGGAAAGCTAAAGCCGGACAACGATGATATAATAACCATTTCAAAGCCTTTTTTTGAAACGATGGTCAAAGAACTAAAGGCCTTAAACTCAGCAGGCTGGAGCAAAGAGTATAGGGAAATGGATTTTGAAAAATTGTATAACGAAATAATACACTTTATGGAGATGCTTAACATGATAAAAGTAAGCGAAAAGGAAATAAAAATTTTACCTCTGTGCGGTAAGGTTGTAGGACGTTATCCCGATGATTTTTATTCAAAGGAAATGGAAAGGGAGGTGGCTTTAGATGAAGCAAAATAGATGGATAATAGAAAGGGCAGGCCTTATAAACTTCTGGTATTACGATGAAGAGGAATTTAATTTTTCTGACGGAAGGCTACTTTTAAGAGGGGCAAACGGCTCTGGAAAATCCGTAACAATGCAAAGCTTTATCCCCCTTTTGCTTGACGGGAACAAGAGCCCCGAAAGGCTTGATCCCTTTGGCTCAAAGGCAAGAAGGATTGAAAACTATCTTTTAGGAGATGAGGGGTCAGAACTCGAAGAAAGGACTTCGTATCTTTATATGGAATTTAAAAAGAAGGAGAGCGGAAATTATATTACAATAGGAATGGGTTTTAAAGCCCAAAGGGGAAAACCCATCCAATCATGGGGCTTTGCCATAACCGATGGAAGAAGGATAGGCCATAATTTTTTCCTTTATAAAGACATCGGAGATAAGGTCCCACTTAGCAAAAAAGAGCTGGAAAATAGAATAGGAGGCGGTGGAAGGGTAGTAGAAGCGCAAAAGGATTACATGAAAATGGTCAACGATCTATTATTCGGCTACGAAGACATCGACGACTACGACGAACTTATAAAACTCTTAGTTCAGCTTCGTTCACCTAAGCTTTCAAAGGAGTTTAGACCTACAGTTATATACGAAATACTTGAAAATTCTCTTCAGCCCCTATCAGACGACGATTTAAGGCCTATGTCAGAGGCCATTGAAAATATGGATAACATAAAAATAAGGCTGGATGAGCTTAAGGAAAGCAAAAAAGCTGCAGAGAAGATAAAGGATGTTTACGATAAATACAACCGCTTTATGCTTCTTGATAAGGCTAAAAATCTAATCAACATATACAATGAATATCAGAAACTTCTAAAAAATAAACAAGAGCTTGAAGGGTCAAAGGAAAACTCAAAAAAAGAATTTGAAACGGCTTCTAAAAATATTGATGAACTTAAAATAAAACAAGCCTTCTATG
This sequence comes from Caloramator australicus RC3, assembly GCF_000297115.1. Taxonomy (GTDB): domain Bacteria; phylum Bacillota; class Clostridia; order Clostridiales; family Caloramatoraceae; genus Caloramator; species Caloramator australicus. Next base: position 20,659 of record NZ_CAKP01000009.1, on the reverse strand, counting down.
AAAACAAAAAAAGGCAGCTTGAGGTCCATGACAGCCTCAAAATTAAAGAAAAAATAAAAGAAGTTGAGGACTTTATAGAAAGCCTTAAAAAACAAAAGCATGAAAAGATTTCCCAAGAAGAAACCAAAAGACAAAGGGAAAGACAGCTACAATTTGAGTTAAACAAATTAAAGGATAATAAGGAAATTCTATTAAAAAAGGTAGAGGATATAATCCTTCAAATGGACGATTTATACCTTGAATTTGACTTTGATGAGCAGGTATTTTTAAAGGATGAGCTAAAAAACAATATAGAAGTAGAATACAACTTTAGCTTTGTTAAGGAAAAATTATCGAAACACATAAAAAACTTAGAGGAGGCAAAAGAAGGAATAGAGGAACTTGAAAGGATAAATAAACTTTATGATGAAGCTCTAAAGGTATTAGAAAGGGCAAAGCAGGAAAAAGATTATAAGGAAAAGAAGTTAGATGAAGCAAAGCTTTTATTGGAGGAAATTAAAGAGGAACTTATAGAAAAAATCTACAAATGGCATAAAGAAAACAACGAACTAATATTATCCGATGAAACATTAGTAAAAATTTCACAGGTTATAAATAATTTTAACAAAGACAGCAGCTTTGATGAAGTTATTGTCCTTTTAAGGGATGAGTTTAATAAAGTCGAGTTCCTTTTAAACAGCCAAATTTTAAAATTAAAATTTCAAAAAGAAAGTCTTGAAGAAAAAATTAAAGAGCTTAATGAAAAAATTGCTGAGTGGAAAAACAAAAAAGATCCTGAACCTGAAAGAAAAGAGGCGGTTATAAAAAACAGAGAAAGGTTAAAGAAGGAAAATATCCCCTTTATTCCATTTTATAAAGCAGTGGATTTTGTCGACGGCCTTTCAGAGGAGATAAAATCCTACATAGAATCTGCCCTTTGTGACATGGGAGTTCTTGATGCCCTTATAGTTCCTAAGCAATATAAAGAAAAGATTTTTGAAATGGACAAAGACATGGCAGATAAATATATTTTTCCTTCACCGGCATATCTTATGCATGATTTAACTCAATTTTTAAAGGTTGACAAGATCGATGTTGATGGTATTAAAGAGGAGGATATTGTAAACAGCCTTAAGAGCATAATGATAGATGAAGGAAGTGCAACTTACCTTAACGAAAAGGGAGAATATTCTATAGGAATTTTAAAGGGGAAAACTAACATAACTGAAGGTGTTAAATTCATCGGCTCTTCAGCAAGAAAAAGATATAGAGAGATAATAATCAAGGATCTTGAAGAGCAAAAAAGCCAACTTGAAAGGGAAATCCAAACAATAAAAGAAGAATTAGAAATGATATATCAAAAATTAGAAATATTAAAAAAAGAGCTAAATTCCTTCCCAAGGCCAGATGACTTAAAAATAGCCATAAACACTGTTACAGCCGCAGAATTTGAACTTGAAAAGGCAATAGAGGATATTTCAATAAAAGAAAAGGAAGAAATCAAAATATTTGAAAGGCTCAAGGAAATCAAGCAAAGGGTTTATGAACTTACCAATAAAATAAACCTAAAGGCTGATCTTGATACATTCAAAAGCGCCTTAGAAGCTTCAAGGGAATATAGAGAACTTTTATATGAACTTGAAAATTCCCATAGAAAATTTCTCCAAAACAAAGAAAACTTAAAGGCAGCAGAAGAAAATCTAAAACTCATCCAAGAGGACATTGAAATAATAATATACGATCTTAACAGCATAAAGCTAAAACTAAAGGAGCAGGAGCTCCTATTAGACTCCTTAAAGGAACAGCTAAAAATCTCAAATTATGAAGAAATAAAGAACGAAATAGAGGACTGCATTAAAAACCTTAGGGAAATCCCTTCCCTTATAGAAAAAGAAGTTGAAAAAAGAGCAAAGGAAGAGGAAAGATACACTAAAGCTATAAAGGAATTGGAAGAGATTGATAATAAAATAAAAAGAAAAGAGATATTGTTTAACCTTCATCAAGATGCCTTTAAAGAAGAATATGCATTAGGCTTTATAGAAACTCCAAAGGATGAAGATACAATAAAACTTGCCCAAAGGATCATAAAAGAAATAAAGCAAGAGGATAAACAAAGGGAGGACTATATAAACAGCCTTTATTCCAAATTTAACGAGAACAGCCCCTATCTTAGGGAGTATATTTTGAAGATGGATACTATTTTTGAAAAAAATATCGATACAGAAGATGAAGATATAAAGGAAGCCCTGTTTAAAACAAAGCGTCTTGCAATTAGAGGAAAGGTAAGGGGAAGGGAAGTTGACCTTTATGACCTTTTAGAATTTATAGAAGAAGGGATAAATGAAAACGAAAACCTTTTAAGGGAAAGCGACAGACAGCTCTTTGAGGATATATTGGTAAACAACATAAGCAAAAAAATAAGGTCTAAGATATATCATGCACAGGAATGGGTTAAAAAGATGAATAAACTGATGGAGTCGATGGATACCTCCAGCGGCCTTTCCTTTAGCTTAAGATGGAGTAGTAAAAAAGCCGAGGGAGAAAACCAGCTTGATACTAACGAGCTTGTTGAGTTATTAAGGCAGGAAGGCAGCATAATGAAAATTGAAGATTTAAATAAACTTTCCCAGCATTTTAGAGCAAAAATAAACGAAGCAAGAAGGATCCAAGAAGAACTCGGTAAAGCAAAATCCTTCCACAGCATAATAAAGGAAATTTTAGATTATAGGAAATGGTTTGAGTTTAAACTTTATTATAAACGCTCAGGACAAAATCCAAAGGAGCTAACAAACAATGCCTTTTACCAATTTAGCGGTGGAGAAAAGGCTATGGCGATGTATGTCCCATTATTTTCAGCCGTCTATGCAAGATATGAGGGAGCAAGGATGGACTGCCCAAGGATAATATCCCTTGATGAGGCCTTTGCTGGCGTCGATGAAAGAAATATTAGGGATATGTTTAGGCTCTTAACGGAACTTGAACTTGACTTTATTGTAAACTCACAGATACTTTGGGGAGATTATGACACAGTTCCTTCCCTTTCTATATGCGAACTTATAAGACAAGATAATGCAGACTTTGTTACCGTCATAAGATACCATTGGAACGGTAAAGTTAAGGAACTTGTTTGTTAGGGGGATTTTATGGAAAGGATAAAGCAGGAATGCTTAAAATATTTTAAGTCAAATAAAGGCTATAAAAGGCTGTTTGAAAAAATAAGGGAAAAATATAGAATGCTAGGCTACTTAGGCGGTTCTATAAAACTTGATAATCTAACCCCTGAAGAGCAGGACGCTCTTTCGGGGTTTTTTAAAAGGGATTTTTACAATAAAAAAAGCGCGACGATAAAAATAGAAAACTTTTTAAAAGCATTAGAAAACACAAGATTTAGCGGCGTTGATTTTGAAGGGGTTTTGATGGAGTATTTCGATGAAAAAATAATTTCCAAAAAAGAGGAACAAAATAGGCTTGAGAGGGAAAAGGAAAAATTCTTTTCAGAGATTTTAAGCTGTTTTAGTGGAACTAAAGCTAAGGAGTGGCTTGAATATGTTCTAGATAAAAAGGAAAACGCCTACAAACTAATTATTCAAAAATACGAGAGGGATAAATTAGGTTTAAAAAATTCTTTATTGTTAACAGGTGAGGCGTTAAATAGGTTGAGTTTTGATATAAATAACACCGAAAGGCTTGCGATTTTTTCATCGAATATCAGCAAAAACCCCCATACATTTGATTTTGATAGGGATGAGGGAAAGCTTTTGCTTTATGGGATATCTTATTTTTTAAAGGAAGAATATCCTGAAAATGCTCAAAAAAGAGCAGAACTTTTGTATAGAGCAGGAATAATAGACGATGAGGTGTCAAACTATACGATAGTGAGCGGGCTTTTAGCCTATAAGGATGGGAAGCTCCACGAAGGATGGGAAGGATTTTATAAAAACTCTGAGCCTATGCAGCTATCCTTATATAATCTATCCAAAATCGACAAGATCATTGCACCTGAAAGAGTAGTTTATATATTTGAAAACCCAACTGTGTTTAGTGAAATCTTAGAAAGGACAAAGGGGAAAAAGATAGCTTTGATATGCACCTATGGACAAATAAAGCTTGCAAGTATAATTCTTCTTGACAAGTTAATGGATAACGTTTATAAAATATATTATTCTGGCGATTTTGATCCGGAGGGACTACTCATAGCCGACAAATTAATCCAAAGATATGGCGATAAAATAACCCTTTGGCGATATGGAATTGATGATTATAAAACGATAATCTCAAATAAAAAGATTAGCCCCCAAAGACTAAAAAAGCTTTCTAATTTAAAAACAAAAGAACTCATAGCCCTTGCAGAAGAAATTCAAAAAACAGGCCTTGCCGCCTACCAAGAACTTTTAATCGAAAAGTATCTCAATGATATAGGGACGGTTCGTGAAAACTAATGAACCGTCCCCAAGGAGGTCCAAATAATGAAAAAAGTAATAATATTTGCATCAATTTTTATTGCAATAATTTTAGGCATCACAGCATTTTATATTAACAATATTTTAAATAAAATACAGAATAATAACACAAATATTAAGATTGAAGATAAGACAAATAATAATGAACAAAACGTAGTTAAAAAGGAAAATAACCTTATAAACATTGTCCTATTTGGCATAGATGCAAGAAATTTAAAGTCCCCTTCAAGGTCAGATTCAATTATAATTCTATCCATAAATTCAGAAACAAAAAAAATCAAATTAATCTCTTTAATGAGGGATATGTTTGTTGAGATACCAGGAAAAAATAAAAACAGAATAAATGCAGCCTATGCCTTTGGAGGGCCAGAACTTGCCATTAAAACAATTAACCACAATTTTGACTTAGGCATTTCAAAATATGTAACGATAAACTTTTATGGGTTTGAAAAGGTTATAGATAATATAGGTGGAGTAGAAATCGATGTTAAAAAAGATGAAATAAAATATATTAATTCATATATGAAGGAAACCCAAAATTTATTTGGCGGCGAGTATAAAGAAATAACAAATGAAGGGCTACAACTATTAAATGGTAGACAAGCTCTTGCCTACTCAAGAATAAGATACGTCGGAAATGCTGATTATGAAAGAACAGAAAGACAAAGAAGAGTATTAACTCAAATTTTCAATAAAGTTAAATCACAGGGGACAACAAAAAAAATATCACTTATAAACAGCATTTTGCCATATATTGAAACAAATCTATCAAAAAATGAAATAATAAACTTAGCATATTTAATTACTAACCTTAATGAATACAAAATTGAAGAGCTAAGAATACCTGTTGATAAATCCTTTAAAAGCGAGAGAATTAACGGAATGGCTGTTTTAGTGCCTGACCTTGATGTAAACAAAAATAAAATCCACGAATTTATAGGGACGGTTCATTAAAATTATCACTTTTATAAATAAAAACTTTTAAAACTAATGAACCGTCCCCTAGGAGGTGCAGTATGAACTACAAAGAATACTTCAAAAAAGAAGCACAAAACTTAATATTCATAGAGCTTGAAAGGCCACTAACAATATCCCTAAACAATACAACCATAACATTACCCCAAGGCGACTATCCCATAGACTCAAAATCCCTCATAAACATCGCTCAAAATAAAAACAACCTCACAGCCCAAAACATAATCGACGGCATGATAATGATTCTTGGCTGTGACCCTGACTTTCCCCATGCCGAATTTTACCTTGCAACCCTCAAAAAAATCCCAAACATCGAAAGCTACTTAATACATCAAATAGAAGAAAACAAAAACAATAACCTTAAAAGAGCCATAATCTACATAAACGCCCTTATAAAACTCAACCCCAAAAAAGAATTCCAAATGAACCGTATATATCTTCTTATGGACTACTACCAAAAAACTAACCTAAGCCTTCTTCAAGATGAGATACTCGAAAGCTTAAAAAGCCTCTGTGACCAATACATAGACTTTGCTGCGCCTAACTTTTACCTTGGCGAATACTATCTTGACAAAGACTACGACATGGCAAAGCATTATCTAAGACGCTCTCTAAATGACCAAAGATTTGCTAAAAAAGCCCAAGAATACCTAACAAAAATCGAAGCCATAGAAAGCTACGACAAAGCCGTAGACCTTCTAAAAGAAGGCTACCCTATGGAAGCCCTTAAACTTCTTATTCCCCACATAGAACAAAATCCAAACAACCTTGACGCAAAATACTACGCAGCAGTTGCCTACAGGGAGCTTCAAAACTACCACAAAGCCCTATATTACCTACAAGACCTTTTACAAACCCTTGAAACTGAAGAAGTCTTAAACGAAATAGGCCTAAACCTTGCCTTTTTAGGCTACTTTAACGAAGCAATAGAGTATTTTCAAAGGGCACTAAAACATAGGCCTCAAGATTCAAGCATTATTACCAACATAGGCGTTTGCTATCTTAATCTTAACGATTCTACAAACGCCCAAAAATATTTCCAACTTGCCCTACAAAAGAACCCAAATGACGAAATCGCAAGACAATGGCTTAATAATTTAAATTAAAATTTAATTGAAATTTTTATAAAAAAGTTATATCATATTAATGTATTCATTAAAAGTGCAAAATTCTACCCAACCCCTCTAAAAATTAAAGGAGGCTACATAATGGAACAAGAAATGACACTTGATCTTAGGGATCTTTTAGAAATAATCAAAAAAAGATGGAAAATGATATTTTCGGTAACCACAATATGCATCCTTATAAGTGCCCTTCTTAGTTTTTTTGTTTTACCTCCCATATATGAAGCAAAGGTTAGCATAATCATTGGGAAAGAGGATACAAGCCAGGAAAAAAGAATAGACTATAACGATATTATGATGTATCAAAAGCTTGTAAAAACCTACGCAAGCATAGCAAAATCAAGAACAGTTGTTGAGAAAACAATCCAAAAGCTAAGCAAACAAGTAACCTACGACGAATTTATATCCTCAATTACAGTCACACCACAACCTGACACACAAATAATGGACATAAAGGTTCAAAGTAAGGATCCAAAGGATGCCATGATAACGGCAAACACTTTATCTCAAATTTTCCTCGAAGAGTCGATGCGCATATACCCAACAGGAAGCATTCAAATAATAGACAATGCAGTATTTCCAGACAAGCCTGTTAAACCTAAAAAACTTTTAAACATTGCAATAGCATTTTTCCTTGGAATAATGATATCCCTTGGAGCTACATTTATGCTTGAATACATGGATAACACATTAAAAACCGAAAGCGATGTTGAAAAATATCTTGAACTTCCCGTTATAGGAATAATACCAAAGGAAATAGATGAGTAGGAGGATACTATGAAGCCAATACTACTTAAAAACCCAAAATCGCCAATATCAGAGGCATATAGAACCTTAAGAACAAACGTTCAATTTTCATCCGTAGATAAAAATTTAAAAGTTATCCTTGTTACAAGCTCAGGTCCATCAGAAGGAAAAACAACAACAGCTGTAAATCTTGCCCTATCCTTTGCAGAGCTAAACAAAAAAGTTTTAGTTATAGACTGCGACCTTAGGAAACCTACCGTCCACAAAAGATTTAATCTATCAAACCAAAAAGGCCTTACTAACCTATTTGTTGAGGATATAACCTTTGAAGAAACAGTTCAAAGGATAAATGATAATTTATATGTTTTAACATCTGGTATTTTGCCTCCTAATCCTGCAGAAATGCTATCATCAAGCAAATTTAAAAGCTTTATTGAAAACTTACGTCAATCCTTTGATGTAATAATTCTTGATACACCACCGGTTATTGCAGTAACTGATGCACAGGTTTTATCAACAATTTCAGATGGTGTAATTCTTGTGGTTTCAAGTGGACAAGCAGATAAGGAAGCTGCAAAAAGGGCAAAGGAACTTTTAGAATCAGTAAGAGCTAATATAATAGGAGTTGTTTTAAACAAAGTAGAAATAAACTCAAGAAACAAATACGGCTATTACTATTATTACGGCGAAGCTGAGGGGAAGAAATAATGATAGATTTTCACAGCCACATTATTCCTAAAATCGATGATGGTTCATCATCCTTTGAAGAAACATTAGAAATGCTTAAAATAGCAAAAAATGATGGTGTTGACGCTATAGTTGCAACACCTCATTTTGTTCCTGGAAGATTTGAAAATGAATATAAAGACATTTTAAACCATATAAAAACCTTAAATGAGTATATAAAAAACGAAAACATAAACATAACAATCTACCCATCCCAGGAAGTTTATATCACCCGCTCTACATTAAAATACCTAAATGAAGGCCTTATAGGCACTTTAAACGATACAAGATACATACAAATAGAGCTTCCTTTTTTTGAACTTCCTGATTATACCTTTGATATTATATATGAGCTAAGAATAAAAAATTTAATTCCAATCCTTTGTCATCCCGAAAGATACGCCTTTATTATAAACTCCCTAGAAAATATCAACAAATTCATCGACGAAGGCTGCCTTTTTCAGATAAACTCAGGAAGCATCCTTGGCCATTTCGGAAAGGAAGTTCAAAAAACAGCAAAGATGCTGATCGAAAATAACATAATAGATGTATTAGGCTCAGATGCCCATAATTCAAAAAACAGATTGCCAAAAATAAAAGATGCCTTTGACAAAATAAAGGGAATTGACGAAAAATTGTCCAAAAAAATTTTAGAAAACGAGAGGAAAATTATTGAAAATGTAGAAATAAAATCAAGTGCCCAAAAAATAAACAAAAAAAGGGGCATATTTAGCTTTTTTAAATTAGGGAGGGGTTAAAAATGAAGGTAAGAAAGGCTATTATTCCTGCCGCAGGCCTTGGAACAAGATTTTTACCTGCAACAAAGGCACAGCCAAAGGAGATGCTTCCTATCGTTGATACTCCAACAATCCAATACATAGTTGAAGAAGCAGTAAGCTCCGGAATAGAAGAAATACTTATAATCACCGGTAGAAACAAAAGAGCAATAGAAGATCATTTTGATAAATCCATCGAGCTTGAACTTGAATTAAAATCCAAAAACAAATATGAGATGTTAGAGCTTCTTGATAATATAACCAACATGGCACAAATACATTATATAAGACAAAAGGAGCCTAAGGGACTTGGGCATGCAATACTTTGTGCTAAAACATTTGTAGGAAACGAACCCTTTGCTGTTCTTTTAGGGGATGATATAGTAGACAGCAAGGTTCCATGCCTTAAGCAGATGATCGATGTATTTAACATGTATAAAACCACCATTTTAGGTGTTCAAGAGGTTGATAGAAGCGATGTTAACAAATACGGGATTGTAAGCGGCGTTAAGATAGATGAAAGGCTATATAAAGTTTCAGACCTTGTAGAAAAGCCAAGCGTAGAAGAGGCACCAAGCAACATCGCCATCCTTGGAAGATATATTATAACCCCAGAAATATTCAATATCCTTGAAAACACAAAGCCAGGCAAAAACGGAGAAATACAATTAACCGACGCCCTAAAGGAGCTTCTAAAAAAGGAAGCTATGTATGCCTATAACTTCGAAGGCAAAAGATACGACGTAGGTGATAAATTAGGATTTTTGCAGGCAACGGTAGAGTTTGCATTAAAAAGATTCGACATTAGGGATGAATTTATGTCATATTTACAAGAAGTAGTGGCAACACGCGTCGAAGATTAGTATAAATTGTAAACAAATTGTAAAAACTCAACCAACCCCAAGAAAACAAAAGAAAATACGAAAAAAAATACATTTAATTTAAAAAAATTAGAAAATTTAGCCTTGGATAACCTAATACTTGATTATTTATAATTATAAATGCACTTACTATTTTGATTGGGGTTGGGATTAATGGAACTTATTACCTTTAAAAAACCAAAATCGCCTATTTCAGAGGCCTATAAAACTTTAAGAACTAACATCCTCTTTTCTTCTTTGGATAACAAAGTTAAAACAATAGTTGTAACAAGCTCAGGGCCAGGCGAAGGAAAAACAACAATAGCATCAAACCTTGCCGTTACATTTGCGCAAAATGGCAATAAGACGTTAATACTTGACTGCGACTTAAGAAAAAGCAAGCTACACAGAATATTTAACCTTTCAAACCAAGTAGGTCTTTCTAACATCCTCATAGGTGAGACAAGCTTTATGGAAGAAAACTTTAAAACCGAAGTTGAAAACCTTTATGTTATCCCAGCAGGCACAAGACCACCAAATCCAGCAGAGCTTCTCTCATCTGAAAAGATGGAAATTTTCTTAGAAAATCTAAAACAAACCTATGACACAATCATCATCGACACACCACCGGTGTTAATGGTTACAGACGCACAAATACTTTCAAAGTATTCAGATGGAGTAATCCTTGTTGTTTCCTCAGGCGAAGCTGACAAACATGCAGCCCAAAGAGCAAAGGAACTTCTTGAAAAGGTTAATGCAAAAATACTCGGAGCTGTCCTAAACAAGCTAGACACCACCAAAAAAGGCTACTATGGTTACTACTACTATTACTACTACGGCAGCGACGGACAAAAACATAATCAGACGAAAAAGAGAAGGTTTTTCAGTAGGTGATAAAGATGAAAGTTTTAGTTACAGGAGGAGGGGTATATCGGCTCGCATATAGTTTATTAGCTTACTGAAAATGGATAAGAAATAGTTATAACAGATAATCCAAATTATAAGCAGGTGAAGCCATGAAAAAAATAAATATTATAAAAACATTTGGATATATCCTAATTGATTTTTTACTGATCAACGCTTCCTTTATTTTAACCGATATTTTATTAAATACTACAAGATATAAAAAATATACAGAAAGCTATTTGATGATATCAATCATTTTTCTAATATCATTTGTTCTTTTTAAAATATATAAAAATGTTTGGCATTATGCAAGTATCGATGAATTTTTAAAAGGAATTATAGCCAATATTACAGCTTATATATTTTCAAATATGTATTTATATTTTTTCAATCCACGAATTCATTGGAAGGTATTTATCATAAATACTATTTTTATTGTAATGTTTACATTAGGCTTTAAACTTAGCTTTAGAATTATTAAACAAGTTGAGTCTAAATATATAAAATCAAAAATCAAATATAAAGAAAATGTTCTAATAGTAGGGGCAGGTTCAGCAGGAACCTTATTATTAAGAGAAATAAAGCAAAACTTATTCTTAAACTATAACATAATTGGATTTATTGATGATGACAGAAGAAAAATAGGCCACTACATTGCAGGTGTAAAGGTCTTAGGAGATAGAAATTCTATTCCAAATATTGTTGAATTAAAAAAAATAGATTTAATAATTATTGCAATACCATCATTAAATAATAAAAACAAAGTAGAACTTATAAACATCTGCAAAAATACAGGTTGCAAAGTAAAAATACTTCCTGATTTTGAAGAAATGATTAGGGATGATAAGGCTTTATTAAAGAATTTAAGGGATATTAAAATTGAAGATCTTTTAAGAAGAGATCCAATAAACCTAGACTTAAAGGGAATCGAAGAATACATAACTAACAAAAAAGTTTTAGTAACCGGTGGGGGAGGCTCGATAGGTTCAGAACTTTGTAGACAAATATCAAAATTTAATCCTTTAGAGCTTATTATACTTGATATAAACGAAAATGCTGTATATGAACTTGAGCATGAATTAAAATTTAAATATCCAAACCTAAACATAAAAGTAATTATAGCATCAATCAGAGATAAAAATAGACTTGATAAAATATTTAATAGTTTAAGACCAGACATTGTTTTTCATGCAGCAGCACATAAACACGTTCCACTCATGGAAAACAATCCAGCAGAAGCAGTTAAAAATAACATTTTCGGAACCTTAAATCTTGTTGAATGTTCAGACAAATATAAAGTTGAAAAATTTGTTATGATTTCAACTGATAAAGCAGTAAACCCGACAAACATAATGGGTGCAACAAAAAGAGTTTGCGAAATGATAGTCCAAGCCTATGACAAAAAATCAGAAACAGAATTTGTAGCCGTAAGATTCGGAAATGTCCTTGGAAGTAATGGGTCTGTTATTCCATTATTTATGAAACAAATAAAAAATGGTGGACCAGTAACGGTAACCCATAAGGATATAACGCGTTACTTTATGACCATACCAGAAGCTTGCCAATTAGTTATGCAGGCGGCATCCTTTGCAAAGGGTGGGGAAATATTCGTTCTTGATATGGGAGAGCCTGTAAAAATTTACGATCTTGCCTGTGACCTTATAAGACTTTCAGGCTATGAACCAAATAAGGATATCGAAATAAAAATAACAGGTCTAAGACCTGGAGAAAAACTCTATGAAGAGCTATCCTTAGCTGAAGAAGGCTTAACAAAAACCAAAAACAACAAAATTTTTGTAGCTAAACCACTTGAAATAGATTACAACCAACTAAAACAAAAACTCGATGAGCTTCATTTGGCAGCACAATATGACGATGCAGCATTTATAAGAAATCAACTTAGAGAAATAGTAACAACATACAAAAGTTATTTAGAAGTTGCCGTAGATTGTTAGAGAGTTTGATTAATTTTATATAATTGAAGGGAGTATGATTTATGCATATACCGTTTTCGCCTCCAGATATAACAGAATTAGAAATAAACGAAGTTATTGAAACATTAAAATCGGGTTGGATAACAACGGGTCCAAAAACAAAATTATTTGAAAAAAAAATAGCAGAGTATTGCAATACATCAAAGGCTGTTTGTTTGAATTCAGCAACAGCAGCTATGGAAATGACATTAAGGTTATTAGGTATAGGACCTGGAGATGAAATTATTACATCTGCTTATACTTATACTGCATCTGCAAGCGTTATACATCATGTTGGAGCAAAAATAATTTTAGTTGATACTGCAAAAGATTCTTTCCATATTGATTATGAGAAAATTGAAAAAGCAATTACTGAAAAAACAAAAGCTATTATTCCAGTTGATATTGCAGGGGTAATGTGTGATTATGATAAAATTTTTGAAATAGTAGAAAGAAAGAGAAATTTATTTAAATCATCAAATAAAATTCAAGAAGCTATAGGAAGAATTGTAGTTATAGCTGATGCAGCTCATTCATTTGGAGCGACTTATAAAGGTAGAAAAAGTGGAGAAGTAGCTGATTTTACTTGTTTTTCATTCCATGCAGTAAAAAATTTAACAACTGCAGAAGGTGGAGCAGTAACATGGAAAGATATTAAAGGTATAGATAACGAAGAAATTTATAAACAATTTATGCTATTATCTCTTCATGGACAATCAAAGGATGCGTTAGCTAAAACAAAACTTGGTTCATGGGAATATGATATTCTTTATCCTGCTTATAAATGCAATATGACTGATATTATGGCATCAATAGGTCTTGCACAACTTAGAAGATATCCAGAAATTTTAGAAAGAAGACGACAAATTATAGAAATGTATGACAAAGCACTACTAGGGGAAAATATTGTTTCATTAAAACATTTTGATAAAGATTATACATCAAGTGGACATCTTTATCTTATAAGGCTTATAGGTAAAAATGAAGCATATCGAAATAAAGTTATAGAAAAAATGGCTGAAAAAGGAATAGCAACAAATGTTCATTTTAAGCCATTACCATTACATACAGCATATAAGAATTTAGGATTTAAAATAAAAGATTATCCAAATGCGTATGAAATGTATAAAAATGAGATTACTTTACCTCTTCATACTCTACTAACTGATGATGAGGTGAATTATATTGTCAATTCATTAGCGGAAATCTTAAATGAAGAAGACAATATGAAACTATATGAATTTGAAGAATGTGCATATGCAATGGAATAAAGAAAATTATTTTGGAGGGTATCTAATGTATTCAAAATATATAAAAAGAATTTTTGACATATTATTTGCTATAATTTTATTACCTCCTGTTCTATTTGTAATAATTTTATTTGGATTTCTAATTAAATTAGAAGATCGGGGACCTGTATTTTATTGTGGTAAAAGGTTAGGAAAGAATGGGAAAGTTTTTAAAATGTTCAAGTTAAGAACAATGAAAGTAAATGCACCAGACATAAGAAATCCGGATGGATCAACTTATAATTCGATAGACGATCCTAGACTAACAAGAATTGGAAAATTCCTAAGAAAAACAAGTTTGGATGAATTACCACAGATATTTAATATTTTAAAAGGCGATATGAGTTTTATAGGACCAAGACCTGATTTACCAGACCATATATATTATTATGAAGGAGATGAAATTAAAAAACTTGATGTTCTTCCGGGTATTACTGGATATAATCAAGCATATCATAGAAATTCTGTTGAGTGGAAGAAAAGATTAGAAAATGATGTTTATTATATTAATAATATAAGTTTTATATTAGATCTAAAAATATTAATAAGAACAATAATAATTATTCTTTTAAGACGAGGTGTATTTAATGAAACAACCCATACAAAATCAATCAAAATTAATGCTACAGAATAAATTTGAATTTAAAATTTTAGAATGGGATACAAATTATTTTGGAATAAAAAGTGCTAGAGTAACTTTAAAAGAAGAAATTAATAGAAATGATTGGATTAAAATAAGAAATTTTATTGTAGAAAATGATTTTGTTGTTATAGATAATATTAATAATAATCCTACTAATAACCTTTTTATCTCTAATCTCTTAGGAGCATTTTTAACAGATATAAATTTTCAATTTGAAAAAAAATTAAATAAAGAATTAAATAAATTTTATAATTTTGATGAAAAAATAGTTATTAAAAACAATTTAGAGTATAAAAAAGATATTGTAGATATAAGCAGAAAGTCATATAAATTCTCTAGGTTTTTTAATGATCCATTTTTAAATAAAGAAAAGGCAAAAAATATTTATTGCCATTGGGTAGAATCATCTTTCTTAAAAGATGATAAATATTTCCTTTATTATTTAGAAAATAATGAAATATTAGGTTATATTCTCTTTAAATTAGACGAATTGAATAAAAAAGCAATAATTGAATTAATATCTGTAAAAGTAAATCATATTGGTATGAATATAGGAACAAAAATGATTAACGAATTAGAAAAATATTTAATAACCCACCATAAATATATTGATATACTTCAAGTAGGAACTCAAAGTAATAATACAAAAGCAATAAACTTTTACGTAAAAAATGGTTTCAAAGTTAAAGAACTGCGATCAGTATATCATTATTGGCCGAATTTTATTTTGAATAATATTGAGAGAGTTGTAAATGATGAGGTAGCTATAACAAATAAATAATCTTAATATCTTTATATAAAGGGAGAATTGTGATATGGCAAAAGTTTTAGTTACAGTTCATTTAGGACGACATTTTAGAATTTTTGGTCACTATGATTATAAAGTATTACTTGATATGGGACATGAGGTTCATATTGCTGCAAATTTCAATGATACAATTGATAAATTTGATGATAAACGAGTCATAAAACATCAAATTGATTTTGATAGGAATCCATTTAGTTTAGCCAATATAAAAGCTTACAGGCAACTTAAAGAATTGTTTAAAAGATATAGATTTGATCTTATACATACACAATCACCTAGTGGAGGAGCTGTTACAAGATTAGCTGCAATTGAAGAACGTAAAAAAGGGACAAAAGTGATTTATACTGCGCATGGATTTCATTTTTATAAAGGTGCTTCATTAAAAAATTGGATACTATATTATAACATAGAAAAATTTTTAGGATGCTTTACAGATTGTGTAATTACTATAAATAAAGAGGATTATGATTTTGCAAAAAAGAACTTTAAAGAAAATAAAGTTAAATATATACCAGGTGTGGGTATTGATTTAAATAAATTTATACCTCAAAACATTGAAAACAAAATTAAACTTAGAAAACAATATGGATATGATGAAAATGATTTTATATTAATTTATGTTGCTGAAATGAGCTATAGAAAACATCAAGATTTACTTATAAATGTAACTAATTTATTAAAGACGAAAATTCCTAATTTGAAATTATTATTAGTAGGCAAAGGTAAGTTATTAGAGAAATATAAGGAACAAACTAAAAAATTAAATTTAGAAAAATATATTCATTTCTTAGGATATCGAAAAGATGTTCCAGATCTTATGACTATTGCTGATGTGGCTGTTTCATCTTCAAGACAAGAAGGTTTGCCTGTAAATATTATGGAAGCTATGGCAACAGGATTGCCATTAGTTGTAACTAATTGTCGAGGAAATCGTGATTTAATTACAAATGGTGAAAATGGATATGTAGTTGGAATAGATGATGTAGGTGAATTTGCAAATGCAATTGAAAAAATATATAAAGAAGATGAATTAAGAAGAAAATTTGGTAAAAAAAATTTGGAAAATATTAAAATGTATTCTATCGAAAATGTAAAAAAGGAAATGGAGCGAATATATAATTCCTATATTTAAATGTAAAATTGGTGTTAGTATATTAGTGTAGACACAAAAAGCCGAACACCTTAAAATATAAGAAGGGAAGGAAGTGTCTACAATGGCAAAAGGGCAAAAGTATTATACAGAAGAATTTAGAAAGACAATTATAGAGCTCTATAACTCTGGTAAGAGTTTGGCAGAACTTAACAGCGAATATGGCATATCAAAATCAACAATTAATGGATGGATTAAGAAAGCTAAACCAATAACTGTGGATAAAGATACAACTATAACGTCAGTAGAGTATCAAGCAATGTTAAAGAAGATGGCAAGGCTTGAGGAGGAAAATGAAATATTAAAAAAAGCCATGGCCATATTCGCAAAGAAGTAACCTCTATTTTTGAGTTTATCAATGATCATAAAGAAGAGCATGATATCAAGCTAATGTGTGAAGTCTTAAAGGTTTCAAGAAGCTCTTTTTATAAGTATCTAAACAAAACCGAAAGCAAAAGAAGCATATAAAACAAGATGTATGAGGAAGAAATATTGAAGATTTATAAAGATAGTAAAGGTCGTTATGGTGCTCCCAAAATACATAAAGTGCTTCGTGAAGAAAGAGGACATGCCATAAGCATCAAGAGAGTCCAAAGGATTATGAAAAAACTAAATATAAAGTCCATAATTATCAAAAAATTCAGACCTCTCTCTTCCAAAAGCAAAATAGAAGCTAAAAAAAACATTTTGAAAAGAGATTTTTCAACAACTACAATAAATGAAAAATGGGTTACTGATATAACTTATATTTATACACTCAAAGACGGATGGTGCTATCTTGCTTCAGTTTTGGATCTTCATACAAAGAAAATTATTGGCTATGCTTTTTCAAAGACTATGGATACAGAACTAGCTATAAAGGCTGTAGAAAATGCCTACATAACTCAAAAACCAAAGAATACTGTTATACTCCATAGTGATTTAGGCTCACAGTATACAAGCTCTAAATTTGATGATTATCTTAATGAACATAATATAGTTCATTCCTTCAGCGGCAAGGTTTGCCCCTATGACAATGCTTGTATAGAATCCTTTCATGCTACACTAAAAAAGGAAGAAGTAAACTTAGCTACATACTATGACTTTGATGCTGCAAGGATAGCTATATTGGAATACATAGAATCTTGGTACAATAGAAAAAGGCTTCATAGCAGTATCGGTTATATGACTCCTCAGCAGCTTGAAGATGCTTTAAGAATAACTGCATAAAAATTTGAGTTTTAGTGTCTACTATATTGACATAAATCCAAATATTTTTTATAAAAATAATTTAACAAAATTTATAATACAAGTAATTTTGATAAAATATAATTTTACAGTTGTAAATTATGCTAATATATAACAGATAAACAATAATAAGTAAATTATTCTATCATAACTTATAAAAAATTACAATAGTCATATAAAATTTGTTTTTATAGTGAAGTAGTAGCAGTTCAGTAATTGATACAAGAGAATAAAAAATTCGTGTAAATGTTTAACAAAATCAGCTTTGAATATGCTGAATTGAGAAGCATTAGGAACTCTTGAATAATCACATAAGTTTCATAATTCTTTTGATAAATGAATGATGCTTATAAGAAGTCTAGTTTCAGGAATAGATAACAATTTTTGAATAATTAAGGCACATAACATTAAAGTGAGCTTAAAATCTCGTGGATGACCAGTGCTAGAATAATATGTATTGTAAAAAGACTGAGGTATATAATTTTCAAGATTAATAAATTCTTCGAATAATTTGATTAACTTAGGTTTATTTTTAATAATATAATTTTCAATATCTGAGTAGATATCGAAAAAATAATTTGTTTTACTTTTGTTTGTATGGAATTTTTCCACCTTTCTAGTGATTTTGGTTTCAATAAATAAATTCTACAAAGTGTTAGGGAATTCCTGCTAATAAATATTTGCAGAACCCTTGAATTTCAACAATTTCAGAGTTCTGCAAGAAACTATATAAGATGACTCAAAGGGGGATGAAATTCAAATATCATACAACTTAACATAATTGGGAAAATTAATCGGAGGTAGAATATTAATGGAAAAAAATAAAAAGAAGCGCATTATATGTTTTTTCCCAACATCTAAAAGATATTATGGGATGGGTGGAGCAGAAAGAAGGATACCATACATCTTCTCAAATTTAGATAATACTAAATTTGATGTAACTATACTTTTTCAAGTATACGATGGACAATCAGAGAAAATATTAAAAGATATAAAAAAATATATAAATAGTAATACTAAAATCGTTTTTATTAAAGGATACTTAAAAATACTTATATATTTGATAAAACAAAAGTTTGATTGGGTTTGTTATACTGATTGTATTATAAGGTCAACAGTTGTAATTATAGGAGCAATTTTAAGTGGAAGTTATAGATTGATGATGAGTGTTACGACAACTAACTCAAAATTAATATTTAAAAGTAGAATAGAAAAAATGCTATTTAAGGTGAATGTATTACTTTCTAACCAAATAGATTGCTTATATCCTTCAAGCATTAATATACTTAAGAAAGCGTTTCCACAAAAAAAAATTTCACTTACCCCTTGTACTCTATCAAATATGCAAGAATGCATTCCGAGCACTAAAAAAAGAAATTATATAGTATTTGCTGGCCGATTAGTTGATGGTAAAGGTATAGAATTGTTTGTTGATGCTATTTTTGCAATAAAAGAAGTTATAAGAAAAAATGAATATTTGTGTGTGATCTGTGGAGATGGTCCACTTAAAAGTATAATAGAAGCTAAAGTCCAAAATTATAATATTACTGATATAGTTAAAGTTAAAGGCTATACTAATGTACGAAAAATTTTATCAGAAGCTAAAATTTTTTGTTCATTACAGAATGTTAATAACTATCCATCTCAAAGTTTACTAGAAGCTATAGCATGTGGCTGCTATTGTATAGCAACTAATGTAGGCGATACAGAAAATATAATTGATCCATCATTTGGGGAATTGATTGATGCTGATAAAAAAAGTTTAGCAAATGCATTATTAACAGCAATTTCCTTTGAGAACGATAAGTGGGAAGATATATCTAAAAAAGCAAGTAAGTATGCAATTTCAAACTTTGATTTGAAGAACGCAGTAAATCATTTTGAAGAATTGTTCCAAAAATAAATATTTCATAAATTAAGATTAATCTTTTTTAATAATATTTATAAAGGGGATAAATTATTATGATTAAAACAAGAAAAATATGTAAAATTAATTTTTTAGATATAACATTAAGTGCAACAGTAATTCTTATGTTTACTGGAACTGAAATAAAAATACAAAATATTCCTTTGTTTTTCATAACATGGAGTCTATCAATTATTAGTTCATTTTATAAATTGTTTTTCTTTAATAAGGTAAAAAAGAGAGAATATACCTTTTATTATATTGAAATATTTATATTTTTAGTAATCTGGATGTTTTATGCAATTATTCTATATTTAATTAATGAAAAAAGTAATGTTGAAAAAATGTATTTATTAAATATTATATTAAATATTACAATATTTCAAATGATTCTAATTGCTATTGATAAAAAAAAATTAAAATATATACAAGAGCTTGTATAGTGGGTTTAATTATAAATCTAACCATAGCGTCATGGGAAATATATACTGGGAAACATATTATGAATTTATCCATTGATTATCAAAGAATGTTTTTAAATGTACCTCTTGGATTTTTTCCTAATGCCAATGATTTAAGTACAGTAGTATTTGTTAGCAATTTCCCATTATTTATAGAGTATTTTGAAAGCAAATCAATTAATTGGAAAGTATGCTTAATATCTATTTTTGTCTACAGTATTTATATTGTTTTAAAAGTAGATTCTCGTGGAGCACTTTTAGGTTTTGTATTTTTTGCTAGTTCATTTTTTATTTTTAATTTTATTATTAGAGATGAGCATAATTGATTAAAAAACAAATTATTTATGTTAAATTGTTCTAACTTTTATGAAGTGAAGCTCAATTATTTTAAATTAAACTTAAATTAACACCAAAAAAAGCAAAAAAAGGGTAGACTACTCCCTTGGTAAAATTGATGTTCAAAAAAAATTTAATTTAATTTTAATATAATTTATTTAGGCTGTTCTTCTAAATCCCGATAGGGATTTGTATTTATCAACGCAGCCAGATTTTATGGCAGCAATTGCAACAGTTAAAAGGCAAATGTGACCGATTGTATTCAAATTAGTAACGGAGTTAATATTTCTAACATAAGCTTGTTCTGTATTGA
>NZ_CAKP01000010.1 GCF_000297115.1 Caloramator australicus RC3 | reverse complement strand
AATTTCATCAAGTAAATATCTATATTCCCCATTCTTCTTAGATTTGTAATACGTTCTTGCATATTCTATTTCGCCTAGCATTGTTACAATCTTTTTCTTGTCTTTCCTTTCTACTACCCATCCCTTTTTCCTTTTTTCTATCTTCTTTAATCGTTTTATCTAATTCTTCTAAAAAGTCCTTTATTATGTTTGCTCCTAATTCATCAGTCATTTTTTTAACTACATCAACAAGTTTTGTTAAATCCCATTCTTTTGATATAGTTTCTTCAACATTTTTTATTAATTTAGTAGTGAAATTTATTAAATGTTGTTGTATAATATTATTCAAAAGAGACACCCCCCTTATTGGTTTGTGTGTTTTTTTTCACTTTTATTTTATCACAGGGGTTGTCTCTTTTAAATTTTTTGTCTTTTTTCGTCCTACAATAATTTTACACTATGATATATTGATGATATCAATATATAGTGCCAGAAAACAGTTTATTTTATAACGCTGAATATATCGTTAACATTTATATTAATTCCTAATGATGATTTAACAATCATATTTTTTGTATAAATATTTGAAGATAAATATTTTCCGTTTGTATTTGTGCTATAAACTATAATTTGCTCTTCCCTTATGTCGACTATCCAATATTCAGGAACGTTGAATTTTTCATATATCTTCAACTTTAGGCCTTTGTCTCTGTATTCAGTGGCATAGGATAGAATCTCTATTATTAATTTTGGTATTCCCTTGTATTTTGAACCTTGAAATTTGTCGTCACAACAAACCATGACATCGGGTTGAAATTCATATTTTTCTTCGTTACTTTCGAATACAACTGCAACGTCGCTTGTAAAAACATCGCAGGATTCAAATCCTAAAAATTTTATTAGTTCACTTGCAATTTTATTTTTTACTCTATCATGATTAGGGTGAACAGGAGTCATAAGATATATATAACCATTATCATATTCCAATTTATTTGGATTCTCATTTTGTATTTTTTCAAATTCTTCATAGGATACGTATTCGTATATTCTGGCTTTATCGCCCATGCAACTCACCCCTTAAGTTAATTATACCAAAAAAAGAATAAAAATAAAGGGTGATGGACTCACCCTTTATTTTACATATTTTTTCTTTATATCCTTCCAAATATCAGCACCTTCAATGCCCCATTTTTCAGGTTCAAATACTGGATCAAGCCCCTTTGCCTTTTGTTCTTCATAATCCTTTAATGTTGCAAGGGCTGGCTTTTGGAGTATTATTATTGCAATGATGTTGAGCCAAGCCATTATACCAACACCAAGGTCACCAAGGGCCCAAGCAAAGGATGCTGTTCTTATAGTTCCATAGAAGGCTGATGCTAAAAGAACTACTCTTAATACATTGATCAAAGTTTTTCTAAGCTTTTCATCGTTTATAAGGTATGCAAGGCTTGTTTCTGAATAGTAGTAGTATGCCATAAGTGTTGTGAAGGCAAAGAAGAATAGAGCAATTGCAACAAATGCTGCACCAAAGGATGGGAAGAGAGTCTCAACGGCCTTTTGAGTAAAGGCAGGTCCGTATTGAACACCTGGTAAGTTTTCAACGAAGAAACCGCCACCTGGCTTATGAACGTTGTATTTTCCAGTTATAAGGATCATAAATGCAGTTGCTGAACATACGAATAAGGTATCAACATAAACTGAAAATGCTTGAACTAAACCTTGTTTTGCAGGGTGTGAAACTTCTGCAGCTGCAGCTGCCATAGGGCCTGTTCCTTGACCTGCTTCGTTGGAGTATACACCTCTTTTTACTCCCCAAGATATAGCTGAACCCAAAAGACCACCAAAGGCAGCATCAAGACCAAAGGCATTTTTGAATATTAAAGCTAAAACGCTTGGAAGCTGATTGATGTTTACGATTACAATAATTAATGAAACTATTATATAACCAATAGCCATAAATGGAACTATAACTTCTGCAGCTTTACCGATTCTCTTTACACCACCGAATATAATAAGTCCAAGAAGAGTAATTACAACAATACCAGTTATATATGGCTTAATACCAAAGGCGTTATTTATACTTTCACCGATGTTATAAGCTTGGACACCTGGCAGTAATAGACCACAGGCTATAACCGTTGATGCAGCAAATAAAACTGCATACCATTTCATCTTAAGTCCCTTTTCAATATAATATGCAGGGCCTCCTCTGTATTGTCCGTCTCTTTCTTCCTTATAAATCTGTGCAAGAACCGATTCAACGTAAGCTGAACCTGCACCGAGGAAGGCGATAGCCCACATCCAGAAAACTGCACCAGGACCACCCATTGCAATTGCCGTTGCAACACCGGCTATATTACCTGTCCCAACACGTCCTGCAACTGCCATTGCAAAGGCTTGGAAGGAAGTTACACCTCTTTCGGAGTCTTGACCGCCAAGAAGATACTTAACCATGTCTTTGATATGTCTTACCTGGAAGAATCTCATTCTGAGTGAGAAGTAAAGTCCAACTAGAAGACAAAGATAGATAAGTGCCTTACTCCATACAAGACCGTTTAGGAAGTCGACAAATTGTGCTAGATTCATTCAAAAACCCCCTCTTTACTTTAGTTTGATATTAAAATTTTAACATATGGAATGAATAATATCAATAAAAATAATTCAAAATTTATAAAATTCTAAAAATTGTTATAACTTTAACAATACGGACAAGCTCTGAATTTACAAGAATTTCTTGATTTGTTATTCGTTTTTTCTATGCAAGATATAGAATATTTCTATTCATGAAGAAAATGGAAATAAAAAAGGCTGTTTAATTGTAAACAGCCTAATAAAGTTCCATTTCAAATATTTTTTTAATTTCCTCTAAATTTCTAGTTTTAGAAAGTGCAACTATTAGCTTAATTCGTGCCTTTTGCCCGGGAAGGTTATCACCGAATATTACTCCGATGTTTCTTAAATTTTTTCCACCACCTACATATCCATAAGAATCTAAAACCCTTCCCTGGAAGCACCTTGATACTACGACTACGGGGATGTTTCTATCTATTGCTCTTTTTATTCCATCAACCATTAGTGGGGGGACGTTACCCCTTCCCATGCCTTCTATTACAAGCCCATCAATTCCCCTTTCAATACAATAATCGATGTAGGAGGAGTCCATTCCTGTTACTGCCTTTATAAGTTCAACCTTTGCATTTACATTTTCAATATCGATATATTGGCTTTTCTTTGTATTTCTATAAAATATTACTTTATTGCTGTCTACGATTCCTATTGGTCCTAAATTTGGTGATTGGAATGCGTTTAAACTCATGGAATTTGCCTTTGTAACTTCGCTTGCTAATAGTAGCTCGCTGTTAAAGCATACTAAAACTCCTCTTCCTTTAGCTTCCTCTGATATAGCCGTGCAAATGGAGGCTGCAAGATTATGTGGCCCATCGTATCCAAGCTCAGAGCTATTTCTCATGGCACCAGTTACAATAACAGGTTTTTCAGAGTTTAAGGTAAGATCTAAAAAGTATGCTGTCTCTTCTAGTGAATCCGTCCCATGGGTTACTACAACACCTGTAATATCCTCCCTATCTAAAAGATTTTTTATAAACTTTGAAAGCTCAAGCATCTTTTCGGGAGTCATATGGGGACCTGGAAGATTTGAAAAGGTATGGGGCTCAATCTCTGCATAACCTTCAATTCCAGTTACCATAGCAAGGATTTCTTCTGCCGAAAGGGTTGGGACAGCTGCCTTTATCCTTGGGTCAACCTTCATAGATATGGTTCCACCGTTGAATACTATTGCGACCTTTTTCATAAAAATCCTCCTTTAGGTGATAGGCACTTAATTTTTATATACAATATTTTAATATAAGCTATATTATATGCCCATGTCAGTCTAATTTTATTATACAATAAATTAAACAAAATAAGAATAGATAATATTTGGAATAGGGGGTTGTAAAATTAACAAAATTATTTTACAATATTTATATACCCCACCGGGGGAAGGAGGAATACAATGCGAGATATAACATTTGGAATAGTATTTTTAGAAGGTGTTGCTTCATTTTTATCCCCATGTTTTTTGCCTTTGCTTCCTGTATATCTTGCCTATCTTTCGGGGGAGGCTAAGGAAAGAAGGATACTTAGAAATTCTTTCTCCTTTATATTAGGTTTTACTGTAATTTTTGTCCTTTTAGGCGCCACTGCAAGTGGTATAGGTAAATTTTTATTATCCCATAGGGAAGCATTTAATAAAACCTTAGGAATTTTAATAATTATAATGGGACTTTTTTACCTAGATATAATTAAGTCAAGTTTTTTGATGATGGAAAGAAAATTTGAGTTTAATTTTAAAGGAGAGGGATTTTTAAAGGGATTTTTGCTGGGCGTGGGTCTTGCCTTTGGATGGACACCCTGTATAGGACCAATTTTGGCATCAGTCCTTGCCATTGCTGCCAGCAAAAGTTCGCTTATATATGGTATGGTTTTGCTTTTAGTTTATTCTTTAGGAATTGCAGTTCCCTTTATAATTATGGCCTATTTAATTCAAAGGTTTAATATAAAAACTGGTGTATTAATGAAAAAAGTAAAATATGTTAAAATAGTTGCGGGGATAATAATGATAACAACAGGCATTATGCTCTTTACGGGATACTTTGAAAGATTATCGAGTTTTCTATGGAGGTTGTGATTATGAATAGAAAGACCATTCTCATTAGTATAATAATCATTCTTATAGTTGCTATTGGAATTAGCTTTAAGCTATATAAACCACAAAA
The DNA here is from genome assembly GCF_000297115.1 of Caloramator australicus RC3. Lineage (GTDB taxonomy): Bacteria > Bacillota > Clostridia > Clostridiales > Caloramatoraceae > Caloramator > Caloramator australicus. Next base: position 23,909 of record NZ_CAKP01000010.1, on the reverse strand, counting down.
ACAGACTGAAGACAATACCATTACAAATGAAGATACAATAAAAACTGAGGGAAACTTTGCCTCAGATTTTTCCCTTGAAAACCTTAATGGCAAAACTATAAAGCTCTCTGATTATAAGGGGAAGGTAATAGTTTTAAACTTCTTTGCAACATGGTGCCCGCCATGCAAAGCAGAACTTCCCGGGTTTGTAAAGATGGTGGATGAATATAAGGGTAAGGATGTTGAGTTTGTTTTTGTGGATATTGGAGAGGATAACAAAACAGTAGAGAGCTTTTTAAAGGCTAATTCCTATAACATAGTTCCCCTTATGGACTTTGATGGGAATGTTGCTAATATCTATGGCGTTCGAGGTATTCCAACCACCTTTATAATCGACAGAAACTTTGAAATAATAAACCAGCATGTTGGATACATGGATGAGGGAACGCTAAAAGATTTAATAGATTCTACATTGAATAAGTAAAATTAGGCTCCACTTTACAGGTGGGGCTTTTTATGTTAAAAAAATATTATTAAGTTATTTAAGTTAATGGAAAAATTTGAAAATGTCAAAAAGTCAAAATGTCAAGAGGCAGGCACTTGAGGTGATAGAATGTTAAAGGATGGAGAAAGAATAGATGATTTACAGCTTGAGGGCCTAAAGATAATTCAAAACCCTAGTTGGTTCTGCTTTGGTATAGATGCGGTTCTTTTATCGGATTTTGCAAAGGCAAGGCATAAGGAGAGGGTTGTTGATCTTGGAACAGGAACAGGGATTATCCCTCTTTTAATGCATGGGAAATATAAGCCTAGCAAAATAATAGGGGTTGAAATTCAAAGGGAAGTTGCCGATATGGCAAGAAGAAGCGTTGAGTTAAATAATCTTTCAGATAAAATAGAAATATTTGAAGGGGATATTAAGGACTGCTTTAATGCACTTGGGGTTAATTCCTTTGATGTTGTTGTTACAAATCCTCCTTATAAAAAATCATCAACAGGTCTTACAAATCCGGAGGATAAAAAGGCGATATCCCGCCATGAGATACTTGTAAATCTTGATGAGGTTATTTTTTCTGCATCAAGACTTTTAAAGGGATATGGAAGACTTTATATGATTCACCGCCCTGAGAGGCTAAAGGACATAATATTAAGCCTTCATAATAATAAGTTTACTCCAAAGAGGATAAGGTTTGTTCATCCAAGTTTTAACAAACCACCAACGATGGTTTTAATTGAAGCAGTTAAAGCTGGTGGAGATTTTTTAAAGATCGAGGCACCCTTATACGTATATGATGATAAAGGAAACTACACCGAAGAAATTTTAAAGATTTACGGGATAAAATCTTAAATCTTAAGTGCCAGGCACTTAAAAAGGAGGTCGAAAGATGTCGGGGGAGATTTATCTTGTTGCAACTCCTATTGGGAATTTAGGCGATATTACACTAAGGGCTCTTGAAGTTTTAAAGGAAGTTGATTTTATAGCAGCGGAGGATACAAGGCAGACCCTGAAACTGCTTAACCATTTTGGCATAAAAAAGCCCCTTATAAGCTATCATGAACACAACAAATACGAAAGCGGAGAAAAGATTATAAAAAGAGTTCTTGAAGGCGAAAATATGGCCCTTGTTACGGATGCAGGAACGCCTGGAGTATCTGATCCAGGTGAGGCCCTTGTCAAAATGGCAATTGAAAAGGATATAAAGGTTTCCTTAATTCCTGGGCCAACTGCCTTTGTTTATGGTCTTGTGGTGTCTGGACTTAATACATCAAGGTTTGTATTTGAGGGCTTTTTGCCGGTAGATAAAAAGGGGAGAAAAGAAAGACTTAATGCCCTTTTAAACGAGGAGAGGACTATAATTTTTTATGAAGCACCCCATAAATTAATAAGGACTTTGGAGGATCTTTATAAAACCTTTGGAGACAGAAGAATTGCCATTTGTAGGGAGCTTACTAAAAAATATGAAGAAATAATAAGATGCACTTTGAGTGAAGCTATTGAAATATTTAAAGAAAAAAAGCCTCTTGGTGAATTCGTCCTTGTATTAGAAGGGCTTTCAAAGGAAGAGGCTAAAAAACGGCAAGAGGAAAGTTTAAAGGAAATATCCATAGAAGAGCAGGTTAAATTATATATGGAGGATGGGCTTCCTAAAATGGATGCAATAAAAAAGGTGGCAAAGGAGATGGGATTATCAAAGTCGGAGGTTTACAGAAGGGTCCTTGACTTATAATCAAAAAGGCATGCAGCATATTTGGGGGGCTTGCTGCATGCCAAATAAAAGGGGATTACTTGTCTGCTTTTAATTCTTCTAAACAATTTTTACAGATGTTTTTGCCTTTGTAGTTTATAACATCCCTTGCGTCTCCGCAGAAGATGCAAGCTGGTTGATATTTCTTTAGTATAATATGTTCTCCATCTACATAGATTTCAAGGGCATCCTTTTCTCCTATTTCTAATGTTCTTCTAAGTTCGATTGGAATAACTATTCTACCAAGCTCGTCTACTTTTCTTACAACACCTGTTGATTTCATTTTTTCTCCTCCTATCAACAATATTCGACACTTTCTAATTAAATAATAACAGCATTCCCATTATTAGTCAATAGAGTAAAAGAAATTTTTACTAAAAATTAAAAGTTATTTTTTGAACAAAATAGGAATAACTTAACATTTTTTAAAATTTTAGTTTTGGTATAATTATATTGAGGTGGTATTATGTTTGAAGGCTTTAAAGTAAAACTTTCAGAGATAAATGAAAGGCTAAAGGGACAAGTTGAAAGGGTAAGCAAGAGGGAAGTTGAATCCATTATAAATGATTTTAGCAATAAGTTTAAGTTAAAAAGATTGTCGGATGAAGATATAAAGAGAGTAACTAAAGGTTTTGGAATAATAGGTGTTGATGGTTCTATAAATAACTTTGGTGGACTTTATCCCCATTACATATCGATAGTCCAAGCCCTTGCAAAGTCCACATTAAATGAAAGTTATTTTCTTCAGGATGTTTATGCTCCTTTATTTGAAGAGGAGGACGGCCAACTTAAAGACGAACAAAGAAGAAGATCAAGAATGTCAAGGCTAGAGCTTGAGGCTGCTTCCTATGCAGTGGATAATTTTAAGTCGGATATAATCCTTTTGGACGGTTCCTTAATGCACTATGGAATAGATTGCCCAATAGAGTGGCAGGATCTAAAGGAAAAGGCAATAAAAAAGGGAAAATCCTTATTGGAGTTGCGGAGGAGGTTAAGACAAAGGATATAGCAGAAAAGATAAGGGAAAGATTAAGTTTTTCTTCTGTTGTTTATGATAGAGAGGTTTTGTTTGGACTTTTAAATGAAGGGGAAGTCCTAGAGATTACAGAGATTAAAACGGAAAAAACTCAAAAGGGAATTAAAACTCTTTATGGAAGGTTTTCAAAGGATCCACAGGTTATAGGGCTTGACTTTTTGGAGGAGCAGTTTGAAGAGGCAGTTAAGTATTTGGACCTTTTATATACACTGACCCCAAGGGATGGGAGGGGAATCCCCCTTTGGCTTGATATAGTTGATAAGGATGTTAAGGTTACCGATGACATGGTAAAGGCTTTGGTTGAGACGTATATAGACAGAGATATAAGGGAGAGGTTTTTTAATCCAAAGAGAAATAAAAGATAAGGAGGAATTACTATGCAGGTTGCAGGAATTACAAATCAGCAGGAGGTTTTTGTTGTATCTAAGGACAAACCCTTTAAGATAAATCAAATTTTGATAATAGAGGATAAGCTTCAGGGAACCTTAAGGGGAGAGGTTGTTGAAACAACATCCTATAATAAGTTCGTTCCCCTTAATATAAACGGAGAAATGGCGGATGGTAATATTTTAGCTTCCCTAAAGAACTTAGGCTACGAGATAGATGAAAATACTATCTACATAGCAAAGGTTAGACTAATTCAAGAGGCCATGTATCCTGTGACAACGGGAAGTGAGGCAAGATTTCCAAAATTCAATGAGGTAAAGGACCTTCTTGTAAAGTGCAAGGATAGGGGGCTTGTGTTAGGGGTTATAAAAAGTACGGAGGAGCTTTTAGATACAATAGATGAAGACCTTGAGGACCTTTTTTGCACTTTGGAGAATGGAAAAATTACAAATCAAAATGGCGTCCCCTTTATATTCGATATAAAATCCATGAATCAGTATCCTCATATAGGGATATTTGGAGGTTCAGGCTCAGGAAAGAGCTTTGGTATGAGGGTTATTTTAGAGGAAATTATGAAGCTTAATATCCCAACGGTTGTTTTAGACCCCCATTATGAGATGGACTTTTCTAAAAAAAGCGATCTTGACTCTAAGTATTCCTTCGATTTTAATGATAAGTTTTTATGCTTGCAGATAGGAAGCGATATTGGGGTAAAATTTCAAGACCTTACAACAAGGGACCTTATAAATTTAATTTCAGCTGCTGCGGCAGGAACTTTAACGGAGGCTATGTCCAGCGTAATAGAAAGGATGCACAAGTTTAAGGATACCTATTTTTCCTTCGAAAGAAGATTGTCCCTTTTAAAGGAGGCCTTTGAAATAGGCAATGAAGCAAAGATAAACAGGCTTCTTGAGGATGCTAAGTCAAGGGGTGATGATGAGGACGTTAGAAGGTATGAGGAAATGATAGAGGTTTTTAGCGAATATAAAACAGTTCCAGCTCAATCTTTAAACGGAGTTTTGTGGAGGCTTCAAAGGCTCTACAGGGATGGTCTATTTACAAGGGATATTAAGGATGTGGAAAATGGACTTTTAAATGGAAAGACAATAGTAGTTCAAGGTCCTATAAAGCTTTTAAATGTATTTTCCACATACCTTATAAGCACCCTTTATTATAAAAGAAGAGAATACAGGGATGCAAAGCAAAAAGGAGAGGCTGCGGACTTTTTCCCCCCCTTTATTCTTGCCTTCGACGAGAGCCACAATTTTGCACCTAAAGGTTATGAAACGCCTTCAAAGTCAATAATAAAAGAAATTGCCCAAGAGGGGAGAAAATACGGTGTATTTTTAATCCTTGCCACCCAAAGGCCCGCCCTTTTGGATGAGACTATAACGGCACAGCTTAATACAAAGATAGTATTTAGAACGGTAAGGGCTTCGGATATAGATATAATTAAAGAGGAAACTGATATAACAAGCGAAGAGGCAAAGCGTTTGCCATATTTAACTTCGGGGGATGCCTTTGTATCCTCTGCAATAATGGGAAGAACTATTCCAATAAGGTTTAGAATGGCTATAACAACAACCTGCCATGGTGAAAACCCCTTTGATGAGCTGGATGAGGCTTTGAATAAGAAATATGAAGATGCTTATAATAAGATAAAAAGACATTTTCCTATATCACCGGCTGACCTTACTAGAGTTTTAAGTGAAGTTGGAAGTGATTTAGCACCCAATGTTGAAGCCTTTAAAATCGTCCTTGATAAATTAGTTGAAAAGGGATACGTTGAAGTTAAAAATTCACCCTTTGGGGCATTTTATATGGATAAAAAATAGGAGGGCAAATATGGATATAATTAAAGAAATTTGTGTTTTTTTTAAGGGAAAGGATGTAAAAGCTTTTTTAGTAGGTGGGGCAGTTAGGGATATAATTTTAGGATATAAGTTATCCGACATAGATATTGCTGTAGATAAGGATTTTTTATCCCTTGCTGAGGAGTTTTCACAGGAAAAGGGTGGGCACGTATTTTTGATGCATGAAGATGTTGCAAGGGTTATAATAGGCGATTTTACGATAGATTTTTGCAGGATGAAAGGGGAAACAATAGAAGAGGACCTTAAAAAAAGGGATTTTACGATAAATGCCATTGCAAAAGGTTTAAAGGATGATAAGATAATAGATATTTTAGGAGGTATTAAGGACTTAAAGGATGGAATAATTAAGGTTGTTTACCCTGATGCCCTTTTAGATGATCCGTTAAGGATGTTAAGGGCCTTTAGATTAAAGGGAAAACTTAATTTTAAGATCGAAGAGAATACGTTAAATCTTATAAAGAAAAACTATAAGAGGATAAATGAGGTTTCCGGCGAAAGAATTAGGGATGAAATATTTAAAATATTAGATGGAGAAAAGTCTTATGAGATATTAAGGGAGCTTGATGAAGTTTCCCTTTTATCTGAAATATTTCCTGTCGTTAAAAGGATGAAGCTGGTTGGCAAATGTAAATACCACACTGTTGACTCCTTTACCCATTCTATGTTCTCTTTAAAAACCTTTGAAGATATGATTGATAATGTTTTAAAAACAAAGCATGGTGAAGATATAAAAAGGCATTTAGAGGAGGATATGTCAGGAGTAAAAAGAAAAACCGTATTAAAGCTTGCAACCCTACTGCATGATATTGGAAAACCTAAAGCTTATAAGAAGGAAGGGGAAAAGATAACCTTTAAGGGACACGATGTAACGGGTTATGAGGAGTTTCAGGATATAGATAAAAGATATAATTTTTCTAAAGAGCAAAGAAGCCTTATTACAGCCGTGATAAAGGGCCATATGAGGATACTTGGACTTTTTAAAGTGGGGGCAACCGACAGGGCCCTTTATAGGCTCATTAGGGATTTTGAAAATAATACCCTTGATGTCATATTAGCCTCCCTCTTTGATGTTACTGCAACAAGACTTTTATTAGATGAAAGTGGTGAAAGGGAAAGATATTTTAACTTTTGTATGGAATTAATTGATAGGCTCTATAAAAAGAAGGAGCTTCCTAAAAAACTCGTATCGGGTGAGGATGTAATAAGACTTACAGGCAAAAAGGGAAGATTTGTTGGAGAAGTCTTAGATGCCCTACATGAGGAGGTCTTCTTAGGCAATATAAGAACAAGGGAGGAAGCGATAGATTTTATTAAGAATAATTATGCCAAGTAATATTGCCTGGCATAATTAATATTCTATATCCTCAATTCCTGCGAATATCTTTTCTAAATCTATTACTAAATCCTCAAATATGCTCACCCTTATTTTATCAGAAGATGTATAGTAGGATGCTTTTTTAAAGGATTTATCTTCACCTAATATGTGGGCAAATACGGTTTTATTTATTGGATCTACTATCCAGTATTCCTTTACTCCTGCTTTTTCATATAAGAAGTATTTATCCTGCAGATCTATTTTCTTTGTTGCAGGAGATAATATTTCCACTATCATATCAGGGACACCAAGGCAGCCGCGTTTATCGATTTTGGATCTATCGCAAATAACTGATATATCAGGCTGAACAACATTTTCTATATCTTCATCCCTTTCATTGTTTAGAGGAATTCTTACATCAAAGGGAGCAGCAAAAACAAGGCATTCTTTATCAATTAAATAGTTAAATATATATCCGAAAATTCTACCGGAAATTAGCTGATGAAGGCTTGATGGGGAAGGTGCCATACAATAGGCAATACCATTTATAATTTCCCATCTAAAATCGTCCTTCCATGTTAAATAGTCTTTGTATTTGAACTTTTCTTGTTTTTTCGCTGCTTCACCCATTAAAATCACTCCTAATGTATTTTATATATATTATAATGCACAAATTATGAAAAATTAATAGAATTATGTATAAAATATTAGGCTACCCTGAATTTGAGGTAGCCTAATATTCTATGGTATCTTTATTACTTGCTTGTATTTTGATTTAATCTGTATCCCAATCCTGTACCTTTGCCTAAACCATTTCTTAAGCCCTTTCCTTGACATCTACCTTGCCCCATTCCCATACCTTGACCGAATCCTATGCCGTATTTTTGTCCTATTTTCGCATTGCCACTTCCGTCACATGTAGCTTGATTATTTTTTATAGCATTATAAATTTCATCAGCTTGAGCCTGTGTTAAAACGCCTGATTTTACTTTTGCATCAAGAATTTCCTTTTTTACCTTTAACATTTCTGCTTTAAACTCATCAAGCTTTCCAGCTTCCTTTGCAATAGTGCCATATGTCTTTCCTGAAAGCCTTTCTTGATATAAAGCATCAGCGCTTTTTCCAGTAAGTTTAGACACGATATCAACCGGTCTTGATGCAGCAAAGGCAAGGGCTGTTGAGCCGATTAAAGTTGTAGCGGCAAGTGCAACTAAAAATTTTTTCATCTTCATAAAATCAACCTCCTTGATTTATCTTATGGTTTTATTATAGGCTCTATTTTTGATGGCATTATGTTGCTAATGTGTAGATTTTGTGAAGATAATTCAAAAGAAGTAGAATTTGTATTATGATATTCTTAGGGGTGATGATATGAGTAGTATCCTTTTAGTTGAGGATGAAGAAAGATTAAGGAAGGTTTTAAAGCTTTACCTTGAAAAAGAAGGCTTTAAAGTTGAAGAAGCTGGGGACGGAGAAGAGGCTTTAGAAAAGTTTGCAGAAAATGTCTATGATATTTTAATTCTTGACGTTATGCTCCCTAAAAGGGATGGATGGAGCATCCTAAGGCAGATTAGAAAAACAAGCGATGTTCCAGTTATAATGCTCACCGCAAGGGGCGAGGAAGATGATAAAATATTTGGCTTTGAGCTTGGTGTGGATGATTATGTTGTAAAGCCTGCAAGCCCAAGGGAAATCGTTGCAAGGGTAAAGGCGATTTTAAAAAGGATAAATAGGAAAAGTAGCGAGATTCTTCAGGATTTTATAGTTGATAAAGCTGCAAGGGAAGTTTATGTGATGGGTGAGAAGGTGGAATTAACCCCAAAGGAGTTTGACTTGCTATTATATTTATATGAAAGGCCAAATGTTGCTTTGTCTAGAGAACAAATATTAAATGCTGTATGGGGTTACGATTATTTTGGTGATCTTAGAACAGTTGATACACATATAAAAAACTTAAGGGAAAAGCTTGGAGAATATAGAGAATACATTGAGACTGTAAGAGGATTTGGATACAAATTTGAGGTGAAAAAATGAAGGGAATAAGGTTTAAACTTCTTATATACACAAGCCTTCTTTTAACTTTGCTTTTGCTTGCAAATTACCTCCTTCAGGGCAACTTAATTACAAGATTTTACTCAATTAACGAGAGGAATAAATTAATTAATTATGCAAAAGAAGTAACTCAATATTATCCTGAAGATATAATAAAAATGAAAGATGCTGCCCTAAGTGTTGCAAGAGCAATAGGAGGAAGAGTTAGCATATTTGATAAAAAAGGAAATATGATTTTTCAAAGCGGTAATTATATGTATGGAAGGACATCGAAAACAGAAATTCAATATTTAAAAGAGGTTTTAAGCGGTAAGGTTGTTTATACAACAGATGAGATAATGTTAAGGCAAAGTCAGCTAATTACCCTTGGCTATCCAATGAAGGATGGGAAAGACTATGGGGCAGTATTTATCCATATTCCTTCTTTTAGTGTAAAAAACGATGTTGCAAGATTAAAGGGGCAATTTACAACGCTTTTAATATTAGCGCTGATAATTTCAATGGCAGGAGCATTTATATTAAGCAGTATATTTACAAATCCGATACTAAAAATCAAAGAAGCAGCAGAGAAAATATCAAAGGGTGATTATAAAACAAGGATTGATTTAAATTCAAAGGATGAAATAGGAGAACTTGCAAATACTATAAACGACATGGCTGCAAGTTTAGAGAAAACTGAAAAATTAAGACGTGAATTTATTGCAAATGTAACCCACGAGTTTAGAACCCCCCTTGGTATTATTAAAGGATACGCTGAGGCCCTATACGATGATTTGGTCCCAGAGGAAGAAAAAAAGGAATATATAGAAGAAATAATTGAGGAGGTTGAAAAGCTAAATAGGCTAGTAAATGAAAACTTAACTTTGGCCAAAATTGAGTCAGGCAGCGTAACCCTAAATAGGGTAAAAATAAATATAAAGGATGTTCTTTTAAAGGTGGTAGATAAGGTAAAAATAATAAAAGGCAGTAGGGAAATAACTTTAGATGGCATTAATGCTGAGGCGTTTATAGATTCTGAATACATGGAAATGGCAATATTGAATATTTTAAGCAATTCAATTAAACATACAAAAGATGACGGAAAAATTGAAATTAATGTTACTAAAGGTGATAAAATAAAAATTAGCATAAAGGATGATGGCGAAGGAATTGATAAGGAGCATCTTCCCTATATTTTCGAAAGATTTTACAGAGTAAAGGAAAAGGGAGTAGGAGGCCTCGGACTTTCAATTGCAAGGGAGATTATAAAACTTCATGGAGGCGAAATTTTTGCCTATAGTGAATTAGGTAAAGGAACGGAGTTTGTTATTCTTTTATAAATTAAGGATCCGTGAAATCTCACGGATCCTTTTTTAGCTTGCCATTTTAGGTATATTAAGGGTGCATTCTCCATCGATATCAGCAATGCAAAACTCACATTTAGCCCCATCATAATCGGAAATCCAGGAATAATACTCTATTTCAACTTCATCTATTACTTTTTCTCCCTCAAAGTTTAACTTCCCAAACCTACTAAACCATTTTAAAAGCTCCTCTTTAGACAACTTTTTAGCTAGGGCATATATTTCATTTCGCTGTAGCATTATATTTGTTATCGGGAATTTCATTATAAGATTTGCGTAGCGAATTTTGAAGAAGTTAAGATTATCGAAATATTCGATGTGACGCTGATTTTTTGGAGAGAAGAGCTCATAAACTCCGCAGAAGTTTCGCCTTAGCAGCATAATCTTCCCGTCTATTTCGACGTTTACTACTTGACCCTTTCTTAGGCTTTTTACTTCATCTGGCTTAAATACCATATGAATCTCTCCTTTATAAAAATAAATTTGAAAATTTTCTGTAATTTCATTATAACATAAAAATTATTAAAAATGTGAAGTTTTTGTAAAGGAATTGAATATTTTATGTTATATATTATCCTTTATGGAATATAAATTATATAGCAGTTGAATTAGGTGGGGTTATGGTAAATAGGTTTTGGTTTTTTATGATTGTTTTAGGAATAGCTTCTTTTATTATTAGGGGGGATAATACTTTAATTAAAGCAATTACAGAGTCATCCCAAAGGTCTGTGGAACTTTTATTAGCTCTTCTTGGCATCATGGCCTTTTGGTCTGGGATTATGAGGATAGCTGAAAAAAGCGGTCTTGTAGATGTCCTATCCAAATTTTTGAGCCCTCCTCTAAGATTTATTTTTCCTGGGCTCTATCAAAGATCAAAGTCGGCTTTTTTTAATATTATAATGAATATAACCAGCAATATGCTTGGACTTTCAAATGCTGCAACTCCCTTTGGCCTTAAGGCAATGGAGGAACTTCAAAAGATAAATCCTAAAAAGGATACTGCCTCCGATTACATGGTTACATTTTTAATAATAAACTCAGCTTCACTGCAAATAATCCCTACAACTTTAATCTCCCTAAGAGCAAGTCTTGGTTCGAATAATCCGACAAGCATAATAACACCTATTATATTAACAAGCTTGATTTCTCTTATAATTGCCCTTATCCTTGATAGATTTTTTAGAAGGATATTTAAGTAATCTTTGTGGGGGATAGTATGCTTTTTATAGCTATTATGCTTATTTTTATATTAATTTTTGGATATATTAAAGGAGTAAACCTCTTTGATGAATTCGTCTTAGGAGTTAAGGATGGATTTTTGACTACTTTTAAGATAGCTCCATATCTTTTAACTATGCTATTTGCTATAGATATATTTAGAAGTTCCTCTGCATTAGATTTTTTTGTTGATATTTTAGAACCAGTTGCAAATTTTTTAAACATTCCAAAGGGCATTTTGCCTATGTTTATTATAAAACCCCTCTCAGGCAGTGGTTCGATTGCAGTGTTGACTGATATTTGCAGGACCTATGGTGTGGATTCATTGGAGGCTAATATTGCATCAGTTATGATGGGTTCAACGGAGACCATATTTTACACATTAAGCTTATATTTTGGAGTGGTTGAGATTAAAAGGATAAGGCACGCGCTTATTGTAAGTCTTCTTATTCATTTAATAAGCACCTTAATTGCCGTTTGGATAATTCGATGATTTGAAAAAATTTTTGTTTCAAAAAAGTAAAATTTGGTATAAAATAGTGCTAGATTATTTACATAAGAAGGTGATAGGATGAGGGATCTGACAAAGGGAAGTGAAGGAAAGCATATACTTTTATTTGCAATTCCAATGCTCCTTGGCAATCTTTTTCAAGCCCTTTATAATACAGTAGATAGCATTTGGGTTGGTCAGATTGTGGGGAGTAACGGCCTTGCTGCTGTTGCTGTAAGCTTTCCTATAATATTTATGCTGATATCATTAGTTATGGGTCTGACAATGGGGGTTACAATAATTATTTCTCAATACTATGGAGCAAAGGATATGGACAATGTAAAAAGAACTATAGATAATACCCTTTTAATGCTCTTGGTTGCCTCTTTTGTTACTACTATAATAGGGCTTTTACTGTCAAAGAAAATATTAATTTTAATTGATACTCCGGATGTTATACTGCATCAAGCAACTGTTTATCTTAATATAATGTTTGCCGGCATGATTTTTATGTATGGCTATAATGGGCTTAGTGCAATATTAAGGGGGATGGGGGATTCAAAAACGCCCTTATACTTTTTAATCGTTGCAACGGTTGTAAATATTATTCTTGATCCAATATTTATATATGTTTTAAAACTTGGTGTTGCAGGGGCAGCCTATGCGACGGTTATTTCTCAAGGTATATCCTTTGTTATGGGATTTGTTTATTTGTATAGAAAGCATGATATATTTAGGTTGAAATTCAAGGATTTGAGATTTGATAAAGGTATAATGGGACTTATATTTAAAATTGGCTTTCCAATGGCAATTCAACAGACCTTAGTTTCCGTTGCAGGGGTTTTCTTAAATGCTATTATAAACAGGTTTGGTGCAGATGCTATGGCCGCCTTTGGCGCTGCATCAAGGGTTGAGTCCTTTATATTTATGCCAACGATGAGCATCTCAATGGCGGTATCCTCCTTTACAGGGCAAAACCTTGGAGCTGGGAAAATAGATAGGGTAAAGCGGGGATTTAATGCGGCGATGTTGATGGGAGTTGTATTATCACTTTTTACGTTATTTATTACACAAGTAATTCCAAAGTATTTAATCCTTTTGTTTACAAATAATCAAACTGTTGTAGGGCTTGGGGTTCAATATCTGAAAATTTTAGGATTATTCTATTGCGCCTTCACATTTATGTTTGTATCCAATGGTGTTGTAAGGGGCTCTGGGGATACTTTAGTTGCAATGATAATAACCCTTGTGGCACTTTGGTTTGTAAGAATTCCCCTTGCAAACATGTTGTCAAGAAGGATAGGCCTTGTTGGAGTTTGGTATGCAATTGGAATAGGATTTTTAGTTGGAATGACTTTAAGCCTTTCCTACTATTTTAGCGGAAGGTGGAAAAACAAAGCTATAGTAAAACCTTCTTTAGAGGAAATATAAAGGGGCAAATTGGGAAAAATAATAACGGTGATGTTATGAAGTTTGCTGTTATTTTTTCCCGATTTGCCTCCTCTGTTATTGATTATATTTTGTTTGGCGTTATTTATTACTTTCTTTTAAAGCTTGGAGTTGCAGGATTCATCATTGCAAATTTAATATTTTTTTTATATAGGGTTTTAGCTAGCACATTTTTAGATGGTACCATAGGGATGAGGCTTTTAAGGCTTAAGATATATAACAATAATATTAAAAATGTTGTTAAAAGGGAGATATTTAGAATTGGATCAGCCTTTTATTATATAGGATACCTTTACGCCTTTTTAGATAAAGATGGAAGATGCCTTCATGATATTATATCGGATACCTACGTTGGATATGAAAAAAGGGAGACTAAAAAGGGATGGGTTGTTGTCCTTATTTATGTTTTATTTGTGGTATCCCTTTTAAAATATTCCTCATCTTTTTTGTTAAACGAAGTTGGCTTAATTGGACTTAAAAAATTAGCTTCTTCTGATATATACTATCAAAGCTTTGAAGGGGATAACCTTTTGAGCTTATCCTCAGATGAACTTTATTTAAAGACATTAGGAAGAAAATATACGGTAGTAGTCGATATAGAGGGGAAAAAGGCAATTATAAGGCTTTCAAACAAGCTAAAATATAGTGAGATTTATAGGTTGAATTTTAATGGAAACAGGCTTATTGGCGAGTTTCTATATAGAATAGATTTACCCCTGCAATATATAAGCAGCGTAAATTTTAGAGGCAAAAGGGAGCTTTTAGGTGTATCACCAATGGGGTATATAGTGCTTATCGATGAAAATGGAAATGTTGTTGCAAAAAATAAGTTAACTAATTTTGATGCTTTTATGCTAAAATGCGGTGAACTTGATGAAGATGGTCTTGATGAGGCGGTTTTATTGGATAGAAACGGAAATGTGCAAATTTTAAAATATGATAATGGAATTAAACTTATATACAGCGGAAAGGTAGGAGAGGATGTAATTCCAGAGTGTTTTTATATAGACAAAGGTATTTACTTAGTTACAAAGGCTAACGATAAGAATTTATTTTATCACTACACCTTTGAAGGTGGTAGGTTTAAGTTTCAGTTTAAAAAGGATTTAGAGAAGGATGGGATAAACAATATTTTTAAATATAACGATGGATTTTTAGTATCCAGCATATTTAGAAATAACATGTCCTTAAGGATAGGAAACATTCAAAAGCTGGAGTTTTACAATAAAAATTTTAAAAAAATATACAACTTCGGAAACAGAAGGGCAAGGCTATATGCCTTTTATGTTCGAAACGTCGAAGATGTCGTTGACTTGGATGGGGACGGTTCATTAGAAATATTACTTAAGGCTGTGGGCAGCAGCGACGTATATGGCCAAGGTTACATAGTTGAAATCTATAAGCCAACTAAGCTTGGACTTTTTTTAAACAGAATTTTGACTTTGCTTGAGTAGTTTATATTTTTTATAGGAAGTGCTATTATTAGCATAAGGGGGAAAGATTATGATTAAATTTAAAAAGGTTGATTTTGATATGGCATTGAAAAATATTGATACTTTAGGCGATGTCTTTAAAAAATATGATGATAAAATTATAGTTGTATACTTATTTGGTTCGGTGAATGATGGTAATATGAATGCCCTTAGCGATATAGATATTGCGATATTATTCAAAGAAATGCCAAAGGAGGATATTATTAATTTAGAATTTGAAGTATTGGAGGACATTTCAAAACATCTTAAGACGGAAGAAATAGACTTAGTAAACTTAAACTTTGCACCTTTATCTATAAGATATGGAGTTATAAAAAATAAAAAGATTTTATATTATTCGGATAAACAAAAGGTAGTGGATTTTGAGTTTGAAGTTATAAAAAGCTTCCTTGACTTTAAACCAATTAGAGACATGATTAATTTTGAATTTATAAAAAGGGGGAAAATTCATGGATGAGAAACTACTAACTCAAATAAGATTGTTGAAAAAATATTTGGAGCTTTTAAAAGATATATCTAAAAAAGAAAAGGATGAATATTTAAAGGACGAAATATTGAGGGGAGCAGCAGAAAGATATCTTCAACTTGCCATTGAAACATGCATAAATATTGGAGCCAGAATAGTTTTGTTAGAACAATTTAAAAGGGATTTTAAGTCCCCCGAGACTTATTCTGAAATATTTGAAATACTATCTAAGATTGGCTTTTTAGATGAAAGTTTTGCAAAGAATTTAAAAAATATGGCTAAATTTAGAAATAAACTTGTTCATATGTATTGGGAAATAGATGATGAATTTGTATTTTATATTTTACAAACTAATTTATCTGATATACAAAAGTTCTTACATTTTGCCATGAATTATATTACTGAAAATTAACTTTCAAATATATTTTACTTGAAATTAATGATATGTTGTTTTATAATTTTAATAGACACCCCCCATAGGTGGGGAGAGAGGAGGATAAAAATGCACAAAAGAGACGAAGCAGCAAAATACTTAAAAACTGCTAAGGGACAAATTGAAGGAATATTAAAAATGATAGATGAAGGCAGATACTGCGTTGATATTTCAACCCAAATAATAGCAGCCCAATCCCTTCTTAAAAAGGCGAATATGCTGATTTTAAGGGATCATTTAAATAACTGCGTAAAATTAGCCTTTATGCAGGATCAGGCTGAGGAAAAGATAGATGAGATAATCGACATAATGGAAAAATTACTTAAATAATAGGTGCATGGCACTTAAATTTAAGATTTGGAGGTGTGGTATGGAAAAGGTTTTGAAAATTGGTGGTATGACCTGTGCTGCTTGTGCAAGGGCGGTTGAAAGGGCATCAAGAAAGGTTGATGGAGTTTTAGAGGCAAATCTTAATTTTGCTGCTGAAAAGCTTTATGTAAAATATGACGAGACTAAAACTTCCGTTGAAGAAATTATAAAGGCAATAGAAAGGGCAGGATATTCAGCAGAAGAGGAAAAGGAGTTTAAAGACATTAGAATCGGAATAGGCGGTATGACCTGTGCATCCTGTGCAAAGGCTATAGAGTTTTCTGTAAAAAAACTAAAGGGTGTTTTAAAGGCGGAGGTTAATTTTGCAGCAGAAACCCTTTATGTTGAATATGATCCATCAAAGGTTAGATTATCACAAATAAAAGAAGCCATAAAAAAGGCAGGTTATGAGCCTTTATCGGAAGAGGATAAAACTATAGATAAGGATCAGGAAAGGAAGGAAAGGGAAGCTAAAAGCTTATTTAATAACTTTATTATATCAGCCGTAGTCACCCTTCCTCTACTTATAATCGCAATGGGACACATGTTTGGACTAAAGCTTCCTAAAATAATCGAGCCCCATGATTATCCTTTAAATTTTGCCCTTGTTCAGCTTATTTTAACTATCCCATCTATTTATGCAGGAAGAAGGTTTTTTATTGTAGGTTTCAAAAGCCTAATTAAAGGGGCACCAAACATGGATAGTTTAATTGCCATAGGAACATCGGCGGCAATATTATACGGTATTTTTGCAACTTATCAAATATATTTATTGAATACTGAATATGCAAAGGATTTATACTTTGAATCAGCATCCACCATTATAACCCTTATTTTACTTGGTAAATACCTTGAGGCAAAAACAAAGGGAAGAACAAGCGAAGCCATAAAGAAGCTTTTAGGCCTTCAACCAAAGACGGCGACGATACTTCAAGATGATAAGGAAATGATAATTCCAATCGAAGAGGTTGAGGTTGGGGATATCATCCTTGTAAAGCCTGGGGAAAAGATTCCGGTGGATGGTGAGATTATAGAAGGAGAGAGCAGCGTCGATGAATCGATGCTAACCGGCGAGAGCGTCCCAGTTGATAAAAAGGTTGGAGATAAAGTTTTTGCAGCAACCATAAACAAAAACGGCTTTATTAAATTTAGAGCAACAAAGGTAGGAAAGGATACGGCACTATCACAAATTATTAAGCTTGTTGAAGCAGCCCAAGGTTCAAAGGCACCAATTGCCAGGATGGCGGATATTATATCAGGATACTTTGTTCCTGCTGTAATTTTAATCGCGATTATATCCTTTATAGTCTGGATGATAGCAGGAAGGGGCTTTATATTCTCAATGACAATATTTATTGCAGTGCTTGTAATTGCCTGTCCCTGTGCCTTAGGACTTGCGACGCCAACGGCTATTATGGTGGGCTCCGGAAAAGGTGCGGAAAACGGGATACTTATAAAAACCGGTGAGGCCCTTGAAACAGCACATAAGATTCAAACCATAGTCCTTGATAAAACTGGAACAATAACCGAAGGGAAACCAAGGCTTATAGACCTTTTTGCAATAGATGAGGAAGAAAATTTTGTCCTTTCAATTGCTGCATCCTGTGAAAAAATGTCAGAACACCCAATAGCACAGGCAATCGTAAAGGGTGCAGAAGAAAAGGGGACGGTTCTTCAAAATGTTGAAAGCTTTACTGCAATTGCAGGCCATGGAATAAAGGCCTTTGTTGAAGGGAAGGAAGTTTTGATAGGAAATAAAAAGCTTATGGAGGAAAAGGGAATTGATCTTTCAAAGGGAATTCAAAAATTTGAGGAATATGCAGAAGGCGGGAAAACCCCTATGTTTATTGCTTTTGATAAAAGGTTGATTGGAGTTTTAGCTGTTGCAGACTCGCCTAAAAAGAGTAGCAAAGAAGCAATAAAGATGTTAAAGGATCTTGGAATTGAAGTTGTTATGATAACCGGAGACAACAAAAAAACTGCAATGGCAATTGCAAAGGAGGTTGGAGTTGATAAGGTTCTTGCTGAGGTTCTGCCACAGGATAAGGCAAATGAGGTTAAAAAGCTTCAGGAAGGTGGAAGAATTGTTGCAATGGTTGGTGATGGGATCAACGATGCTCCAGCCCTTGCTCAAGCGGATGTTGGAATTGCGATAGGCTCAGGAACTGACGTTGCAATTGAATCTGCTGATATCGTTCTAATGAGGGATGACCTTTTAGATGTTGTAAAGGCAATAAGGCTAAGTAAAGCAACTATAAGGAACATAAAGCAGAACCTATTCTGGGCATTTTTCTACAACGTAATTGGAATTCCGGTTGCTGCAGGGGTATTAACCATATTTGGAGGACCAAAACTAAATCCAATGATTGCAGCAGCAGCCATGAGCTTAAGCTCAGTTTCAGTTGTTACCAATGCCTTAAGGCTTAAAAGATTCAAATAAATTTAAATCTTAAGTGCCTGGCACTTGTAGAAAGGAGGCGAAAAAATGAGAAAAAAGCTAAACATCGAAGGGATGTCCTGCAATCACTGCGTTATGCATGTTAAAAATGCCCTTCTTGAGGCAGGATTTAACGTATTAGAAGTAAGCCTCGATGGAAAATATGCTCTTGTAGAAGGGGAAAATTTAGACGATGCAAAGATGAAGGATGCAGTAGCCGATGCTGGATATGATGTTGTATCCATAGAAAACATATAATTTAGGCAGTCTATAGACTGCTTAAATTTTATAAAGGAGGGTTCTTATGAAAAAAGTATATATTGTTTTGATATTAATGCTTACTTTAATTCTTTCATCCTGCAGTGCAACGGATGTTATTAGTAAAAATAGCAAAAAATCCTTTGACAAGATTTACGAAACAAATATAAACGATATAGGTTTTGTTTCAGATAAAAATAGGTTTGTTTTTACGTTGCCAACCGGTGAAACATTTGAATGGAGTAAAGACTTTAAAGACAATAAAGAGGATATAGTTTTTGAAGTGGAAGCAAAACCATTTTTAGATGCAGGACTTGATGCAAATGATCTTCCAGATTATATAACTTTGAAGGATGGCAAATTGGTTTTTAAGTTTGATTTAAGCGACAGCAGTATTGAATATGATGATAAGGATGGAGGAAAAACCTTTGAGGATATAATAGATAAGCATAGAAATTTATTGGGATATCATGAGGAGCTTGAACATTTTGGTTTGAAATTAGCCGAAGGATATAAGATAGAATGGGCAAAGGATATGGATACAAACGATAAGGATATAGTGTTTATACTTAACCCACAAGCCTTAAGGGAACTTGGAGTTGATGTTGAAAGGGTTTCAGGATGGACATATACCAAGATGAAGGAAATGGACAAAGAATTTGAACTTTTATTAAAGCCCTTTGATTTAAAATAACACCTGTTGACAACGTTTAGTATTTTGTATAAACTTGTGAATAAATAGCATAATATTAATAAAGCTGTGAAGGAAAGAGTAGCACGTGTAGCATTTAAAGAGAGCCGGGGTAGGTGAAAGCCGGTAATGTAAAGCGTGTGAAGATGGCTCTGGAGCTTGTATGTTGAAGTTTAGTAGGCATACACGGTTTATCCGTTATCTTAAGGTCACTGACCTTACAAGGCCTAAGTCGCGAGGCTTAGGTGAATTAGGGTGGTAACGCGGCACCTCGCCCCTAAACGGGCGGGGTGTTTTTTAGTTAAATTTGGAAATGTCAAAATGTCAAAAAGTCAAGTGGCAGCCACTTTCGAAAGGAGGTTATTTATGAAGGGAAAATATTACATAACAACGCCAATTTATTATCCAAGCGACAGGCTACATATTGGTAACACCTACACAACAGTTCTTGCAGATGCCCTTGCAAGGTTTAAAAGATTAACCGGATACGATGTGTTTTTTCTAACAGGAACCGACGAGCATGGTCAAAAAATTCAAAGGATTGCAGAGAAAAAGGGAGTAACTCCTAAGGAATATGTTGATAATATAGTAGCTTCAATTAAAGAATTATGGAAGACAATGAATATCTCCTACGATAAGTTTATAAGAACCACCGATGATTACCATATCAAGGCGGTTCAAGATATTTTCAAAAAACTCTATGAAAAGGGAGATATCTACAAAGGCTACTACGAAGGATGGTATTGCACACCCTGTGAATCCTTCTTTACAGAAACACAGCTTGTTGACGGAAAATGTCCCGACTGCGGAAGGGAAGTTGAGTGGACCAAGGAGGAGGCATACTTTTTTAAGCTTTCAAAGTATCAAGATAAGCTTCTTAAATACATAGAAGAGCATCCAGATTTTATACTTCCTGAAAAAAGAAAGAACGAGATGATAAATAACTTCATAAAACCCGGCCTTGAGGATCTTTGTGTTTCAAGAACATCCTTTACATGGGGAATTCCAGTTAGCTTTGACGAAAAGCATGTTGTTTATGTATGGATAGACGCCCTTTCAAACTATATAACAGCCCTTGGATATGGAAGCGATGATGATAGTCTTTACAAAAAGTTCTGGCCGGCGGATGTTCATCTTGTTGGAAAGGACATAGTAAGATTCCATACTATAATTTGGCCTATCATGCTCATGGCCCTTGACATTCCTCTTCCAAAGACGGTTTATGGCCATGGATGGCTTCTTGTCGATGGCGGCAAGATGTCAAAGTCAAAGGGAAATGTTATAGACCCTGTTGTTTTAACTGAGCACTTTGGTGTTGATGCCGTAAGATATTATCTTTTAAAGGAAATATCCTTTGAACACGATGGAAACTACAATAGCGAGATGTTCATAAAAAGAATAAACTCAGATCTTGCCAACGATCTTGGAAATCTTGTTTCAAGAACCCTTACTATGATCGAAAAGTATTTTAACGGCACAATAGAAAAGGGAATATTTGAAGGGGAATTTGACGAGGACCTTAAAAGGACTGCCCTTGAGGTGCCTAAAAATGTTGAAAACTTAATGGATAGCCTTAGAGTATCAGAATCCCTTGATGAGATCTGGCGTCTTGTAAGAAGGGCAAATAAATATATAGACGAGACTATGCCTTGGGTTTTAGCAAAGGACGATGCAAATAAGGAAAGGCTAAAGGGAGTTTTATATAATTTAACTGAGGCTATAAGGATAATTTCTGTTTTAATATCATCCTTCATGCCGGATACTTCAAGAAAGATAAACGAGCAGTTTAACTTTGAAGGCAAGGTTGTAACCTGGGACAGCGTATTAGATTTTGGAAATTTAGAAAGAGTTTCGGTAAAGAGGGGAGAATTATTATTCCCAAGGATTGACGTTGAAAAGAAGCTTGAGGAGCTTGAAAAGCTCTATGGACAAAAGGAGGAGAAAAAGATGCTTCCAATAAAGAGTGAGATTACAATAGAGGATTTTGACAAGATCGATTTAAGGGTTGTAAAGGTTTTAGAGGCTGAAAGGATAAAGGGTGCAGATAAGCTACTAAAGCTTAAGGTTGACTTAGGTGGCGAGGAAAGACAGATAGTTTCAGGTATTGCAAAATATTACGAGCCTGAAAAGCTTGTTGGAAAGAAGGTAATTTTGGTTGCAAATTTAAAACCTGTTAAGCTAAGGGGAGTAGAATCCTTTGGAATGATACTTGCAGCATCAACAGAGGATAAGGAAAAATTAGTCCTTGCAACTGTTGATGATGATATTGAAACAGGAAGTCAGGTAAAATAAAGGGAGCCATTTAAGGCTCCTTAAAATTTTTCTTTAATTATACGTGTAAAGTGATATCTGTGCTTTTTGGGTAAAATAATGGTATAATTTATATTACTTTTGGAACACTCAAATATATGGTAAAATTTGAAAATGTCAAAAAGTCAAAAAGTCAAGTGGCAGGCACTGGAGGTGTTATTATGTTCGATTCTCACGCTCATTATGATGATAGAGCCTTTGATTTAGATAGGGATGAGGTTATACAAAAAATAAAAAATGAAGGAGTAAAAAGGGTTTTAAACTGTGCATCCAGCATAGAATCCTGCTATACTACGATTGAACTTACTAAAAAATACGATTTTTTCTACGGTGCTGTTGGGGTTCATCCTGAGTTTTCAAAGGATCTAAATATAAACCTTATTGGGGACCTTACTAAGGAGGGAAAGATTGTTGCAATAGGAGAGATTGGCCTTGATTATTATTGGGATTACGATAGAACTTTACAAATGAAGGCCTTTAAAGAGCAGCTCGACCTTGCAAGGCAACTTGATCTTCCAGTTGTAATCCATAATAGAGAGGCCCACGATGATACATTAAGGGTTTTAAAGGAATTTAAAGAAATTAGGGGAGTTTTACACTGCTATTCAGGAAGTTTAGAATTTGCAAGGGAATTTGTAAAGCTTGGTTTTTACCTTGGATTTACCGGAGTTGTAACCTTTAAAAATGCTAAAAAAGCAGTTGAAGTTGTAAGGGAAATTCCTCTTGAGTATTTGCTTGTTGAAACCGATTGCCCCTACATGGCACCACACCCCCATAGAGGCGAGAGGAACGATTCATCCTATTTAAAATACATAATAGAAAAGATAGCTGAAATAAAGGGAAAGACATTTGATGAGGTGAATAAAGCAACATCTAAAAACGCATCGGAACTTTTTAAGATAGAAATAAATTAAAATAATGTGCATATAATAATATAAACCTTTGAATATATTTTCTTAGGATGGGAATAATTAATAACATAGTGTAAAATTATTGTAGGACGAAAAAGGACAAAAAATTTAAAAGAGACAACCCCTGTGGTAAAATAAAAAGTGGAAAAAACACAAATCAATAAGGGGGTGTCTCTTTTGAATAATATTATACAACATGATATTATACAACAACATTTAATAAATTTCACTACTAAATTAATAAAAAATGTAGAAGAAATGCTGTCAAAAGAATGGGATTTTACAAAACTTGTTGAGGTAGTTAAAGAATCGACTGATGAACTTGGAAGGAATATAATAAAAGACTTTTTAGAAGAATTAGATAAAGCGATTAAAGAAGATGATAAGAGAAAAAAGGAATGGATAGTTGAAAGAAAAGACAAGAAAAGTATTATTACGCTCCTAGGAGGAATAGAATATTCAAGAACATACTACAAATCAAGAAAGAGCGGAGAATATAGATATTTACTTGATGATGTTATAGGTATAAGGAAACATGAGAAGGTGGATAAAGAAGTAAAGATAAGGCTTGTAGAGAATGCAATCAACATGTCCTACGAAGAAAGTAGCAAGGTAACATGCAAAGAGAAGCTAAGTAGGCAAACGGTATTTAATGCAATAAGGCAGGTAGGGGAAGTAGAGGTAAAGAGAGAAGTAAAAGAAAAGGAAGGTAAGGGTATTATACATAGAAGCGGATGAAGATCATGTTGCACTGCAGAATGGCAAAAAGGAGATGCCAAGGCTTGTCTATGTTCATGAAGGAAGGCAAGAGAGGAATGGAAGGAATGAATTAAAAAATGTATATTACAAAGCATACGTAGGAGTAGAAGCAGAAGAAATATGGATAGATGTAGCGAATTATGTGTATGAGAATTATGAAATAGAGAGCATAGAAAAGATATATATAGCAGGGGATGGGGCAAGATGGATAAAGGAAGGGATAGAGTGGATTCCAAAAGCGAAATTTGTATTAGACAGATATCATTTAAACAAATACATAATAAGAGGGACAGCAAAGAGAGAAGAATATAGGGAAAAGATATGGAAAGCCATAAATGAAGGAGATAAGAAGGGTTTAAGGGAATATTTAAGGAGCTTGCAAGTAAAGCAGAA
>NZ_CAKP01000011.1 GCF_000297115.1 Caloramator australicus RC3 | reverse complement strand
ATGTAATAGGATGCAGCGCAGAAGGGCGATGTAAGCCATGTATTATCGGCGAGATTAAGCAGCAGGCCATTAGGATGGAGCAAGGAAGGATTAAAGATAATGGCAAAGCTAAGGGTATTTAGCAAGAATGGAGGAAATTTAAGGGAAATAAGTGTGTTTAAGGAAGATGAAAAAGCCTTCAAGGTAAGTAAGAAGAAAATAAAAGAAGCGATAAGAAAGATAAATAAATCTTCACGTGAAGTTATGAATAATATAACGATATTGAACATAGGGAAAGTAACGCCAATTTACAGGATATTAAAATCAATAAAATATGAAAATATAATTTAAGTTTTTTAAATTTAACAAACGCCTTGAAACTAGCTAATTTAAGGGGTTGTCTATAAAAATTAACCTACAATATCTTGACACTATCCAAAGGAGGTAACGCTTTGAATTCAGGTAAAATTGTTCTTACAATAAATTTTATAACCCTTATCCTAATAATAATCCTTGGTATATATGAAATAAGAACCATCGAAAGGGATACTATCTCCTTTATGGAAAATCTAAATGATGTAAAAAAATCGGTTGAAGCTTCTAATTGGGATAATGCATATAAAAATATTGAACTTCTAAATAAAAACTGGGAAAGAAAAAAGCAGCTATGGTCTTTTTTTGTTAATCACAATGAAATAGATAATATAAGCATGTATTTAAAGCAAAGTATAGAATATATAAAGCATAGAGACAACATTGAGGCAATGGCTAGCCTTGCAATTTTAGAGCACTATCTAACTCATATATCAGAAATCGAAAAACTAAGAATAGAAAATATTATTTAATTCAAAAAACTTGAAATTATTATCTAATAGTATATAATAATAATTAGACATATTTTGTCCATATGGGACTCATTTTGTCCCATTTATGTATATACATATTTATTTTTTTGTGTTATAATTTTTTTATGAATTTAATATATTAGTATAACACAAATATTAAGGAGGATTTTTTATGCCACTTGTAACAACTAAAGAAATGTTTAAAAAAGCCTATGAAGGCGGTTATGCGATTGGTGCTTTTAACATCAATAACATGGAAATCATTCAAGGTATTGTTGAAGCTGCAAAGGAAGAAAAAGCCCCGGTTATACTACAAGTTTCAGCCAGCGCCTTAAAATATGCTAACCCTAAGTATCTTATTAAAATGGTGGAGGCTGCAGTTGAAGATTCTGGTCTTCCAATTGCTCTACACCTTGATCATGGTGAAAATTTTGAAATCTGCAAAACCTGCATCGATCTTGGTTTTACTTCAGTAATGATTGATGCTTCCAAGTATCCTTTAGAAGAAAATATAAAAATCACAAAGCAAGTTGTAGAATATGCACATTCAAAGGGTGTTGTTGTTGAAGCTGAGCTTGGTAAATTAGCAGGAGTTGAAGACGAAGTAAAGGTTTCAGCAAGGGAGGCAACCTTTACTGATCCTGAAGAAGCTTATGAATTTGTTCATAAAACTGGTGTAGATTCCTTAGCAGTTGCTATTGGCACCAGCCATGGAGCATATAAATTTAAGGGTGAAGCAAAACTTGACTTTGAGAGATTAGAAGAAATTCAAAAGAAACTTCCAGGTTTCCCACTTGTATTACATGGTGCTTCTGCTGTTATGCCTGAATTCGTTGAAAAATGTAATAGATATGGTGGAAAATTAGAAGGCGCTCAAGGTATCCCTGTTGAAATGTTAAGAAAAGCTGCTTCTATGGCTATATGCAAAATTAACATGGATACAGATTTAAGACTTGCCATGACAGCAACAATAAGAGAAGTGTTTGCTACTAAACCTGAAGAATTTGACCCAAGAAAGTATTTAGGTGCTGCAAGAGAAGCTATAAAACAAGTTGTAAAGGATAAAATAGTAAATGTATTAGGCTGTAGCAATACAATATAAAGCTGAGGGTTAGCCCTCAGCTTTATATTTAACTGCCTTATTTTTACCAGTCCTTTTAGCTTCATAGAGCATCTCATCAGCCTGTTTTATTAGCTTTTCTGAATCAATTAAAAATTTGTCCTTTGTTATTGTTCCTTGGCTCAATCCAATACTTACAGTCCATTTAAAGCCACCTGTTTTATCCTTTTCACATTCGCTTCTAATTTTTTCTGCTAAAAAGAAGGAATCAACTAGTTCCGTTATTATTATTAAAAATTCTTCCCCACCAAATCTAACAACAATTCCATAATCGTTAATTGTATTCTTACAAATATCTACTAATCTTTTCAAAATCACGTCGCCCGTTAAATGTCCATATGTATCATTTATTAATTTGAAATTATCTATGTCAATAATAAAACAACTAATTATATTATTATCATGTCCTTTTGAATACATTTCTAAATATTCTCTTAAATATAGCCTATTATATGCTCCTGTAAGTATATCTTTAGTAGCTAAATCTTTAATTTTTTCATAAGCAATTTCCAGTTCTTTATTTCTTTCCAATAATTCAAGCTGAAGTCGCCTTGTTCTTATCTGAACTTTAATTCTTGCAAGCAATTCAACTTCTGAAAAAGGCTTTTTGATATAATCATCTGCCCCCATATTCAATGCCCTTGAAACGGACTCTTCTTCTACTACTGAAGTTATTGCAATAATTGGAAGATAAGGATAAGCCCTTTTTATGTTTTGGGCAAAAACATATCCATCAATTCCTGGTAAAATTAAATCTAGCAAAATCAAATCATAATCATATATTTTTTCCTGTAGAGCCTCTTCAGCAGAACTTGTCCACTTGACTTGGAATCCATGTTTTGTTAGTATATCTTGTAGAACCTTACCATGAAAAGCCGAATCCTCTACTATTAATATCCTATTATGCATATTTGCCTCCTATTCGTTTGGTCAACTTTTCTTTTTACGATTCATACTTATATATTAATTTTATAATTTCAAATTTTAAAATTCAAGCTGTTTAAATCTTCAGATAGTGTCAAGATATTGTAGGTTAATTTTTATAGACAACCCCTTAAATTAGCTAGTTTCAAGGCGTTTGTTAAATTTAAAAAACTTAAATTATATTTTCATATTTTATTGATTTTAATATCCTGTAAATTGGCGTTACTTTCCCTATGTTCAATATCGTTATATTATTCATAACTTCACGTGAAGATTTATTTATCTTTCTTATCGCTTCTTTTATTTTCTTCTTACTTACCTTGAAGGCTTTTTCATCTTCCTTAAACACACTTATTTCCCTTAAATTTCCTCCATTCTTGCTAAATACCCTTAGCTTTGCCATTATCTTTAATCCTTCCTTGCTCCATCCTAATGGCCTGCTGCTTAATCTCGCCGATAATACATGGCTTACATG
>NZ_CAKP01000012.1 GCF_000297115.1 Caloramator australicus RC3 | reverse complement strand
CTACGCATTTCACCGCTACACCGGGAATTCCGCTTTCCTCTCCTGCACTCTAGCTCCCCAGTTTGAAGTGCAGTTCCTGGGTTGAGCCCAGGGATTTCACACCTCACTTAAGGAGCCGCCTACGCACCCTTTACGCCCAGTAATTCCGGACAACGCTCGCCACCTACGTATTACCGCGGCTGCTGGCACGTAGTTAGCCGTGGCTTCCTCCTCCCTTACCGTCACTTTCTTCGTCAGGGAAGACAGAGCTTTACAACCCGAAGGCCTTCTTCGCTCACGCGGCGTCGCTGCGTCAGGGTTTCCCCCATTGCGCAATATTCCCCACTGCTGCCTCCCGTAGGAGTCTGGGCCGTGTCTCAGTCCCAGTGTGGCCGACCACCCTCTCAGGCCGGCTACCCATCGTCGCCTTGGTGAGCCGTTACCTCACCAACTAGCTAATGGGCCGCGGGCCCATCCCAAGGCGGATTCCTCCTTTGGCTTATGTATCATGCGATACACAAGCTTTATGCGGTATTAGCAGGCCTTTCGACCTGTTATCCCCCTCCTTGGGGTAGGTTACCCACGTGTTACTCACCCGTCCGCCGCTAAGACACCTCAGATTGCTCCTTGGCATCTCCGCTCGACTTGCATGTGTTAGGCACGCCGCCAGCGTTCGTCCTGAGCCAGGATCAAACTCTTATGTTTAAATCCTTAGCTTCTTAAATTACTGCTGGTCGCTTCGCCACTGTTCAGTTTTCAAAGGTCAATCAGCGTTTCTTATCTTATCACGCTTTTTACTCTTTGTCAATATCTTTTTTCTTTTTCTCGCCGCCCTCGCGACGACATGTTATATATTATCATGAGAGATATATAGCTTCATTTCAGCGAGACGTAATTATTTGAATTTATATTAATATAACTTTATTTTTCTTTATAAATCTTTAAATTCTAATATGGATACTCCAGGTTTAGTTGAATAGCAATGCTATTTTGCAG
>NZ_CAKP01000013.1 GCF_000297115.1 Caloramator australicus RC3 | reverse complement strand
CAGTGTGGCCGACCACCCTCTCAGGCCGGCTACCCATCGTCGCCTTGGTGAGCCGTTACCTCACCAACTAGCTAATGGGCCGCGGGCCCATCCCAAGGCGGATTCCTCCTTTGGCTTATGTATCATGCGATACACAAGCTTTATGCGGTATTAGCAGGCCTTTCGACCTGTTATCCCCCTCCTTGGGGTAGGTTACCCACGTGTTACTCACCCGTCCGCCGCTAAGACACCTCAGATTGCTCCTTGGCATCTCCGCTCGACTTGCATGTGTTAGGCACGCCGCCAGCGTTCGTCCTGAGCCAGGATCAAACTCTTATGTTTAAATCCTTAGCTTCTTAAATTACTGCTGGTCGCTTCGCCACTGTTCAGTTTTCAAAGGTCAATCAGCGTTTCTTATCTTATCACGCTTTTTACTCTTTGTCAATATCTTTTTTTCTTTTTTCTCGCCGCCCTCGCGACGACATGTTATATATTATCATGAGAGATATATAGCTTCATTTCAGCGAGACGTAATTATTTGAATTTATATTAATATAACTTTATTTTTCTTTATAAATCTTTAAATTTCTAATATGGATACTCCAGGTTTAGTTGAATAGCAATGCTATTTTGCAGGCTCAATATGGACCATACAATGTTTAATACAATCTACTTCCTCTTCAAGGGCATCATGCACTCTTTGAGCTATATCATGACCTTCCTTTACAGTCAATCTTTCATCCACATATATCTCTAGGTCAACATAAACTTTATGTCCAAATATCCTTGTTTTTAAATCCTGAATCCCCTTTACACCTTCAACCTCTAAAACTACTTTTTTAATCTTTTCAACCGTTTCCTTATCAACAGCTTCATCCACTAATTCCTTTGTAGCTCTAAGATAAAAATCCACTCCTACTTTAATTATAAAAAAACTAACTACAACAGCAGCTAATGGATCAAAAAACTTATATCCCAGCCTTGCTGCAAATATACCAACAAAAGTTCCAACTGAAGAGAAAGCATCCGAACGGTGGTGCCAAGCATCCGCCTCCATAGATATGCTTTTTATTTTTCTTGCAACAATGATTGTATACCAATACATTGCTTCTTTGACTATGATAGAAATTAAGGCAGCCATCAAAGCAATTCGCCCTGGAACTGCTATTTCCCCAGATACTAATTTTTTAATACCCTCGTATCCAATTAAAAATCCAGTGATAATTAATACAATACTAATTATCTTTGCAAATACAGGTTCGAACTTTTCATGTCCATAGGGATGCTTTTCATCTTCCTCCCTAGAGGATATCTTTAATCCTAATATCACTATAAATGTAGCTAAAATATCAGAAAGCGTATGGACTCCATCTGCAACCATAGCACTACTTTTGCCTACAAAACCTGCAAGTAACTTAAAAATACATAAAGCAGTATTTATAAAAATAGTTATCCATGATGTTTTTGTTCCTATCTTTTCTCTATCCATATTTTCACTTCCTTTTCAATTGAAAATATAGTCATATTGCTATTATATGCAATAAATCATAATTTATCAACTATTATTTTTTATAATATATATTCTCAATTGATAACAATAAGCGTCTACTTTTGTATATAACTTTCATATTTACATACCTTAGGCTTTATAATTATAATTTGATTAACACCATTACAATCAGGAGGATAACCATGAAAATAGGATATGCTTGTATCCCTTTAGGAGTTGATTGGTCCACCAATAGAAAAATGTCTCTTAAAAACTTTTCAAGTGAAAAATTTTTAGAAATAACAAACCTTAACCTTGAAGATCTTAGAAATATTTTAGAATACAACATTCAAAATAATATATATCTATTTAGAATAAGCTTAGACATCATTCCATTTGGAAGTCATAGTGTTAATAATATCCTATGGCAAAAAATATTTAACTAAAGAGCAACAGAAGTCGCCCACTTCTATAAGTGGGTGATGAATGTTGATTGATAAATTCTTTTTTATGATATAATCAGTATTACAGGAAGGAGGTGTAATTTTGCTAAAGGCTTATAAATACAGGATATATCCAACAAAAGAACAAGAAGAATATTTTGCTAAAGTATTTGGTTGTGTAAGATTTATATACAACAAAATGCTACATGACAAAATAGAATACTATAAAAAAACAGGAGAAATGCTAAACAATACACCTGCACAATATAAAAAAGAATATCCGTTTCTAAAGGAAGTAGATAGCCTTGCCCTTGCTAATGCACAGCTTAATTTAGAGAAGGCATATAAAAAATTCTTTAGAGATAAAAAAACAGCCTTTCCAAAGTTCAAGAAAAAGAAAGGTTACCAGTCTTATACTACA
>NZ_CAKP01000014.1 GCF_000297115.1 Caloramator australicus RC3 | reverse complement strand
AAGTTCCAGTTATTCCATAAGGAACAACAACCTCAGCCTGAGGATGATGTTCAGTTGTTGTAATATTGCCTTCAATATATTCAAAGTCGTTGCTTCCTATTTCTCTTGCTTGAACTGATGCAAAATCCCAGCCCTCCTCAATATCATACCATG
>NZ_CAKP01000015.1 GCF_000297115.1 Caloramator australicus RC3 | reverse complement strand
TACAAGCCTTATCTTTACTTCTTTATCCACCTTCTCATGTTTCCTTATACCTATAACATCATCAAGTAAATATCTATATTCTCCGCTCTTTCTTGATTTGTAGTATGTTCTTGAATATTCTATTCCTCCTAGGAGCGTAATAATACTTTTTCTTGTCTTTTCTTTCAACTATCCATTCCTTTTTTCTCTTATCATCTTCTTTAATCGCTTTATCTAATTCTTCTAAAAAGTCTTTTATTATATTCCTTCCAAGTTCATCAGTCGATTCTTTAACTACCTCAACAAGTTTTGTAAAATCCCATTCTTTTGACAGCATTTCTTCTACATTTTTTATTAATTTAGTAGTGAAATTTATTAAATGTTGTTGTATAATATCATGTTGTATAATATTATTCAAAAGAGACACCCCCTTATTGATTTGTGTTTTTTCCACTTTTTATTTTACCACAGGGGTTGTCTCTTTTAAATTTTTTGTCCTTTTTCGTCCTACAATAATTTTACACTATGAGTTTAATTATTTTAGCTTTACTACTATTTCCTTTGTATCCCTTGCTATCATAAGCTCTTCATTTGTTGGGATTAAGAACACCTTAACCTTTGAATCTGGTGTAGAAACCTCAGTTAATTTACCTCTTACTTTATTTTTCTCTTCATCTATCTTAACTCCTAAGAATTCTAAACCTTGGCATACAAAATATCTACACTCTGGTGAATTTTCTCCAAGACCTGCAGTAAATACTATAGCATCTACACCACCCATTGCAGCTGCATAAGCTCCTATGTATTTCTTCACTCTGTAGTAGAACATATCAAGGGCTAATTGTGCTCTTTCGTTTCCTTTTGCAGCAGCATCCTCTATATCTCTAAAATCGCTGCTTACTCCTGAAACTCCTAAAACACCCGATCTTTTGTTCATAAGGTTATTAACATCCTTTGATGTCATATTTTCAGTTTCTTCTAAGAAAGTAACTATAGCAGGATCGATATCTCCACATCTTGTTCCCATTATAAGTCCTTCAAGTGGAGTAAAGCCCATAGAAGTATCAACAGATTTACCACCATTTATAGCTGCAACAGATGCTCCATTTCCTAAATGGCAAGTAATGATCTTGCAATCCTTTATATCCTTTCCTAAAAGATCTGCAGCTATTTTACTTACATATCTATGGGATGTTCCATGGAAGCCATATCTTCTGATGCCGTGCTTTTCATATAGTTCATATGGAAGAGCATACATATAAGCATGCTTTGGCATGGTTTGATGGAATGCTGTATCAAATACAGCCACCATTGGTGTATGTGGCATAAGCTCTTTGCAAGCATAAATACCTGTTAAATTCGGAGGATTATGTAGTGGAGCTAAATGTGAAACCTCTTCTAATGTTTTTAAAACTTCCTCGTCTATTAAAACAGAGCTTGCATACTTTTCTCCACCATGAACTACTCTATGGCCTACTGCTGATATTTCATTCATGTCTTTAATTACGCCATATTCTGGGTGTGTTAGTGCTTCTAAAACCAATTTAATTGCTGTTTTGTGATCAGGCATTGGATGTTCAATTACAACTTTATCTTTACCCTCTGGTCTGTGCCCTAATACTGAACCTTCAAGTCCTATTCTTTCAGCTAATCCCTTAGCTAAAACTGTTTCATTCTCCATGTTGATTAATTGATACTTTAATGATGAGCTCCCACAATTAATTACCAAAATATTCATGTGTATTACCCCTTTCCTTTAATTTATTGCGCTTGAACAGCTGTTATAGCAACAACATTAACTATGTCTTCAACGCTGCAACCCCTTGACAAATCGTTTACAGGAGCAGCAAATCCTTGACAAATTGGTCCTATCGCTTCAGCATTAGCTAATCTTTGAACTAACTTATATCCTATATTTCCTGATTGCAAATCTGGGAAAATTAAAACATTAGCCTTTCCTGCCACTTGACTTCCTGGTGCCTTAAGTTCTGCAACCTTTGGAACTATTGCAGCATCAAGCTGTAATTCACCATCTATCATTAAATCTGGAGCCATTTCCTTTGCAATTCTTGTAGCTTCTATTACCTTATCAACAAGCTCATGTTTTGCACTTCCCTTTGTTGAGAAAGAAAGCATTGCAACTCTCGGTTCCATACCACATAAATTCTTGGCATTCATCGCACTTGCAACGGCTATTGAAGCAAGTTCCTCTGCAGTTGGATTAGGATTAACAGCACAATCTGCAAATATAAACAAACCATTATCCCCAAAATTTGGGTTTGGAACTTCCATTATAAAAAAGCTTGATGCAATTGAAACTCCTGGTGCTGTTTTAATTATTTGCATTGCTGGTCTTAAAAGGTCTCCTGTTGAATGTATAGCACCAGATACCATTCCGTCGGCATCCTTCATTTTAACCATCATAGTCCCAAAATACATTTCATCTTTAACTGTTTCAAGAGCCTTTTCTGGAGTCATTCCTTTATTCTTTCTAATTTCATACAACTGATTAGCATAAAATTCTAATTTTTCGCTCTTTTTAGGATTAATTATCTTTACCCCTTCAAGTGAAACCCCATTTTCTTTAGCAATGCTCATTATTTTTTCTTCATCACCAAGCATAATTAAATTAGCTAAACCTTCTTTAACTATAATTTCTGCAGCTTTAATCGTTCTTATTTCTTCTCCTTCAGGCAAAACTATGGTCTTTATATTAGCCCTTGCCTTTGCTTTAATTTCCTCCATTAAAGCCATGATAAAACCCCTTTCTTTTGTTAGTATGTATTATGTTGCATTCTACATTTTATATTATATAATATTTATGTCAATAAACAAACAATAATATGTAAAAAGATAGTGTCAAGATATTGTAGGTTAATTTTTATAGACAACCCCTTAAATTAGCTAGTTTCAAGGCGTTTGTTAAATTTAAAAAACTTAAATTATATTTTCATATTTTATTGATTTTAATATCCTGTAAATTGGCGTTACTTTCCCTATGTTCAATATCGTTATATTATTCATAACTTCACGTGAAGATTTATTTATCTTTCTTATCGCTTCTTTTATTTTCTTCTTACTTACCTTGAAGGCTTTTTCATCTTCCTTAAACACACTTATTTCCCTTAAATTTCCTCCATTCTTGCTAAATACCCTTAGCTTTGCCATTATCTTTAATCCTTCCTTGCTCCATCCTAATGGCCTGCTGCTTAATCTCGCCGATAATACATGGCTTACATGCCCTTCTGCGCTGCATCCTATTACATCATCGTCATCTTTATATATTTCTATCCCTT
>NZ_CAKP01000016.1 GCF_000297115.1 Caloramator australicus RC3 | reverse complement strand
TAGGTATAGATTTAGGAATTAAAGAATTTGCTATTTTATCAGATGGAACAAAGGTAGAAAATCCAAAATGGTTAAGAAAAACAGAAAAAAGAATTAAAATTATACAAAAATCATTATCAAGAAAGCAAAAGCAAAGTAAAAACTATGAAAGGACAAGACAAAAACTTGCAAAACTACACGAAAAAATATCAAATCAAAGGAAAGATTTTCTTCACAAATTATCTTCTAAAATTATACACGAAAACCAAGTGATAGTTTTAGAAGATTTACAGGTAAAAAATATGCAACAAAATCATAAATTAGCCAAAGCAATAACAGAAGTATCATGGGCAGAATTTAGAAGGATGTTAGAATATAAAGCAAGATGGTATGGCAGAGAAATAATAATAGCACCACAAAATTATGCATCAAGTCAAACATGTAGTGAATGTGGATATAAAAATCCTGATGTAAAGAATTTAGCATTGAGAGAATGGAAATGTCCAAAGTGTGGTGCAGTTCATGATAGAGATATAAATGCAAGCAAGAATTTGCTAAAATTAGCCATGTGATTGGTATATATGGGGAAGGAACAGCCCTTTGAGCGTGGGTAATCTGGTAACAGAAGTTACCTTGACCACGAAGCCACCACCTCTATAAGTGGGGGTAGTTCACTTGCTATACAAAGGATTTTCCTATTAGATTCAAGATCCCTTGAAACCGGGATAAAAAACATTTTAGAAGATAGGCCAAATGCAGTTGAGATAATGCCAGGCCTTGCATATAAGGTGATCAAAAAAATACATCGCCATATCAATGTCCCGGTAATTGCGGGGGGATTAATTTTAGATAAAAGCGATGTAGAAAATGCCCTCTCCAGCGGAGCAGTAGGGATATCCACCTCCAGCAGAGATTTATGGTAACCTCCTTTGCAGGGATATTAAATTTTGTTAACAATTGCACAAAGCCCCTCTTAATGATAAAATACAATTTGTAAAATAAATGTAATGGGGGATGGAGATGAAAAAGGGAATTTTTTTATTTAGCCTTTTAATGTTTTTTGTTTTAATTTTTTCTGGCTGTAAAAAAGAAGCTAAAATACTACAGGAACCATTAGAAAAAACGGACTTTTTCCTTGGGACAGTATGTTCTATTAAAATATATGATGATGTTGACTCTACTGTTCTTGAAAAAGCCTTTAAAAGATTAAAGGAGATAGAGGACAAAATGACGATAAATGCAGAGGGCAGCGAAGTTGATGAGGTTAATAAAAATTCAGGAATAAAACCTGTCAAGGTTTCAGAGGATGTTTATTACGTTATTAAAACAGGCAAGGAATTTGGAAAAGTTTCAGAGGGATTATTTGACATTACAATAGGGTCTATAGTTAAATTATGGAATATAGGAACAGATTATGCCAGGGTTCCAGAGGATTATGAAATAAAGGAAAAACTTCCATTGGTAAATTATGATGATATAGAATTAAACGATAGCGAAAAGACGGTCTTCCTAAAGAAAAAGGGAATGATGATAGACCTTGGAGGAATCGCAAAGGGTTATGCCGCCGATGAGGTTTGCAGAATACTTAAAGAAAACGGCGTTGAGCATGCTATTATAAACCTTGGTGGAAATGTTCTTGCAATGGGAGAAAATCCTGTTAAAAACAGGGATTGGAATATAGGAATACAAAACCCATATTCGATAAGAGGGGATTATTTTGCTATTGTTCCAATAAAGGATAAAACAGTTGTATCCTCGGGAGTTTATGAAAGATATTTTGAAGCTAATGGTAAAAGGTATCATCATATTTTAGATACCAAAACAGGGTATCCTGTAGAAAACAATTTAGTTGGAACGACAATAATAACAGATAAATCGATAGTAGCAGATGCATTGTCTACTACCATATTTGCTGCGGGAATTGAAAAGGGTTTAAAAATAGTAAACAGCATGGAAGGTGTAGAGGCAATTTTTATTACAAAGGACAAAAAGGTTTATATAACAGATGGGCTAAGGGGTAAAATTAACATAACAAATGAGGAGTTTAAGCTTGCAAATTAGAAAAAATTACAAAAATGTATGGAATTTTTTTCATATTGTGTTATAATATATGATAGATATTACGAAAAGTTAAGTTTTGGGTAGAGGGGTTGGTTTAATAATTAACAAACAATACCTCATCACCCTTCGTAATATTAAATTTTAGGTAAGGGGGATTAGTATGAAAAAAAGCATTAAAGTATTGACCTTTGCCCTTGCTGTTATGATTGCACTATCTTCATTTACAGTAAGCAATGGTCCAAAATTCTTTAAAGCTGATGCAGTTTCAGCAGCTACAAGCGGTGAAAGCAATAACAATCAAAACAAAACACAAACTGATACTAAAAAGACTAACACCACAACTAAGAAAACTACTCAAACAAAAACTACTACACAAACAAATGTAAAGGTTAATCGCTTGCTTGCATTAAACTCATATGGTGAAGATGTTAAAACATTACAAACATTGCTCAACAAATATGGATACAATCTAAAGGTTGATGGAATCTACGGACCAAAAACATTAGCAGCGGTTAAGGATTTTCAAAAGAAACATGGCCTTAAAGCAGACGGTGTTGTTGGACCAAAGACAATGGCAAAATTAAACCCAGCGCCTGTTAATGTTGCAAAGAATACTACAAAGCCAACAACTAACCCAAGCACAAACAATGAAGTTAAGAAGGAAAAGGCTATCATTAAGGTAGGAAAGGTAGATTATGCTGCCCATGGAACTAAGTGCTTTACATTTGCAATCGCTGCAGTTGAGGGCGATAGAATAGTTGCAGCTTATATCGACGATTATCAGTTTATGAGCAAGGACGTAGCAAAGGGAGTTCCAAACTCAGATGCTGATTTTGGAAAGAACTATCCACAGGGAATGGTTCTTGCATCAAAGATGACAAATGCAGAATACTATTCACAGTTAATGAAAGATAAGGCAAAATCAACAGTTCCAATTGATAAAAACTTCGAAGCTATAATTGAATTTGTAAAAGGAAAGACTATAAAAGAACTTGAAAATATCCTTGCATCAACACCAAAGGATAAGATGGCAGATGCAGTAAGTGGTGCAACTCTTGCTGATACCCATGGCTATATAACAGCAATAGTTGAAGCTGCTAAGGCTGCTAATAGCAGTCCAGAAAT
The DNA here is from genome assembly GCF_000297115.1 of Caloramator australicus RC3. Classification (GTDB taxonomy): domain Bacteria; phylum Bacillota; class Clostridia; order Clostridiales; family Caloramatoraceae; genus Caloramator; species Caloramator australicus. The sequence continues at coordinate 14,247 of NZ_CAKP01000016.1, read as the reverse complement.
TGAAGTTACTGCAGATGAACTTAAGGATCTAAAGGTTGGAAAGGTTGACTTTGCGGCACACGGAACAAAATGTTTTACATTAGCTGTAGCATTCGTATCAGGAGACAAGATTGTTGCATCCTACATGGATGATTATCAATACATGAGCAAGGACGTAGCAAAGGGAGTTCCAAACTCAGATGCTGATTTTGGAAAGAACTATCCACAGGGAATGGTTCTTGCATCAAAGATGACAAATGCAGAATACTATTCACAGTTAATGAAAGATAAGGCAAAATCAACAGTTCCAATTGATAAAAACTTTGAAGCGATTTATAAATTTGTAAATGGAAAGACAATAAAGGAACTTGAAAATATCCTTGCATCAACACCAAAGGATAAGATGGCAGATGCAGTAAGTGGTGCAACCCTTGCTGATACTTATGGATATATAACAGCAATAGTTGAAGCTGCTAAGGCTGCAAGATGATAATTAGTATACATTGATATACCCTCACTTTTTAAAAAAGTGGGGGTTATTTTTGTGTTTTTTATTGTATGGTATAATTAATATAAAAATTAGCGGAGGAATATCTGATGAAAAGTCGGGATTTTATTAAATTTTTATATAATTATATAATTTTAATATTGATAATATTAAATATATTAGCCGGAGTTATACTCTATAGTATTGATAACAAGGACATAAAACCGATATTTTCTAAACCTAAATATCGTTTTTATTTTATTGCTCAAAATACTGTTGATCCCTTTTGGATGGAAGTAGTAAGAGGGGCAGAAGCAGCTGCAGGGGATTTAAATATTGCCATTGAGTTTTGTGCCCCCCGTTTTAGTGACATTCGGGAGGAATTAAAATATATTGATATTGCAACTCTTGCAAAAGTTGATGGAATTATAACCCATGCATTTAATACGGAGGATTTTACAAAGCTAATAGACAGGGCCTATTATAAGGGAATTCCTGTTATAACTCTTGAAAACGATAATAATAAAAGCAAAAGGTATGCCTTTGTTGGAACAAATAGCTTTGAAATAGGAAAGAAGGCTGCGCTACTCTTAATTAAAGCTACAGGGGGAAGGGCTAAGGTTGCTGTTATTTCTAATAGCGATTCCAATGGGGATTCTATTGAAAACAATCTAAAAATGAACGGTTTTTTAAGCACCATAAAGGATTATCCTGAAATGAAGGTTGTAAAGTATTACACATCTAAAATGGGGATTTTAAGTGCGGAGGAGATTACACAAAAGATAATCGATTCTAATGAAGGGATAAACGCGATATTCACAATAAGTTCAGCGGATACCTTAGGAGCTGCGCAGCTTATCGTGGATAGGAATATGGTTGGCAAAATTACCCTTGTTGGCTATGGGATTTCAGAGGAAATAACCCGCTATATTGAAAAGGAAATAATTTATGGGACGGTTGCAAGTGACCCATATAACATGGGATATGAAAGTATTAAGGCCCTTGTTGAAATAAAAGAGGGGAAAAATATTCCGACCTTTATAGATTCAGAAATAAGGGTAATAACAAAGGATGAGCTTTTTAATTTAAGAAAAAAGGAAATGCTAAGAAATAAATACCGAAAGTGGGAGAGCTTATATGAACAAGGAGATATTTAAGTTTTTAGGAATTAGAAAAAGACTCATAATTTATTTCCTCTTTACTATTTTCCTTTTGACCAGCACAAGTTTTTTTTCATTTTATACTGCAAAGGTTGTAATAAACAATACAAATAGCATTATAAACGATTATATATACTTAAATGAACTAAAATATAACATAAATGGACTTATGACGGAGCTTGAAAAATATCTAACAACAGCATCATCCGAAAACCTTCTTAATTACTATAATTATTATAATCGACTTCAGGAGATTTCAAATCAAATTTCCAGGACTCTTGAATATGATAATAAGCTTCTTATTTTAATGGACATCGGCAATATGCTTGATGAACTTTTAAGGGAAACGGATAAAGCCGTCCTTGCTAAAAGGGGGAGAATAAGCAGCAGATATATTTCAAATTTTCAGCGTTCAATAGAAATAAGTGAATATATAAATCAATATTATGACAAACTTCTAGACAGCAAACTTAAAACAGAATCAGAAAGATATCAAAACATAAATAAGAATATGAGTTTTGTAACTTATCTAAGTTTTTTGACAATAATAATATCAATTTTTTTATCTTTATATATAGCTATTATGTCAACATATAGGCTTACAAAGCCCATATCCGACCTTTCCAATTCGGCAGAAAAGGTAGCTAAAGGGCACTTTGACATAGAAATTTACAAGCCAAACACAGGAGATGAAACGGATATACTTGCAGGTGCATTTATTAAAATGGTAGACAGCATTAAAAATTATATAAATGAGCTAAAAAAACAAGCTGAGGTCGAAAAAAGATTAAAGGAACAGGAACTCCAAAATATAAAGATGGCAAGCCTTTTAAAGGAGGCAGAACTTAAGTTTTTACAATCTCAGATAAATCCCCACTTTCTTTTTAATACTTTAAATGCAGCTTCTCAGCTTGCTATGATAGAAGGCTCTGATAAAGCTTCCGAATTTATTGAAAATATAGCACAGCTTTTTAGATATAATTTAAAAAATATAGATGATTTAGTTCCATTAAGGGATGAAATAGAGCATGTGAAAAATTATATGGGAATATTAAAAATGAGGTTTGGAAATAGGATAGAGTTTTTTAGCGATATAGATGAAGGGGCCCTCGATGTTAAAGTTCCAAGAATAACCCTACAGCCAATAGTTGAAAATGCTTATGTCCATGGGCTTCAGAATTTAGAAAGGCCTGGCGAAATACACCTAAATGTTAAATCTATGAAAGAAAATATAATAATCGAAATAATAGATAACGGGATGGGAATGGATGAAGATACAATACAAAAAATACTTTTATCGGCTACAGATGAAAGATTATCTAAAAAACATGTTACTGGAATAGGTATGAATAATGTTTTGGAAAGGCTTGAGATTTTATTTGATATTCAGGATAGATGTGAATTAATAAGTATAGAAAGTAAACTGGGTTATGGAACCAAGATAACATTAAGAATACCAAAGGGGAATTCACGAATAAAGGATGTGAAGGTATGTTAAAGATTTTGATTGTTGATGATGAATATCTTGTGCTTGATTCTCTGAAGATGATAATATCTAAAAATTTTGAAGATGTTAAGGTCATTGGGACTGCAAGTTCAGGTAGAGAAGCAATAGAAAAGGCAATTGAGCTTAAACCGGATGCCATATTTATGGACATTCATATGCCAGGAATTGATGGAATAGAAGCCATAAGGCAGATTAAGGCAGCAAATAACGATGTATTTTTTGTTATACTTACGGCCTATGAATATTTTGATTATGCTAAAGAAGCACTTAATTTAGGAGTTTTTGAATACCTATTAAAGCCTATAAACAAATCAAAGGTAATTGAAACGATAAGCAAACTATCTGCTGCTGTTGAAAACAAAAGGAGAAATTTTCTAATAGAAGTAGAATTAAAGGATAAAATAAATAAAATTATTCCTTTTCTAGAAGCACAGTTTGTTTCTTATAAGATGTTTAATGTTGGAACATTGAATGAAGTGCAATTTTATGAAGGCATATTTAATATGGATCTTAAACATGGCTATGCTATGTGCATTTTATTTTCTGACTTTGAGGATAGAGGTAAAGTAGAGAGCCTTAAGGGAAGGCAGGACAAACAAAATTTTTATGACCTTTTAAAGATAAAGTTAAAGGGGTTAACCAATTGTCTTATAGGAAGACCATTGTCAGATAGAATAGTAGCTTTTATTCCTGTTAATGAAGCGGAAAATATAAATGATATAAAGGATAAATCCGTTAAGTTAGGAAAGAGGCTAACAGAAAAATTAATGGGATCAACTGATATAAAGTTTAAAATAGGGATAGGAAGGGTTTATGACCTTGAAGGATTCCCAAGGTCCTGTAGTGAGGCTTATCTTGCCGCAGCTACTAAAACTGATGGAATTATAATTCATTATGAGGATATACCATTAAATTTGCAATCCTCCTATGATTATAATAGTAACATTGAAAATTTGTTTTTGAACTCAATAATTACAGGGAATTTTAACGAAGCCCATGAGATTTTTAAAGAGATATTTGTTTGGCTTAACAGTATTTATTTAGAAGATATCGATAGGATAAAGGCAAAATTAATAGAACTAGTTTTTTTAATAGAAAGGGCAGTTTCCCAAAGGATTGATAATTTTAGTGACATTAAGCAAAAAGTTATTTTATCCTTATTAAAGATAAGCAATGGAATCGAATTAAGAATGCAATTTCTGCAATTTATATCCGATTTAGCCTATCAAATTCAAAATTCAAAAAACGGCAATATAGATGGAATTGTTTCAAAGGTTTTAGAGTATATAAATAAAAATTATCATCAGGATATATCTTTACATGATATAGCAAAAAGCGTCAATTTGAGCTACCATTATTTAAGCAAAATCTTTAAGGATAAAATAGGTAAGGGATTTATAGAATATTTAACAGAGCTTAGGATAGAAAAATCTATGCAGCTTCTTATAAATCAAAATTTAAGCATTAAGGAGATCTGTCAGCAGATAGGATACAGCGATCCAAATTATTATTGCAAGGCCTTCAAAAGGGTGACAGGAATGACGCCAACAGAGTATAGACTTTCAAGAAATGTAAGGGGGGATAATCTTGCTTAAGGATAGGATATTAAAAAACACCCTTACAGTTATATTGGTTGTTATTCTTTTTATTGAACTTTCTTTTATTTTTATAAAGCTTTATAAACCTGATTTTTATTTAAAACAATCTAATGGATCTAATTCTGAGAATAATAACAAAATTAAAATAGGTTTTTCCCTTGGGACATTAAAGGAGGAAAGATGGATAAAGGACAGAGACATTTTAATTACAAAGGCAAGAGAATTAGGGGCAGAGATAATAGTTCAAAATGCCAACAACGATGATCAGGACCAGCTAAAGCAAGTTAAATATCTATTAGATCAGGGTATAGATATTCTTATATTAGTTCCTAATGACTATAAAAAAGCCTCTAAAGCTGTTGAAATGGCAAGGGAAAGGGGGATCCCTGTAATTTCCTATGATAGGCTTGTTTTGAATTCAAATGTCGATCTTTATATAAGTTTTGACAACGTAAGGGTTGGAGAACTCATGGCCTTATGGTTGTTAAAAAAGGTAAAATGGGGGAATATTTTTATTGTCAATGGAGCTCCTAATGACTATAACACAAAAATGATTAAGGAGGGTTATGACAGGATATTAATGCCCTATGTTGAAGCTAAGAAAATAAACATAATAAAGGAGGAATGGGCAGAAAACTGGCTAAAGGAATATGCCTTTAGTGTTATTGATAAAGAACTTCAAAGGGGCACTAAAATTAATGGAATAATAGCAGGGAACGATAGCTTAGCAGAGGGGGCAATTGAAGCCTTATCGGAACACAGATATATGGGGAAGGTTTATGTTGTTGGACAGGATGCTGACCTTTGGGCATGCCAAAGAATTGTTGAGGGAACTCAGCTTATGACGGTTTATAAGCCTATTGACAAATTAGCAGAGGCAACGATTGAAATGGCCATAAAACTTGTTAAAAAGGAACCTTTAAATATAGAAAGGAAAATATTTGATGGCAAATACTATGTTCCGTATTATGTTTTGCAGCCAATTCCTGTTGATAAGGACAATATTGAGGAAACGATAATAAAGGACGGATTCCATTTAAAGGAAGAAGTATATATAAAAAAGGATGGCAGTCAATAGAAAATTCTATTGACTGCAATTTTTTACTACAAAAAATTACTACTTCAAAATTTTAAATTTGAATAATAGCTAATTTATGCATAAACTTTGCAAATAGGTCCAGAGACAAGCATCTTCATTTGTGCAATAATTTTAATAGAATTAATAATCAAAAAATTTAAAAATCAGGGGGGTTAAAAATGAAAAAGATCATTGCGTTTTTTATGTTAGCAATGATGATGCTAGGACTAACATCCTGCGGAACAAAAAAGGTGGATGTTGGTATAGTATTGCCAACAAAGGATGAACCAAGATGGGTTCAGGATGAAACAAGATTTAAGGAAGCTCTAAAGGATACCGATTATTCAGTTGAAATTTTATTCAGCCAAGGATCTTCAGCAAAGGAAAAGGAAAATGTTGATGCTTTAATTGCAAAAGGAATTAAAGTGCTTATAATTTGCCCACATGATGGTAATGCAGCTGCAGCTGCAGCAGAAGCTGCTAAAAAAGAAGGAATAAAGGTTATATCCTATGACAGATTGATAACTAATACCGACGCTGTTGATTATTATGTAACCTTTGATAGCATTGCAGTTGGTGAAGCTCAAGCACAATACCTTGTAGACAAAGCAAAGGGAAAAGGAAATCCACTTTATCTTTATGCAGGGGCAGCATCAGACAACAACGCATTCCTATTCTTTGAAGGTGCATGGAATGTTTTGCAGCCAAAGATTGCTGATGGAACATTCGTTATAAAGAACTCAAGCGAAGCCGTTGCTCTTCAAAATAAGCCAAAATTAACTCGTGATGAAATGGCAAGAATAATAGGCCAGATTACAACAAACTGGGATTTCAATGAAGCAAAGAGAAGAGCAGAAGACAACTTAACAGCTGCTAAGAAGGAAGATAAGGGTAATGTATTTATACTTGCACCAAACGATGGAACAGCTCGTGCTATTGCAGATGCCTTTGCAGCAGATAAAGATGTTACAAGCTATGTAGTAACAGGACAAGACGCTGAAAAGGCTTCAGTTCAGTATATAATCGATGGGAAACAATCAATGACAGTATTCAAGGATGTTAGAACGCTTGTTAAGGATGCTATAGCAATGGCAAAGGATTTACTCCAAGGAAAAGAACCAGAAACAACAGGAACATATAACAACGGAAAGATTGATGTTAAGGCAAAGCAAACAGAAGTTATAGTAGTTGATAAAAACAATGTAAAGGAAGCATTAATAGATTCAGGCTACTATAATGCTTCAGACTTTACAGGAATACAATAATGCAAATATGAATAGTGATAGTTTATGCTATCACTATTCATTTCTTAATCCATTAAATGTAATTTCAAGGAGTTTGGTGTTATGAGTGAATACATTTTAGAGATGAAGAATATAACAAAGACATTTCCAGGAGTTAAAGCATTAGATAACGTTGACTTTAGAGTAAAAAAGGGAGAGATTCACTGCTTAGTTGGAGAAAATGGTTCAGGGAAATCAACACTCATGAAGGTATTAAGTGGGGTTTATCCTTTTGGAGAATACTCGGGAGAAATTATATTCGATGGGAAGCCTCAAAAATTTAAAAGTATAAACGATAGTGAACGTGTTGGAATTGTTACGATATATCAGGAACTTGCACTTATTCCTGAGCTTACGATATATGAAAACATATTTTTGGGGCATGAAATAAAGAAAGGAAACTTCATCGACTGGAATGAAACTATAGTAAGGGCAAAAAAGATGCTAAAAAAGGTTAAGCTGGATATAAATCCAACACTAAAGGTTAAGGACCTTGGGGTTGGCATGCAGCAGCTTGTGGAGATTGCAAAGGCCCTTTCAAAAAACGTAAAGCTTTTAATTTTAGACGAGCCAACAGCAGCTCTAAATGAGGATGACAGCGAAAACCTATTAAAATTAATTAAAGAGTTAAAAGAGCATGGAGTAACATGTATATTGATTTCCCACAAATTAAAGGAAGTTATTTCTGTTGCGGATTCAATTACAGTGTTAAGGGATGGTAAGATGATTTCATCCCTCGAGGTTGGAAAGGATGAGATAAGCGAAAATATAATAATAAAACATATGGTTGGAAGGGAAATAGAGGATATTTATCCAAAGAGAAAGAAAAAGGAGTTTGGAGAAAAGATCCTTGAGGTAAAAAATTTAAGCGCTTATGATCCTAATCTAGGAAGACAAATCCTAAAGGATGTTGAGTTTAATGTTCGAAAGGGTGAAATCGTAGGAATAGCTGGACTTATGGGTGCAGGGAGAACAGAGCTTGCTCTGTCCATATTTGGAAATCCCAAAGGTTATAGGTTAAAGGGTGAAATTTATGTTAATGGACAAAAAAAGAAATTTACAAAACCAAAGGATGCAATAAGAGCTGGAATTGCTTACGTATCAGAGGATAGAAAGGGAAATGGTTTGATCCTAATAGATGATATTAGAAACAATATTTCGATTACAAACCTTAAGGAACTTACAAAAAACGGGTTTGTAAATGAAAATGAGGAGATTAAAGTTGCCAATGAATATAAAGAGTCATTAAGGATAAAAGCACCAAGCGTTGAACAAAAGGTTGGCAACCTTAGCGGCGGGAATCAACAGAAGGTTTCCCTTGCAAAGTGGCTTTTTGTAAAACCCCATGTCCTTATATTAGACGAGCCTACAAGGGGTATTGATGTTGGTGCAAAATATGAGATATATACCCTCATGAATCAGCTTGTTGAAAAGGGAATGAGCATAATAATGATTTCATCTGAACTTCCTGAAATTTTAGGAATGAGCGACAGAGTATATGTAATGTCGGGAGGTAGAATGGTTGGTGAACTGCCTATAGAAGAAGCAACCCAAGAAAAAATAATGGAACTTGCAACGAATTAGGAGGCATTGTTATGAGGTTTATGGATGAAGCTAAATATCTTTTAAAACAAAATATACGTGACTATGGAATGTATGTTGCCCTTGCGGTTATAATGATAATTTTTACCGTTACGACAGGAGGACTTTTTATATCATCAAGAAACATAAGTAACCTAATAAATCAAACAGGCTATATAGCTGTTTTGGCGGTTGGCATGACTTTAATAATCGTTATAAGGCATATCGACCTTTCGGTAGGATATCTTGCAGGATTTTTAGGTGCAATTGCTGCTATACTTTTAACAAAGGCAGGGGCACCTGTATATTTAACTATTTTAGTAGTTCTTGTATTAGGAACTTTAATAGGACTTTTTAATGGTTATTTGGTTGCCTATGTTGGAATACCAGCCTTTGTGGCAACACTTGCAGGAATGCTGGCCTTTAGGGGGGCGCTTCTTTTAGTTACAGAAGAGACAGGAACGATTATAGTTCCAAATAAAAGTTTTAATGCCATTGGTAATGGATTTATTCCTGATATTGCCCATATTCCAGGAATTCATCTTTTAACCCTTCTAATTGGTGGACTAGCGATAGTCTTTTATATATACAGCGAATTTAATGTTAGAAAAAACAAGATTAAATACAATTTTGAGGTTATATCCTTTAAGATGTTCATATTAAAACTTGTCCTTGTTTCATCGATAATTGCTTATGTTACATGGATTTTATCAGGATATAATGGACTTTCCTGGACGGTTGTTATAGTTATTATCGTTGTCGCTATATATCATGTAATAACTACGAAAACTCCCCTTGGAAGATATATATATGCAGTTGGTGGAAACCCTGAGGCTGCAAAGCTTAGCGGTATTGATGTAAGTAAGATTACATTGATAGTTTTTGGATCGATGGGCCTTTTATCAGCCCTTTCAGGAATACTTTACACAGCAAGACTTCAATCTGCAACAACAACAGCAGGAACGCTGTTTGAGCTTGATGCAATAGCAGCTGCTTATGTTGGTGGTGTTTCAGCAGCAGGCGGTGTTGGAAAGGTTACAGGTTCTATTGTTGGTGCCCTTGTTATGGCGTCTCTAATAAACGGAATGAACTTAATGGGAGTTGGAATATCCTATCAGTATATAATAAGAGGTGCTGTTCTTGCAGCAGCAGTTATATTTGATGTAAAAACCCGCAACAAGAGTAGATAACAAGATCCCCCTAAAGCGTCTGGATTTTCCAGACGCTTTTATTATAAAGTTTTGTGCTAAGTAAACGATAATTTTAGTGAGGATTTAAGGACAACAAAAGCTAAGGAGGTTAAATTTACAATGAAGAAAATGGCCGGAACAAGTATTAAAATAAAATTAGTTGCAATGTTCATAACAGTAATTGTATTTAGTATGGGAATTTTAGGTATTGCTTCATATGGCATATCAAAAAAATCACTTTCTGATCTTGGAAACAGAGCATTGAAAAACAAGATAAATATGGGTATTACATTTATGGAGGCATTAGAAAGTCAAGTTCAAGAAGGAAAACTTACTAGGGAGGAAGCTCAGGAAATTTTCAAATCTAAAATGTTAAATCCTAAAAAGGGTGATGGTAAAACAAGAGGACAAAATGAAAAGTTAGAATTAGATATAGGAGCTTACATGTTTGCTATAAATAGTCAAGGAATAGAAATGATGCATCCTTTTAAGGAGGGCGATGATATATCTAACATAGTAGATCCTAAAGGAAACAATATCGTGAAATTAATTATAGAAGAGGGTAAACATCCAAAAAATAATGGCATTATAAAATATTATTGGAAAAATCCGGGAGAAAATAAAATTAGAGCTAAAACAAATGCAGTAGCATACTTTGAACCATGGGATTGGTATGTAAATGTTGGAGCTTATGATGAAGATTTTTATAGGCCAGCCCAAAAGGTTTTAAACATTATACTTTTGTTTTCTTTGATAAACCTTTTAGTAGGGTCCAGTTTGATATTGTGGTTCCTTAATAAAAAACTAAATCCATTAAAGGAACTTTCTGAATCTATGAAGGAAGTTGCAGAGGGTAATCTAAATATAGAACTTGAAATTAAAAGCAATGATGAAATAGGAAAAATACAAGAGAGTTTCGGAAAAATGCTAAAGGCCCAAAGGGAAATGATAAAGAAAATAAAGGTTAGCGTTGAGGAGGTATTGGGACAATCGGAAAACTTATCAGCTACATCTGAGGAGATGGCCTCAAGTTCACAGGAAGTTGCAAAGACGATGCAGCAGATAGCAGAAGGTTCCTCCTCCCAGGCAAATGATTTACAGGAAATAGTAGGGCTTATGACAGAGTTGACGCAAAATATAGAAAATGCATTAAGGGAATTAGCAACAGTTAAAGATGAAACTCTAAATACATCTAATAGGGCAAATATTGGTAAATCAGAGATGGATAAATTAATTAGGACAATAGAGGATATCAAAAATGCGTTTGAAATAGTAACATTAAAGGTTAATAATCTTACAAATTCAGTTAAAGAGATAAGCAATATAACTAACGTAATAACCTCAATAGCAGAGCAAACAAATTTACTTGCATTAAATGCTGCAATAGAGGCGGCAAGGGCAGGGGAGGCAGGAAGAGGTTTTGCAGTAGTTGCGGATGAAGTTAGAAAGCTTGCAGAGGAGTCGAAGAAGTCTGCTAGTGAAATAGTTGAACTTGTAAATTCAATTGAAAAGGATACGGATGATGTAATAATTACATCAAAGGATGTGGATGGATTTATAAAATCCCAGGCAACAGCAGTTGAAAAAACAGTAGCCTCCTTTGGGGATATACTGGAATCTATTGAAAGAATAGCACCTCTTATGAAGAATACCTATAATGCTATGGATGAGATGGTAAGCTCCAAGGATAAAGTTCTTTTAAAGGTTGAGGCGGTAAGTGCAGTAACGGAAGAAAACACAGCAGCAGCTGAAGAGGTTGCAGCATCTTCAGAGGAGCTCTCGGCATCCTCACAGGAGGTTGCAGCAACAGCCAATACTTTAAATCAGCTTGCTACTGATTTAGCTAATGCTGTTGAAAGATTTAGGTTAAATTAAAAGGATATTGTGCTTAAGGCAGATTATCAATATCTGCCTTTTATATTTAATAATGGATTTGCTATAATTTAGATTTTATATTGCCTTTTATATCTAATTATTGTAAAATTAGTTTAAACAATGATAAATTGTGTCGAATTATGTTATAAAGGTGAGAATTATGAAAAAGAAGAAAATTAACTTAACAAATATAGCTATAATTCCACTTATTGTGGTGATTATATCCATATTTTTAACTATGTTCTCTACTTATTTAACAGGAAGTAAAATGATTAAGAATAACACTAAGGAGTTTGGGCTTAACATTGCAAAAGAGGTTGCTGTTGCTATAGAAAATAACGAAACTTCATTGAGAAAGATTGATAGAGCCTTTGAAGATAAAATTGTAATGGCTGGGAAAGCGGTTTTATTAAATGGTAACAAGATAAACAATACCCTGTTAAAAGAATACGCATATAAATTGGGTGTATTTGAATTAAATCTATTTAACAATGAGGGTAAAATAGTATATTCAAACATTGATGAATATGTTGGATTGATTGCGCCAGAGAATCATCCTATAAGAAGATTTATGAAAAGCAGTTATTCTGAGTGGGTAGAGGAGGACATAAGAAAGGATGTATCTTCCGATAGGTATTTAAGATATGGCTATGTTAAGAATAAAGATGGTTCAATAATCCAAGTTGGAATTCTTGCAAATGAAATATATGAACAAAGAAGAATTTTTAACCCCCAGATATTATTAAACCATTATATTAACGACGATAATATTCTTTATATTTTGCTATATGACAAAAATTTAAGTGTAGTCTCTTATGTGGGAAATTTTCAACAAGAAAAGATTAATGATAAACCATATCTTGATGAAGTATTAAATGGCAAAACAGTTGTAAACGAGATGATAGATAAAGAAGGAGAAATAAATATAGTTAAGATTCTAATGCCCGTGTTTTCAGAGGGTAAAATTACAGGCATTTTAAGTATGGGACTATCCCTAAAAAGCCTAGTCATATCCCTATATAAATATTTTGCTATTTCTTTACTCATGGCATTATTAACTTCTTTGATTATTTTATTCATAGTTAATAAAAAGATTTTAAAGCCTATTGATGTCTTGTCTGAAGATCTTAGTCAAATCGATTTAGAGGGAAACTTAGAATATAGAGTTGAGATTTTTGAAAATGATGATTTTGCTGATCTTAAAAGGGTAATAAATGAGATGCTTGATAAGATAAATGGATATGTAAATAATATAAAGGAACATAAAGAGGAGCTTTTGGCATCTAATGAGGAGCTTGCTGCAACGGTTGAGCAGCTTTCTGCAGCAGAGGAGGAGCTTAGGGCCCAATACGAGGAAATCCAATCTTATAATGAAAGATTACAAGAATTGCAACAAAAGTATGAAATAGCCATCGAAGGAAGCAACAGTGCCGTTTGGGAAATTGATTTGGAAAAAGGGACAATTAATTTGTCAGAAAGCTTCCTTCAAATGATGGGTATTAGTTTGTATGGTGAGAATGATTTATCAAAAGTTTTTGATACAGTTTTAGAGGAAGAGGATAAACAAAGGCTTATAGATTCCTATTATAGATATATCCATGGCTATTCTGATGGGATATATTCACAGATAAAAATGAAAGATTCAAAGGGAAGAACAAGATGGTTTTTGATTTCGGCAAGATGTATTAAGGATATTAAAGCAAGAAAACTTTATGGTATTTTAACTGAAATAACAAGGCTCAAAGAACAAGAGGAAGCCATTACTTTTCTTGCCTACAATGATCACTTGACAGGACTTCCTAATAGAAGAATGCTTGAAAAGACTTTTAAAGAAGTTGTAAAGGACGGACATGGTGCAGTTGTATTAATGGATTTAGATAATTTTAAAAATATCAACGATACTAAAGGGCATGTTTTTGGAGATGCACTGCTTAAAAGTGTGTCGGAATTTTTTAGCCAAATGAAGGAAGAAAATATAAACTTTTTTAGATTTGGTGGGGATGAATTTATAATATTGATTAAGGATGAAAAGGATACTGAAAAAATTGAAGGTAAAGTAAAAAATATTATAGATAATTTAGCAGAAAAAATAAAGGATGTTCTAAAAGGAGGATAGTGTCAAGATATTGTAGGTTAATTTTTATAGACAACCCCTTAAATTAGCTAGTTTCAAGGCGTTTGTTAAATTTAAAAAACTTAAATTATATTTTCATATTTTATTGATTTTAATATCCTGTAAATTGGCGTTACTTTCCCTATGTTCAATATCGTTATATTATTCATAACTTCACGTGAAGATTTATTTATCTTTCTTATCGCTTCTTTTATTTTCTTCTTACTTACCTTGAAGGCTTTTTCATCTTCCTTAAACACACTTATTTCCCTTAAATTTCCTCCATTCTTGCTAAATACCCTTAGCTTTGCCATTATCTTTAATCCTTCCTTGCTCCATCCTAATGGCCTGCTGCTTAATCTCGCCGATAATACATGGCTTACATGCCCTTCTGCG
>NZ_CAKP01000017.1 GCF_000297115.1 Caloramator australicus RC3 | reverse complement strand
CCATCTTTAAATATGCATTTATAAAATCGTCGATTTCTCCATCCATAACAGCTTGAATATTTCCAATTTCAACTCCAGTCCTATGATCCTTAACAAGGGTATAGGGCTGGAATACGTAACTTCTTATCTGGCTTCCCCAGCCTATTTCCTTTTGCTCTCCAGTAAGATCCTCTATCTTTTCCTTTCTTTCCCTTTCTTTAAGCTCAATTAGCTTTGCTTTTAGCATCTTCATTGCCATTTCTCTATTGGAGTGTTGACTCCTTTCGCTCTGGCAGGAAACTACTATTCCAGTTGGAAGGTGGGTTATTCTAACGGCAGACTCAGTCTTGTTAACATACTGCCCGCCTGCCCCGCCGGAGCGGAAGGTATCTATCTTTATATCCTCATCCCTTATTTCTATATCCTGATCATCGGTAATTTCAGGTAAAACTTCAACAGAAGCAAAGGATGTATGCCTCTTTCCTGCAGCATCGAAGGGTGAAATTCTTACAAGTCTATGAACACCCTTTTCAGCTTTTAAATAACCATAGGCGTATTCCCCTTTTATCTCTAATGTTACGCTCTTTACTCCTGCCTCATCACCTGGTAAAAAGTCTACGGTCTCTACTTTATAACCTTTGCCTTCCGCCCATCTTGTATACATTCTTAAAAGCATAGAAGCCCAATCACAGGCCTCTGTTCCACCTGCACCAGCATGGATAGTTAATATAGCATCATTTTTATCGTATTCTCCAGAAAGCATCGTCTCTATCCTAAAGGCTTCTATATTTTTTTCAAGGTCGTGCCTTTCTTCTGCGATTTCATCAAGATGAGAGTAGTCCTCCTCTTCATCACAAAGCTCAATTAAAACCTCAAGATCCTCCACTCTTTTTAAAAGGCTCTCATATCTTTCTACTTTATCCTTTAGGGATTTTGCCCTTTGAACTATCTTTTGAGCCTCCTCAATGTTGTTCCAAAAATTAGCATCCTGCATCTTGGTTTCTAATTCTTCAACTTCCTTTTTGAGCCTTGGGATGTCAAAGAGAAGCCCCCACTTCTTCTAGGATTCTTTTCATTGGTTCAATTGCTGAATAATGTTCTTCAAATTGAATGTGCATCCTATCGCCTCCTTATACGTTTCTTCCACAACAATTTTTATATTTTTTACCGCTTCCACATGGGCATGGATCGTTTCTTCCTATTTTTTCTGATTTTCTAACAGGCTGCTTTTTAACAGAATCATCATAGTTCGTTGAAGTAGGCTCTGCTACCCTTTCCCTTTCAACCTTTCTTTCAGGTTTTACTCTAAACAGGAATCTTAATGTATCTTCTTTGATGCTATAGATCATCTCATCAAACATATTCATACCTTCAATTTGATATTCTTGAACAGGGTCTCTATGCCTATACGCTCTGAGGCCTATTCCCTGCTTTAGATGTTCCATAGCATCTATGTGGTCAATCCACTTTGTATCAACAGTCCTTAGAAGAACAACCCTTTCGATTTCTCTAAAAATATTTTCTTCAAATTCCTTTTCCTTTTCCTCATAAGCTTTATTAATTGTATCTGTAATTTTTTCTAGGATTTCATCCTTTGAAAGAGGATCTAACTGCTGTTCGCTAATTTTTACCATAAATACGTCTTCAATATATCTTGAAAGTCCCTTAAGATCCCATTCTTCCCTATGCCTGTCATCAGTTACATGGGCATTGACTATAGATGTAACAACATCTATGATCATACCCTGTATGCTGTCCTTTAAGTTTTCTCCCTCTAAAACCTTTTTCCTTTGGGAATATATTATTTCTCTTTGTCTGTTTAAAACATCGTCAAACTGCAATAGGGATTTTCTTATTTCAAAGTTGTTTGCCTCAACCCTCTTTTGGGCCTGTTCTATTGCATTTGTAACCATCTTACTTTCAATAGGCTCATCATCAGGAAGACCAAGCTTTGATACTATATCCTTTATCCTATCAGAACCAAAGAGCCTCATCAAATCATCTTCTAAGGAAACATAAAATCTTGAACATCCTGGATCCCCTTGACGGCCAGCACGTCCTCTTAGCTGGTTGTCTATTCTCCTTGATTCGTGCCTTTCAGTTCCTATTATTTTAAGTCCTCCAAGTTCAGCAACACCCTCACCAAGTTTTATGTCGGTTCCACGACCAGCCATGTTTGTTGCAATGGTTACCATACCTCTTTCTCCAGCATGGGCAACTATTTCTGCTTCCTTTTCATGGTATTTTGCGTTGAGAACCTGATGATGAATACCCCTTTTCTTTAACATGGTTGATAGCATTTCTGATTTTTCTATGCTTATCGTTCCAACTAGAACAGGCTGCCCGGTTTTATGGGTTTCAACTATTTCTTCAACGATGGCATCAAATTTTGCCTTTTCTGTCTTATATACAACATCCGGATGGTCTACTCTAATCATAGGCCTATTTGTTGGAATTACTATAACATCAAGTCCGTATATTTCTCTAAATTCTGCCTCTTCGGTTTGGGCAGTTCCTGTCATACCGGCAATTTTTTCATATAGTCTAAAGTAGTTTTGGAAGGTAATAGTCGCAAGGGTCTTTGACTCCCTTTCTATTTTAACTCCTTCCTTTGCTTCAATTGCCTGATGAAGACCATCTGAATATCTTCTTCCATACATTAATCTTCCGGTAAACTCATCAACTATAATAACTTCACCATCTTTTACTACATAATCGATATCCCTTTTCATAAGGGCATGAGCCTTTAGGGCTTGAATTACATGGTGCTGTATCTCCATGTTCTCTGGATCTGCATAGTTTTCAAGATTAAAGAATTTTTCTGCTTTATCTATACCGCTTTGGGTTAATGTAACTGCATGTTGTTTTTCGTCAACTTCATAATCTTCATCCTTTTTTAATGTCCTAACAAACATGTCAGCAACTTCATATAGCCTTGTTGATTTTTCACCAGCGCCAGAGATAATAAGAGGAGTTCTAGCTTCATCTATAAGGATTGAGTCAACTTCGTCGATTATGGCATAATGAAGATCCCTTTGAACCATCTCTTCTTTGTATATAACCATGTTATCCCTTAAATAGTCAAAGCCAAATTCATTATTAGTTCCGTAGGTGATGTCACAATTATATGCCCTTCTTCTTTCCTCTGCATCAAGGTCATGGGTAATAACACCAACAGTAAGCCCTAAAAATTCATATATCTTACCCATCCATTCCCTGTCACGCTTTGCAAGGTAGTCGTTTACAGTTACAACATGAACACCCTTTCCAGTTAGGGCATTAAGGTAAGCAGGTAAAGTTGCAACTAATGTTTTTCCTTCACCTGTCTTCATTTCAGCAATTCTTCCTTGATGAAGAACGATGCCACCTAAAAGCTGAACTCTAAAATGCTTCATTCCAAGGGTTCTCCAAGCAGCCTCCCTAACAACTGCAAAGGCCTCTGGCAAAATGTCATCGAGGGTTTCGCCCCTTTGAAGCCTTTCCTTAAACTCGAAGGTCTTATTCCTAAGCTCTTCATCTGAAAGACCTTCCATAGTTTTTTCAAGGCTTTCTATTTTATCGACTATTGGCATTAGCCTTTTAATTTCCCTTTCACTGTGGGTCCCAAATATCTTTTCTAAAAGTCCCATCCTACCACCTTCCTTTAAAGCAATACTAATATTTTAACATATTTTAATTAATTTAACAATCAAAAGAAATAAGGCACGATTAATCGTGCCTTATATTTCTGGCTCTATTATACCGTAGTTACCGTCCTTTCTTTTATAAACCACATTGACCTCTTCTGTATTTGCGTTTCTAAATACAAAGAAATTATGACCTAAAAGCTCCATTTCAAGTATTGCCTCTTCGACATCCATAGGCTTTACTGAAAACCTTTTTTTCTTAACTATCTTGCCCTCTTCATCCTCATCGTAATCCCTATATTCAGGTATATCTAAGAATTTCAGTGTTTCTCCATTGTGAACCCTCTTTTGTAATTTAGTTTTATGTTTGATTATTTGCCTTTCTATTTTTTCAACTACATTATCTATGGATGTATACATATCACCGCTTGATTCTTCGCCCCTTAATATCATCCCGTTAAATGGTATTGTAACCTCAATTATCTGCCTATTCTTTTGAACTGATAAAGTAACATGTGCCTCCTGTTCTGGACTAAAATACTTTTCAAGCTTGCCAAGCTTTTTTTCTACAACATCCTTTAGAGCATCTGTTAAAACTATGTTCTTTCCCGTAATCATAAATTTCATAAGATCTACCCCTTTCAAGTGGTCTAAGGGAAAAATTTCTTATTTTAATTTTAATATTTTCTGAAAATTTAATCAAGCCTTTTTTACTAAAGTGTGAAAAATGTTAATATGTTGATATTTATCTGTGGATAATGTGGACAAATTTGTGCATAACTTGAATTTCAAAGGGTTTTTATCAACAATTAATGTTAATATCTTTTTATATTTTGTGCAAAAATATAAAAAGAAATACAAAAAGGATATGGCATTGATTAGCTGACCTGGTCTTTGCCCCCACACTCGCCTGCTGGGAGTTTTGCTTAAGGTGTATGCCTCTCACTAATCCTCCTCTCGGTTTTACCGGCAGGACTTACTTCTAAGCCGCACCATGCTCATCAGACTTTGTCTGACTTACGTGGGTCGTTTCGCCTGCGACTGGCATCGACTTTCAACCACAGACCTAATCATGCCATATCCTTATGACGCAAAGGTCAAAACTATTACTTTTTTAGCCTTACACTTTTTTAAGGCTTCGGATGCATAATGGGCTGTTGCCCCGGTTGTAAATACATCATCCACAATAAGAATTGTTTTCCCTTGAAGGTCCTCGTTACAATCAAAAACCCCCTTAACATTATACCATCTATTTTCATCTTTGAATAGTGTTTGAGACTTAGTATCTTTTATTTTTTCTATGCAATCCTTAAAAGGAATAAACGTGAGCTTTGAAAGTTCCTTTGCAATTAAAAGAGCTTGATTATATCCCCTTAGTTTCAACCTTTTCTTGGAAATTGGAATTGGAACAATAAGATCAAATTTTATTTTATTCTCATCTATTGTATCCTTCATAAAAAACGCTATAACTTTGCTCAGTTCAACTTTTTCTTTATATTTCAATCTTCTTACTATGTCCTTAGCTACCTTGTCATACTTAAATACAGAATATACCTCATCAAAGGCTACCTCTATAGGATAAGCATATACAACACTTTTAGATAATTTAATTTTTAAAATCTCCGTATAACAGAAGGTGCAAAGTCCAAATTTTTCTTCTTGAAGTCTTCCACAGTTTAAACAATATTTTGTTTCAGGAAACAAAATATAGAAAAGGGCATCTATTGCTTCACAAACCCCTTTTCCCAGGCGGCTTTGTTTAAACTTCTTATACACTTTTTGGCTAAAGAGATCCCCTCCGTTTCATTTTCGGCAACAAATAAAACCTCCCCAACTTTTTTGTTTTTCCCAAGGGATGCAAGGGCAGATAGATAAATTAAAATTTCTTCGTTATAACAGTCATCATGGGCATTTAAAACTATAACGTTTACATTTTCTGAAAAGTTTTTAGAAATACTAAAATCGCTGGTTAAATATATCCTTTTTGTTCCCTTCAAAAACGTTAAAAAATCGCTTTTTGACTCAATTTGATTTTTATTTATACCCTCCATTATAAGGTAATTCAATATTGTTGATATTTGCATCCTCTTAGGGATAAAAACTATTGTTTTGCTTCCATCCTTGATTGACCATCTTAAAGTATCTAAAGCAAGATCAGGAAGATAAAATCCCTCCCTTAGAACCTTTGATATCTCAACCCTTGGTTCAGGAATTAGATGGTTGCCATGAGAATAGGGCAAAAATGTAATTTCAAAGCTGAGTTCTTTATATCTTTCGGGATTTATACAAGCTACTATAAACTTCCCCTTGTCCTTGCAAGCCTTTTTTGCCGCAAAGTGCAGCAATTTCTCTTTATTAAATGCCCTATAAATATCGTTCAATAAAACCAAATCAAAGGCTTTGTAAAAAGGAACATAATTAGATTTGTAGGATATAACTATATCGTTATTTCTAAAATCTTCAAATTTATCATGAATTATTGATATTTTTTTGTTGTAAAAGGTCGATTTTAAATTTTCTAATGCTTCATATGCCTCATTAAAGCTTGTTATATATAGGACCTTACCACCAGTTTTCAAAATTTCGGAAAAGGAAGGGTAAAGCATATCTAAACTAAATGAATGGGGAGCTGAGAAAATAAGCCCATTATTTTTCTTGGATTTTATAAAATCTAATAGATCAAGGGCGATATCTTCCTTTACGTCCTTTAATTTTGGAAATTTATATCCTAAACCTTGTCTTAATGAGAAATTATAGTTATCTGCAGCATAAATCAATAGATCCGATTCTTTAAAATTAAATTGGCAGCCTTCGCAAACCCTCCTTCTGCAGAAATTACAATAAAGTTTTTCTCCTTCTTCTCTAAAGGCAGGAAGAATTGAAACTCTTCTTTCACAGTATAATACCTGTAATATATCAAGCAGATAATCATATTGATAATATCTTTTAAAATAATCGATGATATCATTTAAGGTTAAAACTCTACCTATAATTTTACCCTCCACAAATTCTATATCTTCCTTTGATGGTAGAACATATCCTGAAGATATTTTTTTATATTCTGCCTTTAGACTATTTTTTTTAATCTCCTTTTTCACTAAAAAGTCAGTATTTTTTATTATTTTATCAAGCATAGATGTTTTATTTATTTTATCAATAATGCTCTTAGCCCTATCAATTGAAATCTTACCTAATACTTCAAAGGATTCAATATTTCTTGTCCTTTTTAAAATTTCGTGGTCTATATACGGATTAAAGGAAAAATCATATATAGCCCCACCCGTCCCCTTGGCTTTATACAAATAAACCTCCATCGGATCACCTCTATTTAATTGACGAAATAACATCTATTATTCTGTTTTTTAGACCAGAAAATCTATTAAAGGTTTTGTCGTTTGAGATCATAAAGCTTAGGGCTTGTTTCATCCCGACAAGCACCACAAGTTTCTTAGCCCTTGTCACAGCTGTATATATTAAATTTCTCGTCATAAGCATCGGTGGCCCAAAGGAAACTGGAACAACTATTACAGGAAATTCGCTTCCTTGACTTTTATGAATTGTTATGGCATAGGCTAGATCCAGTTCATCAAGATTTGAAAAATCATACACCACCCTTTTATCATCGAAGGCAACAGTCACCTTTTGTTCCTCATCGTCTATTTTTTCTATAAAACCTATATCACCATTAAAAACTCCAACCCCCTGACCATCTATCGAAAAATCCCCTTCCCATTGTAGACTGTAGTTATTTTTGGTTTGCATAACCTTATCGCCTTCTCTAAAAATCATGTCCCTAACCTCTTTTTCTGCCTTTTTACTCGAAGGAGGATTTAAAATCCTTTGAAGCTCTTTATTTAAATTCAACACTCCATTTTCTCCCTTTCTCATAGGAGATAAAACCTGTATATCCTTTAAGGGGTCAAAGCCCTCCTTAAAGCTTGGCAGCCTTCTGTCTACAAGATTTAAAATCTCTTCTAAAATATCTTGAGGATTGTTCTTTTGAATAAAGAAAAAATCTTTATCCTTTTCGTTAAGAAAAGGCATCTCACCATTATTTATTTTATGTGCATTTATAGCAATAAGACTCTCATTTTTTTGTCTAAATACTCTATTTAATCTAACAACTACAACACCCTTGCTTTCTATTATATCCCTTAAAACATTTCCAGGACCTACAGAAGGGAGCTGATCTACGTCCCCAACAATAATAAGCCTTTTACCCATGTCGATGGCCTTTAACAAACTATTCATAAGGAGGATATCCACCATCGAGGCCTCATCTACTATGATCACATCCTGATCTAATGGATTATACTCATCCCTTGCAAAGCAAGGGCCATTTTCAGATTCTAAAAACTCCATCTCAAGGAGCCTGTGAATAGTTTTTGCTTCTTCTAAAGTAGCCTCCGTAATTCTCTTTGCAGCCCTCCCTGTTGGAGCACAAAGGGCAACCTCAAGACCCTTTTTATTAAAAATTTTTATAATACATTTTATTATCGTAGTTTTCCCTGTGCCAGGACCTCCAGTTATTACGCAAACACCATTCGATACTGCCTTAATTATTGCCTCCCTTTGTTCATCAGCTAATTTAATATTATTTTCCCTCTCAAAATCCTTAATCTCCTTATCTATCCATTCAAGATCTTCTTTAATTGTTTGAAGGGATAATTCTATAAGTTTTTTGGCAACCTTAAGCTCAGCAAAGTAATAAGGTGATAAATAATAAACTTCTTGATTATCTATATCATCCCTTACAACATCCTTAGACTCAATAAGACTTATAATCTCATTTTCTATAAGCTCATAGGGGATGTTAAGTAGTTTATAGGCCTCCTCCAAAAGCTCCAATTTAGGAAGATAAACATGTCCGTTTGATATGCAGTTTGCAA
Source organism: Caloramator australicus RC3 (assembly GCF_000297115.1). Classification (GTDB taxonomy): domain Bacteria; phylum Bacillota; class Clostridia; order Clostridiales; family Caloramatoraceae; genus Caloramator; species Caloramator australicus. The sequence goes on along the minus strand of NZ_CAKP01000017.1, from coordinate 33,112 downwards.
GGACATATTTTATTCCTGCCCTAATTCTATATTTTGAAGTTAAATCTGTCCCAATACTTCGTGCTATTTTATCTGCCGTTTTAAATCCTATTCCATTTACCTCATCACAAAGTCTATAGGGGTTTTCTTTGACGACCCTTATTGTTTCATTTCCATATCTTTTGAAAATTTTAATCCCTAAGTTTGTTGAAATACCATAGCTTTGTAGGAAAATAAGGACATTTCTTAATTCTCTCTGTTCGTTGAAAGCTTCAGAAATCCTTTGGGCTTTTTTTTCTCCTATTCCGTCAACTTCTGTTAACCTTTCCGGGTTCATTTCTATTATCTCTAAAGTGTCTTTGCCAAACTTTTCTACAATTTTTTTAGCAGTTACCGGACCTATTCCAGGAATAAGCCCTGATGCCAAATATTTTTCTATGCCTTCTATGGTATTAGGCTTAACCTCTTCGTAGCCAGTAAGCTTAATTTGTTGTCCAAAGGTCGGATGAACTACCCACTCGCCTGAAACCTTTATCCTAATTCCTTCGCTAATATAGGGCATTGTTCCTACGACTGAAATGAGCTCATTATTATGTCTTAACTTGATAACTGTATATCCATTTTCTTCATTTCTAAAAACTATATTCTCAACTAATCCTTCTATTTCTATCATTCTCATCACCTATTCCAAAAGCTTTTTAAGATAGAGTATCTCATTTAATATAAAAGCAATATCCCCCTTTGTCGCAGGGGCGTTAAAGTCAAATTTATCTAATTTAATTTTATCACAAAATTCCTTTTCTAGAGTTTTAACTAATTTTGTCCTTTTAATAACAGACCTATAGCTTTCTATAAAAAAAATTTTTTGTCCATCTTTTAAAAGGATTTCTCCTTCTTCTATTTTATCAATAAAATGAAAATTAATATAGCCATAAACTTCATCCCTTGACGTCCTGGGTTTTCTAATTTTTATTGGAAGTAAGATTTCCTTTTCATTTAACATAAGAGGAATAATGTTCTTTTGATTTAACACTTTTCTACATTTTCTTCTAACCTCTTTAAAATCCAGCATTCTTTCTTTAAATATGTTTTTGAGCATATTGGAAAGTTTTATATAAACAATTCTTTCTCCCTTTTCATCCTTTACCTTGCAAACATCCCCTACTCCCTCTAAATAGAAAGGCAAGATATATATAAGCATGATATCAACCCCTTCCATTTTATTACAAGAAAATTATAATACGAACATTTGTTCGGTGTCAAATTTTAATTTTTCTTTCAATTTTTTTAATTTTTTGTTATAATCTTTATGGGGATGGGGGTGTTATATTGTCTAAACTAAAAAATAACTTTTTCCTTAATAATTTGAACGGAGTTTTGCAGGTCATCGCAGTGAATTTAGTTACTTCCTTTGCAGGACTGTTTTTAAAAAGATTAAATGCAAATGATGAGCTTGTCTCGCTTTTTAATTCACTTCCAGCTTTTTTCAGTATCCTTGCGATATTTATAGGTGGAATTATTTTAACAAATACAAAAAACAAAAAGCGAACAACATCCTTCGCTTTTTTAATAACGAGGTTTTTTTATATTTTAATCGCACTTGTTCCCTTTTTACCTGATAAATTAAGGCCAATAGCCTTTGTAATATTATACAGTGCAATGAATTTTCCAAATTCTATTGCAGTATTTTTATGGCAGTCTTTCCTCGCAGACATATTTCCACCTGGAGATAGGGAGGCAAGTTTAGCATCAAGAAACAGCATTGCAACAATAGCAGGAACTGCAACAACTCTTATAACAGGATTTTTATTAACTTCTCTTTCAAGGAATAAATCCCAGCTTATAACCTTTTATCAAATAGCCTTTGTTATAGCCTTTTTTATTGGAATAATCGAGGTTATAACTTTATTAATGCATAAAGAGAGAAAAAATGCTGCCTATGCAGAAGTTTCAACTAACGGTAATAAAATATCTTTAGATTTTTTGATAAACCTTCCAAAACATAAGGAATATTTTGTTTTTATAATCTGCGTCATTATTTTTCATTTTACATGGCAAATGGCTTGGCCACTTTTTTTAACCTATGAGGTAGATTATCTTAAAACGAACGAGATGTGGGCAGCCATTATATCCACTATAAACGGAATTGCAATGGCATATGGATATAGGTTTTGGGGACGTTTTTCTAAAAATAACGGCAATTCTGCTGCAATAACTATTGCCTCATTAGGCATGGCCCTTGCACCCTTTTTCTATTCTATATCTACCAAAATATATCATGTTACATATTTTGTTGCGCTTACAGGCTTTAGTGTATCAGGGGTTATGCTACTTCTTTTAAACTCGTTATATGAGGTATCCCCAAGAGAAAATCGAACCTCCTTTATTGCCTTTTATAATCTTGTAACTAATATAACTTTAGTAATTTCCCCTTGGATAGGAATGAGATTATCGCATTTTACAGGAATAAAAAATGCCTTTCTGATAGTAGGATTTTTAAGAATACTTTCTGGATTAACGTTTCTTATAAGGCATAAAAAACAGCAAGTTGAAGCATAAAAATACTTAGGATCTTTAAAAAGTTTTTAGTTAGCCCCGTGAAGGATACCATGACATTCAGTTATTTCACTAAGCAATTCTAATTGCTAAAGCTTATGAAAGATTGTCTTTTAAATCCTTATGGGGTATTTCAAATCTTTAACAGAAAAAGGAATTATCTGCAATCTGATAATATATACTTCTGTTATTTTTTTAGGAGGGATTTTTATGTTTATTTTAGGTATAATTCTTATACTTTTAGGCTCGGTAATAATATACAAAAAATCATTTCTGTGTAAATATGAATTTTTTAACTTTATTTTTCTTCTTTTAACTCTTTTGACTTCTATATCATTTGAACAAATTAGAGCTAAAATAGCATTTATTATAGTGATGTTTGTTTTTGGGCTTTTGTTACACTATGACTATGGGGATAAGGTTATAGTTAAAGGAAAATATATAGTTTTTAACTTGCCTCCCAATGACATCCTAGATATTCTAAGTAAAATTTTAAAAGAACAGCAAATTAATCATAATGTTCATAAAAATTCAATCATAATAGAAGAAGAAAAAAATAAATGGACAATCAAAGTTAAACCCAAGGTATTCGATTTAACGTCTTTATATTTAACAGATATATATAATACCCCCTTATATAAACTTATAGTAGAAAAATTAAACAGTTCGTTAAAAGGATATAAAACTAAACCTTTTTCAAAGTTAGGCTTAATTTTAACGGCTTGGGGACTAATGTTCGCTGTGATTTACTTATTTTCTTAAAAAAATGAAGGAGAAAGGATTTCCCCTCCACCTTTATTGGAAATTAATATATGTTAAAAAATATGCACCATCATTAGAGCCATGTCTTACGTATTTATAGGTGCATATCACATTAAATGTATCTCTTGTTAAATTTACGAGTATTGCATCAATGTTATTATCTTTATTTATTAGATTCTCTGAAATTACACTCGTCAACAATGTTGATGTAATCCCTCCCAAAAATGCAAATAAATTATTTGTTGACATTAATAACACTGTAACCAAAGTCGTTGCAATAACATTAACCCAATCTTCTTTTGCTTCATAATAGTTTCTAATTACTTCTACTTCTTTTCTTGTTAAAGTTGCATTTACAGTAATTACATTCTTACTTGCTTTGCTTGGAGGACAATATATTGCTATAGCCATTAAATCTCACCTTCCTAAATTCAAATTTACTTTAAACTGCAAAGTCAATTTTCAATAGCTAGAAATTTTTATGTTTTTTAAAATGATTTGATATCTATTAAAGATTAAGAGTGGGGAAAACCCCACCCTTAATCCTTAATCGACGCAATTGTTCTCGATAACTCATTTATGCTCTCGGAAAGTTTCTCCAGTTTACCCTCCACCCTAACTAGGAGGTAAATGGATAAAACTATTGGAAAGCCTAAATTGGCTATCTGGTTTAAAATACCATCCATACTATCACCCTTATCTTACGGCATAATCAGTAACATCCCTTGAAATCACGCTTGCCCCCATTATTGAAACTAAATTTCCGCCTGTTGAATCAAATATGTTTTTTGCTAATATGAGCTGCATTAAATTTCTTATTTCCTCCGTCGTTATTCCATCCTTAACATAAGGGATGTTTATTGAAACATTTCTACCAGCTGTATTTTGGAAAACCATCTGTAAAGTCTTCATCAAAATCCCCCCTTCTTTAAGTATTAAAAAGGCCATTCCCATTAAGCATTAATAAGCTGTGATACGTCTTGTCTTACAACGTTTTGAATTGGTCCTTCAAGTAATGTTTCAATTGCTGCAACAACATCAAAAACGTCCTGATCTGCTGCAGTTGGTTTTACCCTTCTTAAGGTTACAGCCCTTTCGATGTCATTGCCGTTTTGGTCAACCCCAAGCTTTACCCTAAAAACAACATTTGAAGTAACCTTTACTGCTGTAACTGCCATCTCTCTCACCTCCTAACAAATAAATAGGGACGGTTCTTAATTTTTTATATAATCAAAAAATTAAGAACCGTCCCCAAAAAATAAACTTAGGTGCCAGGCACCTAAGTTTAGGTTTTACATCATTTCCGCAACTATCTTCTTGATTTCTTCTACTTTATCAAGTCTTTCCCATGGAAGGTCAAGGTCTGTTCTTCCAAAGTGTCCATAAGCTGCAACTTGTCTATAGATTGGTCTTCTAAGATCAAGATTCTTTATAATAGCAGCTGGTCTTAAGTCGAATACTCTATTTACTATTTCAACAATCTTATCATCTGGAAGCTTTCCTGTCCCAAATGTTTCGACTTCAATTGAAACTGGTCTTGCAACTCCTATTGCATAAGCTATTTCAATTTCAAGCTTATCAGCAAGTCCTGCAGCAACAAGGTTTTTTGCTACCCATCTTGCAGCATATGCAGCTGAACGGTCAACCTTTGTTGGGTCCTTTCCTGAGAAGGCACCGCCACCATGTCTTCCGTATCCACCGTATGTATCAACTATTATCTTTCTTCCTGTTAAGCCTGAGTCTCCGTGTGGTCCACCGATTACGAATCTTCCTGTTGGGTTAATTAAATATTTTGTATTTTCATCTAAAAGGTTAGCAGGAACAACCTTTCTTATAACATGTTCTATAATGTCTCTTTCTATTTGTTCCCTTGTTACTTCTGGGCTATGTTGTGTTGAAACAACTATTGTATCTACTCTTACTGGTTTATCATCATGATATTCAACTGTAACTTGAGTCTTTCCATCAGGTCTTAAATACTCCAAAGTTCCATTCTTTCTAACTTCAGCAAGCCTTCTTGCAAGCTTGTGAGCAAGTGCTATTGGAAGAGGCATGTATTCTGGTGTTTCATTGCAAGCAAAACCGAACATCATACCTTGGTCTCCTGCTCCAATAGCTTCTATTGCGTCCATTTCTCCCTTTTTAGCTTCAAGAGCCTTGTCAACGCCCATTGCTATATCTGGTGATTGTTCGTCTATTGAAGTTAAAACTGCACATGTATCTGCATCAAAACCATACTTAGCTCTTGTATATCCTATTTCTTCTACTGTCTTTCTTACTATCTTTGGAATATCAACATAGCATTTTGTTGTTATCTCTCCCATAACAAGAACCATACCAGTAGTTACTGCTGTTTCGCAAGCAACTCTAGCTTCAGGATCCTGTGCAAGTATAGCATCTAGTATCGCATCTGAAATCTGGTCACACACTTTATCTGGATGACCCTCTGTAACTGATTCTGAAGTAAAAAGTCTTTTTACCATTCTAAAACCTCCTTTTTTAAAAATCCTACTTTTATATTATTTTTCATTTTTGACTATTTTTATAAGCTCTAAACATTATGTATTAAAAAAAGCCCCTTCTGACAAGAAGAGGCTTAATACTCGTCCTCATCTCCCAGAATGTTTCCATTCTGCAGGAATTGGCACCTTGCTTTATGCAGGTTGCCGGGTTTCATCGGGCCCGTCCCTCCACCTCTCTTGATAAGGATATCCTTATCATATTTAATTTTAGCAAGAACTATCTCCACTCTTTGAAGGGTGGCTTCGTAGTTAAGATAACTTTTGTTACCAGATTCTCCACGCTCAAAGGACTGTTCCATCCCCAACAATACCACTATGTGGTTGGTTTAGCTTGGATTTCGCTATATAATTATTTTATATTTTATATTTTTTTAAGTCAAGAGACATTCATCACCCACACAGAAGTGGCGACTTCTGCCACTGATTAGTTAAAATTTAATACAAATAAAAAGACGCTTTAAAGCGTCTTTTTTGGTGGAGCGGGGTGGATTCGAACCACCGAAGGCGTCTGCCAACAGATTTACAGTCTGCCCCCTTTGGCCGCTCGGGAACCGCTCCATGTGGAGCCGGCTATAGGACTCGAACCTACAACCTACTGATTACAAGTCAGTTGCTCTACCATTGAGCTAAGCCGGCATATCTGGTGGGCACCACAGGGCTCGAACCTGTGACCCTCTGCTTGTAAGGCAGATGCTCTCCCAGCTGAGCTAGGCGCCCACGCTTTATTTTGTTTTCCCGTCGCTCACCAGCGACATTATTAAGTATACATAAGATTACTCTTTTTTTCAACGCTCATTATTTATTATTACACTAAATTATATCTTTTATACTCACATTATCTCTTTATATCTCTTGTTTTCTCCTATATATCATAAAAAATTTTAATCAGGATTAAAATGCTTCTTCACAGGAAAGCATAAATACTGATATATTTTATATATATAGGTCTCAAGGCGGTGGTAATTATGCAAAGAATACTTGGTAGATTAAGAAAATGTATTCAGGAGTTTAATATGCTCCAAAATGGTGATAGGGTTGTTGTTGGGCTCTCAGGTGGAAAGGATAGCACTCTTCTATTATACGCCCTTTCCCTTTATCAAAGGTTTAGTCCACAGAAATTTGAACTAGGTGCAATAACTATAGATATGGGACTTGAAGGGATGAACCTTACCCCTCTTATAGAATTTACTGAACTACTTAACGTCCCATATAAAATAGTGCAAACTGATATTGCTAAAATAGTATTTGATATAAGAAAGGAAACAAATCCTTGTTCTCTTTGTGCAAAATTAAGGCGAGGTGCTTTATACAACTCCGCAAAGGAAATGGGATATAACAAAATAGCCCTTGCCCATCATGCAGATGATGCAATAGAGACCCTTTTAATGTCCTTATTCTTCGAAGGCAGAATAAGCACCTTCTCGCCAATAACATATTTTGAAGATAAAGACATTTATCTAATAAGGCCCTTTGTTTATCTATATGAAAAGGATATAAGAAGTGCTGTAAAGAAAAATAATGTCCCTGTAGTAAAAAATTTATGTCCTGCCAATGGTAAGACCCAAAGGCAAAGCATAAAGGACCTTATATGGCAACTCCAAAAAACTATTCCTGATATTAAAGATAACATGTTGGGTGCTATTGAAAATATTGAAGAACTTAATATATGGGATAAGGAAAAATTGAGAAGTTTATGTAATAAATAGGGCAGATGCCCTATTTAAAATTAATATTCACATCATAATAATTATCGAAAATGTATCCTGCTTCGTCTTCAATTGTGTTTTCATCATAATAAAACACACCTTCTACTTTTTCCGCCTTTAATGTAAATATAGAAACTAAAGTCATAAAAGTAATTATAATAACGATGATTATATTAAAATACTTTTTCAAGTTATCACCCCTCATAGCTTTTTCTTTATTATTTTTTCTTAAAATAGCAAAAAATATACAACCTCCAGTAATAAATGTTTCTTTAAGTCTGTATATATGAATTGAGGGGGTGGTTAGTTGAGATCTTCAAACTATGATACCATAGTGGCGGTAGTAAATTATAAGGAAGAAGGTGCCAAAGAGGCATTAGCAGAATATCTATCAAATTTTTTGAGGGATAATACACTGATAGTATGCATAGGAACTGATAAATGCATAGGAGATAGTTTAGGACCACTGGTTGGCACATTTTTAAAAGAAGCTAATTTCCCACTGCCTGTAATAGGCACACTTCAAAACCCTGCCCATGCTGTAAATTTAGAAGAAATACTTTGTGATATTAGCTGCCAATACCCAAATTACTTCATAATAGCAATAGATGCATGTTTAGGATTTGAAGATAACCTAGGTGATATTCAAATAAAATTAGGTCCTGTTCATCCAGGAAAAGGAGTAGGAAAAAATCTTCCGACCGTTGGGGATATATCAATAGTCGGAGTTGTTGATTCTATAGATATTAAAGATGGTTATTGGTTAAAAAATATCCGATTAAACTTTATATGGGATATGGCTAAAATTATCTCAGAAGGTTTAATTTTGGCTGCAAAACAAAAAGGCATGTAACTCATGCCTTTTTAGCTGCTTTTCTTGGTCCCTCGTCTACTAAATAATCTAAATAATCTAACGAGATACCTGTTCCCTTTGCAACGCAAGATATAGCATCCTCAGCAACTTTTACAGGAACCTTTGTTCTTTCTTGAATATATTTATCAAGTCCCCAAAGAAGGGATCCTCCCCCTGTCATAATTATTCCATTGTCGCTGATATCAGCCGCAAGCTCTGGAGGAGTTTTTTCAAGAACCTGATGAACAGCATCAGTGATAGCTTCAACAGGCTCCGATAGAGCAAGCCTTATCTCTTCAGAGGTTACTAAGATATTTTTAGGAAGGCCGCTTATTAAATCTCTTCCCTTTATTTCCATTGAAATATCCTCGTCCCTTTTGTAGGCACAACCTATGTTTATTTTTAATTCCTCCGCAGTTCTTTCTCCAATCATTAACTTATACTTTTTCTTCAAGTATGAAATAATCGCATCATCAAATTTATCCCCAGCAACTTTTATGGATGATCTTACAACGATTCCACTCAAGGAAATTACTGCAATATCCGTTGTTCCACCACCTATATCAACTATCATACAACCATTAGGCTTTGAAATATCAACACCTGCACCTAGTGCTGCCGCAATTGGCTCCTCGATTAAATAGACTTCCCTTGCTCCGGCATTATAAGCAGCATCCTTTACGGCTCTTTTTTCAACTTCTGTAGCTTCACATGGAATGCATACAACTACCCTTGGCCTTAAAAGTTTTTTACTACCATAGGCTTTTTTTATAAAATGCTTTAGCATCTTTTCTGTTGTATCATAGTCTGATATAACTCCATCCCTTAAAGGCCTAACTGCAACTATATTTCCTGGGGTTCTTCCTATCATCTGTCTTGCATCTTCTCCAACAGCCAATACTCTATTTGTGTTTTTGTCAAGAGCAACTACTGATGGTTCTCTTAGAACAATCCCCTTTCCCTTTACATAAACCAAAACACTAGCAGTTCCCAAGTCTATTCCCATATCATTACTACCAAACCAGAACATATTTTCACTCCCTACCTATATACTGCAATTATAATATTCGATAAAAATTTGCAAAATCCTTCTTGGTAGGGAAAAATTTTATGCATTTGCTGATTTATATTTCAATTTTGTTGCCTTTCCTCCCCTTATATGTCTTTCTGCCTTATTTATTTCTAAAATCTCCTTTGCTTCTTTTGCTATCTGAGGATTGATTTTGGGAAGTCTTTCTGTAATATCCTTATGAACGGTGCTCTTGCTAACCCCAAAGGCTTTTGCAGTTTTTCTTATGGTTGCTCTAGTTTCGATAATATATCTTGCAACTTCCAAAACCCTTTCTTCTATATAGTCCCTCATCTATTAACCTCCCTTTTACACCTTAATTAAATATATGTCCTTGAAAAATCAATTATTTCTAAAAAAAAGAGCGCTTGCAAAACCTATGGCAATTCTGCAAGGCCCTTTGGAAAATTACTTTATATAGTCAAGAGGGTTAACTGTAACTATGTCTTTTCCTTGCTTTTTAATAACTGCAAAGTGAATATGACTTCCTTCTATGCTGCTTGCTTCTCTAATGGATGTATCCCCAACAAATCCTATAACATCGCCCTTTTTAACTTTATCTCCCTTTTTAACCTTTAACTCTTGAGCAAGATTGCCATAGACGGATTGAATACCATTGCCATGGTCTATGATTACAGTAATTCCATATCCAGTTTTTAAATTTAATCCTTCAATAATCTTATCATCAGTAATAATATCAATAACCTTTCCATCTGCAGCAGCCTTAACTTCTGTTCCGATATCAGCAGCTATATCGATACCCTCATGGGTCTCCCATTGCTGCAGAGTTACAGAATATTGAAGATTTTCTTTGTCAAAATTCTTTGTAATCTCGCCCTCAACAGGCATAATCATTTTAAATGCTGGGGCTGGATTTGAAGCCTTTGAAGAAGCCTTTTCATTATTGGGCTGCCCTTTATCTGTTTGAGTTTTATTATCTTTATTCTGAACAGTTGATTTTGGAACCTGAGCAACTTGCATTTCTTTTATGTTTGATAATTTCTCTTCAACTAGCGTAGGCTCATTATTTGGTTCAGTAATCTTTTCTTCTGTTTTAATTGGAGCCTTTGCAAGGTCTTTACTAATTTTTGCATTATTCCTTGAAACATAAACTGCTGCAACTGCTACTACACACAAACAGATAAAGAGCACAACATAAAACATTTCTCTTTGAAGCATTCTTTTAAAATTATCTTTAAATCCCATAATTACACCTCCTGTAAAATAGTTTTGTCCAAATAATCCCATTTTATACATGCAAAAATAAAAAAGTTAGGGTTGTTGCCCTAACTTTAATACATCTTCAATTTTTTGAATTTCAACTCCTCTATAATAATGTTTAATTATATCTTCATAACTATATCCTCTTTTACCCATTTGGTTTGCTCCCCACTGACTCATTCCAACACCATGCCCATACCCTTTAACAGTGAAGGTTACATTTTTAGTGTCTATTTTTATCGTAAAGGCAGCACTTTTGAGCCCCATCGCCCATCTTACATCGATTCCTGTAAATTCTTTATCTCCTATCTTTATCCTGTTTACTCTCCCCCCTTCAGTCCATTCAAGTATCTTTATCTGATTTGCCAATCTACCTTCACTTAAATTGATATTGGGACTTAATTCCTTCATCCTCCTTATAAACTCTTTTTTACTCATAACTACTGTTGTTATATAGTTTGGAGCAACCTCCTCATAGGGGCTTTCAACGCTTACCAAATAGGGCTCTTGATAACCAAATACATATCTACTATCCTCTGTTTTGCCCCCGCTTGTCGAATGGTATTTAATATGCTTTGCTATTTCTCCATTATATGTTATAACAAGCCCTTTGGTAGATTCTACTGCCTCCATTATTTTATTCCAGTTTTCTAAAGCACTATTAGCATCCCATAGCTTTAATCTCTCCTCCTTTGAAATCCATGCTTGGCAGTGGACATCGCTGCACACATCAACCCCTTGATGTTTATTACAACCACTTCCTCCTAAAGATATCATATTTGCTATAACAAAGGTTCTTGCTGCAATTGCCTGTGCCTTTAATGCCTCAATATTAAAAGATACGGGCATCTCAGCTGACACTACACCTGCAACATAATCCTCAAGATCAAGCTCTATTACTTTATTGTTTTTTACATCAAACATCTTAACCTTTATATTTGAATCTATCTTTGCTATCTCCTTAACATTGTTATCCGTTACAATAGGGAACTTATTCAATATTACAGGTAGTTTAATTCCTTCTCCTACTCCGCCCAATATAGTAACAGGAACAAATATGACTATAAAAGCTACTAAAAATACAAAATATCCTATGTATTTCAATTTTCTCCCCCCAAAGCAAACCTATTACATTTTATTTTTATATAGCTTTATTTATTCAAAAAAATAAACTGCCATAAGGCAGCTATATTCTATCTATATCAGCACCTAATTTTTTAAGTTTTCCAACCATATCAACATATCCTCTATCTATATGATAAATCTCTGAAACTTCAGTTATCCCTTCTGCAATAAGTCCTGCTATAACAAGTGCCGCCCCTGCTCTAAGATCAGTTGCCTTTACCTCTGCTCCTGTAAGTTTTTCAACTCCTTCCACAACAGCACTTCTTCCGTCAATTTTAATATTGGCACCCATCCTTTTAAGTTCATTAACATGCATAAATCTATTTTCAAATACAGTCTCAGTTATTATAGATACACCATCTGCTATACTTAAAAGTGCCATAAATTGCGCCTGCATATCCGTTGGGAATCCTGGATACGGCATAGTTTTTATATCAACAGCTTCTATCCTTCCATTTGCTTTGACTTTTATTTTATTTTGTTCTTCCTTTACATAAATACCAGCCTCTTGAAGCTTTGCTGTAATGGATCTTACATGTTCTGGTATTACATTTTCAATGGTTACTTCACCACCTGTTATGGCAGCAGCTACCATATAAGTCCCTGCCTCTATTCTATCAGGTATAACCTGATGAATTGTCCCTTTTAGCTCTTTTACACCCTCTATCTTTATAGTGTCTGTCCCTGCTCCTATAATTTTTGCACCCATCTTGTTTAAAAAACTTGCAAGGTCAACAATTTCAGGTTCTTCAGCTGCGTTTTCTATAACAGTTTCACCGTCTGCTAGGACAGCTGCCATCATTATATTTTCTGTTGCACCTACAGACGGAAAATCGAGATAAACTTTAGCCCCCTTTAGTCTTTTACATGAAGCCTCAACATATCCATGGCCAAGATTTATGTCTGCACCTAACTGACTAAAACCCTTTAGATGAAGATCTATCGGCCTTGAGCCTATGTTACATCCACCTGGCAAAGATATTCTAACCTTACCGAATCTTGCAAGAATAGGGCCCATGACTAAAAAGGATGCCCTCATTTTTCTAACAAGTTCATAGGATGGCTCATAGGATTTTATATCCTCAGCCTTTATCAATAATTTACCTTTATTATTATCTATAAATAAATTAACCCCTAAGGAATCTAAAACGCTTAAAATCACATTGACATCCTCCAAAAAGGGAATATCCTCAAGAATACAGTCAAATCCTGTAAGTAGCGATGCTGCAATGATCGGTAGAACAGAATTTTTAGCAGCACTTATTCTAACCTTTCCACTTAATTTTCTACCACCATTTATAACTATTTTGCCCATAATACTCCTCCATTCATCAATACTCAACTGTTATTATTGGGGTTCCTACAAGTATGTAAGTGCAGCCATCGCTACCATCTCTAATTGCAATATTAATATTGAATATTTTACCATTTAAACTTAAATTATCATCAAAATACATAGAATAACCTATTAAACTAATATATCTATCTTCTTCAATTATATTTGTTTGCTTTACTCTTAACGTTTTTATTATTTCAAAAAGAAGCTCCTTTTTTTCTTCACAAGATAATTTTTTATTCATTTTTCCTTCCATTAAACTATAAAAGGAAGGTCTATTTTGCATATGCTTTTTAAGACTCAACGACCTTCTTATATTATCTATAATATTCATATCCCTTAAAGCTTGTGAATAAAAAATACTTAATAAATATTCATTGCCATTTTCTTTGCCACTTACCCTCAATTGGGCTCCATCAAATTCTATAACCGTATCATTGCCCTTTGAAACTTTTATAGGTTTTAACTTGATTTGGGACAAGACCTTATTTTGAATATCTTCTAGATTTATTTTTGACTTTAAACTAATGTTATATTCTAAACTTGCACCTATATATTCTATTCCGTTTTCATCAAAAAATTTCATGATCCTAGGCATTCCTTCGTTATTATTAGGAAAATTAAAAAAGCAAAAACAAAATAAAGCTGTTAATCCCAATAAAAACCTTTTCATATTCCTCACCCCTCTCTTCTCAATTATTACCATTTAATTTTTTTTTATTCAATGGGGACGGTTCTTAATTGTTTAACATTTTAAGCAATTAACTTCTCATCTTTTCTCCTTATTTTTTAGCTTCTTAAAATAAAAAAGCTGATGAAGAATTAGTTCTCCACCAGCTTTGCAAACGATGTGAATATTTTACATTTATTTTTTTCAAAATCCAAAATTCCTTCAAAAACTTGAAACTCAATTTTTTTCTTATTTGTTTTTATTTCTATTACTCCTGGAACAAATCCTACAATTGTAGTAGCATGTCTTGAAAGTATTTGTATTTTTCCTGATAAAGAGTTTAACAAAACAGATTCAACGTCTCCTTCAAAAATTTTTTGTTCAGGGGTATATATTTCTAACTTAAAAGCCACCTTCTCACATCCTTTTATTATAAGGTTTTAGCCTTTTCAATAGCCTCATCAATAGTTCCAACCATATAAAATGCAAGCTCAGGAAGATCATCATGCATTCCATCTAGAATCTCTTTGAATCCTCTTACAGTTTCCTTTATTGGAACGTATTTTCCCTTCATTCCTGTAAATTGTTCTGCAACATGGAATGGCTGCGATAAGAACTTTTGAATTTTTCTTGCTCTTGAAACAACAACTTTATCTTCTTCAGATAATTCATCTATTCCTAATATCGCTATTATATCTTGTAATTCCTTATATCTTTGAAGTATGCTTTTTACCCTTTGAGCTACTTCATAATGTTCTTGTCCTACTATTCTTGGGTCTAATATTCTTGATGAAGACTCAAGTGGGTCAACTGCCGGGTAAATTCCAAGCTCTGCAATCGATCTTGACAAAACAGTCATAGCATCAAGATGAGTAAATGTTGTTGCAGGTGCTGGGTCCGTTAAGTCGTCCGCAGGAACATAAACCGCCTGAACAGATGTAATAGAGCCATTTTTTGTCGACGTTATTCTTTCCTGTAGAGCACCCATTTCATTTGCAAGAGTTGGTTGATATCCAACTGCAGATGGGATTCTTCCAAGCAGTGCTGAAACTTCAGATCCCGCCTGTGAAAACCTGAATATATTATCTATAAACAAAAGAACATCATTACCATTATCTCTAAAGTATTCCGCCATAGTAAGCCCAGTTAACGCAACCCTCATTCTTGCGCCAGGTGGCTCATTCATCTGTCCAAAAACAAGAACGGTTTTATCTAAAACTCCAGATTCCTGCATATCATAATAAAGGTCATTTCCTTCTCTTGTTCTTTCTCCAACGCCTGTAAATACAGAAAGGCCACCGTGTTCTTTTGCAATATTGTTAATCAGCTCTTGAATTAAAACAGTTTTACCAACCCCTGCACCACCAAACAATCCAATTTTCCCACCCTTTTGATATGGGCAAATAAGATCTATTACCTTTATTCCTGTTTCAAAAATTTCAGGCTCAACTGCCTGTTCTTCAAACTTTGGTGCAGGCCTGTGAATTGGATAAAATTCTTTTGCGTTAACTTCACCTTTATTATCGATTGGCTGCCCTAAAACATTAAATAGCCTTCCTAAAGTTTCTTCACCAACAGGAACTTTTATTGGCGCTCCTGTATCTATCGCCTCCATTCCCCTTACAAGCCCATCGGTTGAATCCATTGCAACAGTTCTTACTATCTCATCTCCAAGATGCTGCATTACTTCTGAAACTAAAATTTTATCTCCTGTTGGAATGTGAATTGCATTATATATATCCGGAAGTTTTCCCGCTTGAAATCTAATATCTATAACAGGTCCTATTATTTGAACTATTTTGCCCTTATTCATAATTTCACCTTCCATCAATTTGAATTTAATGCCTCGGCTCCACTAACTATTTCTGTAACTTCTTGAGTAATTGTTCCTTGCCTTATCCTGTTATATTTTAATTGTAACTTGTCCAAAAGTTCACCGGAATTTTTTGTTGCACTATCCATTGCGGTCATCCTCATTGCAAATTCCGATGCAAGGGCATTTGCTAAAGAATTATAAATAAAAGATTGTAAATAAATTTTTGCAGAAAAATCAAACACTTGTAATTTATTCGGTTCTAATAAGATTTCTTTATTTTTTTCTTGAATTTTTTCAAAAGGAAGTATTTTTAGCATTTCAACTTCTTGTCTTACAGAATTAATAAATTTTGTATAAACAATATAAATATTTTTTACCTTACCTTTAGTAAAATAATCATCAATCAAGTTGAATATCATTTGAGCATCATCAAAACTTGGGAATCTTTGAATTGGAATATTCATTAACACGTTATATTCTCTTCTTTTAAAAAATTGATAACCTCTATCTCCAATTAATATTAGATAATCCTCTTTTGCAACTTTTTCATTTGCAAAATTTATTATATTAGAATTATAACTTCCGCAAAGCCCTGTATTGGAAGTAATTATTATAAATAAATCTTTGTTTTCATTGTTTTCAGAAAAATATTTTGAATCATAAACTTCATCACAATATAATTTTCTAAAAGTGTTTGAAACTTCATTGAAATATTCATCGGCAAACTCCACAATTCCCCTTAGCCTCTTAAATCTTGCAGTAGCAACAAGCCCCATTGCCTTTGTAATCTTTTGTGTGTTTTTTATGGATTTAATTCTTCTTTTTATTTCAATAAGTTCCCCTTTAGACATACAAATCACTCCTCAAATTTAAAAGAAGCTAAAAACTCTATTATTGCCTTGTTAAGTTTATTTTTAATCTCATCATCAAGTTCTCTTCTTTCTGTTATCGATTTCCTTAAACCTGCCTCATGGATCTTTATATATTCTAAAAACTCTTTTTCAAATTTTTTAATAGCTTCTACAGGAATATCATTTAAATAGTTATTAACAGCTGCATAAAGTATAATAATCTGGTCCTCAACATCCATAGGAGAATATTGGTCTTGTTTTAGAACCTCAATGAGCCTTTTGCCCTTTTCTATCCTTTGTCTTGTTTCTTTATCAAGGTCGGAACTAAATTGTGCAAATGCTGCAAGTTCTCTATATTGTGCAAGCTCAAGTCTTAGCATTCCTGCTACCTGTTTCATAGCCTTAATCTGGGCAGAACCTCCAACTCTTGAAACTGAAATTCCAGGATTAATAGCAGGCCTTACCCCTGATGCAAACAAATCGGATTCCAAAAATATTTGCCCATCGGTTATAGAGATAACGTTAGTGGGAATGTAAGCAGTAACATCACCTGCTAACGTCTCAACAATCGGAAGGGCTGTCATAGATCCTCCACCAAGCTCATCAGACAGTTTCGCTGCTCTTTCAAGAAGTCTAGAATGTATATAGAATATATCCCCTGGATATGCTTCTCTTCCCGGAGGTCTTCTTAATAGTAAGGACATAGTCCTATAAGCAACTGCATGTTTTGACAAATCATCGTATACTATTAAAACATGCCTTCCATTTTCCATGAATTCTTCTCCCATAGCACAACCGGCATAGGGGGCTAAATATTGAAGTGGTGCAGGTTCCGATGCTGTAGCTGACACTACAATTGTATAGTCCATAGCCCCAAAACTTTCTAAAGTATTTACAATTTGCGCTACCGTTGACTGCTTCTGTCCAATTGCTACATAGATACATATCATATCCTTACCTTTTTGATTAATAATTGTATCTATCGCTATGGCTGTTTTGCCTGTTTGTCTGTCACCTATTATAAGTTCTCTTTGACCTTTTCCAATTGGAACCATTGAATCTATGGCTTTAATTCCAGTTTGCATAGGTCCCTTTACAGATTTTCTTTCAATAACCCCAGGTGCTAACCTCTCAACAGGCCTTGTTTTATTAGTTAATATGGGACCTTTTCCATCTATGGGTTGTCCTAGAGGGTTTACAACTCTTCCTATTAAGGCCTCTCCAACGGGAACTTCAACTACCCTCTTAGTCCTAACAACAATATCCCCTTCTTTAATTCCTTGATCTGATCCAAATAAAACTGCCCCCACATTATTTTCCTCAAGGTTTAAAGCCATACCATAAATATCGTTTGGAAATTCCAAAAGTTCTCCTGCCATAACATTAGCAAGGCCATAAATCCTTGCTATACCATCTCCAACTTGAACAACTGTTCCTGTATCTGCAAGCTGAATTTCATCTTTATATTTTGAAAGCTGCGCTTTTATTATTGAACTTATTTCATCTACCTTTATCATAATTAACCACCTCTCAATTAAGGAGCATTTTTTTCATGGTATCAAGCTTTGTTTTAACGGTTCCATCTAAAACATCATCCTTAACCCTAACCCATACTCCTCCTATAATATCTTGATCTATAACCTCATCAAGTTCTATTTCACAATTATACTTTTTTGATAGTTTATTTTTTAATAAATTCCTCTCTTCATCGGTAAGCTCAACGGCTGTTTTAACAAGTGCAATCTTTATTCCCTTGTGTTCTAGTGCAAGCTTTCTATAATCTTTATAAACATGCCTAAAATCTTCAATTCTATCATGTTTAATAAGCAAATTTAATAGTTTAATAATTTCCTCGCTAACTCTTCCTCTAAAAACATTACTAATAACGCTAGTTTTATTTATCTGAGAAATCTCTGGGTGTTTTAAGAATTCTAAAAGATCATCCGAAGCTTCAAAAACTTCCAATATACCCTTTAAATCTTCAAGATATTCTTCAAGTTTATTTTCTTTAAGGGCAACTTCATATAATGCATGAGCATATTTTAATGAAGCAGCATCTCTCATATTAACTACCTACCTTATCTATAAAATCCATAATAAGTCTATGATGCGTTGTGTAATCAAGCTCCTTTTCTATTGCCTTTGAAGCTGCTAAAAAGGATAAATCAACAATTTGCCTTTTGATCTCGTCCTTGGCCTTTTCTATTTCAAGTTTTGCATCTTTTTTAGCTCTTTCTATTATTATTTCTGATTCTTTTTTTGCTTCAATTAAGATATCTTCATACAATTCATTTGCCCTTTTTTTGTAATTCTCAATTATTTTTTTCCCTTCTATTTCAAGACTTTTCAGCTTTTCTTCATATTCTTTTAAAAGCTTTGTAGACTTATCATAATTTTCATTTGCCTCTTTTATCTTATTCTCTATTGATAATCTTCTTGCTTCCATGATGTTATTAAATCTATCAAAAAAGTATTTCTTTAAAATAATATATAATATGAAGGTATTTAAAATAGTAAAAAATACTGTCCAAAATTCAATAGCCACGATATCACTCCTTTTTTAAAGGCTTGCCCTAGGCAAGCCTTTAATTTGAATTATTTTGCAAATACAAATATAAGTATGATTGCAACTAGAAGGCCATAGATAGCTGTAGCTTCTGAAAAAGCGCTACCAATTATCAAGGTTGAAATGATATCGTTTTTAGCTTCTGGTTGCCTTGATACAGCTTCAACAGCCTTCCCAGTTGCAATTCCTGTTCCTATCCCTGCTCCAATTCCAGTCAAAGCTGCAATTCCTGCAGCAATTGCGATTATTGCCATTGACATTGACATAAATATTCCTCCTTTTAATGTTCTGCTGTTATTTTAATAAATATCATTGTAAGCATAATAAATATTATCATTTGAATTACACCATCGAATAATGAAAAATAAATATGAAAGGGTATTGGAATAACTGCTTGGAATATTGGTAATGGAAAATGAATCAATTTTGTTAAATAAGCCAATGCCTTATATAAAAGTTCTACAATAATTACTGCAGCCAAAGTATTACCAAAAAGTCTAAGGCTTAAGGATACTGGGACAACTAGTCTTTCTATAATGTTGAGCGGTAGCATAAATGCAAACGGCTCAGCAAAAGCTTTAAAATAATGTATAACTCCGTTTTTCTTTATTGCATTTGCTTGTATTATCAAAAAAGATATAATAGCAAGTCCCAAAGTTACTGAATAATCTGCAGTTGGAGGTCTAAAACCAAATAGGTCAAATACGTTCATGAACAAAAGGAAAATTGCCAAAGTTCCAATAAAAGGAACAAACTTTATATATTTTTCTCCCATATTTTCTTTTACCAAATTATTTATAGTCTCTACAACTAACTCCAAAAAAGATTGTAATTTATTGGGGATAGTTCTCAATTTTTTTGAAGAAATAAAAAGTAAAATAGTTATAATTGCAATTATTACCCACTGTATTATAATAGCTTGATATATCGGTATCTTTATGCCAAATAATAAAATTTCAAATATTGGTCTTGCCTTTTCCATCTTTATCACCCTTTTTAAAATTTTTAGGGACAGTTCTAAATTTTTTCAAGAAATTTTTTTAATTATATCTATAATGCTATTGCCTAGAATTGATATATAAATAACAGCAATCCCAAAAAATACCATAAAAATATTAGCATTATATTTCTCAACATAAAGAATTAGAATAATGGAAAATGCTAAATATCTTACCACAAATAAAAATGTAAATACTTTAATAAACTTTTTCCCTTTATTTATAATGTATTGGAACAAAAATACCTGATTAAAAAAGTTAAAAAGCCCAAGTATAAAGCCAAATATAAAATCTAATGTAATTTTCCTATTAAAAAGAATTATTAAAAAGCTAATCAAAATAGCTATATAGATAAAAATCCAAAACTTCCTCTTAAGCAACGCATAAATCCTTACCATACATCACCACTTTCAAAAAATTTAAAACCGATATCTAAAAGATATCGGTATATTAAACATGTATTTATTTTAGCACTTTAAATATTTAAGACAAGCTTTATATTATTAAATAATATCATATTAAACATCGTATTGCTTAAAATAACAAAAAGGCTTATAGTTTACTTTTATTTTATTTAAAAAGCTTTAATTTACACTAAAAACTTTTATAATCCTCCGGTCGTTTTTTGTAAATTCCAAAATAATAAAGTATAGCATCTGCAATTCTTTCAGATGCTCTACCATCTCCATATGGGTTTATTGCGTTGGCCATCTTTTTATATTCATCCTTATCTATTAACAACCTTTTTATGTTTTCGTAAACATTATCCGTTTCTGTGCCCACTATTTTTGCTGTTCCCGCCTTAACTGCCTCCGGTCTTTCCGTTACATCTCTTAAAACAAGAACCGGCTTCCCAAGGTGGGGTGCCTCCTCCTGAAGTCCTCCTGAATCTGTAACTACCATATAACTTCTATCCATTAAATTATGGGTTTCCTTAGTATCAAGAGGTGGTAATAGATGCACCCTCTCTACATCGGCTAAAACCCTGTAGGCAACCTCCTTTACAGCAGGATTTAAATGAACAAGATATATGATTTCAACATCTTTAAATTCTAATGCAATCTTTTTAAGTGCCTCGCATATATTTTCAAGGGGCTGTCCCCAATTTTCTCTTCTATGGGCAGTTACCATTATCACCTTTTTATTTTTAAAATCTATAGAATTTAATTCCTCTGTTTCAAAAACATACTTTCTTTCAACGGTTGTTTCCATAGCATCAATTACGGTATTACCGGTTACAAATATAAACTCTTCATTTACTCCTTCCCTTAAAAGGTTTTCCTTTGCTGTTTTTGTAGGTGCAAAATGAAGGTCTGATAATGCCCCTGTAAGTTTTCTATTCATCTCCTCTGGAAATGGGAAGTATTTATTAAATGATCTTAATCCTGCCTCAACATGACCTATTTTAATTTGATTATAAAAGGCGGCTAAACTTCCCGCAAAGGTAGTTGTCGTATCGCCATGAACTAAAACTATATCAGGCTGTGCTTCTTTAAATATATTCTCAAGTCCCTCTAAAACCCTCGTTGTAATACCAGTTAAAGACTGCCTTTCCTTCATTATATTAAGATCATAATGGGGATTTATATTAAAAAGATCTAAAACTTGATCCAGCATCTCTCTATGCTGTGCTGTTACACAAACTATCGATTCAAACTCTTCCCTTTTTTCAAGCTCCTTAACAAGGGGGGCCATCTTTATTGCTTCAGGCCTTGTTCCAAATATAGTCATAACTTTTATCCTTTTCATTAAACCACCTCATTTCTTACTTAATAAACCAAACTCAATTGCAAAGGATAATGTTACCGCAAATATTATTATCAAAAGGGCAAAGGAATTTTTAGCAGTTAAAAGCATTGCAAGGATTGAAACAACACCAAAAACAAAACTAATAAAATACATAATAAAAACAACTTGCCTTTGATTAAGTCCAAGATCTAAAAGTCTATGATGCAAATGTCCTCTATCGGCTTCACTTATGGGTCTATTGTTTAGTTTTCTCCTTATCATTGCAAACAATGTATCATATATTGGAATTCCAAGGGCAATTATGGGAACTGCAATTGCAAAGGCTGCAGCAGATTTTATTGCCCCTTGTATTGAAATTGCAGAAAGTAAAAATCCCAAAAGCTGGGCACCACAATCGCCTAAAAAAATGCTTGCTGGATTAAAATTAAAGGGTAAAAATCCAAGGCATGCACCAGATAATATCAAAGTTAAAACTATAGCCGTCGAACGTCCGCTAATTAAAGATACAACAAATAAAGATAGGGAAGATATAAAACAAACTCCCGCTGCAAGTCCATCAAGCCCATCTATCAAGTTTACAGCATTAGTAATTCCAACAACCCAAAGCAGCGTAATAAAAGTTCCTATATTGCCAATAAATAAAGACTCTCCTGCTTTAGTAAAGGGAATTGTTATGTATTTTACTCTAACATCAAAAGCTATTAAAATCAAAGCCGCAATAAATTGAAACAAAAGCTTTTGTTTTGGTTTTAAATTATATAAATCATCTAAAAAGCCACCTATAAAAATAACTACTGCACCTACTACTATTCCTATAATATTCTTATCGAAAATCAAAAACATATAACTTGATACGATAAATGATACTAAGATTGAAAGACCACCTATCCTTGGAATAGGCTTTTTGTGAATCCTTCTCTCATCCTTTGGAATATCTATTGCATTTATCTTGAAGGCTAATCTCTTAACGATTGGGGTTAAAATAAATGAAAAAACAAATGATACTAAAAAAATCATCGGATACTCCAGCATGTTTTCACTTCCTTTATATTTTTGCACAAATTATATTTTACCAAATAAATAAAAATAAGGCTATCCCAAAATTAGGATAGCCTAAAATTAACAATTTCAACTCCTGATTCTTTTAGCATGGAAAGTGACAGCTCATCTGGATAGTCTCCGCTATAGACTATTCTTTTGATACCAGATGCTATTATAAGCTTTGCGCATATTATACAGGGCTGGTTTGTAATGTATATAGTTGATCCTTCAATTGAAATACCATATTTTGCTGCCTGAACTATTGCGTTTTGCTCAGCGTGAAGGGCACGGCAGAGCTCATGCCTTTGCCCCGATGGGATATTTAGTTCCCTTCTTAAACACCCGACTTCATCGCAATGCCGCATCTTTGGTGGAACGCCGTTATACCCTGTCGTAAGTATCCTATTATCCTTTACAATAACTGCCCCAACTTGTCTTCTAAGGCAGGTTGAACGTTTTTTTATGGTCTCGGCAATCTCCATAAAATATTCATCCCAGGACGGCCTCATAATAACACCTACTTTGTTCCAAAAATTCTATCGCCTGCATCGCCAAGACCTGGAACAATATACCCATGTTCATTTAACCTTTCATCTACTGCTGCAACAAATATCTCTACATCAGGATGAGCCTTTAAAACAGCCTCTATTCCCTCTGGAGCAGCTATAAGGCACATAAGTTTTATATTTCTTGCTCCCTTTTCCTTTAAAAGGTGAATTCCATCGGAGGCAGAACCTCCTGTTGCAAGCATTGGATCAACTAAAATTATATCCCTTTCTGATATGTCTGAAGGAAGCTTGCAATAATATTCAACAGGTTTTAATGTTTCAGGATCCCTATAAAGGCCAATATGCCCAACCTTAGCCGCTGGAATCAGTTTTAACATACCATCAACCATTCCAAGTCCTGCCCTAAGGATTGGAACTATAGCCACCTTTTTCCCTGTAAGCATCTTTGCCTTAGTTTTGCAAATTGGAGTTTCTATTTCAACCTCTTCAAGCTGAAACCCCCTTGTTATTTCATAAGTCATGAGCATAGCAATTTCCTCTAAAAGCTCCCTAAAATCCTTCGAGCCTGTATTTTTATCCCTCATTATGGAGAGCTTATGCTGAATTAGCGGATGGTCTATTACTGTAATCTTATTCATAAATATCCCCCTTATTTCATGTATTTATTTTCAATTTCTGCTATTTTATCTATTCTCCTTTGATGTCTTCCTCCTTGGAATTCTGCGCTTAAAAAGGTTTCAATTATATCAATGGCGATTCCAGGTCCTGTTATTCTCTCCCCGATTGTTATTATATTAGCATTGTTGTGTTCAACACAGGCCTTTGCTGAAAAAGTATCTGTAACATGGGCTGCCCTAATTCCCTTTACCTTATTTGCGGCAATTGACATTCCTATTCCTGTTCCGCAAACTAATATGCCTTTATCATATTCTCCCCTTGCTACAGATTCTGCAACTGTAAGGGCAAAATCCGTATAATCACAGGATTCCGTTGAAAAGGTTCCAAAATCCTTGACCTCTATTTTCCTGCCCTCTAAATGTTTTTTTATAATCTCCTTTAAGTTAAAACCACCATGGTCTGATGCTATTGCAATTTTCATATTACCCCTCCTTTTGTATATACAAAAAAGGAAAGCTAAGGCACTGAAAGTGCCTAACTTTCCTTTAACTTCTTTAAAAGAATTTCAATGGCTTGTTTAATTTGGTTTGCTGATGCACGATAAACGTCTATATCCCCTCCAAATGGGTCTTCAATGTCTAAATCCTCGCCTATGTATTCCATAAGGGTAAAAACCTTGTCAGAAAATTGAGGATATTTTGAAAGAATAGCCTCCTTATGCCCCTTAGTCATTGTAAGGATAAGATCAGAATTTTCTATTAGATCCTTTGTTAGGGGTCTTGATAAATGGGATGATATGTCTATTCCCATCTCACTAAGGGCTAAAATAGCATTCTCTGAGGCTGCCATGCCAAAGGGTGCAAAAACCCCAGCTGATGATACTTCAAGCTTTAAGTTTTCCTTTTGTATTAAATTTTTTGCAATGCCCTCAGCCATCGCACTTCTACAGGTGTTGCCTGTGCAAACAAAAAGAATTTTCATGGCAAACCTCCTAAATTTCAATAAGATTGTTTCCAGATGCTTTCTTTAGTCGATTCATTATGGCAGAAAAAAGCCCATCTTCTTTAAAGCCAATTGAAAGTATTAAATCCACATTAGTTTTATCGAATTCCCTTAGCTTATCGAATAAATTTGCAGCAATAGTCCCTGGATCCTTTATGCTTCCTAAGGAAACTTTAATATCAGCATCTATTTTATCCATAATCTCATCCACAATCAAAACTCCAACGGTTTTGCCTTGCCTTTTCATATTATACACGTTTTCCTTAATATATTCAACAACCTTTTGGGTATCTCCCTTTATTACTTTTAAAGGGGCTTTTGGCGCATAATGTCTATACTTCATACCCGGAGATTTGGGCTTGAAATCTTCGCTTTTTATAGCAGGATCGACAAAAACCTTCCCAACAACCTCTTCGAGATCCTCCTTTGTAATAAAACCTGGCCTTAAGATTATGATATCTTCATCCGTTGCATCGACGACAGTAGATTCAAGGCCCACCCTGCACCTTTCACCACCTATTATCATGTCCACCCTTCCATAAAGATCCTCAATACAATGCTCTATTGAGGTTGGACTTGGCCTTCCAGAAATATTTGCACTTGGTGCAGCAATTGGAACACCAGAAAACTCTATCAGCTTTCTTGCAAGCTTATTTTCAGGCATTCTGATTGCAACGCTGTCAAGCCCAGCTGTAACAACATCGGGGATTAAACTTGATTTTGGCATTATAATCGTTAAAGGCCCTGGCCAAAAGTTTTCCATCAAAATCTTTGCTTTATCTGGAATATATTTTACATATTTTGAAATATCAAAGCTGGCGACATGAACGATTAAAGGATTATCCTGCGGTCTTCCCTTTGCTTGAAAAATTTTTTTGCAGGCAACCTCATCAAGGGCATTTGCTCCAAGCCCATAAACTGTTTCCGTTGGAAAAACTACAAGGCCTCCCTGCTTTATAACCTCAGCAGCTTCTTTTATCTTTTCCTCGTCCCTTTCGTTTATTCTATAAACCTTTGTATCCATAATTATCCTCCTAACCGAAAAAAGAAACCAATAAAAGACCTAAAAGTAAGCCTAAAAGAGTAGATAAGGTTGATAAAATCCCCTTTGAAAGTTCTTTGCTCTCTGGAATTAACTCTCCTACAACAATATACAGCATAGTTCCAGAGGCAAATCCAAGGCATAACGATACAAAAACATTCGAGATATTCCCAAGAACAGCTCCAAAATAAGTTCCTATGGCCGTAGGAAGGGCTGTTAGAGCAGTTAATATTAATATTTGCCACCTTTTTAAGCTGCTCTGAAGAAGGGGTGCTGCAACAGCAGCTCCCTCTGGAATATCATGAAAGGCAATAACAATGGCTATTTTAAAACCAAAATTTATTCCCTTTATAAACCCTGTGCCTATGGCAAGCCCTTCTGGAAAATTGTGGGCCGATAGGGCAAGGGCTAAAAGAAGGGCAGTTTTAAGGTGCTTCCCGTATTTTTTTATTATGTTTAAGTATGACAAAAAATAATCCAAAATTATAGCAAAGGCTATCCCAATTATAGTTCCGACTACCGCTAACAACAGCCCTCCGGTTTCTATCGATTCCGGTATAAGGTCAAAGGTGACAACCGACAACATAAGTCCGGCTGCAATGCCTATTATGCTTGACATTAATATATTATTTGTCTTTTTAAGAATAACTATTAAAAATGCTCCAAAGGTGGTTCCAAAGGCGCAAACTAATGTTCCAATGAGGGTTATGGTTAATATATTCATAAAATTTCATCTCCTTAAAATATTCCTTTTAAAAATTTATTTTAAGGAGATGAAATATATTACGATAAGTTGTATTCCTCCATAAAAAGTTTTATATATTCCATTGCTTTCCTTGAAAACTCTGCTTCAAAACAGTTTTTGTAAAGCTTATAAAGATAAAAATATTTTTTAGCGCCGCCCTTTTTCATGATATAATAATAAAACTCATCTTCATTATACTTTTCATTTAAAATCTTATAAATTCTTTTAAAATCACCATTTTCATTAAGCTTTAAAAGTCTTTTTACCCTTTTGCCCTTCATGAATATAACTATATCAAAATCATCTTTATTGCTAATAACATCGACATAGACAACCTTTGAGGGTTGTAATGACAAATTCCCCTTAAATGGCTGATGGATTTTGATTTTTTCAAAGGATATATCAACACTAAACTTTGATTCAAAATATAGTTTAAAAATGTTTATTAAAATTAAAAGTTCAATAATAAGGGCATAGGCAATAGTAAAGTAACTTTGCCAGCCTTTTACTACACTTAAGCTTATGGCTGCAAAGGTAAGATAAGCAACTAATATAAAAATAAAAAAGGAAATAAAATAATTTCTATTGAGCCTTGCCCTTTCTTTTTTTATGGCCTTTTTAATCGAAAACATAATATGGAATTACTCCCCAACCTCCTTTAGCTTTTCAGCCTGATCAGCAGTAATTAGGGCATCTATAACCTCATCTATTTCCCCATCTAAAAAGGATTCAAGCTGATAAATTGTAAGGCCTATTCTATGATCAGTAACTCTTCCTTGTGGGAAATTATAGGTTCTGATTCTTTCACTTCTATCTCCGGTTCCTACCTGACTTTTTCTTTCTGCAGCTATTTGACTTCTTTGTTTTTCAAGCTCTATCTCATAAAGCTTTGCCTTAAGAATTTTCATTGCCTTTTCTCTGTTTTTTAGCTGCGATTTTTCATCTTGGCAGGATACAACAATACCTGTTGGAATGTGAGTTATTCTAACTGCAGAATCGGTTGTATTAACATGCTGTCCGCCATGGCCTGAAGATCTAAAAACGTCAATTCTAAGGTCATTAGGGTTTATTTCCACCTCAACATCATCAACTTCTGGTAATACAGCAACCGTTGCTGTTGATGTGTGGATTCTTCCTCCAGCTTCAGTAACAGGAACTCTTTGAACCCTGTGAACTCCGCTTTCGTATTTCAATTTTGAATAGGCACCTTGACCCTTTACCATAAAAATAACTTCCTTATATCCGCCAAGATCATTGGGACTTGATGAAACAAGTTCTGTTTTGAAGTTATGCCTTTCTGCGTATCTTGTATACATTCTATATAGATCTGCTGCAAATAAAGCTGCCTCATCCCCACCTGCACCAGCTCTAATTTCGATAAATACGTTCTTTTCATCGTTAGGGTCCTTAGGTAGGAGTAATAATTTTAGCTCCTTTTCTACCCTTTCCTTTTCTTCAGAAAGCTCCTTTAACTCCTCTTCAACAAGGTCCTTCATTTCCCTATCTATGTCATCCTCTAGAAGTTCCTTATCTTCCTTTATTCTTTTTAATATTGTCTTATATTCTCTATATTTTAAAACGATTTCTTCTAATGAATTGTGCTCTTTGCATAATTTTTGAAATAAATTATTATCAGCTATAATCTCAGGATCGCTAATCTTTTTTGATAGTTCCTCATATTTTTCTTCGATAAAATCTAATTTTTCTAGCATGTTTCCACCCTCCAAAATTTTAATCATGAAATATTATAGCAATTAAATCTACAAATTATCAACATATTTTGCTATAATCACCCTATCAAGACCTGCAAGGTCTTTAAATATTTCTACATCTTTATAGCCTTCCCCCTCTAATATTTTTTTAACATCTTTCCCTTGATTGTAACCTATTTCGAAGGCTATATATCCGTCTTTCTTTAAATATTCTTTTGCCTCCTTTGATATTTCCCTAAAAAAGTATAGCCCATCCTCCCCACCTGATAGGGCAAGCTTCGGCTCAAAATTTTTAACCTCATCCATAAGATCTTTAATTTCTTCCTCCTTTATATAGGGAGGGTTTGAAACTATAAGATCCACTCTGCCCTTCAAATCATCATCTAAATTTTTAAGAAGGTCTGATTTTTTAATATAAACCCTATCTTGAACATTATTTTTTTCTGCATTTAATCTTGTGATTTCAAGAGGAGTGCTGTCTATGTCAAGGGCATAAACTGTGGAATCTTTTTTATTATAGGCAATTGCAATTGAAATTGCACCGCTCCCACAGCCTATATCTATTATCTTTGGACTTTTTATATTTTTTAAAATTTCAAGGCACTTTTCAACAAGAACTTCAGTATCCGGCCTTGGAATCAATACGCCTTCCTTAACTATAAATTTAAGACCATAAAATTCCCACTCGCTAAGAATATATTGTAGCGGTCTTCCCAATGCCCTTTCTTTGATCATATTTAAAAAGGATTTTTCTAAAGTTTCATCTATTTTATCATTCAAATGACAGTGAATATAGGTTCTGTCTTTTTTAAGGATATAGGATAGAATTATTTCTGCATCTTGGATTGGTTTATTGTTATTCTTAAGGATATCCTTTGCTATATTTAATACTTCAAAATAAGTCAAAGTATCACCAACCTTAATCTAACACGTTTTTAAGGGCCTCAAGGGCAACTTCAATTTGAGATTCATCCGGCTCTTTTGTTGTTAATTTTTGCAGCATAAGCCCTGGATAAGAAAGCATTTTAGAAAGCTTAGATTCAGATTTTCCAAACCATCTTATAAGCTCATAGGAAAGTCCTGCAACAAGGGGGATTAAAATAAGCCTTGATAATATTCTTATTAAAAGGTTGGGCCAGCCTAAAAAGCTAAAGATAAAAATACTAATTAGCATTACTATGAGTAAAAAGTTCGTCCCACACCTTGGATGAAGAGTTGAAAACTTTTTTGCATTTTCAACGGTAAGCTCAAGCCCTGCCTCGTAGCAGTGGATGCTCTTATGTTCTGCACCATGATACTGAAAAACCCTTTGAATGTCGTTTAACTTGCTAATTAAAACTATATAAAATAAAAATATCGTAAGCCTTATTATTCCCTCTAATATATTTTTTATAAAACCGCTTGTTCTTATAAAGGTTGCTGCAAAAGTTGGCAAAATAAAAAAAGGCAGCATCGCAAAGATTAGAGAAACGATAATTGTAAATCCCATCTCAAGGGCTTCATATTTCTCTTTTAGTTTATCTTTTAGATATCTTTCAACCCTCGTCTCCTCAGCTTCAAAAAACTGTGCTGAATAAGATAAAGCCTTGACTCCCGTAATAAGGGAATCAAAAAAAGCAGCAACTCCTCTTATAATCGGCATGCCTAATATTTTATGCTTTTTGCTAAGGGGAACATTTTCTTCAACGCTTACATTAATGTTTCCCTTTGCATCCCTTACTGCAATTGCAATCTTCCTCTCACCCCTCATCATAACCCCTTCTATAACCGCCTGTCCTCCTATGGGGACAGTTCTTAATTGTTTCATCTCTCCATCACCTCTTTTGGGGACGGTTCTTAATTGTTTTACATATTAAAAAATTTTAAAACTCCCCAAGTCCATCATTGATTAAAACGTCCCCAGTTCACCATTTAATTTTCGTATATTTAATGAATCGTCCCCAATGCTTGTCCACTTAATGTGCACTAAAACATATTATAATATATCTTCTTTTTATAAAAAAGAAAATTTTTTTGTTAAAACTTCTTGTCCCTATTTTCACAGTTATCCAAAAATTTTTCCAATATAAATTTATATTTTGAATCATTATTGACAAGCTCATATCCTATGTTGAATAAGACAGCTACCCGCGCAGAGGTTATATTGCCAACTATCTTGCATATTTGGCTATAGCTGTATCCACAAAAACACCTTAACAGATAAACTACTATTGCTCTAAACTCCTTTGATTCTTTTCTATACTTCAAATATAAAAGCTTTCTTTCTACTCCTAAATTTTCTTCTAAAAAACTCAAAATGTCTTGAGGTGAATATTCCCTTCTTAATATAGTTCTATCGCTTCTATATTCTCCAGGTTGATCTTCAAATTCAATAGTTTTTCTTATTTTATTATCTTTACATGAGAATACAAACTTATAATAGCTCTCTCTAGCCTTTTTAACATTTGGACCAAAAAGTCCCAATATAAAACCCTCATCGAGTGTCTCGAACTTATCATGATCAATCCCAAGATATACTGATAAGCTGGAATACTCATACCTTTCTGGGCATTCCCTATATTCTTTTATTGCCATAGGATTGTTATGAATATATGCCGATAATGTCAAAAGATATCTTTCGTCTTTAACAATTATGCTCTTGAATCTATCATGAAACAAATGCCCTTTTCTTTGGTATCTTCTATTAAAATATTGAGCATAGCACTGATTAATACTATGCATAATTTTTGAAATATCAAAACCATTGGAATCAATTATGAGATGAACATGATTTGTCATTAGGCAATAAGCATATACTTTAAATTCATATTTCTCCTGATATTTTTTGATATATCCCATAAATACCTTCTTGTCAGCATCACATCTGAAAAGATCAGTATCGCTTATACTTTTGCACATAATATGGTAAATCGAATCGTTCGACTTTAATCTTGCACATCTAGGCATACTATCTACAACCCCCTATGCTTTTTGTAGATAGTATGCCCATGATTTTGGTTATTTATGCAATAAATTTCAGTATATGTTAATCTTCCCAAAATTCCAAGTATTTCTTGGATTTCTTTTTTCGTTTTAAGGTTTCTTCATTATCAATATATATAGTTGATTCAAAAACGATAACATCTCCTTCTTTTGCCTCATTAGGTATCAACTGACGGTTGATACTCTCAACCTTTCCATCATCAAAAACGATTATTACAAATTCACCTTCAAATCTATCTATAACTCCCTTCATTATAACCCCTTCTAATTATTTAAAATTTACTAAGATATAAAACTATTAAGAACCGTCCCTATTTTAAAACAATATGGCACTTGCGGCAACGAGCTTCATAGGCTTCTTTAGCTCCCACTAGGACGATAGGATCAGAATATTTAGCAGGCTTACCATTGATTAACCTTTGGGTTCTTGTTGCTGGATTTCCACAAACAACGCATATAGCTTGTATTTTATCAACGAATTCAGCTATAGCAAGAAGCCTTGGAACTGGTCCAAAGGGTTCTCCCCTAAAATCAAGGTCAAGACCAGCACAAATAACTCTTTTGCCTTTATCCGCTAACTTTTTACAAACCTCAACTATTTCATCATCAAAGAACTGAACCTCATCTATTGCAATAACATCAGTATCTTCACTTACTAGATTAAGTATTTCCGTTGAATTTTCAACCGAATGTGCCCCCTCTTTATCTCCGTTGTGGGATACTACTTCTGTTATACTGTATCTATTATCTATAGAGGGTTTAAAAACTTGAACCTTTTGCCTTGCTATTTTGGCTCTTTTTATCCTTCTTATGAGCTCTTCGCTTTTACCGCTATACATTGGTCCAACAATCATTTCTATCCAACCATGATCCTTTGGGCCATACATGATAAAACCTCCTTAAAAGAAAAAGACCGGCGTCCCGGTCAAAAAATTATTCTTCTTCTTTGATATTGTATTTTTTCATGAACTTTTCTAATCTACCACCAGCTTCAACTATCATCTTTTGCTTTCCAGTGAAGAATGGATGGCATTTTGAACAAATTTCAACCTTAATTTCCTTCTTAACTGAACCTGTTACAAAAGTATTACCACATGCACACTTAACAACTGCTTCATGAGTATAATTTGGATGAATTCCTTCTCTCATCTTGTTCACCTCTTTCTATTTTAAATAAGTATTTTAATTTATTCTTTCCCTTTTAACCCTAAAAATTATACCATACTTATATACAATTATCAACCTTTAATTATAAGTTGATAGTGTCAAGATATTGTAGGTTAATTTTTATAGACAACCCCTTAAATTAGCTAGTTTCAAGGCGTTTGTTAAATTTAAAAAACTTAAATTATATTTTCATATTTTATTGATTTTAATATCCTGTAAATTGGCGTTACTTTCCCTATGTTCAATATCGTTATATTATTCATAACTTCACGTGAAGATTTATTTATCTTTCTTATCGCTTCTTTTATTTTCTTCTTACTTACCTTGAAGGCTTTTTCATCTTCCTTAAACACACTTATTTCCCTTAAATTTCCTCCATTCTTGCTAAATACCCTTAGCTTTGCCATTATCTTTAATCCTTCCTTGCTCCATCCTAATGGCCTGCTGCTTAATCTCGCCGATAATACATGGCTTACATGCCCTTCTGCGCTGCATCCTATTACATCATCGTCATC
>NZ_CAKP01000018.1 GCF_000297115.1 Caloramator australicus RC3 | reverse complement strand
TTTGATGTATAATATAAGCAAATGATTATGAAATAAGCATAAGTTAAGGTGATGTTATGACGAACAGGGAAAGGGAGATATTAAATATTGTAAGGGAAAACCCACTTATATC
The DNA here is from genome assembly GCF_000297115.1 of Caloramator australicus RC3. Taxonomy (GTDB): domain Bacteria; phylum Bacillota; class Clostridia; order Clostridiales; family Caloramatoraceae; genus Caloramator; species Caloramator australicus. The sequence goes on along the minus strand of NZ_CAKP01000018.1, from coordinate 13,264 downwards.
CCAGGATGAAATTGCAAAAAGATTAGGGATAACAAGGTCGTCGGTGGCGGTCCATATTACTAATCTTATGAAAAAGGGATTAATTTTAGGTAAAGGTTATGTCCTTCCCCAAAACGAAGATTATGTTTATGTGATAGGTGCTGCAAATGTTGATATGTTAGGTTATCCAAAATCAAAATTAAAACTTAAGGACTCCAATCCTGGAAATTTAAAAATTTCCTTTGGAGGGGTTGGAAGAAATATTGCAGAAAACTTAGCAAGGATGGGTGTAAAGACAAAGCTTTTAACCCTTTTGGGTGAGGACATATATGGCAGAAAAATATATGACCACGCAAAAAAGATTGGGATGGACGTAAGCTCCGTTTACTTTATAGAAGAAAAACAAACTTCAACCTATATATCAATTCAAGATGAAAAAGGGGATATGGCACTTGCCTTATCCTGCATGGATATATATGATGAATTTAAGGTTGACTATATTAAAGAAAACAAAGGTTTAATTAAAAATTCAAAATGTATAGTTGTAGATACAAATCTTCCTGAGGATGTATTAAAATATATTTCTGAGGAATTTGAAGTTCCAATTTTTTTGGATACAGTATCAACTACAAAAGCTCTTAAGGTTAAGGACTTTATAGGCAATTTTTATTGCATAAAACCAAATAAATACGAAGCAGAGGCTTTAACTGGGATAAAGATAAACGATGAAAAGGATTTAAAAATATGCAGCGATTATTTTTTACAAAGGGGTGTTAAAAGGATATTTATATCATTAGGAGAAGATGGAGTATTTTATAGCGATGGAAGAATATATAATTTATTAAAGGCACCAAAGATTGAAGCAGTAAATTCAAACGGAGCTGGGGATGCCTTTATTGCAGGTCTTGTTTTTGGCTTTATTAATGGGTATGATATAGACCTTTCAGCAAAACTTGCAATGGCTGCATCAATTATTGCACTAAAATCAGAGGATACAATAAATCCAAATATAGATATAGATTCTATTCAATCTACTATAAAGGAGATGGGATTATGATAAATTACCTAGAACTTAGCAAAGAAGTAGAAAAGGCACTAAAACTTGGGAAGCCCGTTGTTGCCCTTGAATCGACTATAATTTCCCACGGTATGCCATATCCAGAAAACGTAGAAACAGCTTTGAATGTAGAAAGGATTGTCAGGGAAAATGGAGCAACTCCGGCAACTATTGCTATAATAAACGGTAAGCTAAAGGCAGGATTAACTCCTGATGAGATAGAGTATCTTGGACAAAAAGGAAGGGAAATAGTAAAGGTTTCAAGACGCGATATCCCCTTTATAGTTGCAAAAAAGATGGACGGTGCAACAACCGTTGCCTCAACTATGATCATTGCTGCCCTTGCGGGGATAAGGGTTTTTGCAACTGGGGGAATTGGAGGAGTTCATAGGGAAGCCCAGGAGACTTTTGATATTTCAGCGGATCTGCAGGAGCTTGCGAATACAAATGTTGCGGTTGTGTGCGCAGGAGCAAAGTCAATTTTAGATTTAGGCCTTACATTGGAATACCTTGAAACCTTTGGAGTTCCTGTTGTAGGTTATAAAACCGATGAGCTTCCAGCCTTTTATACAAGAAGGAGCGGATTTAAACTAGATTATAGACTAGACACACCAGAGGAAATCGCAAAGGCAATATTTGTGAAGTGGCAGCTTGGATTAAAGGGTGGAGTTGTTGTAGCAAACCCGATTCCAGAGGAATATGAAATGGACTATGATGTTATAAATAAAGCAATCGAGGATGCCCTTTTAGAGGCAAAGGAAAAGGGAATAAAAGGGAAGGAAACCACTCCGTTTTTACTTGCAAAGGTTAAGGAAATAACAGGAGGAAAAAGCCTTGACTCCAATATTCAATTGGTTTATAATAACGCAAAGCTTGCTTCTGAAATTGCAGTTGAGCTAAGCAGGATGGGCTAATTTATCTAAAATTTAAGGCGGTGGACGTATGAATTTAGAGGAGCTAAAAAGAAAGGCGGAGGAATTAAGTAAAAACTTATATATCCTTTACCTTGCATATAAGCATCCTAAAACACCAATTATTGCAAAGCTCTGGGCAGGCATTGTTATTGCCTATGCCTTGAGCCCTGTTGACCTGATACCTGACTTTATTCCTGTCCTTGGCTATTTAGATGATTTAGTATTAATTCCATCAGGGATTGCCCTTGCTATAAAACTTATTCCAAAGGAAGTTTGGGAGGAGTGCAAGGAAAAAGAAGCCGATATGAAGGATGCAAAGAAAAAGGGCATCATAGCAGGAATTATAATTGCACTTCTTTGGGCTTATATTGTTTATTTGATACTTAAATTTATGAATATCATTAGATAAAAAGCTCTTGTTTATTAAGAACTTTTCTAGATAGAACAAATGATGGCAGCAAATATTGGGTAAGGGAATAAAAAGAAGGATTTTTTTGTTATTTGTAGAATATATTATAATTAAGTTTAAGAATTTAGTTTATAAAAGAATTCTCCGAGTCTTAAGGCCTAAGGCAAGGCTATGGCCTTAAGACCGATAGGGTAGAGTTGGAAACGGCTCTGCCTCCTCTTTGGAAAGGAGAATATTAGGATAGTATTCTCCTTTCGGACAAAAACGAAAGGAGTTTTTTGTATGAGAAGGTGGATTGTCCTTTTATTATCTATTTTTCTAATGTCTTGTTCATCAGCTCAAAAGAAGGAAATAACTTTGGCAACTACCACAAGCCTTCAGGATTCAGGTCTTTTAGAATATTTAATCCCAGAATTTGAAAAGGATACTGGCATTAAAGTAAAGGTGATTGCAAGAGGCACAGGAGAGGCTCTTGAGATTGCAAAACGTGGAGATGCTGATATATTATTTGTCCATTCAAAGGAAAAGGAAGAGGAATTCATAAAAGAAGGATATGGACTTAAAAGGGATGAAATTATGTATAACGACTTTGTAATAGTAGGACCTAAAGATGATCCTGCAAAGGTAAAAGAAAACGCATCAAATAATCCCCTAAAAGCCTTTGAGCTTATATATAAGTCTAATTCAGTTTTTGTATCAAGAGGGGACGAATCCGGAACCCATCAAAGGGAGAAAAAACTTTGGAGGGAAATAAATATAAATCCTAAATGGAAAAGCTACATAGTTTCAGGACTAGGTATGGGACAAGTTTTAAATATAGCAGATGAAAAGGGAGGGTATACCCTTTCTGATAGGGCTACATATATAACGATGAAGAAGAATTTAAGCCTTCAAATAGTTTGCGAAGGGCATCCAATGTTAAAAAATCAATACAGCATAGTGCTTTTAAACCCTAATAAAATAAGTCACAAAAAAGAGCTTGCAGAGGAATTTGAAGTATGGATTTTATCAGATAAGGCTAAAGAGCTTATAAACAACTATGGCATTGAAAAATACGGGGAGCCTTTATTCAAATTCAACGGGAAAAGGTGATTAGATGGAAATATTAGAGATTATTTTAACTTCCCTTTATGTATCCTTAACATCTACAGCAATAGCTTCGATTATAGCAATTTTATTAGCTGTTCCCTTTTCGATTAAGGATTTTAAGCTAAAAAGGGCAATATATAGAATAGCTGATAGTCTTATGGCAATGCCACCGGTTGTTATGGGGCTTATAGTTTTCATAATATTATCCAAAAGGGGACCGTTAGGAGAACTAAATCTTCTTTTTACACCAACTGCCATGATAATTGCTCAGATGCTGCTTATATTGCCTATTATATTTGTTTTAACTGTAAGGCAGATTGAAAAAATAGCTCCGACAATTCAAAAAAACTGCTATATGTTAGGGGGAGATTACGGGGATTTTCTATTCCTCATAATTAATGAATGCAAAGGAGAAATATTTACATCAGTAACATCAGGATTTTCAAGGGCGATATCGGAAGTTGGCGCTGTTATGATGGTGGGCGGAAACATAAAAGGATATACAAGGGTTATGACAACCTTTATAGCTCTTGAAACAAGCAAAGGCAATTTTAAGGATGCTCTAATCATAGGTCTTATTCTTTTAGCTATTTCCTTTTTAATAAACATAATACTCCATTCATTGAAGGGAAGAGAAACAAATGAATATATTAATTAAAGGTCTTGTAAAGGAATACGAAAAGGTGGCATTAAGTATTGATGAACTTTTTATAGAGGGAGGGAAAATAGTTGCCCTTCTTGGACTTAATGGAAGTGGGAAAACTACCCTTTTGGAGTGCATAGCCAATTTTAAAGGATATGATAAAGGGATTATTTATTACGATGGAGAAGAGGACTTTGAAAGGGTTAGAAACAAAATTTCCATAATGCAGCAAAGGCCTTACATATTCAATATGCCTGTAAAGGAAAACATAATATTAGGTCTTAGATATCAAAGATTAGATACAAAAATTATAGAGGAAAGGTTAAAAAAATATAATTCATATTACAATTTAAATTTTCTAGATAAAAATGCCAAAAAACTTTCTGGGGGAGAGGCTGCAAAGGTTGCCCTATTAAGGGCTGTAATATTAGAAAGGCCACTTTTATTGCTTGATGAACCGACTGCTAACATGGACATTGAAGGCACCCTTATGACGGAAAAACTTTTAAAGGACATAAATAAAGAATTTGGGACAACTATATTAATTGTAACCCATGACATTTTTCAAGCCGAAAGAATAGCAGACATAGTAATTTTCATGGATAAAGGGAAAATAATTGAAATGAATACAAATGAGGAGTTTTTTAATAATCCTAAAAATCCACTGGTTAAAAAGATTTTAAAAAGGGGTGAAGTAAATGATTAAAGTTGCAATTTTAACTGTAAGCGACAAAGGTTCAAGGGGGGAGAGGGTGGACACTACATCGGTTGCAATTAAAGAAGTATTAGATCCGAATTTATATGAAGTTGTTGAGACAAAAATAGTTCCAGATGAAATTGAGGATATAAAATGTGAGCTTATAAGATTTTGTGATGATTTAAAGGTGGATCTTGTATTAACAAACGGAGGGACAGGATTTTCAAGAAGGGACGTAACACCTGAGGCAACATTGGCGGTAATTGAAAAAATAGTTCCAGGTATTCCTGAAGCCATGAGGGCAAAATCTTTGGAGATAACTCCAAAGGCAATGCTTTCACGTGCAGTTGCAGGTATAAGAAAAGGAACATTGATAATAAATCTTCCAGGAAGTCCAAAGGGTGCGGTAGAAAACTTAAATGTAGTTTTGCCTGCCCTAAAGCATGGCATTGAGATACTCAAGGGAGAGGCATCAGAATGTGCAAGAAAGGATGATTAAGATGGAACTTTTAAAGCTTGTTTCAATAAAGGAAGCAAAGGAAATAATAGAAAAAAATTCAACATATAAAATCGAAACGGAAAAAATAAATATTCTTGACTCCCTTGGAAGAATTTTGGCTATGGATATATATTCAAATGAAAATGTTCCTGACTTTGTAAGGTCAACCGTTGATGGATATGCGGCTCAATCGGAGGATGTCTTTGGTGCAAGTGAGAGCCTCCCTGCTATATTAAAGCTTGTTGGGGAGGTTAAAATTGGACAAACTCCCCCATGTGAAATAAATGCAGGAGAGTGTATGTATGTCCCAACCGGTGGAATGCTACCTAAGGGTGCCGATACTGTTGTTATGATAGAATACACTGAAAAATTAGACCATGAAACAATACTTGTAAATAAACCTACAGCACCATTACAGAACATAGTTGAAATAGGAGAGGATGTAAAAAAGGGAGAGCTTATATTAAAAAAGGGGACAAAGATAAGGCCCTATGAGATTGGCGTTTTATCAAGCCTTGGCATACTTGAAATAGAAGTATATAAAAAGATTAAAGTTGGTATAATATCAACCGGCGATGAGGTTGTTGATCCAAAAGAAAAAATAAACTTAGGACAGGTTAGGGACATAAATAGTTATCTATTATATTCCCTTTGCGAGGAGGAGGGGGTAGAACCTACCCTTTATGGAATAGTTAAGGATGATTATGAAAAACTCAGGGAAACCTTAGATAGGGCAATAAAGGAGTGCGACGTTGTTATAATGTCCGGCGGAAGCTCCGTAGGGAATAAGGATGAAACCGTAAAGGTTATTAAATCCTTTGAAAACTCTAATATTTTCATCCATGGTATTGCTATAAAGCCAGGTAAACCAACCATTATAGGTAAAATAGGGGAAAAGTTTGTCTATGGGTTACCAGGGCATCCTTTAGCCTGTGCTGTGATATTTAAAAACTTCGTTGCCCATTATTTTGATAAACTTAGAGGATTCGAAAGGGAGGACTTTTGGATAGAATGCAAAATGGCAGTTAACTATCATAAAGCCCAGGGAAGGGCGGAGTTTTTGCCTGTTAGAATAAAGGTGGAAAATGGAGAGCTTATAGCATATCCTACATATTATAAATCCGGGCTAATATCCTGTTTTTCAAAATCCTTTGGATATATCTATATAGAAAAGGAATTAGAAGGAGTTTACCAAGGGCAAAGGGTTAAAGTATTTAAGTTTTAGGAGGTTGCCATGGAAAGGAATATTTATCTTTCTAATATAAGCCTTGAAAAGGCAATTGATATGTATTTTGAAAGGATAAAGGATTTTAGATTAGGAACAGAGGTTGTAAAAACACATGAAGCAAAGGGAAGAATAACTGCAAAACCTGTCTTTGCAAAAATTTCATCCCCCTTTTATAACAGCTCTGCAGTAGATGGAATAGCTGTCGTTGCTAAAAATACATTTACGGCAACAGACAGAAGCCCATTAAGGTTAAAAGAAGGTAAAGATTACATCGTAGTTGATACTGGCGATCCAATCCCGGATGAATACGATGCGGTTATAATGGTTGAAGATACTATTAAGGTTTCAGAAGATGAAGTTGAGATAATTAAGCCAGCTATCCCTTGGCAAAATATAAGGCAGATGGGGGAGGATATAGTAGAGGGTCAATTAATTCTTCCCCAAAGCCATAGGATAAGACCTGTTGATATTGGTGCTTTAATTGCAGGAGGGGTGTTTGATGTTGAAGTATATAAAAGGCCAAGGGTTGCTATAATTCCAACTGGAACGGAAATTGTAGAGCCTGGGGCCCATCTTAAGATTGGCGATATAATTGAGTTTAACTCAAGGGTTTTTGCTGCTTTAGTTGAAGAATACGGAGGAATTCCAACAAGGTTTAACATAGTTAAAGATGATTTTGAAAAGCTTTTGGAAACTGTTAAAAAGGCAGCTGAGGAGTATGACGTTGTCCTTTTAAATGCAGGTTCTTCAGCTGGAAGAGAGGACTATTCTAAAAAAGTTATTGAAACATTAGGTGAAGTGTATATTCATGGTGTTGCAATAAAGCCGGGTAAACCTGTTATATTGGGAAGAGTATTAAATAAGCCAATCGTTGGAATACCTGGTTTTCCAGTCTCAGCATTTTTTATAATGGAAAACATAGTTAAAAAGCTTGTTAATTTTGTTCAAGGATATGATATCAAGGATAAAAAATATATAGAGGCACAACTATCAAAAAGGGTTATGTCTTCATCTAAATATCTTGAATTTGTAAGGGTTAAATTAGGCTATATAGAAGGAAAATATATAGCAACCCCAATAGAAAGGGGAGCTGGGGCTACCATGAGCCTTGTTAGGGCTGATGGAGTTTTAGAGGTTCCGGAGGAGCTTGAAGGATATGAAAAGGGAAGCGTTGTTAATATAAATCTTTTAAAGGCAGAGGATGAGATTAAAAATACTATCCTTTGCATTGGAAGCCATGACATCATACTTGATATTGCTGCAGACCTTTTAGCAAAGAAGGGACGATATAACTTAGCGTCTGCCCATGTGGGAAGTATGGGGGGGATTTTGGCTCTTAAGGACAAGGAAACCCATTTTGCAACAGTTCATCTCCTTGATATGGAAACAGGTGAATACAATAGGACGTATATAAGAAAATATATCCCAAATAGAAAAATTGCAATTATTAAATTTGTAAAGAGAATTCAAGGTCTTATGGTTAAAAGGGGTAACCCCTTAAATATTCACTCAATAGAAGATATTGCTAAAAAGGGTGCAAGGTTTGTAAACAGACAAAAAGGCTCTGGGACAAGGATTTTATTAGATTTTGAACTTAAAAAATTGGGAATAAGCCCAAGGGATATAAAGGGATATGAAAGGGAGGATTATACCCATATTTCTGTTGCTGCACAGGTAGCCAAAAACAATGCCGACTGCGGACTTGGAGTTTTCTCAGCAGCACAGATTATGGACCTTGATTTTATTCCAGTTGCAAACGAGGAATATGATATTGTAATTCCTGTTGAATATCTTGAGCTTGATGGTGTGAAAAAATTTATAGAGGTTATTAATTCAGAGGAATTCAAAAAAGAACTTGATAGACTTGGAGGTTACGATTATAGCGATTTAGGTAAGATCATTATTGAATAGGGGAATTTATATGAAGGATAAATTTGGGAGAACAATCAATTATTTGAGGATATCGGTTACAGATAGGTGCAATCTAAGATGCATTTACTGTATGCCTGAGGAAGGAATAATAAAAAAAGACCATGATGATGTTTTGCGAAACGAGGATTATATTAAAATTATAAAAATTGCGGCAGAGCTTGGAATTAAAAAGATAAGATTCACTGGCGGAGAACCCCTAGTAAGAAAGGGAATAGAAAGCTTGATTTATGAAACCTCTAAAATTGAAGGGATTGACGATATTGCCTTAACTACAAATGGGACAAGGCTCTACGAAATGGCAGATACCTTAAAAAAAGCAGGGCTTAAAAGGGTAAATATAAGCCTTGATACCTTAAAAAAGGATAAATTTAAAATGATAACCCGAATTGGAAATATAGATGATGTGTTTAGGGCAATTGAAAAAAGTATAGAAGTTGGGTTTAACCCCATAAAGATAAATACTGTAGTTATAAAAGGAATAAACGATGATGAAATAATGGATTTTGTAAAATTGTCCGACGAATACCCACTGCATATTAGGTTTATTGAAATAATGCCAATTGGTGAGGGTGCAAAGTTTAAGGATGGATATATATCTTCACAGGAGATTATAGCTGGAATTGAAAATCTTACTCCTGTTGAAACAGGACCTAATAGCACGGCAATGGTATTTAAAAGAAAGGGTGCAAAGGGTAGCTTAGGATTTATAGCGCCTATGACCTGTAAATTTTGCTCAAGCTGCAATAGAATACGTTTAACGGCAACAGGAACCATAAAACCATGCCTTCATTCCAAAGAGGAGATGGATTTAAAGGCATTTTTAGAGGATAAATATAAATTAAAATTAATTCTTGAACATGCTATTTTAAATAAACCTTTAGAACACAACCTTGAAAAGGAATTAAGCAAAAGTCAAAAGATGATGTTTCAGATAGGGGGATAATTTATGGATCTTACTCATATAAATGAAGAAGGAAGGGCAAGGATGGTGGATGTCAGTGAAAAGGAGGCTACTAAAAGGGAGGCCGTTGCAATAGGAAGCATTTATATGAAGGAGGAAACTTTAAAAAGGGTCCATGAGGGAACCATTAAAAAGGGTGATGTTTTAGCAGTTGCGCAGGTTGCAGGCATAATGGCGGCTAAAAATACTTCGCATTTGATTCCAATGTGCCATCCTATAATGACAACAGGTTGTGATATTAGTTTTAAACTTGACTTTGACAACTCCAAGATCGACATAAAAGCTACCGTTAAGACAATTGGACAAACAGGAGTTGAAATGGAGGCTCTGACGGCTGTATCGGTTGCTGCATTGACTATATACGATATGTGTAAGGCAATAGATAGGGATATGGTTATAAGCGATGTTATGCTTGTTAGAAAAAGCGGAGGAAAATCAGGAATTTATGAAAGGGAGGTTTAATAATGGCAAAGGTTGTTTCTGTCAATATAAGTGAGAGAAAGGGAACCATAAAAAAGCCAATTGAGGTTGGATATTTTAGAGAAAACCATGGCCTTGAAGGGGATGCCCATGCAGGAAATTGGCATAGACAAGTTAGCCTTTTAGCACAGGAGAGCATAGATAAAATGAAAAGAATGGGAATTTGGGATTTGGTTGCAGGAAAATTTGCCGAAAATATTACAACGGAAGGAATAGAGCTATATACCCTTCCTGTTGGGACAAGGCTTAAGGTTGGTGAGGAAGTTATCCTTGAAATATCCCAGATAGGGAAAAATTGCCATGAAGCCTGTGAAATAAGAAAAATTACAGGAGACTGCATAATGCCAAGGGAAGGTATATTTGCAAAGGTTATAAAGGGAGGATTCGTAAGACCTGGCGACGAAATAGAAATAGTGGCTGGCACTTAAGATTTAAGTTTTTAAAGGATGCTATTTGGCATCCTTTTAATGTTAAAAAATAATTTTAAGAATTTTCAGAAATAATCTGTTATAATAAAGTTTTTTGTATTATAATAAAGTTAAATGCAATATATTACCAAAAGTTATAATAATTTTTATTCAATGGTAATATATTGTATTGAAAACAAACAAGGGGGGTATTTTGGTGTTTGGTTATGCTGGAAAAATATTAAGAGTTGACCTTACGAGTGGGACTTACAAGGTGGAAGATTTAAATCTAGACCTTGCTATAAAATACATAGGAGGAAGAGGGCTAGGAAGCAAAATTTTCTTTGACGAAGTTGATCCTAATGTTGAGCCCTTTAGCCCAGAAAACAAGTTAATTGTTGCTACAGGACCTCTTTCAGGAACCCCAGTTCCAACCGGCGGAAGATATATGGTAATTACTAAATCGCCATTGACAGGTGCAATTGCCTGCTCAAATTCAGGGGGATATTTTGGTGCAGAATTAAAGGCAGCAGGATATGATATGATAATACTTGAAGGAAAGGCAGAAAAGCCTGTCTATATTGCTATAGAGGACGATAAGATAGAAATTAAAGAAGCGGGACACCTTTGGGGAAAACTTGTTTCCGAAACTACCGACGAACTTAAAAAAGAACATGGCGAAAAGGTTAGAGTTTTATGCATAGGACCTGCTGGTGAAAAGCTCTCAAGAATAGCAGCGGTTATAAACGATTATGACAGAGCCGCAGGACGTTCAGGCGTTGGTGCAGTAATGGGATCCAAGAATCTTAAGGCTATAGTTGTAAGGGGAACCAAGGCAGTTAAGCTTTATGATGAAGAAAAGGTTAAGGATGTTGTTGCATCAAAGATAAAGATGCTAAGAGAAAATGGAGTTACAGGTCAGGGACTTCCAACCTATGGAACAGCAGTTCTTGTTAATATCATAAACGAGCATGGTATATTCCCGGTTGCTAACTTCCAAAGGGCATATACTGAAAAGGCAGATGATATAAGTGGTGAGACAATGACAAGGGACATACTTGTTAGAAAGAATCCATGCTATAGATGTCCAATTGCCTGCGGTAGATGGGTAAGGTTAAAGGACGGAAAAGAAGTTGGAGGACCAGAATACGAAACTTTATGGGCATTTGGTGCTGACTGTGATGTTTATGATATAAATGCTGTTGCAGAAGCAAACTTTTGGTGTAACGAATATGGGCTTGACACTATTTCAACAGGAACAACGATTGCTGCCGCTATGGAACTTTATGAAAAGGGATATGTAAAGGATGAAGAAATTAAGGATGATGGTTATTCGTTAAAATTTGGCGATGCGGATGCAATAGTTGGCTGGACTAAGAAGATTGGTGCAAGGGAAGGCTTTGGGGATAAGATGGCTGAAGGTTCATATAGATTATGTGAAGCTTATGGAGTGCCTGAATTTTCAATGTCGGTTAAAAAGCAGGAACTTCCAGCATACGACCCAAGAGGAGTTCAAGGCCATGGTCTTGAATATGCAACTTCAAATAGAGGTGGTTGCCACGTTAGAGGATATATGATTTCACCGGAAATCCTTGGTGCACCACAAAAGATAGATAGATTCTCCCTTGAAGGAAAGGCAGAATGGGTTAAGGTATTCCAAGACCTTACAGCAGTTATTGACTCATTAGGACTTTGCCTATTTACATCCTTTGCCCTTGGAGCACCTGATTATGCAGAGCTTATGAATGTTGTATCTGGAACTGATTTTACTGCAGAAACAATACTTAAGGCAGGTTCAAGAATTTGGACTCTAGAAAGAGTATTCAACCTAAAGGCTGGAATCGATCCAAGTGAAGACAAACTTCCAAAGAGATTATTAGAAGACCCAATCCCAGAAGGACCATCAAAAGGCCATGTTCATAGATTATCAGAGCTTTTACCAAAATACTATGAAGTTCGAGGATGGGACGAAAAGGGATATCCAAAGGAAGAAACATTGAAAAAGCTTGGAATTAAATAATTAATAAATCACCCTAAAAGGAAAATCCTTTTAGGGTGATTAAGTATTTGCTTTGGGGTGATTTTGTGGGATTTGAAAAGCTTTATATAGAACTTACCGATAAATGTAATCTAAACTGTAAAATGTGCTATAGGCGCTCCTGGAGTGAAATTCCTCGTGATATGGACATTGAAATATTAAGAAGGATTTATGATGAGGTTAAGGATAAAAACTTAAAGGAAATTATCCTTGGAGGAATTGGCGAGCCTACCTTTTCCCATCTTATATATGACGCTATTAATATATTTTCAAATTTTAATTTAACTATAACGACGAATGGAACAATATTAAATGAAAAGCTAAAGGAACTTATTGTGGACTATGTTGATAAATTAGTGATTTCAATAGACGGTTTTGAGGACAAATATGAGGATATTAGGGGATTTAACTAAAGAGTAACAGAAGTCGCCCACTTCTATAAGTGGGTGATGAATGTTGATTGATAAATTCTTTTTTATGATATAATCAGTATTACAGGAAGGAGGTGTAACTTTGCTAAAGGCTTATAAATACAGGATATATCCAACAAAAGAACAAGAAGAATATTTTGCTAAAGTATTTGGTTGTGTAAGATTTATATACAACAAAATGCTACATGACAAAATAGAATACTATAAAAAAACAGGGGAAATGCTAAACAATACACCTGCACAATATAAAAAAGAATATTCTTTTCTAAAAGAAGTAGATAGTCTTGCACTTTCCAACGCACAACTTAATTTAGAAAAAGCATATAAAAAATTCTTTAGAGATAAAAAACAGGATTTCCAAAGTTCAAGAAAAAGAAAGGTTACCAGTCTTATACTACAAATAATCAAAATGGAACAGTAACACTTGAAGGTAGTTATCTAAAAGTTCCAAAGTTAAAGACAAAATAAAATAAAACAACACAGACAATTTGAAGGAAGAA
>NZ_CAKP01000019.1 GCF_000297115.1 Caloramator australicus RC3 | reverse complement strand
CGTCATCTTTATATATTTCTATCCCTTCCCAGTTGTTTAATATATACCTTCTTACTTCTTTTATCCTTTCTTTTTCTGTATTAGTTTCTGCTTTACTTGCAAGCTCCTTAAATATTTCCCTTAAACCCTTCTTATCTCCTTCATTTATGGCTTTCCATATCTTTTCCCTATATTCTTCTCTCTTTGCTGTCCCTCTTATTATGTATTTGTTTAAATGATATCTGTCTAATACAAATTTCGCTTTTGGAATCCACTCTATCCCTTCCTTTATCCATCTTGCCCCATCCCCTGCTATATATATCTTTTCTATGCTCTCTATTTCATAATTCTCATACACATAATTCGCTACATCTATCCATATTTCTTCTGCTTCTACTCCTACGTATGCTTTGTAATATACATTTTTTAATTCATTCCTTCCATTCCTCTCTTGCCTTCCTTCATGAACATAGACAAGCCTTGGCATCTCCTTTTTGCCATTCTGCAGTGCAACATGATCTTCATCCGCTTCTATGTATAATACCCTTACCTTCCTTTTTTCTTTTACTTCTCTCTTTACCTCTACTTCCCCTACCTGCCTTATTGCATTAAATACCGTTTGCCTACTTAGCTTCTCTTTGCATGTTACCTTGCTACTTTCTTCGTAGGACATGTTGATTGCATTCTCTACAAGCCTTATCTTTACTTCTTTATCCACCTTCTCATGTTTCCTTATACCTATAACATCATCAAGTAAATATCTATATTCTCCGCTCTTTCTTGATTTGTAGTATGTTCTTGAATATTCTATTCCTCCTAGGAGCGTAATAATACTTTTCTTGTCTTTTCTTTCAACTATCCATTCCTTTTTTCTCTTATCATCTTCTTTAATCGCTTTATCTAATTCTTCTAAAAAGTCTTTTATTATATTCCTTCCAAGTTCATCAGTCGATTCTTTAACTACCTCAACAAGTTTTGTAAAATCCCATTCTTTTGACAGCATTTCTTCTACATTTTTTATTAATTTAGTAGTGAAATTTATTAAATGTTGTTGTATAATATCATGTTGTATAATATTATTCAAAAGAGACACCCCCTTATTGATTTGTGTTTTTTCCACTTTTTATTTTACCACAGGGGTTGTCTCTTTTAAATTTTTTGTCCTTTTTCGTCCTACAATAATTTTACACTATGTTAAAGGGGGATCAAAATGCTTTATCCATTGTTTTTTGAGCCGGTTTATAAAAGTATTATTTGGGGTGGAAGAAAGTTTGAAACTTATTTTAAAAGAAATATTCCAAAGGGTAATGTTGCCGAGAGCTGGGAGATTTGCTGTCATAAAAATGGAATGAGCATAATAAAAAATGGTCCTTTAAAGGGAAAAGCATTAGATGAAGTAATTAAGCTCTATGGTAAGGAAATTCTTGGTAAAAAATACGATAGTTTTCCTCTTCTTATAAAGCTTATCGATGCCAACGATAAATTATCCATACAAGTTCATCCGGATGATGATTACTCTAAAAGAGTTGAAAATCAGCTTGGAAAAACAGAAATGTGGTATGTTATAGACGCTAAAGAAGATGCAAAACTTGTTTACGGGCTTAAGAAGGGGACAACTAAAGAAAGTTTAAAAAAAGCATTAGAAGAAAATACTGTTGAAGAGATTTTAAACTTTGTTCCTGTGGAAAAGGGCGACATAATTTTTATACCTTCAGGAACAGTTCATGCAATTTTAGATGGACTTTTACTGGCAGAAATCCAGCAAAACAGCGACATAACCTATAGACTTTACGATTGGAATAGAGTTGATAAGGACGGAAAAAAAAGAGAATTGCATATAGATAAAGCCTTAGATGTTATAGATTATGATTTTGAAGGAAAAGTATTAAAACCAATTTTCATAGAACTTGATGGTTACAACATAGCAAAGGCAGTAAGCTGCAAATACTTTAATGTAGATATAATTAATGTAAAGGAAGAATTCAAAGACAAACCAAATAACTCCTTTATAATCTTTACTACAATCGAAGGTGAAGGAAAATTAATATATGATAGAGATTATGAAATAAAAATGGGGGATAGTTTTCTAATTCCTGCCTCCCTAGGTGAATTTAAAATAAAGGGTAATTTAACATTACTTAAGACAACAGCATAGCTATTCGTTCCATTTTCGTCCTGCATCCTTGTTAAGCTTTGTCATAATTCCACCTATTCTTCCTGTTTCTTCTGCGGTTAAACCGCTCCAACCGTATTTTTTTACTTTATCTAAAAGTCCTAATTCCTCAGCAATTTCATATTTTAATTTTTCTCTTTCCTTTTCCTTTGGAGTAAGTTCCTTTTTGGATTTTAGCTTTGCCTTTACTACCTTCTTAAAAGGTGTAGCCATAAAAACACCTCCCTAGTTTTATTATTACAGGGAGGTGTTTTTTTATTCATTAATATAAATGACAAGCTACATAATGTCCTGGGCTAACCTCTTTAAGCTGTGGATTTAGTTCTCCGCAGATTGGCTTTGCATGTTTGCATCTTGCTTTGAATCTACATCCAACAGGCGGATTTATTGGGCTTGGAACTTCTCCTTCAAGCATAATTCTTTGACGCTTTTTTTCAACTTCTGGGTCTGGTATCGGTATTGCTGATAAAAGCGCCTGAGTATATGGATGCAAAGGATTCTTGTAAAGTTCAAAGCTTTCTGCCAGCTCAACATTTACACCAAGATACATAACCGCAACCCTATCTGAAATATGCTTAACCATCGCAAGGTCGTGGGCAATGAAAAGGTAAGTCAAGCCAAGTTCCCTTTGAAATTTTATAAGCATATTTACAATCTGAGCTTGGATTGAAACATCAAGAGCTGATATAGGCTCGTCACAAACTATAAATTTAGGTTCTACCGCAAGGGCTCTTGCGATACCTATTCTTTGTCTTTGCCCACCCGAAAACTCGTGTGGGAAACGGTTAGCATGTTCCTTGTTAAGTCCAACCATTCTTAAAAGTTCATAAACCCTTTCTAATCTTTCTTTTCCAGTGTATATTCCATGAATATCTATTCCTTCTGCTATAATATCCCCAACAGTCATTCTTGGATTTAATGAGGCATATGGGTCCTGGAAAATAATTTGTGCCTCTTTAGTATATTCCTTTTTCTCTCTTCCTGAAAGCTTATGCACATTTTTTCCTTCAAATAAAACTTCACCATCAGTTGGACTATATATTCCAAGTATAGTTCTTCCCGCTGTGGTTTTACCACAACCGGATTCTCCAACCATACCTAATGTTTCACCTTTTCTAATATATAAATTCAAATCGTCAACTGCCTTTAAGATGGCATTTTTCCCTACTCTAAAATATTTTTTCAAATTTTTAACTTCAACTAATACCTCATCTGAAACTTGACCTTTTTGTTCAGTTATTCTTACTTCTGACATTATAATACACCTCCTCTACCAACAGGAATGTCCACTTTTGGAGCATACTCATGATGTAACCAGCAAGCTGCTTCATGAGTTTCGCTAATCTTTGTAACTGGTGGTGGAACTTCATCACAAATTTGCATTCTGTATTGACATCTTGATGCAAATGGACATCCCTTAGGCGGTGCTATAAGGTCTGGTGGAGTTCCTTGTATTGATATTAAGTCCTCCTTCTTTTCTGAGTCAAGTCTTGGAACTGCCCTTAAAAGAGCCCATGTATATGGATGCTGTGGATTATAGAATAATTCCTCTGCGTTTCCTCTTTCAACTATTTGTCCTGCATACATAACTATCAATTTTTGTGCTATATCTGCAACAACGCCAAGATCATGAGTAATAAGAATTATTGATGTTCCAAGCTTCTTTTGAAGCTCCTTCATAAGGTCGATTATTTGCGCCTGGATAGTAACATCAAGGGCTGTTGTTGGCTCATCAGCAATAAGTATTTTAGGATTGCATGCAAGAGCTATGGCTATCATTGCTCTTTGTCTCATACCACCTGAAAATTGGTGTGGATATTGGTTTGCTCTGCTTTCTGCGTTTGGTATATTAACCATTTCCAGCATCTTTACTGCTTCTTTAAAAGCTTCCTTCTTTGACATACCCCTATGGATCATAAGGCTTTCTGCAATCTGCAAACCTACCTTCATAGTAGGATTTAAAGATGTCATTGGGTCCTGGAAGATCATACTAACTTCAGCACCTCTATATTGTTGCCATTCCTTTTTTGAAAACTCTAAAATATTTTTCCCCTGGAATAATATTTCGCTTCCCTTTTTGATCTCCCCCGGAGGCGTCTGAATGAGCCCCATTATAGCCTTTGAAGTAACTGTCTTTCCACAACCTGATTCACCTACTATTGCTAAGGATTCACCCTTATCAAGGGTAAAGGATACTCCTCTTACTGATTGAACTTCCCCTGCGTATGTATGATATGAAACTCTTAAATTTCTTACTTCAAGCAATCTTTCCATGGCACAACCTCCTTTATTGACGTAGTCTTGGGTCTAGAGCATCTCTTAGACCATCACCAAGTAAGTTAAATGCAAGCATTGTTAAGCTTATCGCTGCTGCTGGGAATATTAACTGATATGGATAAAAATCCATGTTTTGCTGTCCAAATGCAGCCATTGCACCCCAGCTTGTGTTTGGAGGTTGCACTCCAAGACCTATAAAGCTCAAGAAAGCTTCTGCAAAAATGTATGAAGGTATATTAAGGGACATATAAACAATTATTATACCTATAGTATTTGGAATAAGGTGTTTTATGATTATTCTTGCAGGATCAGCACCAAGGGCTTGAGCTGCAAGAACGTATTCAGATTCCTTAAGCTGCAATATCTGTCCTCTTACGATTCTTGCAATACCTGTCCAACCTGTTAAAACTAGGGCAAGTATTAGGGAGAATAATCCCTTTTCAAATACTATTGATATCAATATAACAACTATAAGGTATGGAATTCCTACAATAACTTCAACAATTCTCATCATAACATCATCAACTAATCCGCCAAGGTATCCAGAAATTCCACCATATAGTGCACCTACAACTGTGCAGATGAAAGTTGCAATTAAACCTATAGCTATAGATACACGTCCACCCTTCCATAATCTAACAAAAATATCTCTTCCAAGCTGATCAAGCCCAAACCAGTGTTCTTTAGTAGGTGGAGTATTTGCAAGCTCAATAAATTGCTCTTCAAATCCATAAGGTCTTAAATAAGGACCTACTATACACATCAATATTATCACTAGCAAAAGATACATGGAAAACATTGCAACCTTATTCATCTTTAGTCTTCTCCATGCATCCTGCCAATAGGTTATATTAGGCCTCATTATCGCATCGGCATTTTGGCCTTCACATCCTAATATTTGAAACTTTTCCTTGTTGAGTTCAAGCATATTATCCCCCCTATCTCTTTTCACCAGTTACTCTAATTCTTGGGTCAATTACACCATAAAGAATATCTACTATAAGTAGGGATAGAATAAATAGGAATGCAAAGAATACTGTAGTTGCCATAATCATTGTGTAATCTCTTGCGTTTATACTTGCAACATAGTATTCACCAAGTCCAGGTATAGCAAATATTCTTTCTATAACAAAGGTTCCTGTGATGATACCTGCAATCTGAGGTCCTAATATCGTTATAATTGGTAATATAGCATTTCTTAAGATATGTTTCCAAACTATCTGAACGTTAGGAACACCCTTTGCTCTTGCTGTCATTATATAGTCCTGGTTAATAACATCTAATACGGATGATTTCATATATCTTGAATATATTGCAATACTACCCAATGACAATGCAAATGTAGGTAATACCGTATATCGCCATCCCGAGAACCAAACATTTTCAGAAGGCCATCCAACTATTGGGAAGAATCCCCCTGCTAAATACTTCTGAATAAGGGCTGCAACGACGAAGCTCGGGACAGAAACACCTACTAAGGCTATAAAGATTACAAGATAATCTATCCATGTATTTTTGTAAAAGGCAGCTAAAATACCCAAAATAAGACCTATAATTAATCCAAAAAATACAGCCTGAAGTCCAAGTCTTGCTGATGCAGGGAATTTTTCTTTTATTATGTTATTAGCTGTTTCACCCGGGAATTCTATAGATTCCCCAAGATCTCCATGTAATAGATTCTTTAAGTAAATTAGATACCTAATGTGAACGGGTTTATCAAGTCCATATCTTTTTCTTAAATTTTGTTGAATTTGAGGTGGAAGCTGCTTTGCCTTATTCCTTATTGGGTCACCAGGCAAAGTATTCATAAGAAAAAAGGTAGCTGTAATGATTACCCACATGGTTAACACCATGTATCCAATTCTTCTTAAAAGATACCTTGTCATTTTTCATCCCCCTTTAATATTTTTTTAGTTATTATTAAATAAAAACTTTAAAATCCCCCCTTCTAATTTGAATAAATATATTTAAAAAAATATTTTTGACGTTTAAAACTACGTTTTTTAAAAATTTATAATTTAATTTCTTTTTCGACAATTAATATTAAAAAAAATTAATATTTCACATTTCGACATTTTCCTTGCCATTTTTCTTCGTTTTTTGAATTTAATTATATCTAAATCTTGCAAATGTATAATAACATCATTTAAACTCATTGTCAATTTTTCCTATGGATAAATTTTAAAGATATCTTAATTTTTATTAATTATATGGTATAATACATCTAATAAATATTTTTTTCATAGATTATTATTGAATATATTTAAGGAGGGATTACCATGCCAAAGGTTGCAGTAGTTGGTGCCACCGGAATGGTTGGTAGAATGATGTTAAGGGTTTTAGAGGAGAGAAATTTCCCCATCGATGAACTTTATCTTTTTGCTTCGGCAAAATCAGCAGGAAGTGAAATAGAATTCAAAGGAAAAAAATATATAGTTGAGGAATTAAAGGAGGATTCCTTTGATAGAGGAATAGATATTGCTCTTTTTTCAGCTGGTGCCTCAACAAGTTTAAAATTTGCAAAAATTGCTGCATCAAAGGGATGTGTTGTAATAGATAATAGCTCAGCATGGAGGATGCACGATGACGTTCCGCTTGTTGTTCCTGAAGTAAACCCAGAAGATATAAATTGGCATAAAGGAATAATAGCAAACCCTAACTGCTCCACGATCCAAGCGGTTGTTGCATTAAAGCCCCTAGATTTAAAATACAAAATTAAAAGAATAGTTTATTCAACATATCAAGCAGTTTCAGGTGCAGGTCAGGGAGGATATGAGGATCTTCAAAATGGTATAAAAGGGATTGCACCTAAAAAATTTATTCACCCAATCGCATTCAACGTTATCCCCCACATAGATGTTTTTATGGATAACGGTTACACAAAGGAAGAAATGAAAATGATTGAAGAAACAAAAAAGATAATGCACAGACCTGATCTTAAAATTACTGCAACTACAGTTAGGGTGCCTGTTTACCACGGCCACAGTGAGTCTATAAATGTCGAGTTTGAAAAAGATTTTAATTTAGAAGAAATTAAAGAAATACTTAAAAACAGTAAAGGCGTTATATTAATGGATGATCCTTCAAACAATATTTATCCAATGCCGATTTTAGCAGAGGGGAAGAACGAAGTATTTGTTGGAAGATTAAGAAGGGACTTTAGCGTAGAACATGGTCTTAATATGTGGGTTGTTGCAGATAACATAAGAAAAGGTGCTGCAACTAATGCTGTTCAGATTGCTGAACTTATTGTAAATAACTAATTGTAACCTAGAACATTTTGTGCATATAATAATATTAAGTATATTTTTAGAGAGGATGGTTTATATGACTCTTTTCAAGGGTTCAGGGGTTGCTATAGTAACTCCATTTAAGGAGGATGGCGTTGACTTTAAAAAGCTTGAGGAGCTTATTGAATGGCATATTGAAGAAAAAACAGACGCAATAATAGTATGCGGAACTACCGGCGAAGCGTCAACAATGAGCGAACAAGAAAGAAAGGAAACTATAAAGTTTACAGTAGATGTTGTTAAGGGAAGAATCCCTGTTATTGCAGGAACAGGTTCTAACAATACTAAGGCTGCTGTTGAAATGTCAAAATGGGCTGATTCTATCGGCGTTGATGGCCTTTTAGTTATCACACCATATTATAACAAGACAACCCAAAGGGGAGCTATTGAACACTTCAAGGCAATAGCATCTCAAGTTAAAAAGCCGATAATTATCTACAATGTTCCATCAAGAACTGGGTTTAATATTTTGCCTGAAACTCTCTATGAACTATCAAAAATAGAAAATATAGTAGCTGTAAAGGAAGCAAGCGGCAATATAACTCAAGTTGCAGAAATTGCTCAGCTCTGTGGCGATAATTTAGACATATATTCAGGCAACGATGATCAAGTTGTTCCAATGATGGCCCTTGGTGCAAAGGGAGTTATTTCTGTTGTTGCCAATATCCTTCCAAGGGATACCCACGATATGTGCGAAAAGTGGTTTAATGGGGATATAGAAGGTTCAAAACAACTTCAATTAAAGATGCTACCACTTATTAAAGCCCTCTTTATAGAAACAAATCCAATTCCTGTTAAGGCCGCAATGAACCTTATGGGAATGAATGTTGGAACATTAAGGCTTCCACTTGTTGAAATCTCTCCAAAGAACCTTGAAATACTCAAGCAGGAAATGATCAAATACGGAATCAAGTTATAGAGGTGAAGATATGAAGGTTTTATTACATGGTTGTAATGGTAAGATGGGTCAGGTATTGACAAGAATAATATCTCAAATGGAGGATATGAAGATCATTTGTGGTGTTGATAGGGAACCTAATAAAATAAAAAACCCTTATCCTGTTTATGACTGCTTATCAAAGGTTCAGGAGGATGTTGATGTTTTAATAGATTTTTCAAACCACTCGGCCTTAGATTCTATTTTAGAGTTTGGACTTAGTAAAAATGTTCCCCTTGTAATATGCACAACAGGGTTTTCTCCTGAAGAAAAAGAAAAGATGAAGAAGGCTTCTGAAAAAATTCCAATATTAAACTCAGCAAATATGTCTATTGGAATTAACCTTATAACTAATCTTTTGAAAAACATCGCTCCAATACTTTATGGAGATTTTGACATTGAAATCATCGAAAAGCATCACAATCAAAAGCTTGATTCACCAAGCGGAACTGCTCTTATGCTTGCAGATGCTATAAATTCATCCCTTCAAAATAGCTTAGAATATGTTTACGGCAGGCATTCTAAAACTGATAAAAGAAAAAAGGAGGAACTTGGAATCCATGCAATAAGGGGCGGTGCTATAGTTGGCGAACATTCTGTTATTTTTGCAGGCGCAGGAGAGGTTATTGAAATAAACCACTCTGCACTATCAAGGGATGTGTTTGCCTATGGTGCTATAAGGGCTGCAAAATTCTTAGTAGGAAAAAAGCCTAATTTTTATACAATGAATGATGTATTAAAATAAATGAAAAGCTCACCTTAAGGTGGGCTTTTTAAATAGGAGGAAGATACAATGGAAGAGCTTTTAAATAGAAGGATAAAAAATATCCAGATTTCAGGTATAAGAAGATTTTATAATCTCGTATCACAATATAAGGATGCTATAAATCTAACTATAGGTCAACCGGATTTTGAAACTCCAACCCATGTAAAGGATGCTGCAAAGATTGCCTTAGATAATAATAAAACGGTTTATACCCATAATGCTGGAATTTTAGAACTTAGAAGAGCAGTTTCAAATTATTACAAAAAGTATGGTATAGAATACAATCCTGACGATGAAATTATTATAACAAGCGGCGGTAGCGAAGCAATTTACATTGCCCTAAACACCATCCTTGATGAAAATTCTGAAGTAATCCTCCCAGGACCGATTTATCCAGGTTATGAGCCAGTTATAAAACTTTGCGGTGCAAAGCCTGTTTTTATTGATACTACCAATCATGATTTTAAGTTAAAAGCAAAACTTATTAAAAAGCATTTAACCGAAAGAACAAGATGCATAATCATTCCTTCTCCCTCAAATCCTACGGGGATTATGTTAAATAAAGCTGAACTTTATGAAATCATAAAATTAATAAAGGATAAAGATATATTTATCCTATCTGACGAAATATATAGTGAGCTTACATATGATTTTGAACATGTATCCATTGCAAGCTTTAGGGAGGTCTTTGATAAGACTATTGTGGTTAACGGCCTTTCAAAGTCCCATTCCATGACAGGTTTTAGAATAGGCTACACCCTTGCTCCTAAATATATATCACAGGAAATGATCAAGCTTCATCAATACATAAACTCCTGTGCCTCATCCATTAGCCAATATGCGGCATTAGAGGCCCTTACCAATGGCCCTTTGGATCCAATTTCTATGAGGGAGGAATATAAAAAAAGGCGGGATTTTGTTTATGAAAGGCTTTTAGATATAGGATTTGATGTTGTAAAACCAAACGGTGCCTTTTACTTTTTCCCATCGATTAAAAAATTTGGTTTATCATCTTTAGAATTTGCAACAAAACTTCTGGAGGATAAAAGGGTTGCAGTAGTTCCAGGTGATGCCTTTTCACCATTAGGTGAAGGATTTATAAGGATCTCCTTTGCAAGTTCTATGGAAACTTTAAGGGAAGGGTTAAACAGGATTGAAGATTTTATAAATAGGTTATAATATTTTAAATATAAGAAACAGTTTAATTTGGGAGTGATACCAATGTTACCTAGCCCAAAAAAATATTCCTATGAGGAGTTTTTAGACTTAACTAAAGATAAACGGGCTGAGTTTATAGATGGCGAAATTTATCTTCTTGCTTCACCATCCTTTGAACATCAAATAGTTATTTCTAAGCTTAATATTGAATTAATGAATTTTTTTAAAAATACTAATTGCATTCCTATTCTATATCCCTTTGACGTTATATTTGAAAATGAAAACACTGGTGAGATCAATGTGGTTCAGCCTGATTTAACAATAATTTGCGATAAAGAAAATATCACAGATAAAGGCTATAAAGGAATTCCAAAATTAATAATCGAAGTTTTATCCCCTTCCACAGCATCAATAGATTACATAAAAAAAATGTCCCTATATTCAAAATTCAAAGTAGAAGAATATTGGATAATAAATCCAAGAAATAAAACCTTGCAGATTTTTGTTTTAGAAAAGGATTTATATATCGAATATGCAGCTTTAACTTCAGAAGATATTGCATATTCTTATTCCTTTAATGGTCTCTCAATAAATTTAAAGGATATCTTTAATTGGTAGAAATTATGGCCATCTTTTCAGATGGCCACTTTTAATTAGCACGGGCAGAATGGGAAGCTTGGGAATTCTGCATAATGTGCAACAACCTTAACAACATAGGTTTTGCTTCTGCAAAGATCTTCATCAGGGAATACAAAGCAGAATTCATCTATTGTTACATCTTTACATCCTGTTCCAGGAACAACAATTTGGCAAGCTTTGAATCCCCTTGTATAGAAGGTTCCATCAACTGGTTCACAAACCAATACGCCAACGTTTATTTTTCTATTACAACAAACATTTTTAAGCCTTACCCTTACCTTCAAAAATCTTCCTTCACACTTTAAATCAAAAGGACCTACAGTATAATCTATTACATCTTCACATGGCTTAAAGGTAATGTTTTGGCTTCCATTGCAGCAGCATTCACATCCTACTCCAGTTGAGGATTGGCTGCAAACTTCACAATTTACTTCCTCATTTAGCAATCTTTCCTTTTGATTGTTCATCAGCTCACCCCCTAATTCATTTATGTAGTCTTTAGTAAACTAATTCATTATACTTCTTAAAAAAAGAGATAAAATACAGAAAATAATTACCCTTCTACCCTTTACCCCATCGAAAAAATTTTTTATTTAAATGTAAATCTATATCAACTTCCTTTATTTGTTCAAAGGAATCATATTTTACTTCAACATATTTTTTCATAATCTCCACCTCTTTTATTTTCTAATATATGTTATGCAATAATGTCTAATGTTGTCACAAAAAGGGACTGCGTTAGCAGTCTCTTCAGACTGTTGAAAAAGTTGTTTTTTGATAAGCCCCGTGAAGGATTTCCCTGGCATTCGCTCATTTCGCTAAGCAATTCTAAGCTTTTCTTTGTTTTCAAAAGTCCTACCCTCGTGAGCCGACACCCGTGTCGGCCACTCGGCTCTGCACGTCCGTGTGCAGAATTACGGACTTTTGAAAAGTCGAAAAGCAAGAATTGCTAGAACTCATGAGAGATGCCTTTTTGAAATCCATTCACGGGGCTCTTGCAAAGTCTAAACACCAATGAGAGGTTGTCTACAATCTGAAGGGACTGCGTTAGCAGTCCCTTTTATATAATAAACATTGCAAATATAGTTGTAACAACAAGCCCTATAACAACAGGGATCAAATTCTTTCTTGCAAGATCAAAGGGGCTAACCTTACAAATTGCTGCAACTGGGATAACAGCCCAAGGAATTAACGTTCCTCCACCTACCCAAATAGCTGCCTGTTGACCAAGGGCAGTTAATGTGGCGGTGCCTCTTCCTAATGCTGTTCCAAATATTTTGGCAACAGTTCCGGCAAGGCTTATTCCCGAAAATCCTGAACCATCAAGCCCGGTTATAGCACCAACGGTTGTTAGGGATGCAGCGCTAAGAACCCTGTTTACTGGAACTATCTGAGATAGAGCAAGTCCTAAATCATTTACAAGCCCAGTTGAATTTTTAGGAAGAAATTCCCCAATAATCTTTAAAAATCCTTCATCTCCTAAGTAGAAAAATGCTGCAATCGGAATTACAGGACCAAATACTTTAAATCCAAATTGTAACCCTTCGATCAAGTAATTTATAACCTCATCAATCGCCTTTGTTTTTGATGAAAAAAGAAGTATTAATATAAGGATAAACAGAGCCGTTCCTCCAATTAAAGCCGTTGCGTCCCCACCTTGAAGTTTGTAGGCTTGCATTATAACTATATCTAATGCAAAAACTATAGGAATTAAAACTGCAAATAGTTTTCTATAATATAGTGAAAGCGGGGACTCCTTTTTTATATTATCCTCTTTAATTTGTTCTTTAACCTTTAAAATTCCTCTTTTCATGTCTTTATTAATTAAAATGAAGGCTGTAACAGTGGTAACAAGTCCCATTACAATTGTGAGGGGAATACTTGCCCTTATAACCTCAGCCACTTCAATTCCAGCACCACCTGCAGTAAGTTTCGGTGCACCTTGAATTACAAGGTCGCTTGAAAGGGCAATTCCATGTCCGAATAGGTTCATAGCCATTGCTACAGCAAGGGCCGGAAGCCCAGCTTTAATTGCAACCGGTGCAAATATAGCTCCAATTAAAGCAACTGCTGGTGATGGCCAGAAAAACCAGGAAATAATCATCATTACAAGACCTATTATCCAGTAGGCTAAGCTTGGTGTTTTAATTAATTTTAAAAATGGCCTAACCATCTCTTGATTTATACCCGTTTTTTCTAGAACACTTCCCATGCCAACGATTATGGAAATAATCAAAATAGTTCCTAAAAGTTCCTTGATTGCATAGGCTAATCCATTAAATACAGCCATAATCGATTGATAAACTGAACCCGTAGCAACTAACCCTAAAACAAAAATTCCAATGATGCATATTAAACTCGTATCCTTCTTATAAACCATAAAGGTAATTACAAGTAAAATAAAGATAAGGTAAATATAATGTAGGGCTGTGATTTGTAGCATAAAGTTCCCTTCAAAAAATTGCTTGTTAATATTACAATATTCACTTTTTCAATTTAGGTTACAATAATATTAAAATTCAATTCCTTTTCTTGCGGGAACTCCCTTCTCAAAATAATGTTTTATTTCTTTCATTTCAGTAACCAAATCAGCAATTTCCATGATTTCCTTTGGAACATTTCTGCCAGTTAAAATAATTTCCATATCTTCAGGCTTAGATTTTAAAAATTCTACAACTTCTTCAACTGATAAAAGCTTGTTATGTAATACCCCCATAATCTCATCCAATATTAAAACGTCGCATTCTTTATTTTTCAATACCTTTTTACAAAACTCAAAGGCTTCTTCTATTTCCTTTTTTAATTCTGCCTTTTCTTCATCGCTTAGCGTCCAAAAAAAGCCCCTTTTCTTTTCAAATCTAAATATTTTAAAATATGGATCTAATTTTTCTATACTTTTTAATTCACCTGTTTCCGATCCCTTTAAAAACTGCACCATGTAAACCCTAAGTTCATTTCCTGCTGCCCTAACTCCCTGCCCAATTGCTGCAGTAGTTTTACCTTTTCCATCGCCTGTATAAACCTGAATACATCCCTTAGTAAGCTTACCCATATTACTACCCCTTTCAATAATAATTCAATTATAATTATAACATAAATTGTAATAATCTCCTTCTATTAATTGACAAAAATAATTATTAAATGATATATTATTAAGCAAAGTCATAGTAAACTTTAAATTAAAGGTAGAGGTGATAAAGTTGGAACAAAGGCAATATGATTTAACTGATCCATATGAAATAGCAAGATACATAAAGGAAGCTAAAAAGACAACTCCTGTTAAGGTTTATGTAGATGGAAACCTTGAAGGATTATGCCCTGAAAATATCGATATTTACGGTAAAGATAATTTTTATATATTATTTGGTGAAAACGATGTTGTGGAAAAATTTTTAGAAGAGAATAAAGATAAAATTAAAAAATATAGAATTGAATGGGATAGAAGAAATTCAGCAATCCCGATGATGGACATAAGACATGTTAATGCAAGGATTGAACCTGGAGCAATAATAAGAGAAGGAGTTACAATCGGAGATCATGCTGTTATAATGATGGGAGCTGTTATAAATATAGGTGCTGAAATCGGGGAAAATTCAATGATCGACATGAATGCTGTAATAGGTGCAAGGGGTAAAATTGGTAAAAATGTTCATGTTGGTGCAGGTGCAGTAATAGCAGGTGTATTAGAACCTCCAAGCAAAGATCCTGTTATAATTGAGGATGATGTTCTAATAGGGGCAAACGCTGTAATCTTAGAAGGAGTTAAAGTTGGAAAAGGTTCAGTTGTTGCTGCAGGCTCAGTTGTAACCCACGATGTTGAAAGCGGAGTTGTTGTAGCTGGAGTTCCTGCAAAGGTTATAAAAAGGGTTGACGACAAAACAAAGGAAAAAACAAAGCTATTAGACGATTTAAGGAAGTAGTCAATGCTACTTCCTTTATTCATCCTCTATCTTTTCAAGTTTTGAGATTGAAACTTCATAGGCAATCCTTTTTACTATGTTGTCATCTGATAGTTTCTTTTCATATTCCCTGCTCTGCATTCTGCCCCAAATCTTCACATGGGTCCCTACTTCGAACTTGCTAGAAAATCTGGCATTCCTACCCCATGCAATAGCTGGAACATAATCGGATTTGTTGTATGCCCTATTTACAGCTATCAATATGTCGGTAATTTCCCTCCCAAGGGGAGTTGTTCTATAAACAGGCTGCTTGCATATGTAACCATCGAGGCTTATTTCATTAGGCTTGTCTGAAATTGTATCAATTCTTTTTATATCCCTTGCAAAAATGGTAAGAAGGAGTCTACTTGCCCCGTCAACCACTCTATTATAGGATCTTATCTGACCCTCTATAGAAATTAAATTTCCCTGGGACATATCAAGGTTGGCTATAAGCCTCTCCGATACAGTAACCGGCAAAACGTCAACAGTTTGGCTTAATCTTGGAACTTCAATGAAAAAGTTGTAAAAGCCCTCACCATACATTTCATGGCTAAAGGTTAGAGGTGAAACTATTTTCCCCTCAACATAGGCTTTGTTTGTCAAAAATAAATTTTGCATCCCCATCCCTCTCCCTTCGTGTTTTATATCTAAAATATAAATATTCAAATTCCAAAAACATTATTACTAAATAATTCCAAAAATCATCAAACAAGTTAAAGCAGCAAGATAATAATAAACATCATGGTATTTGCCTATAACTTCATAAGGCTTTTCAAAGGGTTGAATAAGGTCTCCATTGATATTTACAATAGCCCTTTGCAGGCAAAAGCTAAAGCAAAGGCAAGTTAGATCATCTATACTTGTTGCTGTAACTGTTGATTTATCGTTAAGACCATAGGATATGACATAAATATTTGAATGATTAAGATTTATAGGAAAATTAAAATCTGAATTGAATATATAATAACCTTCTTCCTTTATATTTTCAACAACCTCTGCTATCTTATCATTTAAATCTTCCATTGCATCAAAGCCAAGATTAATAATCACATCAAATTTTATTTTGGATATCCTATCTTCTATTAAATCCTCCCTTGATATGGCAATAAGAACATATTCAACTTCTTTAAATAATATTTTTTCAAAAGCCTCATTAGAATTGTCGTGGGTTCCTATGCATACAACTTCTTTGCCATGTTCTTTAAGTTCCTCATAAATAATTTCTAAAACTTTAGACTTGCCTCTGCTTCCTAATATTCCAATAACTAGCATTGCATCACCCCGTTTTATCTTCTGTTATTTATTTTGTCTAATTCTTCGTTAGTTATTCTTAATGGGTTTCTGCCTCCCTGTATGATCAATATAATAATTTTCCTTATAAATAAGCTCCGATACAGTTACAAATTCATATCCTTTTCTTTTTAGCTCCTTTAAAATTCCGTCTAAAACCTTAGGAGTTTGCTTGGCGTAATTATGGAAAAGTATTATAGAGCCATTTGTAACCCTACTAACAACCCTACTATATATAACATCTTCACCTGGATCCTTCCAGTCGATTGAATCCACATCCCATTGTATGCAGAAATGTCCGGTTTCCTTTACCGTTTTTACCACCAGGCTATTATAATCTCCAAAGGGAGGTCTAAAAAGATTAGTCCCTTTCCCTGTAATCCTCTTTATTTTGTCGCTGGTTTTAAATATCTCCTCCTTCATTTTATCCGGGGTTATCTGAGAAAAATGAGGATGAGTAGTTGAATGATTCCCTATTTCATGTCCCTTTTCAAAAATCTTTTTAACCGTCTCAGGATATTTATCCACCCAACTTCCTACTAAGAAAAAGGTAGCCCTTACTCCATTTTTTTCTAATATATCTAATATTTCATCTGTATATTCATTTCCCCAAGCTGCATCAAAGGTTATTGCAATCTTTTTTTCATCAGTTTCCACACAGTAAATTGGGAGTTCCCTTTGAGTATTCAAAAACACATTTAAAAGTTCATACCTCCCTGTTGCAGCATAAAGAATGGAAAATAAAAAAATAAACATAACTATCATTGATTTCGCTACTGCTTTTTTTGATATAACTATAACCTTCACCCGATTCCCTCCAAAATTTTATTACAATAAATATTTATTATTTTTACACAAAAAATATTATATGCAGGCATAAAAATATGCCTGCACCAGAAATATAATAATTATCTTTTTTTTGTAAAAACTAATTATAGGTCAATTAAAAGGAGGGGTTTTGTATGACCATGCGAAGAGCTAGATTTACAAATCTGTTTGGTCACCAAACTGAATTTGCATCTGAAAACCTCCTAGGTCAGGATAGGCACTATCATAGAGAAGCCAAATCCCAAAAAGCTCAATTAAAAAGTGCTCACAAGCATGGGCCTAGAAAAAACTACAAAATCCCTATAAAGGATAAATTGACCTAAAGTGCGGCAAAGGCCGCACTTTTTTAACTAATAACCAGAAATTTCTTGTATATTCGACCCAAAATTACACAAATTATTAATAAGATACATTCTTATTCATCACCCCCATAAGGAAACAATATTACATATTCTAAAAAGGAGGTTATAAAATGGCAGCAGGACAAGAATATCATGGAAGAAGCCAACTGGTTCCTGAGGTTCACAAGGCTCTTGATAATATGAAGTATGAAATCGCATCAGAACTTGGAATACCTGTATATCAAGGTTCTGAAGATTATTGGGGCAACATTTCATCTAGAGATTGTGGTAGAGTCGGAGGAACCATAGTTAAAAGATTAATTGCAATGGCTGAAAAGGAAATATTAAACGGAAAAATGCCGGATAAAATATGATCTTAAAGCTCCCGAAAGGGAGCATTTTTATTGAAAATTTATATTAAATGCTGTTATAATATAAAATGTAATGCCCTAATTATTTTTTTGGAGGGATATAATGTATAGAGATACGACTGAACTTGCTGAAAATAAATTGCTTATATTATATATCCTAAATAAAATCGATACCCCAATCACAAACTCTTCCCTTACACAAATAGTTCTTGAAAACAATTTAATAAACTATTTTTCATTGCAGCAATACATATCAGAACTTATTGAAAGCGGATTTATAGAAATAAATAAAGAAATAAACAAGCAATTATTAAGAATTTCATTAAAGGGAAAAAGAACTTTAGAATTTTTTATAGACAGAATCCCTGAAAAAAAGCTGAAGGTAATAGATGATTATTTAAAGGATCAAAATATAGAACCTGAAAACAAATACACTACCATTTCAAGATATGAAGCTATTGGGAATGAATACTTTGTGGATATCAAACTTCTTGAAAATGAGAAAATAATATTTGACCTTAGGCTAAGGACATCCTCATTAGAAAAGGCAACATCCATATGCGAAAATTGGGAAAGAAATTATGTTACTTTATATGAAAAAATAATAGATCTTTTAAAAGAATAATCCGGGGAAACCCGGATTTATTTTAATATATTCCTTAAATCACTTTTAATCCCATTTTCCTTAGCCATCTTGACATATTCATTGCAAATCTTCTTTGAAAACTCGAGGATGGGTTTGGGAACTTTATCCTGAAGCTTATTAGCAAGATAATATAATTTATACGCCATTTCAATTTTCTCCAGTTCACTCAAAACGTTAACCTCAAAAAATCGCTATATATAAATATATGATGTTAAACCTATAATAATGATTTTAGTATGGTTCTTGCTTCGCCAATCATATAAAGGGATCCGCAAAATAAAATTACATCGAATTCTCTGGAACGTTCTATAGCCAAATTTACCGCATCAGCTATATTTTTTTTAGCCTCAGCCCTTTTCCCTTTAGCAATAATTATATTTTTTAATTCTTCCTCTGATAGAGCCCTTGGACTATTCGGCGTAACCGTTACAAAATCACTGCTTATCTCAAAGAGCTTCTCAAGCATATTTTCATAATCCTTATCCCTTAGCATTCCTGTTACTATTAATGTTTTTTTGTTATTAAAATAATGTTTCATAGAATCCACTAGTGCATTAATACCCTGAATATTATGTCCACCATCTAAAACCATATATGGATTTTTCTTTAAAATTTCAAATCTTCCCGGCCATTTTGCTTCCTTTAGGCCTTTATATAGAGCATCATTACTAACTTCAACCCCAAGCTCCCTTAAAACCTCAACAGCCATAATGCTTGTTAAGGCGTTGTTTATTTGATGTAGTCCTAAAAGATTTATTTTTATATCCCTATAATTTTTGTAACCTTCAACATCAAATATTATTCCATCTACAGTGTTCTCTTTAAGATTATATTTCAAATCCTCAACATGATATATTTTTGCGCCCTTTTCCTTTGCAACCTGCTTTATAACCTCATAGGCTTCCTTTTCTTGAGGATAAAGAACCAGCGGAACCCCTTCTTTTATTATTCCTGCCTTTTCATAGGCAATTTTTGACAATGTATTTCCAAGAACATTCATGTGATCATAGCTTATTGTTGTTATAACCGTAAGAATAGGATCAACAACATTTGTTGCATCAAACCTTCCCCCCAGTCCAACCTCTAAAACAACATAATCGACATTTTTGTCATAAAAATATTTAAAGGCCATTGCCGTAATTATCTCAAACTCAGTAGGCTTTCCATAGCCTTCCTTTTCTACCCTTTCAATTAAAGGGATCAAGTAATCTAAATATTCAGCCACTTCCTCCTCCTTTATTTCCTCATCGTTTATCTTTATCCTTTCGGTAAACCTTTCTATATAAGGTGATGTGTATATCCCTACCCTATAACCTTGTTCCTTTAAAATAGAGGATATAAATGTGGTCGTCGATCCCTTTCCATTAGTTCCTGCAATATGAATAACCTTTAATTTATCCTCTGGATTATCCATAAGGCCACATATTTTTTTAATCCTATCAAGGCCTAAATTCATTCCGAATTTCCCTATGCTTTCAATGTAATTTAAAGCCTCTTTGTAATTCATGTTTATCTCCCCTAAAAAAATTATCATATTTTGTAACACTTTGTCACTAATTGTCATAAGTTATAGTAGAAAAAATTTTAAAGGAGGGAAAATTATGATGGGTTCAATTCCAGGGCCATTCCATCCACATCAATTTTGCACAATAAAAAATATACTCGAAGCTCTTAAGGGCGAAAAGGTTATAATCGTTCTAAAGGGCTGCTGCGAAGAATGGGTTAAAGTTCTTGCAGTATGCGGTAACATTCTTATAGCTGAATTCCCAGACAAAAAGTGCCACTGCCCAATTAAATTCATCGACATCGATTGTATATGCGAAGTAATCACTGATTGTCAAAAGGTTATTAGAACTTTCTTAGAAGATAAAGAAGACCACAAGGATCATTGTTAAAGCGTAAGGCACCATTAATGGTGCCTTACATTATTTTTTTAATGCCTCTAATCTTTCTATAACTTTTCTTAACATATCCTCATACATTTTCTTCTTTGCCTTTTCCTCATCAACAACCTTTTGTGGTGCCTTGTTTATAAATCCTTGATTTGAAAGCTTATTGTTTACCCTTTCAACTTCCTTTTCTAATTTTTCTTTTTCCTTTGAAAGTCTTTCAATTTCCTTTTCCCTGTCTATAAGGTCTTCAAGGGGTAGGAATATTTCTCCACCTGGAATAACCTTTGATACAGCATCCTTTGGAATTTCTTCCTTGTCAGGGAAAATTACTTCTGAAGCATAGGCTAGCTTTTCAAAATATATTCTTCCTTCCTCAAAGGCACCTTTTATATCTATACTTGCAGGTAAAATCATAACCTTTGCCCTTCTTGAATTTGGAACATTCATTTCAGTTCTTATATTTCTCACTGCCCTTATTGCATCTATAACATGGTTCATATTTGCTTCTTCTTTTTCGAATACTCTATCTTCTCTATATTCAGGCCATCTTGCAATAGTTATGGAAGGCGACTCATCTGTAAGGTGTTTATATATTTCCTCAGTTATAAACGGCATGAAGGGATGTAAAAGTTTTAAGCTGTCTACTAAAACTTCCTTTAATACCCTTTGGGCTGCAGCCTTATCTTTAACATCATCTCCATAAAGCCTTGGTTTTATAAGCTCAATATACCAGTCACAAACCTCAGACCATATAAAATCATATATCTTTTGAAGGGCAATTCCAAGTTCAAATTTATTAAGATTTTCTGTAACCTCTCCTACAACCTTATTTAATCTGCTAAGTATCCATTTGTCTGCTGTATTTAAGTAAGTTTCATCAAAGGACTTTAATACTTCATCATCCAAGTTCATAAGGGCAAATCTTGCTGCATTCCATATTTTGTTAGCAAAGTTTCTTGCAGCCTCTACCCTTTCCATGTAGAATCTCATATCGTTTCCAGGTGAATTTCCTGTAACTAAAGTAAATCTTAAAGCATCTGCACCGTATTGGTCGATTATTTCAAGGGGATCAATTCCGTTTCCTAAGGACTTTGACATCTTTCTTCCTTGTGAATCCCTAACTATTCCATGAATTAAAACATATTTAAACGGAACTTCCCCCATATGTTCTATTCCTGAGAATATCATCCTTGCAACCCAGAAGAATATTATGTCATATCCAGTCACTAAAACGCTAGTTGGATAGAAATATTCAAGATCTTCTGTTTTTTCCGGCCATCCTAAAGTTGAGAAGGGCCAGAGAGCTGAACTAAACCATGTATCTAATACATCCTCATCCTGATGGATGTTAGTTGAACCGCAGTGGGCACACTTAGTTGCATCCTCAACCTGAACAGTAAGCCTTCCACAATCATCACAATACCATACAGGAATTCTATGTCCCCACCAGAGCTGTCTTGATATACACCAATCTTGAATATTTTCCATCCAATTAAAATAAACCTTTGCAAATCTTTCTGGAATAAATTGAACCTTTCCTTCTTTAACAGCCTTTATTGCAGGTTCAGCCAAAGGCTTCATTTTTACAAACCATTGCTTCGATAAAAGTGGCTCAACAACAGTTTTACATCTATCATGGGTTCCAACATTGTGGTTATGTTCTTCTACTTTAAGAAGTAATCCCTTTTCCTCAAGATCCTTAAGAACTTGTTTTCTAGCCTCATATCTTTCAAGCCCTTCGTATTTTCCTGCAAGGCTATTCATCCTTCCATCTTCATTCATAACAACTATTTGAGGAAGGTTATGCCTTTGCCCTACCTCAAAGTCGTTTGGATCATGGGCAGGAGTTATCTTTACGCATCCTGTTCCAAATTCCATGTCAACATATTCATCTGCAATTACAGGAATTTCCCTATCAACTAAAGGTAGTATCAAAGTTTTTCCTATAAGATGTTTGTATCTTTCATCATTTGGATTAACTGCAACCGCAACGTCGCCAAGCATCGTTTCCGGCCTTGTTGTTGCAACAATAACATACTCATCAGAATCCTTAACAGGATATTTTATATGATAAAGCCTTCCTTCTTTTTCTTCGTATTCAATTTCAGCATCTGAAAGGGCAGTCATACATTTAGGACACCAGTTTATTATTCTATTTCCTTGATAAATAAGTCCCTTTTCATAAAGTCTTACGAAAACTTCCCTTATAGCTCTATTTAATCCTTCATCCATCGTAAATCTTTCTCTTGTCCAGTCGCAGGAGGCACCCATTTTCATAAGCTGTTCTCTAATTCTTGCCCTATATTTATGTGTCCACTCCCAAACCTTTTCAAGGAATTTTTCCCTTCCGATTTGCTTTTTATAGATTCCCTGCTTTTCAAGTTCTGCCTCAACCTTAACTTCTGTTGCAATGCTTGCATGATCTTCACCAGGAAGCCAAAGGGTTGGATACCCTTGCATTCTCTTCCATCTAATTAGGACATCCTGCAAAGTGTTGTCAAGGGCATGACCCATGTGAAGCTGTCCTGTTATGTTTGGTGGCGGAATCATTATTGTAAAGGGCTCTTTTGACTTGTCAATCTTTGGGGTAAAATATCCCTTATGAAGCCATTCGTTATATAATCTTTCTTCAAAATCCTTAGGGTTATAGGTTTTTGCTAAATTCATATCCTCCATAATATCCCTCCTATATTATCTCAAATATTTTTAAAATGCCTATAACAGCTATGGTTAAACCTACTGTTTTAATAAGCAAAATATTTTTATAATCATTTCTGACTCTGAAAATGCTAACTATAAAGTTTGCCCCATAAACTAAAATTGCCCCAATGATCATTAAAAAAATTCCCATTTTCATAGACACCCCCAATAAAAAATCCCCCACCCAAAAAAGGGCGAGGGACCGCGGTACCACCTTTATTCCAGAAAACCTGGCACTCATTTAGATAACGGTCTCCCGTTCCACCCTACTTTATTTCAGGTGGAAGGCTCCAAAGCTACCTTCAGCAGCAAGGGACTTAGAAGGCCTCTCAACCTCTGGACCTTCCTCTCTGTAAGTTTTGACTGCCTACTCCTCTTTTTCACAGCCTTTAAGTTTTTATTTTT
Organism: Caloramator australicus RC3; assembly: GCF_000297115.1. GTDB lineage: Bacteria > Bacillota > Clostridia > Clostridiales > Caloramatoraceae > Caloramator > Caloramator australicus. Next base: position 45,921 of record NZ_CAKP01000019.1, on the reverse strand, counting down.
TATTTTATACTTAATATTCTCTTTTTGTCAATCTAAATTATAAATGGAACAAAAATAAGTTGCGTTAAGAATGTATCGATAACTAACGCCTTTGAAAATGGCATAAATGGCGATTCAAAAATATTGTTTTTATAATCATCGTAACCATGTTTCAATGTAAGTAGGCTTATTATTATATTAATCAAAATGCCTATTAGAATATTTGCCATATATGATGGTAATAAATTTCCAAATGTTATATAGGATATCCTATATACGGTATATATTTTAGCAATGAAAGTTATTAAATAAATAAGGATAAAGGTTAAAAGTTTTTTTGAATCCTTTAAAGAATATTGGAAAAACATAAAAATGGAAACCAACAATAAACCAACAAATATCCACGAAATTCCGTATATAAAGATATAAAGAAGGCTATTTATAATTGTTATAACGGTTTTATAAAAAGCTTCTAACCTTTCTATTGGCCTTACTCTGTTGTGTATTCCTTTAAATTCATCTGTGCTAGATGTTAAATTTATCTTATATACTCCATCACCTAAATATTCTGCAAAGGCTACATAATTATCATAATAATAGGGCATCATGGATGGTTTTGACGTCTTTGAAATATAATTATATTCCTTAATCTCCTCTCCATCCATTAAAAATTCAACTATGTCATACTGCTCATCCTTTTTCCCAACCTTTCTTTCAGACCCTGCTACAAAAACAGCCCCTTCACCTGCCGATACAGTTTGTGGGTTATAAAGATATCTTATATATCCTACTTTCAATTTTGATATATTATAATTGCTTCCATCTAAATTAAATACTATAGCAATTATATTGCCAAATTGTCCTTTAACCTTGTTCTCAACAAGCAAATATCCATAATTTTTGTCAAAGGATAAAGCTACATCTCCAAAACTATCAAAAACGCCCTTACCAACAGTTCCTATATACTCGGCTTTTACTTCTCCATCATCAATCGTTGCATATTTGAATTCATTTTCACCTATAAGATATGAAATCATAATTTTTCCGTTTGCTTCCGCTCCAGCAAGATGAGTTGCTCTGTTTTCATTGATAGTATATTTTTTATTATTTTTTACATCTAAAATTTCAATTCTATCAATAGTTGATATAGCAATAGCATTATCGCCAATTTGAGCACTATCGTAAACATTAAAATATTGATTGGTATTTAAAACATTAAGATTGCCATCGAGCTTAGCCTGAATTAAACTTTTAACTCCTGAGTTAGAAATTATCCAGCTTAAGTAAATATTTTTTCCATCGGTAATAAGGCTTAAACTTCTTACCATTTCATCCATTGCATCTATGCTTTTTTCTTTTATCTTATTACCTAATTTATCTATAGTAACAAGATTTATATTTTGCCCATCATCAAAGGCAATTAAATAATTTTCTCCCATTTTTAAAACTTTAGGATAGCTCTTTGACTTTGCCTTAGAAATTTCTACTTCCTTAGACCATTTGTCAGACGGCGGCTTTATAATCTCGTCATAAATAGTTTTATAATGCATAAAAATAGCTAAAACAGCAATAATTAAATACCCCAGTAATAATTTTTTCTTCATCCCCATCACCCCAAAACATCTCTAATTCAATATTACCACATTTATCTATATATTCAACTATTTTCCCAAACTTTTAATTTTATATAAATCAGTATCGTCAAAGAAACTAAAAGAGCAATAGGAATCAAAAAGAATGTATAATAAACTCCAATGGTGTCATTCAAAAAACCCACAAGAAAATTTAATATCATATTTACCGTCGATGTAAGGGCAATAACCAATCCTAATATATATGTTCTATTTTTTTGAAAGGTATTGCTAACAAGGAGAACTATGGTTGGAAAACCTATTGAAAAAAAGAAGCCTGAAGCTGAAATCAAAATTAAATATTTTTCACCTAAAACAAGTCCCACGGTAAATAAAATAGTAGCCATTGAAAAATATAAAAATAATGCATTAAAACGGCCTATCTTTTCTACTACAAATCCCCCTAAAAATCTTCCAATCGTAAATATAAAGAAGAATAAAGAAAGATAGTAGGATGCAGTTAAACCATCAAGGGAATATCCGGTTATCATAAAATTAGCGAACCAATTGGCAACCGAAAGCTCAGAAAAAACATAAAGGCCTAATGCCGCAACAAATAAAAGAATCCTTTTGTCCTTTATTGCATCTAAAAATTTAACCCCTTTATCTGCTTTATCAACATCAACCTGCGGAAATTTAATAAAAAAGAAAATAAGTAAAAGAATAAAAAACACTAGCGCACTACCAAGATAAGCTTCCCTCCAATTTAGCCCTCTTTTTAGTAGTATCCCAACAGTTCTTTGCCCTGCTGAAGTTCCAAGCCCATAGCAAAAGTGAGTTAGATTCATTAGAATTGCCTGATAGCCTATAAACAAAACTGGTATAAGAGAATTGGTAGATATAGAAAATAGGGATACCCCAACATTAAATATAAACATGGCCAAAAGTAATATATAAAAACTTCCCGATTTCCATATCATCAAAAATGAAAGTATTATTAGAATCAAACTCGATAAATAAATCCTTTTATGACCGTGCCTTTGTATTAATATTCCTCCTATGTATTGAAAAATTATATATGCTAATGATGAAACCGTTAGCATTACTCCAATCATGCTATTGTTTATCCTAAATTCTTCCTTAAATATCGGAATAAAAAGACCCCTCATATTTTCAGAAAAACCAATAAAAGTCATGAATATAAATATATAAATAGTTGTAACGATATATTTTTTCATTTATCCCCTTAGTCCTCCCTTTTTAAATAAACATTAGCAACTATTAAAGCGATGATTACAAATGCAATTATAGGATAAGCTACATATTTGTAACTTCCTAAAAAATCCTTCAGCATTCCTGACAATAAGTTTCCTATTATAGCACCAAAACCATAAGCCGTAAAAACAATACCATAATTTTGGCTATAAAACCTACTTCCAAAAAATTTTGATGTTAATGCTGGTGCTATAGCAAGCCATCCTCCAAAGTTCATCCAAAACAAAGCAAATGATACAATAAATAGCACAACAGAACCTTCTTTAAATATTATAAATAAAATAGCCGACAAAATTATCAAAACATAAGATAATGAAATAACCCTAATGGGACTTAACAAATCAGTTAGCCATCCAAAGGAGGGCCTTCCAATCCCATTAAATGCAGAAAAAACTGAAATAAAGATGGCGATTTTTTTACTATCAATTTTTATAATGTCTTCTCCAACCGGCCCTGTTATCCCAATAATCATAAGACCTACTAGTGTTGCTACCATAAAACAAAACCACAGCGCATAAAATTTTGAAGTTTTTAACATTTCCTTTGGAGTTATTGATATGCCGTCTTCAATTTTTTCAACTTTTAATTCATCTGGAAATTTAAAGGGCAATGCCAATAATATAACAATAATTAAAAAGGCAACACCTAATATTTTAAACGTTGTAAATACTCCATTCAGGTCTATAAGTCTTTTAGCGATGGGAGCAGTTATAAATGGTGAAAGCCCAAAACCTGAAAGCAACACTCCTAATGCAAGCCCCTTTTTGTCATAAAACCATCGGGAAACAACACTAATTGGGACACCATAAGCTATTCCGACACCACTTCCTGCAATAATACCATAAGTAAAAACCAAAAACCAAATATTCTTTGCCCACGAGGAAAGTATCCAACCTAAGCCAACTAAAACTCCTCCGAAAATAAGAACATTCCTAGGATGATACCTATCGATTAATTTGCCACCAAAGGGCATTAAAAGAGCATAAAAGGCAAGAAACACCATGAAAGGTAATCCGCTTTGTGTTGATGATAGTTTTAAAGCCTCCTCTAAGGGTTTTCTAAATATACTCCATGAATATACAGTCCCTAGACATAAAAAAATTAATATACCTAAAATTACATACACCCATCTGAATACCTTCATATCAACCCTCCTATTTTTAACCATTATATTTTGCTTTTATTATTTTACCATAACAAACAAGATAGGAAAATAAAGACCTTTTTGTTAAATATCTAAACTAAACCAACATATTTATTTTTTCTATAGATGTCGGTCTATTTATTCAAAACATCAATATTTATTGATTTTAGAATAAATACCATTTATAATTAAAATAAAATTGAGTAAAATAGTATGATTTAAACACGATGATTAGGGAAAGTAGGTTATACAAGTCATACAGAGAGGGATTCCTTGGCTGAGAGAATCCTATGATATAGTATAACTGAAGTGCCCCTATGAGTGTTAGGTCGAAGTTTATAGTAGGCCGTGACGGGTTCTCCCGTTATAGAGATATGGTGTGTTAGCACCTGAAAACGAGATAGGGGCTTTTTGTCCCTAAGCAGAGTGGAACCGCGGAAGATAACCTTCTGCCTCTGATTAAGAGGCAGAAGGTTTTTTTATTGTTAAAAACTGCGCGCAGTTAAAAATAAAAACTTTAAGGAGGTATTAATAAATATGTCAACTGTATTTGCCTTGATATTAACAACAATTTCCTTTAGCATAATCAAATTTGTAAAAAACAAAAAGTATCCTTTTCTCTTATATCATTAATAGCATTGACATTAGGATTAATTTCGGGAATAGTTCTAAAAAATGAAGAAAACGTATTTAGTTTAATTGGACAAACATATATAAGCTTAATTAAAATGCTGGTTTTACCACTTATTATTACATCAATTATTACAAGCATTAATAAATTTTCAAATACAGATGATTTAAAAAGAATCGCTATTAAAGCTATCTCAATTTTAATGTTAACCACAGCAATTGCAACCTTCATAGGCCTTTTAGTTGGAAATATCTTAAATATTGGAGCAGGGTATAATTTTATCAATGTTCCAGAATTTAAGGCAAGGGAAATACCTAAATTTACGCAAGTTTTCCTAGATATGATTCCTAAAAATCCAGTAAATGAAATGGCAAATGGAAAGATTATTCCTGTAATAATTTTTTCAATTTTAATTGCAATTTCTTTAGCAATTGAAGGCGAAAAAAATATGGATTCAATAAAAATTGTCCGTGAATTCTTTATACAACTTAATCGTGTGATTTCAAGATTAACTAAAATAGTTATCTCACTAACACCTTATGGAGTTTATGGATTAATTGCTTCTATTTCTACCCAATACGGCATTGCTACTCTTCTTCCTCTGATAAGATTTATTATAGCAGTATATGTAGCCTGCCTACTGCAAATAGCAATTGTCCATACAGGAATTGTAGCCTTTGTTGCTAAAGTAAATCCATTAAAGTTCTTTAAAAAGATATATCCTGCCCAAGTTGTTGCCTTCTCAACACAAAGCAGCTTTGGAACTTTACCAGTAACAATAAAGTCTTTAACAGAAGGTGTAGGAATATCCGAAAAGATCGCTAATTTTGTAGCGCCAATAGGAGCTACTGCGGGGATGAACGCTTGTGGAGGAATTTATCCTGCTTTGGTTGCGATATTCGTTGCGAATATGTTTAATAAAGACTTATCTATCAATCATTATTTAATCTTAATTGCAACTACAACATTATCATCGATAGGAATTGCTGGCGTTCCTGGGACGGCATCTTTAGCAGCAACAGTAGTATTAGCCTCATTAGGTTTGCCTATTGAAGGCCTTGCAATGCTCCTTGGAGTTGACGTCATAGTAGATATGGCAAGGACTATGACAAACGTTACGGGTGCATCGGTTTCTGCCTTAGTTGTAGCTTCAAGCGAAAAGGAAATCGATTTAAATATATTAAATAGTTAAGTTTTAAAACCACCAAGACTTTTCCTTGGTGGTTTTTTATTGTGTCAAAGTAACTACTCTATTCATATTATAAAATATCAAAAATAAATTACGGAGGGTTACATGAAAAAGCTTTTCAGCCTTCTTTCAATTTTATTAAGTTTTACTCTCATCTTTGCCTCCTGTGGGCAAAAAAAGCCTCAGGAACTTACAAAGATCAGGTTAAACGAGGTTGTAAGATCCATCTTCTATGCACCAATGTATGTTGCTATAAACAAAGGATTTTTTGAAGAGGAAGGCTTAGAGATTGAACTTTCAACCGGTCAAGGTGCAGACAAAACAATGCAACAGGTTTTATCAGGAAATGCCGACATAGGCTTTTGCGGTCCTGAACAAGTTATATATCTTTACAATCAAGGAAGGGAAGACTATGCCATTCTTTTTGCACAACTTACTAAAAGGGACGGTTCCTTCTTAGTAGGAAGGCAAAAGGAAGAGGATTTTAAATGGGAAAACCTAAAGGGTAAAACAATTATCGGCGGAAGACCTGGTGGAGTTCCTGAGATGACTTTAGAATATGTAATCAGAAACCATGGTCTTACTCCCCATAAAGAAGTAAACATCATAACAAATATCGCCTTTACCGCAACTGCACAGGCCTTTAAATCAGGGACAGGGGATTATGTTGCCCTATTTGAACCAACAGCAAGTATGCTTCAAAAGGAAGGCGGCGGTTATATAGTAGCTTCAATAGGTAAAGCATCCGGTGAAATCCCATACACCTGTTTCTTTGCAACTAAATCTTATATGGAAAAAAATCCAGAAATAATTCAAAAGTTCACCAACGCAATATATAAAGGACAAATTTGGGTTCAAAAGCATACTTCTAAGGAAATTGCAGAAGCTGTTATAAGCTTTTTCCCAGGCTCAGATTTAGACCTTCTTACTACAGTTGTTGAAAGATATAAGGCTCAAGACACATGGTCAAAGGACCCAATATTAAAAGAGGAAGCTCTATCAAGATTAATGGATATAATTCAAAGCTATAATAGAGAGCTTATTCCAATGCGTCCATCCTATGAAAAAATAGTTACCACTGAATTTGCTGAAAAGGCACTTGAAAACATTAAATAGTAATATCAGGAGGGGATAATAGTGATAAAGCTAAGGGCTAAAGACATTAGCGTCATTTATCATACCCTAGATGGTGAAACAGAGGCCATTAAAAACTTAAATCTTGATGTTAAAGAAGGCGAATTTTTATGTCTTGTAGGACCATCGGGATGCGGAAAATCAACATTTCTAAATGTAATAGCAGGCCTTGTTAAACCTTCTAGTGGGAAAATATTTATTGACAATGAAGAAATAACAAAACCTTCAAATAAGATTGGCTATATGTTTCAAAGGGACTATCTATTTGAATGGAGAACCATATATAAAAATATTGTCCTTGGACTTGAGATCCAAAAAAGGCTCAATGGAGATAACTTAAAAATGGTAGAATATATGCTTCAAAAATATGGCCTTTCAAGCTTTAAAAACTATTATCCCCGTCAATTATCTGGAGGAATGAGGCAAAGGGCTGCCCTCATAAGAACTTTAGCCCTAAATCCTGATATATTGCTCTTAGATGAACCCTTTGCCGCCCTTGACTATCAAACAAGACTTGCAGTATCCGACGATATTTATAGAATTATTAAAAATGAAGGTAAAACAGTAATAATGGTTACCCATGATATTTCTGAAGCAGTCAGCCTTAGCGACAGAGTTGTAGTTTTATCTAAAAGGCCTGCAAGGATTAAGGATATATTGGAAATTAAATTTTCAATAAAAGATAGAACTCCTATTAAGGTTAGGGAAGCTCCTGAATTTAAGGACTATTTCAACCTTATATGGAAGGAGCTGGATATTCATGTTGAATGAAAATAAAATAGAATATTCGAAGGAACATGAAATATTCCTAAAGAATGTGAAAAAAAGAAAGGCATTAATAATATTTACTCAGATTCTAATTTTAGTTTTATTCTTTGCACAATGGGAAATAACAGCAAGATTAAAGATAATCGATCCATTTTTAGTAAGCCAGCCAACAAGGATGATAAAATTCTTAATAAAACTTTATCAAAATGGAGAGCTCTTTAGACATATATTTGTAACCTGCTATGAAACCATCATTGGATTTGTTCTTGGCACACTTATAGGAACAATTTTTGCTGTTATTCTCTGGTGGTGGGATTTTCTTAGCAAAGTATTAGAGCCCTACCTTGTTGTTTTAAACGCCCTGCCTAAAATAGCCCTTGGTCCTATAATTATATTTTGGGTAGGAAATGGAAGACCAGCAATAATCATTATCGCCCTCATGATCTCTTTAATTGTTACTATAATTTCTGTCCATGCAGGATTTAAAGAGGTTGATGAGGATAAAATCAAACTTTTAAAAACCTTTGGTGCAACCAAATTTCAAATTTTAAGATATGTTGTATTACCCTCCAGCGTTCCAACTATAATATCCGCCCTCAAGATAAATGTTGGTCTTTCCTGGGTTGGAGTAATAGTTGGTGAATTTTTAGTAGCCAAGGAAGGACTAGGGTTTTTAATAGTTTTTGGTGGTCAGGTTGCTCAACTTGATATGGTTATGCTCAGCATAATAATCCTATCCATCGCAGCATATATAATGTATATTCTTGTAGCATCACTGGAAAATAAATTTTTAGGATGGAAGAATTAAATGAACAGATTATCTTTACGATAATCTGTTCATTTTTTATGATAAATAAATTGACATTATATGTTTAATTAGTATATAATATTAGTGTAAATAGTATATCATTTTAGGAGGTAATGATGTTAGATATAGATTTAGCCTTAGGACTTATTAGAGTTACTGAAGCTGCAGCATTAAAGTCTGCTATTTACCTTGGAAGAGGTGACAAAAACGCAGCAGACGGTGCTGCTGTCGATGGTATGAGAAGGATGTTCGACCTTTTGCCTGTTAGGGGAACTGTTGTTATAGGTGAAGGTGAAATGGATGAAGCTCCTATGCTCTACATAGGCGAAAAATTAGGCTGTGGTGATGACACAAGCATAGAGCTTGACATAGCCGTAGATCCTTTAGATGGGACAAATCTTATCGCTAAGGGGTTACCTGGTGCTCTATCTGTAGTCGCTGTTGCTGAAAAGGGAAATCTTCTTCATGCACCGGATATGTATATGGAAAAAATTGCAGTTGGTCCAAAGGCAAAGGGAGTTGTTAGCTTAGATGCTCCCTTAAGTGAAAATATTAAAAACGTGGCTAAAGCTCTCAATAAAGATATAGATGAAGTTACAGTTATAATGCTCGATAGAGAAAGGCATAATCATCTTATGGATGAAGTTAGAAAAGTCGGTGCCAGAATGAAACTTATAACCGATGGAGATATTGCAGCAGCCATCGCAACCGGGTTTGAAGATACTGGTGTAGACATTATGGTAGGAATTGGCGGTGCTCCTGAGGGTGTTATAGCTGCAGCTGCGTTAAAATGCCTTGGTGGTGATTTTCAAGCAAGGCTTTATCCAACCAATGATGCTGAAAAAGAAAGATGTATAAAAATGGGAATTGAGGATGTTAGCAAAATATTATATATAGATGATATAGTTAAAGGCGATGAGGTCTATTTTGCAGCAACTGGAGTTACCAATGGTGACCTTTTGAAGGGAGTTGTATTCTATCAAAATGATACAGCAAAGACCCAATCTGTTGTTATGAGGGCAAAAACAGGAACTGTAAGATTTATCAACACAATTCACAAAATTTTCTAAGATAATCCTCCTTACCAGCACCAGTTAAAATAAAAATACACTCAAGTTTATCCCCGTTAACTTGAGTGTATTTTTATTTTGCTACTTCATTAGCTCATCTATCATGGCTTTATATTCCTTTACCATATTGTTTGCCTTTTCCTCATCAAGCTTTCCATTTAAAGTAATAGTTTTAAAAAATCTCTTAGGTATCTTTATTTGGTCAAGCGAATAACCAAGTTTTTCTTTAATTCTATATTTTGTTCTTAAAATTTCCTTTGCAATTTCCGTAAGTTCTGAATTTGTTAATGTTATACCTACTGCATCTAATGCCTTGATTATCGTATCCCTGTTATAAACCTTTCTTGCAAATAAACATATAACAAGGCTGGTTAATATGTTTCTTTCTAATTCCTCTTCAAATATCTTTTTAACTATATCCTCTTCCTTAGTTCTTGCCTGGTCTATTGAATAACCTGCATTATCAAGGTGTGAATGTCTTGATCCTACAGAAAAACCAACTATGCTACCATATCCTGTATGATAGCCTGGCATCTCATTTCCTCCAAGATGGCATGCAAAATCCTGTCCGCCATACTTTTTAGAAGCAAAATCAACACCCTTTCCAAGGGATTTATAAAATTCATTCTTACCTGTTGCAATATAATGAACTGCTGCCATATAGTTTTGTAACACTCCAAATTCAAATGGCATTAATGTATCATCAATTGTGATTATCCCTCTCTTATAAGCTTCAGTTGCCCATCCTAAAGCTACTCCTGTTGAAATTGCATCTAATCCTTCCCTTTCAACAACATCGATAAGCTGTAAAACCTCTTCAGGATTTTTGAGCCCAACAAAACTACCAAGGGCGAAAACCAATTCATGATCATAGGATACATTAACAGTTTCATATTCATAACCATCATCAAACTCTCTTCTGAATTGTCCTATATGTATACATCCTATTTGGCATCCTGAGCATGCAACCTTTCTAACTAATACTTCCTTTGCAAATCTTTCGCCTGAAATATTTTCAGCATGTTCGTATCTTGTGGTTTGTAAGTTTAATGATGGAAGTGAATTCATCTCATTTAATGGAAGGACATTTATACTTGTTCCTACAGCATGATATTTTTCCATAACATCAGTTTTTGTTACGGTATCATAAATGCTGTCATATACTTCTCTATATTTTTTCATATTTTCCTTTGGTATTTTAACAGGTTCATCCCCAATTATAACTATACCTTTTAACAATTTTGATCCAAATACTGCACCAAGTCCAAGCCTACCAAAATGCCTATAGGTATCAACATTAACCCCAGCATAGGAAACCAAATTTTCTCCTGAACGTCCAATTCTCATGGAGCTTCTAATACCGCTTCCTGAAGTATGCTGTCTTAAAATTTTACCTGTATCCTCAACTGAAAGCCCCCACATCGCCCTTGCATCTTTAAAAAGAACCTTATCATCTATAACAAGATATTCAGGGTGCTTTGCTCTACCGGTAATAACAATTGCATCAATATTGTTAAATCTCATTGCCATTGCAAGACGTCCACCAGCATGGCTTTCCCCATATTCCCTTGTATGTGGTGAATAAAACGTTGCAACAACCTTTGTGCAAACTGGCATAACAAAGGATAAGGGGCCATTTGCAAAAATAATAGGTTGGGCTGGATCTAAGGGATCAAGCTCTGGTTTGATATTTTCCTCTAAAAGTTTTGCCGCAACACCTGTTCCACCTAAATACTTAAAAAGGTCCCTTCGTTCTTCAAACCTATATTCTTCATTAGTAAGATCTATATACAAAACCCTTATAAAGTCTTTATGCAGCATAGTTAAACCTCCTTCGTTGCAATACATCTATGGGGACAATATCTTGTGCAGTAACCACAGTGGGTGCATATAATTGGATACCCTTCCTTATCCATTCTAATAGCACTTACAGAACAAGCCCTTGCACAGGCACCACATTTCGTGCATTTATCCTTATGAAAGACAACTCCTCCCCCGTTTCTTTTTGTTAGAGCTCCAAATTTACAAGCTTCCATACATGCAGGATCTTCACATGACATACAAATAGTTATAATAAACTCTCCCGACATTCCGCCAGCAGTTTTGACATCTAATGCTGCATTTGAAGGGGAATAATCTCCCCTTAATCTTGCACAAGCCTGCCTACATGATAAACAACCAATACACCTTCTCCTATCTACAACTCTTAGAACTTTTGGCATAATTTTACCTCCTGTAGGTTTGTTAAATAATTAACACCATATTTCTTTATTATATACTTTTCTATTTATTTTGCAACATAAGATCCTTAATTTTGCTTATTTCATAGTAATTTTCATGTATGTGTTTTGTAATATCCTTTCCTAATTTAATAGCTTCATTTTTGTTGTATATAAAGCCAACCAATAGGGTTTTGGATTTACTAGATTCCATAATGAAACCTTCGTAATTCTTTTCGCTATAATCCAAGGCTAGAATCCTTGTTTTTTTATCACCTTTTCCCAAATTTTGAAGCTCTATAAAAGCATGTTTATTAGAAAACAGAAATTGTTTTATAACGTCCTTATATTTAGTTAAAAAATCCTTTAAATTATCATCTTTTATTTCTAAACATGTTCCAACGTTTTCACTATTTAAAAAAAATTTTATTCTCATATCATCTTTAACAAGGTTATATGCCGCAATTTCTTCGCTTTTTTTAGAAAATCCATGAAATTCTTTATCAATTTCTAAAACACCATCGGTATTTTTATGGTAAATTTTTTGAAGTTCATAGCAAAACTTTCTAAAATGAAGCTTTATTTCATTTCTAAATTTATCATACTCCTCCTTTGTAAATTTATCCTTCTTTTTAAAAAAATCAAAATCAGCTGCAACAAACCCATTAAAATCCATATTATCCCTCCTTAAGGCCAATGGCCTACTTTTTTACCTTTAACATATATTCAATAGACAGGTTTTCATTTCCTATCATTCTATAAAGTTTTGACAAAGCAATATATATTTTATTCAATTTGTCTATATTTTTTATTCTTTCTGCATTATCAAGAGCTAAAAAGCCATATATTTCAGCTTTATCAAAATCTTTTTCTTTTATATAATATTCCATTTTTAAAATATAAACATCTATTAATGTTGATATATCGTTTAATTTTATTAAATTGGATTCGGCATCATTTAATACAGTTAAAATATTTTCTCTGTCCCCTTTTTTCTCATAAATTTCGATCATATTTAAATAAGGATCCAGCATTTCCTCATCGTTACCTATGATTTTATAATCTATGGCTTCCTTAAAGCAGCTAAGAGCCCTATCATATTCTTCAAGTTCCATATAACATATACCTATATTGTTCATAGCCCTTCCCATTCCAACCATATCGCCATTAAGCTTATATTTTTCGAAGGCCTCCTGAAACTTTTCAAGACTCTCCCTTACATTTTCAACCTTAAGATCGATAATACCCGCCATCATATTAATATATGGGATAAGATCTGTTTTAGAAGACAAATCCTTTTCCTTAATGAAATCTAAACATTTATCAAGATACTCCTTAGAAAATCTAAATCTATCCAATGTATAATAACATAATGAAAGATCATAGTATATTCTTGCAATTATAGAATTATCTTTAACAAATGGAATAAGATTTTCTGCACTCTTATAGTAAGCAAGGGCCATCTGAAACTTTTTAGACATATATAAACTGTTTGCTATTTTTATATTTGAATCTGCCATATTGTCGTAGTCAGAAATTTTAGAAAAATTAATCAACGCTTTATTGAAATTCTCAAAGGCATTTTCATATTCACCTTTGTTGTAGTAACATTCCCCTATAAATTTATAATAATCTCCTCTATCATGGTTCAATAGATTATTGAAAATCAATCTGGCATCTTCTATTGTTCGTAAAGCTTCATCATATTTTGCTTCATTAAAAAAGCTATAAGCAGTTTTAATTATTTTTTTAAAATCCCTATGAGTTACTTCTACTTCATTTAGTGTAAAATATTCAACATCTACTTTTAATTTTTCTGCTAAATATTCAAGTAGTTTTCTACTTGGTTTGCTCTTACCGTTCTCTATTGAACTTAATTGGGCAATTGTAACTTTATCCCCTGCAACTTCCTTTAATGTATAACCTAATTCCTTTCTTCTTTTTCTTATTTTTTCCCCAATAGTAATCATGATCCCACCACCCGTTTACGTCAAAATTATTCCTAAGTCTTTGTAAATTTCCAATCCTTTATTTATAAAATTCAATGCCAGTTCCTTTTCGTTTGATTTCATATAAAACTTTCCAAGAAGAGTATAGAAGTCTGCAAGTTCCTTTTTGTAATCTAGATTCTCAAGATATTTAACGGCTTCAAGCAGTGAAATTTCAATATTTTTATAATCTTCCTTTGCTTCATATATTCGATATAAATATTCATATACTTTTATTCTAATTTTCTCATTGTCTCCAGCATCGTTTAAAATTCTATTTACTAGGTCTAGTGCCTTATTATAATCCTTTAGCTTTATATAATTATCGCAATATATAAATAAAGCCTCATATACTGACGCATCCTTATATTCCATTTTGAGCCTTAATGCCCTTTCTAAATGGTCAAAGGATTGCTGGACATCACCTGTTTGTGAAAAAAGCATCCCTAAATTCATCTCTATATCAGAAATCTCCCTATTTGCCTCTATTATTGAAAATATCTTTTTTGCAAGTTTTGCATATCTTAGCGCCTCGTTTAAATTATTTTCCTTTGCATAGGATATACTAAGTAGCATTAAAGTTTCTCCATACTGTCTTTTATCTTCTAACGCTGCAAGCTTGTCCTTTGCAAGTGAAGCAAAGGCTATTGCCTGTTCATTGTTACCTAACTTATAGTAGCACATTGCGATATTGTAAAGTATATTTGCCTTTAAAACTTCATCTATATGATTATGTTCATTCAATATACCATCTGCCTGAATAAAATAATTTAATGCAGTAGTTATATATCCCATCATAATGCTTATATGTCCAAGTAACAAAAAGCTCTTTATTATATAATCTATATTATCCAATTTTAAAAACAAGCTATTGGCATTTAAGCAGTGAAGCTGTGCTCCCTCTAAATCATTTTTCTTAAACATAATCTTTGCATAAAAATATTCAAATTTTGCTTTATAATAATTAAGATTATACTTTTGTGCATAGAAAAGTCCCTTTTCTATAAACTCCTCTGCTCTTAAATAGTTTTCAGATATTATCGCTGATTCACATATATTTGAATAAAACTCACATATCCTTGATGCCTGTTTTTCTTCGCTTTCTAAAAAATACTCTATATCTGTTTCTAACCTTTCTGCAAGATATTCTAATAGTTCAATGCTTGGATTTGATTTCCCAGATTCTACAAGGCTTATTTGTCCAGGAGTTATTCTATCACCAGCAAGTTCCTTTAATGTTAAATTTTTTTCTTTTCTTTTTAATTTTATTTTTTCCCCCAAGGTTAAAACTTCCATAGCACATCCCCTTTTTTAACAATTTATTTATATAAATTATACACAAGTCGACTTATTTAGTAAATAAAAAAAAGAGAAAAAGCAGGAAAACCTGCTTTTTCATCTTAAATTTTGTCTTAATTCGTTTAATAGCTCCTCTACTCTTCTACTTGCACGATTTATCCTTCTTCTATTTCTATAGTCCATTTGAGGAACCATCATCATTCCTGCTATTGCACCGAGAATAGTTCCTGCCGCAAGTCCACTAATGAATCTTCCTCTCATATTACACACTCCCTTCAAATTATTCTAAATATAGAGTGTGTAATTATTGTAATATTAAACATGAAAAGTATTATTTATTTGTTATAATTTGGGAAATGAAGTTGGGTTTGCTATAAGGAAATATATAATATTTTTCATATTCCTCTGATTTTTGACTCTGCTTTTTCCCATCGTCTATTTTTATTTCCCACTTTTCCTTTATTTTTAATTTTATGTTTTCGTTTTCCAAAATTGCCTCTTTTAGTTCATAACTTAATATTTTTTTCTTTACCTTATTTCCTAAATCTTTGTTCCAAGCAATTTCATCCAAAACCTCTTTATAAAGTCCGCTATTTTTATCCAAAACGGAAATATCCTGGACTTTTAATGTATTTATGCTATTTTGATAAAAGTTATAGTAATCCTCGATGGATTTTAAGCATGTCTTTATTGCTTCCTCCTTCAATTTCATCTCAATTTTAAAATTCTGTCCTGCAAGTATTTTTTTTCTAAAAGGAATGCAATTTTCAAGAACTGCTTCTACATCATAAAGGGCAAGAGGAAGTTTTTCAACCTTCAATCTTCCTGTTGTATTTATATAAACCATATCTTCTATAAAAACCTTAGCATTTAGAGGTGCTTCAATGGAAAAATCATTTGCATAGTCGTTGAAAAACCAGTATTCTTTTCCATCCTCTAAAGACAATGATATAATTTTTTCTCCCTTATCCGTTTTAACAGTTATAAATCTATAGCCATTAGCCCTTTTATCCTCTAAAATTTCAAGATCACCACTGAAATTATAACTCATATATTTTTCAAAGACCTTTTTTGTAAAGGATGGATATCTTATAAAGGAATATAATTTATCATATTCTTTATTTAAAAGATAGTATTTAAAGTCCCTCTTTCTTAATTTACTTCCGCCTACTATTATAATAGGAAGGATTATTATCAATATTAAAATCAATAAAAACTTAATTTCGCTTTTAAAAAATCTTTTGGATTTCATGGAACCCTCCTAAAAATCATTTTACATGTAATTATATCCACAAAATCCATTTTTTATTCATAATATGCTCTTTGCACTCATATGAGCTCTTTGTAAAACTTCCTTATCTAAACCATTATCATCAGTATTTAAACAATAAATTGTATCTACAAGCTCAGCACCACAAGAGAGCATAAAAAATTTTGCGACAAGATTCATAGAATCGATCATCCTTTTGTTTTTTCCTCCAGCTGTAAATATTAAAAACCCCTTCTTTTTCACCTTATCCTCCACCTTTAAAACAAAACGTTTATTATAAAGAGGCTGGCATCTATCGATTAAAACCTTAAGGTATGATGTTACTGTTCCAAAGTAAACCGGCGAGGATAGGACTATTATATCCGCCTCTTCGATTTTATTTAAAATATCCTCCATATCATCTTTTATAAAGCATTTCATTTCCTTTAAGCAATAATTACATCCCATACAATGAGATATATTAAGCTTTGGCGTATCTATAAATTCAACTTCAGTATCTTTTTCTAATCCCTCTATAAAAGCCTTTGTAAGTTCATAAGTATGTTTTTTTCTAGGACTTCCAAATAACACTAAAACCTTCATTTTGAACCTCCAAATCAAAAAATTTGAAATTTTCTTAAAATAATTATATAATCCTTTTATGGGGGTGATAAATTTGAAAAAATTAAAAATGATGTTAAAATATATGAAAAAATATAAAGGAAGATATATCCTTGGCATTTTAGCACTATTTGTTGTGGATATTCTGCAGCTTATTCCTCCGCGAATTCTAGGTAGACTATCGGATGGTATAGCAAACAAAAGTATTTCCAATATATCAGTTGCAAAAAATCTCCTATTAATAATAGTATTATCCATTATAATAGCCATTTCAAGATTTTTCTGGAGGATTTTTATTATTGGAACATCAAGAAAAATAGAATATGACCTGCGCAATAAGCTTTTCTCTCGTCTTGAAAAACTCTCTATAAATTTCTATAACAAAAACAAAACAGGTGACCTAATGGCTCTTGCTACAAATGATCTAAACGCCTTTAGAATGTCCTTAGGTCAAGGAATAGTAATGATGTTTGATGCTATTTTCCTTACGGTAATAACATTATCAATTATGCTGTCCATCAATGTTAAGCTAACTTTAATATCACTAATTCCTCTTCCTCTTGTATCTATCGTTGCTACAAACTTTGGTAAACTCATTCATAAAAGATTTTTAAAGGTTCAGGAAGTCTTTGCAAAACTTACTGACGTCGTTCAAGAGAATTTTTCAGGAATTAGAGTAATAAAGACCTTTGCCCAAGAAGCAAATGAATATGTAAAGTTTAATGAACAGAATAGGGAATATTTAAAAGCAAATATGAATCTTGTTAAGGTTTGGGGCATCCTTTTTCCCCTTACTGAGCTTTTAGCCTATTTGAGCTTTGTAATCTTAATTGCCGTTGGAGCTTCTTATGTTGTTTTAAACATAATTTCTATCGGTGATTTTATAGCCTTTAATATGTATCTTGGAAGCCTGGTATGGCCAATGATGGCAATCGGTTGGGTCATAAATGTAGTTCAAAGGGGATATGCTTCCCTGGAAAGAATTGAAAACGTTTTAAATCAAAGTATTGAAATTTATGATAAGAACGTTGATAATGTTACCTCTTTAGATGGAGATATAATAATAAATAATCTCAACTTTCAATATGAAAGCTCTAAGTCTCCAGCTCTTAAAAATATAAATCTCCATATAAGAAAAGGTGAAAGCCTTGGTATTATAGGTAAAACAGGAAGTGGAAAATCCACATTAGTTAATCTTTTAATAAGGCTTTATAATGTTCAAGATGGAACAATATTTATAAACGGGCACGACATAAATAAAATTCCAATCTCAATATTAAGAAAAAAAATTGGTTTCGTTCCTCAGGAATCCTTTTTATTTTCGAAAAGCGTTGCAGAAAATATAGCCCTTCCACTTTATGAGACTGACGATGATAAAGTAATAAAATATGCCAAAATTGCAGAGGTTCATGAGGATATAATAGGTTTTAACGATGGTTACAAAACAATCGTTGGCGAAAGGGGAATAACCCTATCTGGAGGTCAAAAGCAGAGAATTTCAATTGCAAGAGCGCTAATAAAAGAACCTGAAATCCTTATCTTCGATGACTGTCTTTCAGCAGTTGACGCAAAAACAGAAAATAGGATTTTAAAAAATTTAAAGGAAGTAATGAAAGGAAAAACTTCAATTGTAATTTCACACAGAATTTCAGCTATTAAAGATTGTGATAACATAATCGTGTTAGATGAAGGCAGAATAGTAGAGAGCGGGAACCATAATCAACTTATAGAAAATGATGGACTTTATAAGAAAATATATTTAAAACAGCAGATTGAAGAAAAGTTAGAGGAGGCGGAATAATGGATAAATTCAATTTGGAGGACTCGATTGTAAAAGAATATGATTCCGTCCTAATGAAAAGATTATTAAAATTCATAAGACCTTATATAAAAGAAATGGCATTAGTTTTTCTATTAATGTTTATAGCCGTCTTTTTAGACCTATCAAGACCATACCTTATTAAAAACGCAATTGATCAATATATAAATGGATATAAAAGTTATTATACTATAAAAGATAATACGATACTTAAGGGAATTCATCCAAAGGGCAAAACTGTCTCTTTGGTTTATGACGGGACAGATTATTACATAGCTTATGGGAAGGTCGATTATTCTAAAAGTTTTATAATCAAAGATAAATTATATCAGGATAATAACTCCTTTGAAATAAAAAAGCTAACATCTAATGATTTAAAAAATATAAGGCAGGATGATTTAAAGGGGATAATCAAAACAGCTTTATATGTTTTTATTGTTTCTTTAATATTATTTTTTGTTAATTACGGTCAGGTTTATATTTTAAATCTAACAAGTCAAAAAATAATATTTAATATTAGGGAAAAACTTTTTAAACACATTGAGGAGTTGTCCCTTTCATTTTTTGATAAAACTCCCATCGGGCGCCTTGTTACAAGAGTTACAAATGATGTTGAAACCATAAACGAAATGTATACCTCAGTCTTAGTTTATCTTGTTAAGGACTTTTTTCTATTAGCAGGAATAGTAATTGCTATGTTTACACTTAACGCAAAATTAGCCCTTGTTATGCTATTTTTTATTCCTATTATAATTATATTGACTATTATATTTAGAAAATATGATAGGGAAGCCTATAGAAATGTTAGGACCAAGCTTGCTAAAATAAATGCATTTTTATCCGAAAATATATCAGGTATGAAAACCATCCAAATATTCAATATTGAAGACAAAACCTTTGATGAATTTGAAAAAGTAAACAAGGATTATTACAAAGAAACAAGAAATCAAATTATAATTTTTGGGATATTCAGGCCTAGCATAGACTTTTTATCCACATTGACCTTAACAGCAATAGTATGGTTTGGTGGTAAAATGGTCTTAAAGGAAATTATTCCCTTTGGAGTTTTATATGTTTTTGTTTCATACGTTCAGCAGTTTTTCCAACCAATATACGACATAACCGAAAAATACGATATACTCCAATCAGCCATGGCATCCGCCGAAAGAATATTTTCACTTCTAGATACGAATGAAAAAATACCAAATTCAGAAAATGCAATAAAAGTTGAAAAGCTTAAAGGTGAAATAGAATTCAAAAATGTATGGTTTGCCTACAAAAAGGACGAATATGTTCTAAAAGATGTAAGCTTTAAAATAAGACCTGGAGAAAAAATTGCCATAGTAGGACATACTGGTGCTGGTAAAACATCCATAATCAATTTAATAAGCAGGCTATATGATGTCCAAAAAGGAGAAATTTTGATAGATGGAATAAATATAAAGGATTATGATAAATATTCCTTAAGGAAAAATATAGCCACAGTTATGCAGGACGTATTTTTATTTACAGGAGATATAAAAGGTAATATACGACTTGGTGAAAACAGAATTACTGATAAAAAAATAATAGAAGTTTGCAAATTTGTAAACGCAGATAAGTTCATTGAAAGATTGCCCCAAAAATACGAAAGCCCAGTCAACGAAAGAGGAACTACCCTTTCACAAGGTCAAAGGCAGCTTATTGCCTTTGCAAGGGCCCTTGCATTTGATCCTTCAATCTTAGTCCTGGACGAAGCAACCTCCAATATAGATACCGAAACTGAAGGGCTTATCCAGGATGCCCTTAAAAAGATTTCAGATGGCAGAACAACCATAATAGTAGCCCACAGATTATCTACGATAAAAAATTGCGATAGAATAATAGTAATGCATAAAGGAAGAATAAGGGAAATAGGAAGCCATGATGAGTTAATGGAAAAGAAGGGCCTATATTATAACCTTTATCAGCTTCAATTTTCAGAATAAGGCTGCACATTATAAGGTGCAGCCTTATTCTAATTCATCTAAAATGTCTTCAATGTCAAAATCCTTTCCCTTTTCAGCAAGGGCTAAAATGCATTCACATTCGCTATGATAATCCCTATCCATTTCGTAGAGAACAAATTCACCTTCAACCCCAAACTTTTCTCCTAAATCATCGACGATGTCCCTTATATTATCCGCTGCCATATCAGTAAGGTATGGTAAGAAGTATTCTTCATACCATACATCCTCATTATCCTCTTCGTAATTATCGTTTGCAAACTGCTTTGCAGCTTCAAGCTCTGCCTCATCAAAGGTATAGAAGAAGTTTAAAACTAAGACGTCTTCATCCTTATAATCGATAACATCGATTTCGCTAAGTCCTTCATTTTCTAAAAACTCAATTATCTTTTCTCTGTCTATCATATCAACACTCCCTTTCATTAATCTACTTATATTATCTCATATTTACCAAAAAATAAACAGCCTGTTGAAAAAGTTTGATTAACAAAAGCCCCATAAAGGACTTTCGTGGTATTGCCTCATAAACTTATATAATTCTAATACTTTAACTTATGAGCAATACCTTTTCTAATCCTTCCGGGGCTCTTGTAAAGTTAAACACTTAAAAGGGGTATCACAATCTAGTCCAATTTTATTCCTTTCATTTTTTATACTATTTATCATAAAGAAAACATGAAACAAAATGACCATCTTCGATTTCTTTAAATTCTGGAACAAAATGTTTACATACATCCATAGCATATCTACATCTCGTATGGAATACACAGCCCTTTGGTGCATTTATAGGCGATGGAACATCCCCTTGTAAAATTATCCTATCTTTTTTAAGTTTAGGATTGGGAATTGGAACAGCTGATAGCAATGCCTGTGTATAAGGATGCATAGGATTATTAAATAGTTCCTCAGTTTCAGCCATTTCAACCATTCTTCCAAGATACATAACAGAGATTCTATCTGAAATATGTCTTACAACGCTTAAATCATGAGAAATAAACATATAAGTCAACTTAAATTCTTCCTTTAACTCTTCAAATAGATTTATAACTTGTGCCTGTATCGAAACGTCAAGGGCTGAAACCGACTCATCTGCAACTATAAACTTTGGATTAAGGGCAAGAGCTCTTGCAATACCTATTCTTTGTCTTTGTCCTCCACTAAACTCATGGGGATATCTTCTAACATGGTAAGGGCTTAAGCCAACCTTATTTAATAATTCCTTAACCCTTTCAAGTTTTTCTGCACGGCTCACCTTTTCATGAATGGTAATTGGTTCGCCAATTATCTCACCAACCGTCATCCTAGGATTTAAAGAGGAATATGGATCTTGAAAAATAAGCTGCATTTCCTTTCTTTTTTTTCGAAGAGCCTCACCTTCAAGCTTTGTTATATCTTCACCATCAAAAACTATCTTTCCATCGGTAGGTTCTAATAGTTTTAATATTGTCCTTCCTGTGGTGGACTTACCACATCCTGACTCTCCAACTACGCCTAGCACTTCTCCTCTATTTATAAAAAAACTCACTCCATCAACTGCCTTTAAATAATTAACTGTTCTATTAAAAAATCCCCCCTTCATTGGGAAATATTTTTTTAGACCATATACTTCAACTAGTTTATCCATTGCTAACACCTACCTTTTCGTCATATAAGAAGCATCTTACACATCTTTCTTCTCCAAGTCTTATGATCTCTGGTTTTTCTTTATAACATATATCCTTTGCCTTATCACACCTTGGTGCAAATCTACAGCCTTTTGGCATATTTAATGGATTAGGAACTACTCCTGGGATAGCATCTAGTTTGCCCTTTTTACCATTTACATCAGGTATTGAGTTTAGCAATCCTTTTGTGTATGGATGTAATGGATTCTCAAAGATTTCTTCTACGCCGCCCTCTTCTACAACCTGTCCTGCATACATTACAACTACTCTATTGCAGGTTTCTGCTACTACACCCAAATTATGGGTTATCATCATAACAGCAGCATTAACCTTCTTTTTTAATTCATTCATAAGATCAAGAATCTGTGCTTGAACTGTAACATCCAATGCTGTGGTAGGTTCATCTGCAATCAAAAGCTTTGGATTACAAGCAAGGGCCATAGCTATCATTACTCTTTGTCTCATACCCCCACTTAAAGTGTGTGGAAACTCATTTACTACCTTTTCCGGTGAAGGTATGTTTACCAATTTAAGCATCTCAATGGCCTTTTCCCACGCATCCTTTTTTGACATCTTTTGATGTAGTATAAGAGCCTCGCTTATTTGATCCCCAACCTTGTAAACTGGATTTAAAGATGTCATTGGCTCTTGGAAAATCATACTGATTTTATTTCCTCTTATACTTCTCATTTCCTTCTCTGGTAAGTTTAATAAATTAACGCCATCAAACCATATTTCGCTACCCTCCATTATTTTTCCTGGAGGATTTGGTATGAGCCTCATTATGGACATGGAGGTTATACTTTTTCCACATCCTGATTCACCAACAACGCCTAATGTTTCTCCCGGCTTTATATAAAAATCAACTCCATCAACAGCTGGAATTACACCATCTTCAGTATAAAAATATGTTCTAAGATTTTTAATTTCAAGTAGCTTCTCCATAGCAACACCTCTAATCTTATTTTTACTGTTTTAATCTTGGATCTAATGCGTCCCTTAGACCATCACCAACGAAATTAAAGGATAATACAGAGAGGAATATAAATAACCCCGGCCAAAATGCCTTCCAAGGAGCTGATACCATTGTCTCTAATTCCTGTGCGTTAGTAAGCATATTCCCCCATGAAGGCGTCGGTGGCTGAACTCCTAACCCAAAAAAGCTTAGTGTAGATTCTGTTAAAATTGCTGATGCAAGACCCATTGTAGCTGCAACTATAACTGGGGCTATTGCGTTTGGAAGTATATGTCTAAATATTATGGCTGTATTACTTGCTCCTATACATCTTGCTGCCTCAACAAAATCCCTCTTTTTTAAACTTAAAAATTCCGCCCTTACATATCTTGCGATACCTGTCCATCCCGTTAACCCGATAACAATCATAACATTATAAAGATTAGGTTTAAAAATTGCCATTACCGTTATAAGAAGCATCATCGTAGGAATGGACATTATGGCATCAACAATTCTCATCATTATGTTATCAACTTTGCCACCGTAATAGCCGGCAATTGCTCCCCAAACAGTTCCTATCAAAACATATATACTTACTGAAACAAAACCAACCGTAAGTGAAATTCTTCCTGCATATATGCATCGAGAGAATACATCTCTTCCTAGCTCATCTCTTCCAAAGAAGTTCGGTTTAAATACTACCTCTTCCCCATTGACATTATAACCAACATATGATCTAAATGTTGGCGGACCATCGACATACATAATGTCATCCGCTGTTCCAGCTGGATCATAAGGTGCTATAAAGGGAGCAAAAATTGCTAATGAATATAAAATAATTAATATTGTTAGTCCTATAACAGCCATCTTATTTTTTCTAAATCTTCTCCAAAATATTTGAAACTTTTTTGAAAAGGTATCGCTATATTCATAGCTTTCTGCAAGCTCAACGCTTTTATTTTCATTATTAAGCTTTATTTCTGCCATCTCTATCCCCTCACTTAGTTATATTTTATTCTTGGATCCACTAATGCATATAATATATCCGCTACCATTGAACCTACTACTACCATTACCGAAGAAATAATAGTAACCCCCATAATTACAGGATAATCCCTCATAAATGTAGCATGAATGTAAAGCCTTCCTATACCTGGCCAAGAAAAAATTGTTTCTGTAACAACTGCACCGCTTACGAGCCATGGTATAATAAAGCCTATGATTGTTATTATCGGTAAAAGGGCGTTTCTTAAAGCATGTTTAAATATTACTACCCTTTCAGAAAGACCTTTACTTCTTGCAGTCCTTATGTAATCCTGTCTTATAACTTCAAGCATCGCACTTCTCATTTGCCTCATTTGCGATGCCATACTTGCCATACCCAATACAAGAGCTGGCAAAATTATGTGTCTTAAACGATCAATAAGATCAAACTCTTCAAAATTTGCCCTCATTCCGCCAGAAGGAAGCCAGCCTAATTTTAAACTAAACAATAAAATAAGCATTAGTCCGAACCAAAAAGACGGTATTGATATACCTATAAAAGCAAAGGTTGAAAACATATAATCCAAAATTGAATTTCTTTTTATTGCTGAATAAACACCAACTGGTATTGATACTAAAAACGATATAATAGTAGATACAATTGCAAGAGTTATAGTATTTGGCAATCTTTCTAAAATCATTTCAAGAACTGGTCTGCCATGTTGGAATGATTTACCAAAATCACCCTGGATAACATTTTTTAACCACAATATATACCTAATATATATAGGCTTGTCCAAACCTAATGATTTTCTTATAACTTCTACATCAACAGGATTTGCTGTCTCTGGATTAATAAACATATAAATAGGGTCGCCCGGTGCTAGGTTAATTATAAAAAACGTTATTAATGAAATTATGAAAAGTAACGGTATAGCCTGTAAAATTCTTTTTACAACGTATTTTAGCATAGTCCACCTCCACATTTCTCATTAATATAGATATGGCAAGAAACCTTGCCATATCTATAGTTAAACTAAAACAACATATTTTCTTTTACTTTTGTAATTCCCAACTCATGTATCCATCATTGGTTCCTAACAAGTCAACAACCTTAACGTTCTTTACCCTCTTATTGAAGGATAATCCGTTCTTTCTATATGCAATGTAAGTTATTGGTTGATCTTCAGCTATAATTTCTTGTAACTTCCAATATAATTTTTTCTGTTCATTAATATCAAATGTTTTTCTTGCATCATCTAAAAGTTTATCAACTTGCGGATTTTTATAGAAATTTCTATTAAAGGTTCCCTTTGCAGGATCGCTGTGGAATAAAACAGTTTGATCACCATCGATTGAAGTAATAAATCCAAGTAGAACTGCATCATATTTGCCAGCATAGTAATACTTATTTAAGAAGGTATTCCATTCAATTATTCTAGGTTCAACTTTTATTCCAACTAATCTTAATTGATTTTGGATATAAACTACAAGCTTTTCTCTCATTATGTTTCCTTTGTTTGTCATGAGAACAAACTGTAATTTTTGACCATTCTTTTCTCTTATTCCGTCCTTTCCTACCTTCCAGCCGGCTTGATCTAAAAGCTGCTTTGCTCTGTTTAAATTGTATTGAAGTGGCTTAACGTTAGGATTATAAGCCCAAAGCTTTGGATGGTATGAGCTATGAGCTACGCTTGCAACACCTTTATATATACCCTTTACCATAGCTTCCTTATTTAATGCGTGAGCAATAGCCTGTCTTACTCTCTTATCAGAGAATATCGGGTGTTTTAAATTATAAACGATATAGTCAAAGGATGCTCTGTCGTAAACGAATGTATTAAGGTTAGATTTTGTTCTCATTCTTGCAACGTCTGATTCTGGAACTACAACATAATCAGCTTCACCAGTTTCAGTCTTTACCATCGCAACTGCCTGTGATGGTGTTATTGTAAATACAATATACTCGATTTTGGGTTGTGGATCATAGAAGTTTGGATTACGTTTTAATACTACTCTTTCTGCTGTCTTCCATTCTACAAACATATATGGTCCGTTTCCTATTGGCTCTCTGTTATATTTACTTTCTTTAATTGATTTATAAGTTCCGTTTAAAAGTTTCTGTAATTCAGGCTCCCAAATATGCTTTGGAATAATGTAATAGTATGAAAAATTAGGTAATAATGCTGAATCAGGTTCCTTTAATTTAAATACGACAGTATATTTGTCTGGTGTTTCAATTGTATCAATATTTATAAAGTTGGATCTTCTAACTGATGCAACCTTTGGTTCAAGAATAAACTCATAAGAGAATTTAATATCAGCTGAGGTTAATTCTGTGCCATCATGCCATTTTATTCCTTTCCTGAGCTTAAAGGTTATAGTTTTATTATCATTTGAAATGGTTGGCATAGCCTCTGCCATATCAGGTATTAGCTTACCTGACCAATCCCTCTTTAAAAGTGCTCTAAACAAGAAGCCTGTAACTTCACTTGATGCATTATCACTTGAAATTGCTGGGTTTAAATCAATTGGATCTGAGAAGGTTGCATAATAAATAGTGTTTGCTTTTGTCATTGGCTCAGACTTTGCCTTTGTTACTCCAACAAAGCTTGATAGGATTATTACAGTAAATAAAAGTAAAGTAATAACTTGCTTTATTTTTTTCATTTTCTACCCCCCCTTTTATTTAATTTTTATGATATCAACAACTTTATAGCCAGAATCTGGATCAACTGAGAATTTAATCTTATCTCCAGCTCTTAAATCATTAAGATTTAATACGTCGCCAGTTGAGTCTGAAATGTTTGCCCAATCCTCGATTATAACTGTATCAACAAATGCAGCTTTTCCATATTTTATTAGAGTAACTTCCATAATGTTGCCTTTAATACTTCTAACTACTGCCTCAGCATCCTTGTAGAATGCATTTATATAAACTATTTCTCCATTATCGTTTGCAAGGGTGTAGAAATATGTTCCCCTATAAAGTGCCTTTGCTAGACTTGTTTCTTTACCATTCAATTCAACATAAACATCTTCATGAATAGGGAATGAGTTTATCTCTGCAGTTTTTATTTCATAAACTTTTTTATTATAGCTTACCTCTACCTTAGTCTCTGCTTCTGATTGATTTTTAGCTGGCAAATCTGCCTTAAATACTAAATCTGTAACTCCTTTGCTAACTACCATCTTATATTGGTCATCAGCTGTAAATTCTTCCTTTTCATCAATAAGTTTATATTCTTTTCCTTCAACTTTTACCTTCAATGTTCCTGGAATAACTGTTATGCTTCCAAGTCTTAATTTTTTCGAATCGACAAACTGAAATTGTGTTTCTAATTCCGGATTTAAATCAGTTGTTTTAACAACATTTCCATTAACTAATTGAGTTCTATCATCAATTGATGGTGCAGCTAGTGATGGTGGAGTTGAATCATCGCTTATATTAGTTCTAAAGTCAATCAATGACACTCCTATAATTCCTTGTCCTTCTAGTCCTGCAGCCGGAATTTCTAAATACGTTAGATATTGCGGAACATTGTTTTTGAGCCAGACCTTAAATGAAACCTTTAAACCTTTTTTAGCTACTTCCATAATATCTGATAAATTGCCTAGATAATAAACCTTTGTTTTGTTATTAACTGCATATCTTTGATTTTTACCTGCTTCTTTAATTACAACATAGTTTGGGCCAAAGTCTACTATAATGCCCTTTTTAAGTGCTGACTCAACTTCCTTAACGGGTTGAGCCTTTTTTTTGAGTGCTTGCTGCGCCTACAATTGGATAAGCTACAAAGCAAATAGCTAAAACCAACATAAGTAGGCTACTTAAAACTTTTTTCATAGATTCCCCTCCTTTTTTATTTTATTTAAATAGCCAAAAGCAATTTTAGACTTTTGGCTATATTTACAATACTGTTCAAATAATTTACTTGTAATAACTCACTTCATTAAACTCATTAAAAAAACATAAGCAATTAAAAACATAAGAATAGGCCATATAATTAAAAATTTCTTTTTATTTACATTTGTTTCTTTTACATTTGTGTAGTTATATTGTTCTCTTTTTAAGAGTCTTTTGTATTGTTTAAAATTTTTAACCCATAATTCTATTTGTCCATTTTTTTTATATAAAACCCCCAAATTGTAATATGCTAATGCATAATCAGGATCAACTTCAATAGCTTTTAAATAAAACTCCTCTGCTAATTCCATCTGACCTTCTTCTTGATATATGTTTGCAATATTAACATATGCAGGTGCATATTCACTGTTATTGTCTAAAGACAAGTTAAAATAGGTTAATGCCTTTTCTTTTTCCCCTTTATATGTATACAGAACACCCAATTTATTTAAAATTTTGTAATCATTTTTATTCAATTGTAACAATTTTTCGAATTTTATCTCTGCAGTTTCATATCTCCCTACTTCCATATCTTCACACGCTTCAGTATATAAATCGCTTAACATTTTATCCTCCTATTTTCTAATATTAGTATATTTTCCAAAAGCATTGTTAATTAATAATATAGCATCTTTATGCAAATTAGTCAATATTCTTAATTTTCTGATAAATTTAATTTTTTGTCACAAATTATACAGCTAAAGTTTTATTAGATAAATTAATAGTTTTCTCTATTATTCACTTATTGTTAAAATATTTTACAA
The DNA here is from genome assembly GCF_000297115.1 of Caloramator australicus RC3. Taxonomy (GTDB): domain Bacteria; phylum Bacillota; class Clostridia; order Clostridiales; family Caloramatoraceae; genus Caloramator; species Caloramator australicus. The sequence goes on along the minus strand of NZ_CAKP01000019.1, from coordinate 16,898 downwards.
AAATAAAAGCACCCGTTGTGGGTGCTTATACCTTTTCTCCTATTTCTCTTCCAATTTCCCTTGCTCTTTTTAAGTCCTCTTCACTTGGTTTAAAGCATACTTTAAATCCTGGCTCAATTACATTGAACTTCAATCCCTTTAACCTATCAGTAATCAATTGAACTCCTTCGCCGCTCCATCCATAGGAGCCAAAGGCCATGGCAATTTTGCCTCTATTGATTATGGGGCTTACTAATGAAAGAAAATCCCAAACGGGTTTTACTGCATCCTGGTTTATAGTTGGTGAGCCAACAAAAACTGCCTTTGCTTTATCTGCCTTTTCAACAAGCTTTTCTAAAGGAAGTTCAGTAATGTCATGAACATCAACTTCACAGCCTACATCCTTTAATCCTTCTTTAATGGCCATCGCAATTTCCTTTGTATATCCGTAGGCAGAAACATAGGCGATTAGGGCATATTTATCCTTTGGAATGTCTAAAACTGGTTTACTCCATTCATAGTATTTATCTATATATTTTTGCAAATCCTTTCTTAAAACCGGACCATGACTTGTTCCAATTAGATCAAATTGAAGGGGCTTTATCTTTTCAATTGCAGATAAAACATGCTTTTTGAAAGGTCCCATTATAACATCATAGTAGTATTTAAACTCATCATAAAAATCTCCAACCTCATCATCAAAAATACTGTCATCACAATAATGGGATCCTAAGAAGTCACAGGTAAAAAGTATTTTATCAAATTCATCATAAGTAAATATCGTATCCGGCCAATGCAAAAAAGGGGCTGAGATAAACTTTAATGTTCTTTTTCCTAAACTTAGTTCATCTTTCGCTTCTGTTCCATCGAAGTCCCTGTTTATTATATTCTTAATATACATTAAAGCTGCCTTTGAACCATATATTTTAATATCAGGATATTCACTCAAAATCGACTTTATAGAACCGCTATGGTCAGGCTCTGTATGATTTACTATTAAATAATCTACTTTTCTGTCGCCAATTACAGATTTTATCCTGTTTATAAATTCATCAAAAAATCCATCCTTAACTGTATCGATAAGCGCAACTTTTTCATCAACAATTAAATATGAATTATATGTAGTCCCCTTTTTTGTTGTCATTATGATATCAAAAACTCTAAGATCTGGATTTTTAGCACCAACCCAATAAACATCTTTTTTAATTTCTACTGCCTGCATAAATGCACCTCCTAAATATTTAAAATATTAATATTTTACAGTCCTCATTGTAGTAAATTTTATAAACAAACTCATATAATTAATTGAGGTTTATTTTTGGGGGTGAAAATTTGGTTGTTTTACTATTTTCCATTTTATGGGGGATACTTTTTACTTTAATTTTGATATCACCTACATCCTATTATCCATTATTATTTGCAATTTTTGTATTTTCAATTTTGATATTTGTTTTCTCTAGAAAATATTTTACTATAAATATAAAATATATTCCAGCCGCAATGATATTTTTCTTTTTCTCCTATGCTTTATGCAGTTATTTTGTATTTATGCCTAAAAAAAGTTCTTATCCGAATTTTTCAAACCTAGATAATCTAAAAAAGGCTGTAATTTTCTATAGCGAAGGAGAAATGGAAAAATATACTCCTTTTTATGCCAATTATTTTTTAAAGAATATAAATTTATTATCAAAACCCTTTCTTTGTTACAAAATTAAAAGATTTTACTATAAGATAGGAACCAATTATAAAAATGATGAATTATTAAAGGTGGCAAGAGAACTTAAAAAATCTCTTCTTAATTATAAACCCTACTACTTTTATATTGCCTTTGAAGGATATGTTCCCAAAATTCAAGATGCAATTAATTCTGCCATTAAAGATGGATGTAAAACCATATATATAGTCAACTATACCTCAAGGGAGATAGACTCAAAAATAAATAAAGAAGTAGATTTAGAATTTTTGAGGGATAGGGGAATAACAATAAAATTTACAAGACCTATCTACGCCTCAGATATCTTCATTAACTATTATGTTAATAAAATTAATAACCTTCCTAAAAGATTTAAAGGAATACTAATATATGATGATAAAACAAATACATCAGAAAAGTTAAAGGATCGACTTGTAAAGTATGGTTTTATAGAAAGCGGAATATTAATATCTAAAGATTTAAAATTCTCCTTTGATTATTATAAATCTCAAAGCATATCAGAAATTCTATTTGTTAATTTAGCAAGCAGCGGATGTGGCTATGAGGAGGAAATTTTAATGCAGGAGCTTACTAAATATACAGCATCCTTCAAGATTCATGCAATAAAGTCCTGGGGATATGATATTGAACTTGTAAAAGCTGCAATAAATGAATTCAAAAAAATAGAAAACTAAGGCACCGTGAGGTGCCTTCAGATTGTAGACAAACCCTCTTTGGTTTTCAGACTTTGCAAGAGCCCTGGAAGGATTAGAAAAGGCATCTCTCATGAGCTTTAGCAATTCTTGCTTTTCGACTTTTCAAAAGTCCGTAATTCTGCACACGGACGTGCAGAGCCGAGTGGCCGACACGGATGTCGGCTCACGAGGGTAGGACTTTTGGAAACAAAGAAAAGCTTAGAATTGCTTAGCGAAATGAGCGAATGCCAGGGAAATCCTTCACAGGGCTTATCAAAAATAACTTTTTCAACAGTCTGAAGGCACCGTGAGGTGCCTTTTAAAATAATTTAATGTTGTAAAAAAATTATGTAATGATAAAATAATAATAAGGAAGGAGGCTTTTTATGGAGATTGTAATGAACGATAAAACTTATAACTACATTTTAAATAAAGGTGGTAAGCTGGAAATTAAAATAATCAAAACTAGCTGTGGATGAGGTGGGCCTCAAGTAAAAAGCCTTTGGATTGAGGCAAAAAAGGTAGTTTTAAATGAAGAAAAATATGATGTGTTTGATTATAAAGATATAAAGATTTTTATTCAAAAAGGGATAAAGATTGGCGAAAGGATTGAACTTAGTTTAAAAGCCTCTTTACCACTTTTAGGATCATTTTTTAATTATAAAGGAATTGAAATTGAATAAATGGGGGTCTTTAGATGAACGATAAAATAAGTAACGATTTTAAAATATGCGTAATAGGATGCGGTTCAGTTGGGACTTCAATAATCGACTCCTTATCAAGATTGGGGATGAAAAATATTTCATTTATAGACGATGCCGAAATCAATGAAGCCGATGTTTTCACCCATTCTATATTTGACGAAAATGACATTGGCCGCCTTAAGGTCGAAGCTGCCTTTGAAAAATTAGAAAAGATAGATTCAGAGGTTCTTTTACAAGGATACATAGATAGAATAGATGAACATAACATCCATGCCTACTGCTCAGACTGCAATGTTATCGTTGACACTACTTCAAATTTTAATACCAGCCTTTTAATCAATGATTATTGTTTAAAAAACAAAAAAGTAATGGTATTTGTTCATCATAACTCTACATCAGGAATTGTAACACTAGTTTCGCCTTATAAAAATCACTGCATAAACTGTATAAAGGACATAATAACATCAAAAAATCTTGATAAAGACAATTTTGCCCTTAATCATCTTTCTAAAATTTTATCCGGACTTGCAGTTAATTTGATTTACAACTATGTAAATAGCAAAATTTCAAACAAAGTTTATTTTATAGATATTGAAAACGATATCTTTGAAACAATCGATGTAGAAAAACAAAAGGATTGTCCGTCGTGTTCTAAGGAGTGAAAGCATGAAGGTTACGGTCAAATTATTTGCCATGCTCTCTAAATATGCAGGTAGTTCTACTTTAACAATTGAAATTCCTCAAGGTGCAACAGTTAATGATTTAATAAAAAAATTAGCCTTGCCTTTAAATGAAGTTTTCAACTGCACTATTAATGGTCAAAACGCTGATTTTAACACAAAACTAAAGGATGGAGATACAGTTGGATTTTATCCATATATTGGTGGCGGATAAAATAAAGGTGGCAATTTGCCACCTTTATTTTTGCATCATACTCTTTATCTTCATAAGTCTTGTTAAAGTTCCACGCTCGTTTTCATCAAGCTTCATTGTAATATATTTTATTGTTTCCTTAAGCTGTGGAATCATAACATATTCAAGGGCGTTAACCCTTCTTCTTGTCTTTTCAATCTCATCTGCCATAAGCTGACAGGACTTTTCAACCTCTGCAAGCTCTAAAAGATGCGGCATAATATCATATAATTTTTTAATAGCAGCATCAAGCTCCCCAGTTGTTGCAAAGAAACCATAAGGATATATGCTTGCATTTTCGCTACCTTCTCTTACAAAGTTCATAATGGGAACATTAACGCTCATTATATTCTTTTTTGTTACATCAAGCTTTATAGTTTCAGCCGGCATTGCAATCGCCTCTTCTAACGCTTCCGTCCCCATTACTGCCCTTGCCATCATAAAATCCTTAAGGGATTTCGTAAGTTCTTCCTCAACCTTTAGTCTCAATTCATTGTTTTTCTTTATAAGGTCAATAAACTTTTTCATAAGTTCATCCTGTTTATCCTTTAAAAGTTTATGACCTCTTACAGCAACCTTTAACCTCTTTTTAAGACGGCTAAGCTCCATTCTCGTTGGATTGACATTTAATCTCATTAAATTTCATCCCCTTTTTTGGGCAAGTACTTTTCGATGTATTCCTCTCTAATTCTCTTAAGCTCAGTTCTTGGAAGTATCGATAGGAGCTCCCATCCTATTGTTAGTGTTTCTTCAATGCTTCTATTTTCATATTCCCCTTGGCTTACATATCTTTTTTCAAATTCCTCAGCGAATTTAGCATAAAGCTTATCTGTATCTGAAAGTGCAGCCTCACCAAGGATTACTGCAAGTTCCTTTGCCTGCTTACCTTGTGCATAGGCAGCAAAAAGCTGGTTCATCGTATCTGCATGGTCTTCCCTCGTCTTACCTTTACCAATTCCTTTGTCCTTAAGTCTTGATAGGGATGGTAAAACATCTATTGGAGGATTAACACCCTTTCTGTAAAGCTCTCTGCTAAGAATTATCTGACCCTCTGTTATATATCCTGTAAGGTCAGGAATTGGGTGAGTCTTATCATCTTCTGGCATTGTAAGGATTGGAATTTGTGTAATTGAACCTTCCTTGCCCCTTATTTTTCCTGCCCTTTCATAAAGGGTTGAAAGGTCAGTATATAGATAACCTGGATATCCTCGGCGTCCTGGAACTTCCTTTCTTGCAGCTGAAATTTCTCTTAGGGCTTCACAGTAGTTTGTCATGTCCGTCATTATAACAAGAACGTGCATTCCCTTTTCAAAGGCCAAATACTCTGCCGTAGTTAGTGCCATTCTTGGAGTTGCAATTCTTTCGATTGGTGGGTCGTTTGCAAGATTTATGAAAAGAACTGCCCTGTCTATAGCACCAGTCTTTTTAAAATCTGATATAAAGAATTCAGCCTCTTCAAATGTTATACCCATTGCAGCAAATACAACTGCAAATTTGCTATCAGCACTTAGAACCTTTGCCTGTCTTGCAATTTGAGCTGCAAGCCTTGCATGGGGAAGACCTGAACCTGAGAATATGGGAAGCTTTTGCCCTCTAACAAGGGTGTTAAGTCCATCTATTGCTGAGATACCCGTTTGAATAAATTCTGACGGATAGTCCCTTGCAACAGGGTTTAATGGGTTACCATTAATGTCAAGCTTCTTTTCAGGAATTATTTTAGGTCCTCCATCTTTTGGTCTTCCAAGACCATCAAATACTCTTCCAAGCATATCCATTGATACGCCAAGCTCAAGTGTTTTACCCAAAAACCTTACTTTACTTCCCTGAAGATTTATACCTGCAGAACTTTCAAACAGCTGAATCAAGGCTTTATTTCCATTTATTTCAAGAACCTTTCCCCTTCTTATTTCTCCACTTTGGGTTTCAATTTCAACTATTTCATCGTAAAGTGCTCCTTCAACCTCATCAACAAGCATCAATGGTCCTGCAACTTCCCTTATAGTTCTATACTCTCTAAGCATTTACAAACCCTCCCTCCGATATAAGAGTTTCTATCTGCTCCTTAAGTTCTACGAATATTTCATCCACCTTGTTTATTTCACTTTCTGGAACATACTTTGCTCTTGCTATTTTTTCTCTTACGGGAAGGTTTGATATCCTGCTAAGGTAAACCCCTGCATCTAATGCCCTTTGAGATTGATGGTAGAATTCCAAAATTAGTTTTAACATTTTATATTGCTTATTTAGTGAAGTATAGGTATCAACCTCATGGAAGGCATTTTGATGTAGATAGTCCTCCCTTAAAGACTTTGCTGCCTCTAAAGTTAGTCTATCCTTTTCTGATAAAGCATCTATACCTACAAGTCTTACGATTTCCTGCAATTCATCTTCTTCCTGTAATATCTTCATGGCTTCTCTAACCATCTCGCCCCAGCCTTCAAAGCCCATTCTTTCAATATACGGTGCGATTTTTTCCATGTATAATGAATAACTTAAAAGCCAGTTTATAGCTGGGAAGTGTCTTCTATAGGCAAGATTTGCATCAAGTCCCCAGAATACCTTAACTATTTTTAATGTAGCCTGAGTTACAGGTTCTGAAAGGTCTCCACCTGGAGGAGATACTGCACCTATAACTGTCAAGGCACCTATTCTTTCATCTGATCCTAAGCAGTAAACCTTTCCTGCTCTTTCATAAAATTGTGCTGCACGGGATGCAAGGTAAGCTGGATATCCTTCTTCACCAGGCATTTCTTCAAGACGTCCTGACATCTCTCTAAGAGCCTCTGCCCATCTTGAAGTTGAATCTGCCATCATTGCAACTGAATATCCCATATCTCTAAAGTATTCTGCAATTGTAATACCAGTATAAATAGAAGCCTCTCTTGCAGCAACAGGCATGTTTGATGTGTTAGCAATAAGAACAGTTCTTTTCATTAATGGCTCCCCTGATTTTGGGTCCTTAAGTTCTGGGAATTCCATTAAAACATCAGTCATCTCATTGCCACGTTCACCGCAGCCGATGTATACAACTATCTCCGCATCCGCCCATTTAGCAAGCTGGTGCTGAACTACTGTCTTTCCACTTCCAAAGGGACCTGGAACACAAGCTGTTCCTCCCTTTGCAACTGGGAAGAAGGTATCTATTATTCTTTGTCCAGTAATTAGTGGTTCCTCTGGCGTTATCTTTGATTTATATGGTCTTCCCTTTCTTACAGGCCACTTTTGCATCATTGTAAGATTTACAATTTCGCCATCTTTGTTTTTAACCTTAGCAACAGTATCTAAAACCGTGAAATCTCCTTCTAATATCTCTACAATTTCTCCCTCAACATTATATGGAACCATTATTCTATGTTCTATTAAAGTTGTTTCTTGAACAGTTCCAAATATGTCTCCAGGTTGAACATAGTCTCCTACTGATTTTTTAGGAACAAAGTGCCATTTCTTTTCCCTATCTAGGGCTGGAACGTCAATACCCCTTGTTATAAAATCTCCTGCCATCTGCATTATCTTATCAAGAGGCCTTTGAATTCCATCAAACATCGCTTCGATAAGGCCAGGGCCAAGTTCAACACTCAATGGCTCACCAGTAGTTTCAACAGGCTCGCCAATACCAAGACCTGATGTTTCCTCGTAAACCTGAATTGAAGCCTTATCTCCACGCATTTCTATTATTTCGCCTATAAGTCTTTTATTACCAACTCTACAAACATCGAACATCTTGGCATGCTCCATGCCTTCAGCAACAACTAATGGTCCTGAAACTTTTATAATCCTTCCCGCCTTCAAGACTATCAACCTTCCTTCTTTGATAAAATATCTACTCCAACAGCCTTTTCAACATTGTCTTTTATTTTTTGAAGTCCAATTCCAAGACTACCTTGAACGCCTGGAATTAATATAACTGCAGGTAAAAAGCTGTTTTTATATCTTTCTATGGTTTCATCTATTTCCTTGGCAATAGTTTCTGTTACGAATATAAGACCATAGCCCTCCCTTGCCATACCATCGATTGCCATTTGGGCTTCCTTTGCATTTTCAACCCCCTTAACAGTCATACCAAGGGATAAAAAGGCTATAACTGCATCCTTTTCCCCGACAACTCCAATCTTATACATAAATATCACGCAACCTTTCCCTTATAACGTCGGGTGCTACGTTGTTCTTTTTGCCCGTTAAAACTATTCTCAAAAGCCTTATTTCGTTCTCCTTTGCTAATATGTAAGCTATAAGAGGATCCGGCCCAAAGGAGACAAACTTAGAATTTTTAATAAAGTCGATCAAATAATTATCACCATACTTTTCAAGGCTTCCAAGATCGTTTGTTTTTAAATATTCCTCTAAACCACCCTTTACCCACTTAAAATGTTCAGTATGCATTATCTTGTTACCAAAGGAGTCAAGGGAATCGTTAAAACTATTGAGGAAATGGTCTATATCTATATTGCCACCCTCGATAAACACTTTTCTAAAAAGTTCCCTTTCTCTATCCTGAACTCTTATTCTTATAAAGGCCTTTATATTAGTCATGTCTATTATAATCTTTATTATCTTTATCAAATACTCAAGCTTTGATTTTTCAGCTATTTCAAACATATATTTTATTATCCCTTTATCAATTGTAATATCTATCCCTTGGGGATTTTTATTGGCTTTATATTCCCCAATTGCACCTTCAATACAATTTCTCAATGTAGATGGAAGATCTCTAAAATTTTCATCCTTGATCATTAACTTTAGAGAATCTAAAGGAATAGTTCCAATGTTATAAAGAAGCCTTTCATACTCAAAGCTTGAGAATTTAGCCTTGATTAATGTCTTAATATTATGAGCATCATATCTTGCCGCTAAAAAGTCTACAACTTCCTTTGAAGGACTTATTTTCCCCATTTCGGAATAAAGATCCTCTAAGGCCTTCTTTAATCCTACTTCAAAATCCCTCATATCATAATTAGAATACACTGTATCCTGAAGCATCCTTACTGCTTCGTTAAAATCCTTTGCCTCAATAAGGGCTTCAAATTTAGCCTTATCGAGCATTTTTGTTTCCATAGCCTTAACCCTTGCAATGCTCTGTGCAAAATAAGTTAAATCCATTGCTTCCCCTCCTATCTTGTTAAATGGAGGAACTAGAAAAGTTGTTTTGCTAGTTCAGCCTCTAGCTCATCTCTTAAATTCCTAATTAAAGCTTCAATTGTGCAGTTTATCTCAAGTCCCCTTCTTCTTAATATAAATCCTGAACTTATATTTAGGGTTTCCTGGCTAAATTTAAGATTGCCGAGCTTACCCATTGACATAAGTTCCCTGTTTATATCGAACAAAAAGTTTTGATCAAATTTATTCTTATCTTTAACGGAAAGGACTATTTCTTCATCTCCTGTTTCCACATTATTTAATATAAGCTTTTTAAAAAGATCTCTGTATGAAGCAATATCCATGTTATTAATTCTTTCAACAACAAGTCTAAATACATTATCAATGGCATCTTGTTTTGCCTTTAATACCATATCCCTTGCTTCCATTTTAGCCTTTGAAATTATTCTTTCCTTTCTTTCCCTTCCGTCCCTTTCTGCTTTTTCCTTTAACTCTTCAATTATTTTATCTGCCTTACTTTTAGCTTCTTCTAAAGTTGAATTCGCCTTCATAGATGCTTCATTTTCTATGTTAGCTGCCTTTTCATTGGCATCAGATAAGAGCCTTTCCTTTAAATTTTCAATTCCGGCCATTTTAAGCACTCCCTCATATCTTTATGTTAACGATCATCAATATTGAAGTAATCAAAGCAACTACGGCATATGTTTCAACCATTACGGCATAGATAACACCATTAAACATCTTTTCTGGTCTCTTTGCAAGTATTTGGATACCTGCCGCTGCAGTCTTACCCTGTGATATTGCTGAACTATATCCAACAAAGGCCATTGGAAGGCATGCCATTAATAGATAAAATCCTTGAGCTAATGTTAAAGGCTTTAATCCTCCTGTTAATAAACCTATTCTTGAAAGAACAATTAGAGCTGTAATAAAACCATAAAATCCCTGTGTTCCTGGGATAACCTGTAATATAAGTGATTGACCAAACTTTTCTGGATCTTCAGTAATAAGGCCTGCAGCACTTTGACCTACGATACCAACACCTCTTGCTGAACCAATGCCCGCCATTAATGCTGCAAGGGCAGCTCCTAATAATGCTAAAGTTGCTCCACCATAAGCTCTTAAAAATTCAACGAATGTTGTAAAGTTTTCCATATTAACTCCTCCCTTATTCTACTTTTATAAATTTTGTTTTTATTTTTAAAGGCTCAAAGGCCTTTCCGCCACCTTCATAGAATTTGCCGAAGAATTCAAGATACTGCAATCTTGATGTATGGACATACGTTCCTAAAATTCCTATAAGAAAGTTAAATGTATGTCCTGCTATAAATATCAGTGGTCCAAAGATATAAACTACTACACCTTTTCCTAAAAGGCTTATAAGAAGATTAAAGGACCATCCAATTAGCCCCGATGCAAGACCAAGAGCTAAAAGGCGCGAGTAGGATAGAGCATCACCTAAATATCCTGTAACACCATATAATGAGTAAAATCCACCAAAAAACTTACCAACTATGGTTTTGTTTTCTCTTCCATGGGTTAGAAGTATTATTAATGCGCCTAATATTGCAAGAACCTTCGCTATAGTTCCTCCGCCGAGGAACATCCATATAAGCCCTGAAAGTAGTAAATACCATGCTCCAACATCAAAGAAGGCATCTAAAACTTTTCCGTTCTTAATCAACATATATGCCTTTGTTCCAAGCCCAACATAAAGATGAACTATACCAAAAATTATAGACCATTTTAAAATCTCCATAGGTTCATTTACAGGATCAACCCATAGTGGTTTAAGTTTAATTATTCCTCCAAAGAAACTGCCATATAACAAACCAAATGCTATTGTTGGAATGCTGCAATATAGTATAAGCTTTAGTAGCTTTTTAAGATCCCCCTCAATGTTTGTAAACTTAAGGCCTAAAATTCCTACCAAAAACATCAAAATACCATATCCAACATCCGCCATCATCATTCCAAAGAATAAAAGGAAAAACGGCGTAAGAATTGGTGTTGGATCTATCTCTGTTGGCTTTGGTAGTGCATACATAGAAGTTACAACCTCAAAGGGTTCTGACAGCCAGTTGTTTTTTAATAAAACTGGTGCATTTTCAAATTCTGCATCCTCAACTTCAATGAATACATGTTTAAATTTATTTTGAACATTTTCTTTTACTACATCAACTTTGTCTTCTGGAATCCATCCTGTTAAAACCGCTGTCTTTTTGGTTAAAACAAGCTTTGATTTTGCCTGCTCAAGCTGAAGTTTAGAATAGAAATAATCGTAAATTTTTTCAACATCTTCGATATTTTTTGCAGCTTCCTTTGCCCTTTCTATTAACTTTTGATATTCTTCTTCTAAACTTTCGATTTCTTTATTTAGCTCTAATATCTTTTCCTTTGGTGTTTTATCAAATTCTAAATTAGTCTTTGCAAACCCGTATTTTTTAAGAACTTCTGATACTTCATTAAACTTATCTTTATGTGCAAGAACTAATATATTTACATCATTTTGCTTTTCAAATATTGTTTCGATATAAATTTCTTTAAAGGTCTCATTAAGCTCTATTAATAGCTGTTCTTTATATTTTTTATTTACCGTCCCTATAAAATAAGCAACATTTTTTAGCGATTTTAATTCAGCTTCTGAGACGTCAAGATTAACCCAGTTTGAATATTGATCGATCAAAGACAACACTTTTCCTTTTTTTGTCCTGTTTGTATTCATCGATTCCTCGATGAATTTTGCTGCCTTATAATATTCCTCCCAATCTAAATGGGAATCAAGCCTTTCAAATTCCTCAAAGCTTAATACATTTTTAGGAGTAAAAATTCCTTTTTTCTCCTCTGAATATTGCTTTAAGAATTCATAGGTAAACTTAACTTTTGCAAATTCATATTCTACTTCGTTTGAGGGCTTTTCTTTTTCATAATCAGTATCTTCTAGTTTATCCTTTAAATCTACTATCTGAACTACGCCTAATTTTTGCAGAAGTTTTAATATTTTTTCCTTGTCTTCCTTAGCACAAGCTAAGTTCAATTTTTTCATTTTAACTATCGCCATGGCTATTCACTATCCTCTCAATAACCATATTAATTGCCTTTTCTATCTTTTCATTAGGTATGTTTTTTATATTTTCTATCGTCCTATTTGCCTCCTCATAAATAGGCCTTGCCTCTTCTTTGCCTTCCTCCTCAAACCTATTTATAGTTTCCCTATAAATTTCATTACCCTTAAGGTTTGCTTCCTTGATCAATAAATCATACTTTTCCTTTGCAGCCTTTAATATACCATTTGCCTTCTGCTGTGCTGATTTAATTATCTCATCAGCCTGCCTTTCAATTTCAGCCACCTGCTTAACAACTTCAAGTGCCAAGTTATCACCACCTTTTATTTTGATAAAAATTAATAAATAATTTACAAATTACATTATACTATAATTTTTTTTAATAGAGAAATTTATTAATATTGATATTTTTTAAAAAATTACATAAATCGATTGTTAAAGTATTAATTTATCGAATTTTCTTGTAATTTTTAAATATTACATATTGATGTAAAAAAATCGCTTATCTAGTAAATTAATTACAAGGATGTAATTTCCATATATGTAATCTTCCTTTATATCAACCTTTACCTTTACAGCAAAAACAGATTTGAAATCTTTAACACGTAATTTTTCATATATAATTTCCTTATTCTCAGCTAAAACATCTTTTATGTTTATCTCATCATTACTTTTAAAAAATTCTGGAAGATACCCTTTCTTTGTAGTAAACAAATAATCATGAATCAAAAGGCTCTTTACTATATCCTCATCCTCATATTTTTTTAAAAATTCAAGCAAAAGCTTTGTTTTTCCATTAAGATCAAAATTCAATTTAAAGAAATTATTTTCCTCTAAAAAGATAGTAAGCTTACTGAAAAATTCATAGCTATTTAACTTGTTTAAAAAGTATCTGATTGTATTATTAAATATATGGGAATTATAAAATGTTTCAAAAACCTCTTCAAATTTTAAAAGAAATACAACTTCTTCAAAACTTAAATCCTTTGTCTTTAATACCTGATAAGGGGGATAGGGTGAATATTTGATTCCATACTCCTCTGCCTCAAAGCTAATCGGTGACCCCTTCAGCACCTTTAAAAAACCAATTTGCAAAACATCCGGTTTTATATCCATTACATCCTCAAAGGACCTTCTAAAGGAACTAAAATCCTCTCCCGGAAGTCCAACAATAAGATCCAAATGACAATGGATATTTCCCATACTCATAACCCTTTTTACATTATTTTTTACTCTTTCGAAATCCATTATCCTATTTATATTTTTTAAAACAGTTTCATTGGTAGTTTGCACACCTATCTCAAATTGAAAAAGATCCTTTGGTGCCCTTTTTAAAACTTCAAAGCAATCCTCATCCAAAAGATCCGCTGCTATTTCAAAATGAAACTTTGTTCCCTTTGAGTTTTGAATTAGAAATTCCCAAATTTCAATAGCCATTCTTTTATTTGCATTAAAGGTTCTGTCTACAAATTTAACAAGTTTAACATCATTGTCTATTAAATATTTTAAATCTCTTTTAATCCTTTCCAAACTAAAAAAGCGGACACCCTTTATTGTTGATGAAAGACAATATTTGCAGCTAAAAGGACATCCCCTTGAAGCTTCATAATATACTATTTTTGAAGGAATTTCCAAATCATACGGGAAAGGAATGGTATCTAAATTTGTAATCAAGGGCCTTTCTTCATTTACAATTATCTCTTCACCCAATCTAAAGGCCAGACCCTTCATAGACTTCAAATCCTTCCTCTTTCCCTGTCTAGATAAATACTCTAAAAGTTCCTTGAAGGTTTCTTCACCTTCGCCAAATATTATGTAATCAATATACTCATTTAACTGAAGTATATTTTTTGGATCATATGAAACCTCTGGCCCACCTAATATTATAGTTATATCTTTATTTATTTCCTTTAATATGCCGCATATCTTTAAGATATTTTCAATATTCCATATGTAACAGGAAAAGGCCACTACATCAGGTTTTTTTCTTGCTATTTCAAGGGCTAAATTAAACGGATTTTCATTAATTGTTCCTTCAAATATTTCTACATCAAACTCATTTACATAGGCCCTTAAATATCTTATTGCTAAATTTGAATGAACATACTTTGAATTTAACGCAATCAACAATACCTTCATTTCTATCCTCCGTAAGTTGCCTCTATGTAATATAGAATCCCATCATCTTCTAATTTTAAAATTTTGTATCCATTTTTAAACAGAATCTTTTCAACATATTTTGAATTTAAAGAAAATATTTTAAATCTAAAGGTTTCACTTAAAGTTTCTATTTTATTATTTTTTTTAATCACCTTGATTTTTAATGTATCAAAGGGAGATATTCTTCTATAATTAATATCCCAAATCATTATCCTTGCTTCATCATTAAGATTATTTTTAAGATTATTTAAAAGCCTTTTTAAATTTTTTCTTCCATATTTATTAATAGATAGAAAAAATAGCACCGTATCAAACTTGCCAAGCTCAGCATTAATATCTTTAACTGTCTTAAAATCCTTTTCATACTCCTCATTAACATTTTGAATAATCAAATTTGCACCTTCATAGCTTATATCCAAAATATCCCCCTTAAATTCCTTGCGGCTAATATCAATAAGATATTGTTTATCCCCCATAATATCACCTTTTTTTCTTTTTCTTTTCTACCGAAAAGCCAAACTTCCCAATGTGTTCTCCTGCTACACAATATTTACCATGGTTATACATTAAAAGTTTTGCCTTATCAAGGTGCAGCTTCCCTGTTTCATCTATTAACTTTTCTTCTACATTTACGGCTACAACTTCAGCAATAAACATGTGATGGCTTCCAAGTTCTATTATTTGCCTTACCCTACACTCCAGCGCCAAAGGGCATTCCTTTATTATGCTGGCAGATACTACGCTTGACTTTTCCTTTGTTAGATTTAAAAATTCAAATTTATCTACATCCCTTCCTGACCTTACCCCACAGAAATCCGTTGCATAGGCCAAGTCCCTATTTGGGATATTGACAACAAATTCCCCTGAATTTTTAATAAGCTCATAACTATATCTTTCAGGCCTTATCGAGATTGAAAGCATTGGAGGATCAGAACACACGGTTCCTATCCAGGATATTGTAATTATATTCTCTTTATCCTCATATTTAGATGTTATAAGGGCGGCAGGCACAGGATAGAGCATAGTCCCTGGTTTCCAAGTAATCTTTGGCATATCTTTCCTCCTTCTGCTAATTTATATTATTTATTTTAGTCACATCATTAAAATATTTCAACATCATTCCTGCCGTCGTTTTCTGTGCCTGGGTTAAAATTTTTTCTGTTATTTTAAAATATCTTTCTTCTTTATTCTGTAAATGTTTATATTTTAAATAGGCTTCTATTGCTATCTTCGCATTTTCTTCAATAAAATCCTTAATGGAATTTAAATATATCCCGCCTTTTTCAATTTTAAAGGAATCATGCATAAGAAATGTCTTTATTACCCAAAGCTCATATTTTCTATGGCTGTCCAAGAGCTTAATATTGACATGCTGAGGAACCGTCATATCCTGAATGATGTGACAAGAAGATCCAAGATAAAAGGCAGAAGCATTTATTTTCCCTTCCTTATATAAATTAATTGCCTTGGTATAATAATAGGTTGCCTCCTTTAGGGCGTTGCTTGCACCGTAAAGGCCCCTATTTTTTTCAGGATTATAAAAATGATTGCTGCTTTTAAAATCCTGGTCTGCCCAAACAACCCCTGAATTTATATCCCTCATATATTTAGATAGAAAATCATAAGCTTCTTCATTACCATCATTTTTTAATATTTCTATAGCTTGATTATTTATAAACTTGTGGACCTTACATTCCGTTTTAATTATCTTCTTTTTAATGGGATTTACAGCTTTTAAAATATGCTTAAGAACAAATCCATAGGATTTTTCTAAGGCTTCCATACCATCACCTCAAATTTCTTTTCAATTATATTATAAAACAAATAAAAAAAAATATCCTCCTTTTCGGAGGATACTTAGAGGTGATTTATTATAAACCTTACGTAATGACTTCCACACCTCTATTATTTTAGACTTTATTCGACATTTTGTAAACATAGTGTAAAATTATTGTAGGACGAAAAAAGACAAAAAATTTAAAAGAGACAACCCCTGTGATAAAATAAAAGTGAAAAAAAACACACAAACCAATAAGGGGGTGTCTCTTTTGAATAATATTATACAACAACATTTAATAAATTTCACTACTAAATTAATAAAAAATGTTGAAGAAACTATATCAAAAGAATGGGATTTAACAAAACTTGTTGATGTAGTTAAAAAAATGACTGATGAATTAGGAGCAAACATAATAAAGGACTTTTTAGAAGAATTAGATAAAACGATTAAAGAAGATGAAAAAAGGAAAAAGGGATGGGTAGTAGAAAGGAAAGACAAGAAAAAGATTGTAACAATGCTAGGCGAAATAGAATATGCAAGAACGTATTACAAATCTAAGAAGAATGGGGAATATAGATATTTACTTGATGAAATTATAGGGATAAGCAAACATGAGAAGGTAGATAAAGAAGTAAAGATAAAGCTGGTGGAGAACGCAATTAATATGTCCTATGAGGAGAGTAGTAAAATAACATGTCCGGAGAAACTAAGTAGACAGACAGTATTTAATGCAATAAGACAGGTAGGAGAAGTAGAAGTAAAAAGGGAAGTAAAAGAAAAGAGGAAAGTAAGGGTGCTATACATAGAAGCAGATGA
>NZ_CAKP01000020.1 GCF_000297115.1 Caloramator australicus RC3 | reverse complement strand
ATTATACACGAAAACCAAGTGATAGTTTTAGAAGATTTACAGGTAAAGAATATGCAACAAAATCATAAATTAGCCAAAGCAATAACAGAAGTATCATGGGCAGAATTTAGAAGGATGTTAGAATATAAAGCAAGATGGTATGGCAGAGAAATAATAATAGCACCACAAAATTATGCATCAAGTCAAACATGTAGTGAATGTGGATATAAAAATCCTGATGTAAAGAATTTAGCATTGAGAGAATGGAAATGTCCAAAGTGTGGTGCAGTTCATGATAGAGATATAAATGCAAGCAAGAATTTGCTAAAATTAGCCATGTGATTGGTATATATGGGGAAGGAACAGCCCTTTGAGCGTGGGTAATCTGGTAACAGAAGTTACCTTGACCACGAAGCCACCACTTCTATAAGTGGGGGTAGTTCACAACCAACTGATAAAGATGAGACTAAAAGATTACACAATATTGCAGAATATACAATAAATCAAACCTTGCTAAATGACAAGACAACAGTCTATGTTTGCAAAAATTTTGTATGTAATAATCCTACCAATGATCCCATTGAAGTAAAAAGATTGTTCGATGATAATTAAAATCATTATTAAATGCTGATTGTAAACAGACCTTCTTTGGTATTCAGATTTTGCAAGAGCTACGTGAATGGATTTCAAAAAGGCATCTCTCATAAGCTTTAGCAATTCTTGCTTTTCGACTTTTGAAAACAAAGAAAAGCTTAGAATTGCTTAGCGAAATGAGCGAATACCAGGGAAATCCTTCACGGGGCTTATCAAAAACAACTTTTTCAACAGTCTGTATTAAATGGAGATTAAAATATTAAAGGAATTAATTTTTATCTATGATAAAGAGCCTCTTACGGTTTAATAGATCAATAAAATTAAACGAAAGAGGCTCTGATAATTTAAAATCCATTACTAAATAACGTTTGATAAACAACTATTAATTTATAAAACTTTCTGCAATGGTGTTTAATTGCCTGGTTATATTTGAAAAATCAGTATTCAAATCCAACGTTTTAATACTTATATAGTTTCCACATATTATGAAATCACTGTCTGGAACTATTTCTTCATCAGTCTTTGCATATAGTATAAGACCACTTACTTTGCCTGCAAAGAATGATTCCATATTTTTTATATACGTAAAAATTTGATACAAGTTATTGGAATGAAATGTCTTGCTGTCAAAAAGGCTATTTGTTTGCATTGTTTTCGAGTAGTATTTAGTGTCTATGATTAGGATTTTGTTTTTGTATCGTAAAGTGATGTCTGATTTCATAACAGGTAAATATTCTATGTGCCTACCATTAACATCCCAGTCAATATGTGCAGCCGATGCATTGAGTTCTGGGTAATGCCTGCGGTAATATTCAAGAACGAATTTTTCAAATAGTCTATGCATATGTTGATTATCTATAAAACGTGATATTTTTAAAGTGCCGTTCTGCTCAGTCATAAGCATACCTTCAATTATTAGATAACATATATTTAAAAGCATCTTATATGTAGAATTATTTCGGTGGTATTTTATACTTGACCACTGAATCATCTCAGGTTTTATCTCATCAACCTCATTGAAATATAACATTACTTTTTTCAAAGCATTTTTATTTTTTATTGATACTTCTTGACAGCGCAGTAAAAGCATAGCAGTAGTTTTAAGAATTTTATTCATATATGAATTTTCTAAGAGTTCATCATAGTCGCAAACAAATTGTTTTTTAGTAATAAAATTTTGCTTAATTGAGGCTGAGATATTTATTTTCCCAACAGGCCTATTTATAGCCTCAGTTCTTTCAAGATATTCTTTGTTAAGACCTCTTTTTATTTGATTAGTGATTCCTTTAGACAGAATTGCAGCAAATAAATCCGAAGCATAGTCAAAATCTTCTGATGTTATGTTATTGTATCCTTCTTCATTTAAAATTTGAAAAGCATATGCGAGCATGTAATAAATATTTTTAATTCTAACCATTTAAGACACCACACAGACTTTTTGACCATTGCTCAACTTTAGCTGGTTCATCGAACCAATATTCATTTAATAGAGGTAAAATTTCATACTTTATAACAGCCTCCAACCATTCATCCGTTACTTCATCATTAGTGCAAAGATAACTATGACCAATACGGAAACCACTTCCAAGTGTTTCATCCTTACAGATGAAGTCATTCAAAGCTTTAATTTTATCAACAAGGGCATTAAATTTTGGATTATTAGCTTTGAGCATTACCGCTCTAAAACCATCAGAATCAAAAGCGGGTTCGAGTTCAAAAAAAGCAAATCTTCTTCGAAGGGCATAGTCGATTATAGCAAGGCTTCGATCTGCTGTATTCATCATTCCAATAATATAAACGTTTGATGGAACAGAAAATAATTCATTGGAATAAAGCAGACGTATCTTTTCGCCACGCTTTTCTCTTTCAATAAGCATCATCAACTCACCAAAGATTTTACTTACATTTCCACGGTTAATTTCATCAATAATAAAGAAATAATCCCTCTCATCATCATCTTGGGCTGCTTTACAAAATTGGTAAAAAGGCCCATATGTGAGTTCAAATCCGTTTTTAGAGGGACGGAAGCCCATAATAAAATCTTCATAGCTGTAGCTTTGGTGAAATTGAACCATCATAACTCGGCTTGTGTCTTTTTGACCCATTATTGAAAATGCTAGCCTTTTAGCTGCAAAGGTTTTGCCCACTCCAGGTGCACCTTGTAAAATTATGTTTTTCTTCGTTTTTAGTAGATTGACTAAAGTATCATAACGCTCAGCAGTCATAAATACTTCACTTAGGAAGTCATTTTTAGTATAAGATTCATATTTTATCTCTGGTTCTTCGATAATGACGGAATTGTTATCTTCAATGAATATAGCTTCTAATTTTTGAACATAATCGGTATAAGGAGTAATATCAGTAAGTGTTTTCATTACTGCTTGTCCAGGATGTTCCCATTCGCCTTTATGAGTCCATTTAATTTTTCTTATATGTTTATAACTTTTACGACTGGGATCATATATATAGTCTGTTTCAACAATACCTCGCCCGATAACTTTGTACATACCTTTTTTAGCAAAAACAATATCGCCAATTTGTATTTCATTTGCAAACTGCCAAGTTGCAAGAGCAGAATTTTTATATGACAATTCAGGGCCATATAGTTCTTTCATCTTTGCTTTCATATCTTCTTTGCTTTTATACTGTTTAAGGTCGCCCATTTCGTCCCATTCTATTCCCATAATACCTTGATTATAAAACTCATCCCACTTAGAAGAATTTTCACCTGGTGCATAAATCCAATATCGCTTTTTAGGTGAACCTAACATAAATTTTTCTTTATACTGAATTTTATTAGTGATAATGGCATCAATTATATTTGCTTGTTCATTAGTTAACTTAAAATTTGTTTGATTTGGGAATTTTAAAAAGCTTATATTTTTTAAACGTTCATCTGCTAATAAATCCTCTTTTTTTAAAATATTATCAACTAATTTATGTGTAAGTTTAATATCTACAACAGGATATTCCCCTGAATTAATATTATCTGAAATTATATAAGGGTCTGGATCTTCATCTTGTCTAATTTCTGGTTCACATAGAATAATACCTGAAGCTATAATTCCACCATTTTGACCTGAAACCCATATATATGCACGATCACCTTTTTTTATTTGATTTTGATATTGCTTAATGCTCCATGTTATAATTTCAAGATCCTTAACAGCACCTATAACGTCATAATAATTAGGATTACCTTGAAAAATCCAACCATCATTTTGAGTCTCTATAATTGTGCTTTCCCATGCTGCATATGACAATTCTGGAAAACTTTTATGAGGGCAGTTAATATCTTCAAATATTGTTCTACAAGTTGAAATAAGCTCCAAATAAGTTTTTGCATCAGGAAGTTGTTTTAAATCAGAAATACTGGTTATTTTTGAATAATATGGAGTATTGATTTGAGTTAAGTATTTTCTATTACGTTCATCAAGATTTAGATAAAATAGTGGACGTATCCAGTAAAGTCCCACAGTTATATTCCATTTTACCCCTTGCTGCTTCCTTACTTTGTCAAAATAAGTTATAAATAATGACTCGTTGTCATTAGATGGATTATCTGCATATTTTATTGCTGCTTCAAAAAGATTCCAAAGATTATCAATATCATCTTCGCTACGGTCTGCTTTAAAGCCGAAAAACCAAGCCTTCAAATTGTTCAATATTGGAATACCATTAAATTCAGTTGGCGTTTTGGCCTTAACGTCAAGTTTATCGCCTAATTTTTTCATAATGGCTATTCGATTTTCAATGGTTATTCCTTTGTTGAAACATCCAAATACTGTAAATGGACAAATGTCATCAATTGGTTTTCCATCCTTTTCTAAAAAAGGGTAGCGTAATCCTACATCATCATAGGTATCTTTGATTATTGTAAGAAGTTGCGATCGGTTGTTTTTATAAGTAAGCAACCTATTGGCAAATTCAACGTAAAACTCTTTCCAAGTAAACGTATTTTTTGTTTGAATATTTTGATTCACTTTATAACACCTCGTTTATAGGGGATTATTAATGACTAATATTTTTGTATTAACAATTATTTCCATAAATTTATTTTATCCTATAAGAAGTAATGTGTCTATAGTGTAATTTTTACAATTAGTGCATTTTTTAATAGATCAATGGAGTGGTTTAAGTCCTTCGATATTATAAAAGATATATTTATATTTGTATCCAACGGAAACGATAAGGCATTGAATTTTTACTTGAAAAAGGGTTTTAAAATAAGCCACCAAATTTTAGATGGATTTATCACAGTTTTAAGAAATTTTTAAAGCATCCAAATTTACGGATGCTTTTTTCTTGACAATAATTTTCTGACGATTTATAATTAAAATAGTCATAAACGAGCATAAATGAGCATAAACTATAATATAAATAATCAAAAATGAGATTAGGTGATTATATGTTTGCAGAAGAGAGGAAAAATAAGATAATCGAGCTGATTAAAAGTGGACAAAGTGTAAAGGTTTCTGAACTTGCTAAAATGTTCAATGTATCTGAATCTACCATAAGAAGGGACTTAAATGAGCTTGAAACTATGGGGGCAATAGTAAGAACCCATGGTGGTGCTGTAAACAGTTTTCATACTAATTTTGAACCTTCCTTTATTGAAAAACAGGACAAGTATCTTTATGAAAAGGATTATATAGGAAAGATTGCAGCAAGGCTTATTAACGACGGCGATACAATTATCCTTGACGCCGGAACTACAACTCAATATATTGCAAGATATATTACCGCTAAAAATGTAACTATAATTACAAACTCAGTAAATCTTGCCAATGACCTTTCAAGCAGGGAAGACATTGAGGTTATTATAACAGGTGGGATTATAAGACCAAAAACAAAGGCTATGGTAGGATTTATTGCTGAAGACACGTTAAGGCAATTTAGAGTTGATAAGGCCTTTATTGGAGCAAATGGAGTCTCAATAAAATTTGGAGTTACAACGCCAAATTTAATGGAGGCAAATGTAAAAAGGGCCATGATGGAAAACGCAAAGGAAGTTTACCTTTGTGTAGATAGTTCAAAATTTAATGAAGTAACATTCTCATTGATATGCCCGGTATCGAGGGTAAATTATATCATTACAAATAATATGGAGGATGAAGAAAAGGTAAAATACAAAAAACTTGGTGTAGAAGTTATAACAGAATAAAGGTGGTAGATAAATTGATTTACACAGTTACTTTAAATCCTGCCTTTGATATGACTGTATATTTGGATGAACTTGTAAAGGGGGATGTTAATAGGAGCATTAAAAGCTTAATCGATATAGGGGGAAAGGGTATTAATGTTTCTAAAGTTATTAAATCCATTGGTGGAGAAAGTATTGCCCTTGGATTTTTAGGACAAGAAAATAGGGGGAATTTTACTAAACAGCTTGATAGGCTCGGAATTAAACATGATTTTATTTATGTAGAAGGTGAAACGAGGACAAATATAAAATTAGTAGAGAATAAATTCGACATTTTTACTGATATAAATCAAAAAGGGTTTGGGATTACTATAGAGAATATTGATAAATTATTTGAAAAAATAAAGTATTATGCACGGCAAGGAGATATATTTGTATTATCAGGAAGCCTTCCTGAGGGAGCTGATAACAATATTTATTTTGAGTTGATTAAACTTTTAAAGAATATAGGTGCTATAACGATATTAGATGCAGATGGAGAGGCTCTAAAAAATGGACTTTTAGCAAAGCCAGACATAGTTAAACCTAATATTAATGAACTTAGGATGATAATGGATTTTAAAGATGATCTAAATTCCATAGCTTCAGTAGGAAAGGAATTGATAAGTCAAGGGACAGAAAAGGCGGTTATCTCGATGGGAGGTAATGGGGCATTTTATGTAACAAGGGATAAGATATTGTATGCTTATCCTGAAAGGGTGGAGGTTAAAAGCACTGTAGGCGCAGGGGATGCAATGGTGGCAGCTATTGCCTTTGGTGAATCTAAAAATATGGAGGATGAGGAAGTCTTTAGATTAGCCGTATCTTCTGCTACAGCTTCAATTATTGAGGAAGGAACAAAATCGCCGAAGTTAGAAAACATTAATAAGCTAATGAAAAAAATTAAAATTGAAAGGTGGATGTAAATTGGACATAAAGATGATGTTTTCAAAGGAAAGGGTGTCCTTTGATTTAAAAGCAAGGACAAAGGAAGAAGCAATCGATGAGTTAATTGAGATGCTCTACAAGGATGGTAAATTGAAGGACAAAGAATCCTTTAAAAGGGCCGTCCTAAAAAGAGAAGAGGAATTTTCAACAGGAATAGGAATGGGAATTGCAATACCACATGGTAAGGATTCTTCGGTTGTAGAGCCATGCATAACCTTTGGAGTATCAAAAAATGGAATTGATTTTGACTCCATGGATGGAAAGCCTGCACATATATTCTTTTTAATCTCTGTTCCAGAAGATGCAGCTGATACCCATCTTCATATACTTAGCTTTATATCAAGGAAACTAATGCATGAGGATGTTCGACAGAAGCTTTTTAATGCAAAGGATTTTGAGGATGTCATTAATGCCTTCAATTAAATTTAAAATATGTTAAAGGGGGATTTTTCTATGAAAATTTTAGCAGTTACGTCCTGCCCCACAGGTATAGCCCATACCTACATGGCGGCAGAGGCATTGCAAATTGCAGCAAAGGAGCTTGGAGTTGACATTAAGGTTGAAACAAGGGGTTCTGTTGGTGCAGAAAACGAAATAACAAATGAGGATATTAAAGGAGCCCATGCAGTTATTTTAGCAGTTGACACAAAAGTTGACGAGGAAAGATTCAGTGGACTTCCTATTGTAAAAGCTAGTGTAAAAGACGCAATAAAGGATGCAAAGGGATTAATTCAAAGGGCTATGGCTATGGAAAAGAAGGAATATGTAGACAAGGTTTTTGAGGCAAAAAAGGAATCGAAGGAAAAGATAACTGGAGCCTATAAGCACCTAATGACTGGTGTTTCTTACATGATTCCATTTGTTGTTGCAGGTGGTATACTTATCGCTTTATCCTTTATGTTTGGTATTAAGGCCTTTGAAGAGAAAGGAACTTTAGCTGCAGCCCTCATGGATATCGGCGGTGGTGGTGCTTTTTCATTGATGGTTCCAATCCTTGCAGGTTTTATAGCCTTTTCAATAGCTGACAGACCAGGTCTTGTTCCAGGTATGGTTGGCGGTGTTCTTGCTGGAAAACTTGGAGCAGGTTTCTTAGGTGGTATTATAGCAGGTTTTGCTGCAGGATATGTTGTAGCATGGCTAAAGAAGGTTATTAAACTTCCAAAGACTATGGAAGGCCTTATGCCGGTTTTAATATTACCTCTTCTTTCTACACTTATTGTTGGCCTTGGTATGATTTATATAATAGGTGGGCCGGTAGCTGCGATTAATAATGCTATGGCAAATTGGCTTAAGAATATGAGCGGAGGTAGTGCTATAACTTTAGGTATAATTTTAGGACTTATGATGGCCTTTGACATGGGAGGTCCTGTAAACAAAGCAGCATACACCTTTGCGGTTTCAACCCTTGCAGCAGGTCAACCATCTATGATAATGGCGGCAGTTATGGCGGCTGGTATGACTCCACCTCTTGGAGTTGCCCTTGCAACCCTTATTGCAAAGGATAAATTTACTGAAGAAGAAAGGGAAGCTGGAAAAGCAGCATTTTTCCTTGGAATATCCTTTATAACAGAAGGTGCTATACCATTTGCAGCGGCAGATCCATTTAGAATAATACCATCCATAATGGTCGGTTCTGCAGTTACTGCAGCCCTTTCAATGGCATTTAAGTGCACCCTTGCAGTTCCGCATGGTGGAATATTCGTATTGCCAATTCCAAATGCTGTAGGAGGATTATTCCTCTATACAATAGCAATAATTATAGGAACCTTAGTTACTGGATTTATGATATCTGCACTTAAACCAAAAAGATAAATTTAATAAAAGGCAGGGCCTCCTGCCTTTTATAATGTAGTAGAATTGGAGGGAATACTATGATAGAAAGAAAAGTAATAATAAATAATCCTACAGGGCTTCATGCAAGACCTGCAAGCCTTCTTGTGAAGGAGGCCAATAAGTTTAAAAGTGAAATTATGATTAATAAAGGCGGAAAAGATGTAAATGCAAAAAGTATATTGAGCGTATTATCATTAGGGGTATCAAATGGAGATGAAATAATAATAAAAGCAAATGGAGAAGATGAAAAGGAAGCAATGGATGCTATAATAAACTTAATAGAAACACTTGTTGAATGAAGGAGATGTTTTTATGCTAAAAGGCATTGCAGCATCATCAGGAATATCAATAGGAAAAGCGTATGTAATAAGGGAAGAAGAAAATGCAATTAATAGATATGAAGTCAAGGATACTGAAAAGGAAATAAAAAGATTTCTAGAGGCAATTTTAAAAGCAAAGGAAGAAATAGAATCAATTAAAGAAACTGCAGTTAAAAACTTTGGAGAAGAAAAGGCTTTAATATTTGAGGCTCATCTTATGATTTTAGAGGATGAAGAGTTTAAGGCTTCTGTCATAGAAAAAATAAAACAAAATATTAATGCTGAATATGCAGTTAAGGAAACGGTTGAAATGTTTGAAGGTATTTTTTTGAGCATGGAAGACGAATATATGAGGGAGAGGGCAGCGGATATAAGGGATATTGGAGGCAGAATAATAAGAGCTCTTAAAGGAGAAGAAAAAAGTTCAATTGGCGATATAAAGGATAAATGTATTATAGTTGCAAAGGATTTAACGCCTTCAGATACAGCTCAGCTCAATAGAGAATATGTCCTTGGATTTATAACTGAACTTGGGGGAAAAACATCCCATTCAGCAATTATTGCAAGAGCCCTTGAAATTCCTGCAGTATCAGGGATAAAGGATGCAACGGAAATATTAAAAACTGGGGATTTAATCATTTTAGATGGGGTAAAGGGAATTATATATATAAATCCTGATGAAAGTCTAATTGATGAATACCAAAATAAAATCCAAAGGGAAATGGAAGAGAAAAGGGAACTATTAATATATAAAGATAGAAAGGTATTGACAAAGGACGGCAAAAGAATTGAAGTTGCAGCAAATATTTCTTCTAAAGAGGAAGTTGATGTTGCTTTAAAATATGGTGCTGATGGGATTGGACTATTTAGGACGGAATTTTTATTCATGAATAGGGAAACAGCACCAACAGAGGAAGAACAGTTTGAGGTTTACAAATACGTTTTAGAAAAGATGGATTTTAGACCTGTAATCATAAGAACTTTAGACGTTGGTGGAGATAAAAAGATACCTTATATAGATGTTGGAACGGAGATGAATCCATTTTTAGGTTTAAGGGCAATTAGGCTTTGTTTTGAGAGACTGGATTTATTTAAAACGCAGCTTAAAGCACTTTTAAGGGCTTCAATCTATGGAAACTTAAAAATAATGTTCCCTATGATTTCTAAGGTGGATGAAATAAAAAGGGCGAAGGAGATTTTAGAGGATGTTAAAGCTGAATTGAAAAAGGCAGGACAAAAGTTTTCTGATAAAATTGAGATAGGTATTATGATAGAAGTTCCTTCAGCTGCTATTATATCGGATTTGCTTGCTAAAGAAGTTGATTTTTTCTCTATTGGCACAAATGATTTGATTCAATACACTTTAGCTGTGGATAGGATGAATGAGAAAGTTTCTAATATTTATGAACCGTCCCACCCTGCAATTCTAAGATTGATTAAAATGGTTATAGATAATGCCCATAAAGAGGGTAAATGGGTTGGGATGTGTGGAGAAATGGCCTCTGACATTAGTATGATCCCCCTTTTAATAGATTATGGAATAGACGAGCTTAGCATGAGTGCCCCATCGATTCTTAAAGTGAAAAAGGAAATACTAAAATCCATAGGCTAAACATTAGTCTATGGATTTATTTTTGGCCTCTTATATAATCAGCTATGTCAACAAAGGATTTATCGATTAAAAGATTAATTTCTTTTTGCAAATTTAATGTTTTTATTATTCCCTTTGATTTAACTTCTGAAGTTAAATTAATTATCTTTTCATTGTTTTCATATACTTCTATTATTGTATTTTTATTTGATGGATTAATATAAATTTCCCTAGAAAAATCCAATAAAATTTTAATATAATCGATGCACTTTTGATTTTGTTTTTTAAATAATATATTAGTTAATGTTAAACCATTTAAAGATTCCGGCTCGGATATATTAATCTGTTCTGCTATTCTAACAGACGAACGAATATCTTCTGGATTATTGGATTTTTTAAATTCCTGCAATCCCTTATTATATTCCGTCAATATTGCATTTAAGCTGGTTTGATAAAAATAGGAGATTTTAAGTGTTGTTCTAAGATCTAATGCCAACAAAAAGGTGATTATAAATAAATAAATTAATGAATTTTTATTAGATCTCAAATATAATCCCCCCTCTTTAAATATTTTATTCTTATCATCACTTTTTAGATTGACTTTGTTATTATCTCTCTATTAACGCAACAGTCTCAACGTGTGGTGTATGTGGGAACATGTCAACGCATTTTACTTTTTTTACCTTATATCCGTTTTCTACGAATACCTTTAAATCCCTTGCAAGGGATGTGGGTTTGCAGGATACATAAACGAGTTTTGGTGCTTTAAAATTGATTATTTTATTTATAGCCTTAGGATGAATTCCATCCCTTGGTGGGTCAAGGATTATGATATCGGGCTTTATGTTTAATTCATCCACCTTTGTAAGGACATCCCCGGCGATAAATTCACAGTTTTCTAAATTGTTTAACTTTGCGTTTTCCTTTGCTGCTTCAACAGCTTCTTTAACTATTTCTATTCCAATAACCTTTTTAGCAACAGGTGCCATAATTTGAGCTATCGTTCCTGTTCCTGAATAAAGGTCGAAAATAATTTTATCCTTTGTATCACCTGCGAAATCCCTTACAACCGAATATAACCTTTCTGCGCCTTTAGAGTTAGTTTGAAAGAAGGAAAAGGCTGTTATTTTAAACTTGAGCCCTAATATTTCTTCGACTATAAAATCAACTCCGTATAGTATTTCTGTTTTGTCGCTTTGAACGACATCTGAAATGGAATCATTTATCGTATGAAGTATTCCCATTATTTTTCCTTCTAAGTTTAATGAAAGAATCATATTAACATATTCTTTAAAATCAAAAATTAACTGTGAGGTAGTAACGATGTTTATAAGCAGTTGGTTAGTATTAAAGGCCCTTCTTAAAACAAGATGCCTTAAAAATCCCTCATGAGTTTTTTTGCTGTAGTAGGGGACATTAAGTTTAGAAAAATAGGAAAGGGTAGCATCTAATATTTTATTAAAGTCATCGTGGACGATTTTACAATCATCTGTTGTAATAACCTCATAGAACTTTCCTTTTTTATGCAACCCTAAAGCTAGTTTTCCCTCATCATCTCCAAACGTAAACTCCATTTTGTTTCTATATCCAAACTCTAATGGACTTTTTTCAATTCCTAGAAATTCGTATTTAATTCCTGCTTCATCAAGTAATTTTTTTACTTGTTCTGACTTTAAAGCAATTTGATCTTCATATGGTAGTGATTGATAGGAGCACCCGCCACATAAACCAAAAACGCTGCAGGGAGGGTTTATTTCATTATTTGCCCTTTCTATAGTTTCTATGATTATTCCTTCAGCGTAATCTTTTTTGTTTTTTACTATTTTTATTTTGACTTTTTGACCTAATATAGCATTTTTGATATATACGGTTTTACCATCTATAACTGTTATTCCCTTATTAGGAAAGTTAACATCCTTTATTTCAACTTCGTAAATTTCTCCCTTTTTCAACTTGCATCCTCCTAACATTATGTTATAACTATTAAGTTATTATATAATTAATTATAGTATTTCTCAAGAATAATATGGTTTTGGATAGTGTCAAGATATTGTAGGTTAATTTTTATAGACAACCCCTTAAATTAGCTAGTTTCAAGGCGTTTGTTAAATTTAAAAAACTTAAATTATATTTTCATATTTTATTGATTTTAATATCCTGTAAATTGGCGTTACTTTCCCTATGTTCAATATCGTTATATTATTCATAACTTCACGTGAAGATTTATTTATCTTTCTTATCGCTTCTTTTATTTTCTTCTTACTTACCTTGAAGGCTTTTTCATCTTCCTTAAACACACTTATTTCCCTTAAATTTCCTCCATTCTTGCTAAATACCCTTAGCTTTGCCATTATCTTTAATCCTTCCTTGCTCCATCCTAATGGCCTGCTGCTTAATCTCGCCGATAATACATGGCTTACATGCCCTTCTGCGCTGCATCCTATTACATCATCGTCATCTTTATAT
>NZ_CAKP01000021.1 GCF_000297115.1 Caloramator australicus RC3 | reverse complement strand
AAATTTTTATCTTCTTGGATTCTTAACTTGTGCTTGTGCTGCAGCGAGTCTTGCAATCGGAACTCTAAATGGTGAGCATGATACGTAGTCAAGTCCTATATTATGGCAGAATTCAATTGATGATGGATCACCACCGTGCTCACCGCATATACCGAGCTTAAGATCCTTTCTTGTTCCTCTTCCAAGTTCAGTAGCCATCTTTACAAGCTTACCAACGCCAGTTGTATCAAGTTTAGCAAATGGATCGAATTCAAATATCTTCTTATCATAGTAGTCATTCAAGAACTTACCAGCGTCATCTCTTGAGAATCCGAATGTCATCTGAGTTAAGTCATTAGTTCCGAAGGAGAAGAATTCAGCTTCTTTTGCAATTTCATCTGCAGTTAATGCTGCTCTTGGAATTTCAATCATTGTTCCAACCTTGTATTCAAGCTTTACTCCTTCTCTTTCGATTATTTCATTAGCAGTCTTTACTATAACATCCTTTACATATTTTAATTCCTTAAGTTCACCTACAAGTGGTATCATTATTTCTGGAACTATATCCCAGCCTTTTCTTCTCTTTACATCAATAGCTGCTTCGATTATAGCTCTTGTTTGCATTTCTGCAATTTCTGGATAAGTTACAGCAAGTCTACATCCTCTGTGGCCTAGCATTGGGTTGAATTCCTTTAAGCTTTCAACTGTTGCCTTTAACTCTTCAAAAGTTATTCCCATATTTTCTGCAAGGGCTTTAATGTCTTCATCTTCATGTGGTAAGAATTCATGTAATGGTGGATCAAGAAGTCTTATTGTAACAGGTCTTCCTTCCATCGCTTCATAAATTCCAATGAAGTCTTCTCTTTGCATTGGTAAGAGCTTATCAAGGGCCTTTCTTCTTTGTTCTTCATTCTTTGCAACAATCATTTCTCTAACTGCTGGGATTCTATCTTCTTCAAAGAACATGTGTTCAGTTCTGCAAAGACCTATACCCTCAGCTCCAAACTTAACAGCTTGAGCTGCATCCCTTGGAGTATCAGCATTTGTTCTAACCTTTAGTGTTCTTATTTCATCAGCCCACTTCATGAATGTTTCAAAGTATCCTGTAATTTGTGGCTCAACAGTCTTAATCTTTTGTCCATATACATTTCCTGTGCTACCATCTATTGAAATGTAGTCGCCTTCGTTTATTCTTAAATCTCCAACTGTGAAATACTTGCCTTCTTCGTTAATCTTGATGTCTCCGCAACCAGCTACGCAGCATTTACCCATTCCTCTAGCAACAACCGCAGCATGGGATGTCATACCACCTCTTGCAGTTAAGATACCTTCAGCAGCTACCATTCCTTCGATATCTTCTGGTGAAGTTTCAATTCTTACAAGAACAACCTTTTCACCCTTTGCTGCAGCTTCCTTTGCTTCTTCAGCTGTGAAATATACCTTGCCGCAAGCAGCTCCAGGTGAAGCTGGAAGTCCCTTTGCAATTGGCTTTGCTGCTTTAAGTTCAGCTTGATCAAACATTGGGTGAAGTAATTGATCTAATTGCTTTGCGTCAACCTTAAGCATTGCTTCTTCTTTTGTTATTAAACCTTCTTCAACAAGGTCAACAGCAATCTTCAATGCAGCTTGAGCTGTTCTCTTTCCATTTCTTGTTTGTAGGAAGTAAAGTTTTCCTTGTTCAATTGTAAATTCCATATCTTGCATGTCTTTATAATGTTTTTCAAGAAGATGTGCAATTCTTTCGAATTCTGCATATACTTCTGGCATTAATTCCTTTAATTGATCTATGCTTTGTGGTGTTCTAATACCTGCAACAACGTCTTCACCTTGAGCATTTAATAAGAATTCACCAAATATCTTATTTTCACCCGTTGC
The DNA here is from genome assembly GCF_000297115.1 of Caloramator australicus RC3. Taxonomy (GTDB): domain Bacteria; phylum Bacillota; class Clostridia; order Clostridiales; family Caloramatoraceae; genus Caloramator; species Caloramator australicus. The sequence continues at coordinate 11,364 of NZ_CAKP01000021.1, read as the reverse complement.
TGGGTTTCTTGTAAATGCAACACCAGTTCCTGAAGTTTCACCCATATTACCAAATACCATTGTTTGAACGTTAACTGCTGTTCCCCAATCGCTTGGAATGTCGTTAAGTCTTCTATAAACAATAGCTCTTGGATTATTCCATGATCTGAAAACTGCCTTTACAGCTTCTAAAAGTTGCATTTTAGGATCCTGTGGAAAATCTTCGCCCTTTTCATTTCTATATAATTCTTTAAATCTTCTTACAACTTCCTTTAAATTTTCAGCAGTTAAATCTGTATCAAACTTTGCACCGTTTTCTTCTTTTACTTGGTCTAATATATGTTCGAATTTATTCTTATCGATTTGCATAACAACATCGCTGAACATTGTTATAAATCTTCTGTAGCTGTCGTATGCAAATCTTTCGTTGTTTGTTAACTTTGCAATACCTTCTACAGTTTCATCGTTTAATCCAAGATTAAGTATTGTGTCCATCATACCTGGCATTGAAGCTCTAGCACCTGATCTTACTGAAACAAGTAATGGATTTGATGGATCGCCAAATTTCTTTCCTGTAATATTTTCAAGCTTATGTAGTGTTTCAAAAATTTCTTCTACTATTTCATCTGCTATTTTTTGACCATCTTCATAGTATCTTGTGCAGGCTTCTGTTGTCACAGTAAAACCTGGTGGAACAGGAAGTCCTATGTTTGTCATTTCTGCAAGATTAGCACCTTTTCCACCTAAAAGATTTTTCATACTAGCGTTACCTTCATGAAATAGGTAAACGTATTTTTTCTTTTCCATTCCTCCTACCTCCTAATACAAATTTTGTCACCATAGGGACAAGTTATGTCCCAGATATGTATAAAATAACAATCCAAACCTCAAGCTATTCCTTACCAAGTTCTACAAAAAGCCTTGTAATGGTAGTTTTAGAGACTTTACCAGTTATTTTATACATTTCTTTTCCATCTTCAGTTTTTACCTTTTCAACAACTGGCAGGCTGTCGATTTCATGTTCAATAATTCTTCTTGCAGCTTCATATGCACTTTCATTATCAGTTATTGTTATAATATTAGGCATTCTTGTCATAATTATACCTACAGGAACTTTGTGTATATCTGTATTACCAAGGGTAATTTTTAAAAAATCCTTTCTTGAAACAGCACCAGTTAAATATCCCTTATTCTCTACAAATAAAGTCCCTGTATCATTAATAAAAAGCTGAATTATTGAATCATAAATCGACATATCCTCTGAAACTACCGTAGGTTTGGATTTTATTTCTCCAACTGTTATTTCCTTGATCGATTTATACTTTAATGTATTTTGTCCTTTCTTTGAATAAACGTAACCTACTTTAGGGCGCGCCTCTAGAATACCCGTCATGGTTAATATTGCCAAATCAGGCCTTAAGGCTGCTCTTGTTAAGTTGAGTTTCTCAGCAATTTGTTCGCTTGTTATGGGCTGATTTTTTTTTACTATTTCTATAATTTCTTCTTGACGTTTTGTAAGTTTTATAAAAATCACCTCTGTGCAAAGTTTTATTTATTAATATTATATATTGACAGAGGAATCAAGACAATAGTAAATATTCTATTATCTTTACAATTATCCAAATAATTCTAATAGAAAGTATTATCAATTCATAAATATTTTATTACATTAGACAAATATTTTCAATATTTTTAATCAAAATTTAATGAATAAGCCGACCGGCTTATTCATTTTTATCTTTACTTTCTTCATCATTTTTGAATTTTTCATTAAATGTATTTTTAAAATCATCAACAGTATCCTTTATATTTTCCTTTACTTCCTCAACTTTTTCTTTAACAAGATCTTCAACAACCTCTATCCTGCCATCTGGTCTTTCTATTTCTATTTTTATTTTTGATACTACAGCTGCTATTGCTCCAACTGCTATTAAGGCCGGACTAAATAAACTCAATGCACCTGCAGCTATCCCAGCAGTAACAGGAATGTCAACTAGGACTCTGTCATCTTTTTTTACTTTTATCCTCGTCACATTTCCTTTTCTTATTATTTCCCTTATAGTTTCAACTAAATCGTTGCTAAATTCTGAAATTTGTGCACCTAATTTTTTCTGATTCTGCTCAATATAAATCAAAGAATCGATCACATTACCATTGTGTTTTTCAAGAATTTCCTTTGCCTCAGCATATCCTATACCTGTCCTTTGCCTTAAAATGTCTATTTTTTCAAGAGTTATCTCTTCCATTTATCTCATCTCCCTTTCAAATCTTTTATTAAATTTAAAGATTTAATTTCCCTATCAATATGGTGCTTAAAATAGTCCTCCACAATCTCAATAAATTTTTCTAATATAATACTATCATATTTAATATTCCTCAATTCCTCTATTTTTATGTTTCTAATTTGATTTAAAAATTTAACCTCATCATCACTTAATAAAATATTTTCAACTGATTTAACTGCACAATTACTGCACAATATTCCTCCCTCTGCAATATTAAAGTATCTTAAATTTGTTTTTGATCTACACTTAATGCATTGATTAACTATTGGCTGATATCCTGCAAAACTTAAGACTTTATATTCAAACGTAAGTTTTAGCAAATCTAAATTTATGTCTTCATTATAAAGCATGTAAAGAGATTTTAATAACAATCCTAACATAAAAACATTTTTTACTTCCCTTTCATTTAAAACATCAATTAGTTCCAACATATAACTTCCATAGGCTAACCTATCCAAATCCATTATAATTCTTTGAAAAGACTCGATTATACTACTTTGATTTAAAGTATATAAATTCTTACCTTTATAAACTAAATATCTACTATAGCAAAAAGGCAATGTGGAGGATGCAATTGGACTTTTAGGTCTCCTTGCTCCATGGGCAACTACATCGATTTTCCCTAATTTGTCTGTAAATATGGTGATGATCTTGTCGGTTTCAGCAAGAGGCATTTCCTTCAAGACAACTCCTTGTAGGTTTATTAACGACAAAATCATCACCCCCTAATAAATCTATTGATATCCTAAAGTTTTCAAAACCGATGGACTGTCTCTCCAATCCTTCTTAACCTTAACCCATAGCTCAAGGAAAACTTTACTTCCCAAAAGTCTTTCTATTTCTACACGGGCACTTGTTCCTACTTTTTTTAGCATTTGTCCATTTCTCCCGATTATTATAGCCTTGTGAGTCTCTTTTTCGCAGTAGATAGTTGCATTAATATTAACGATGCCCTTTTCATCATCAGCCTTCATTGATATAACTTCAACCGCAGTGCCGTGAGGTACTTCTTCCTTTAAATTATGCAATAATTTTTCCCTTATTATTTCAGATACAATAAATTTTTCTGGCTGATCCGTTATCATATCAGCTGGGAAATACTGAGGTCCTTCAGGTAATAATGAAACTATTATGTTTAATAGTCTATCGGTGTTATCACCCTTTAATGCAGATATTGGAACTATTTCCTTAAAATCATATAATTTTGAATAAGTATCTATTGTTTTTGCCAATATTTCCTTTGATACTGTATCAACTTTATTAATCACTAAAATTATTGGAGTTTTAACTGTGCTTAATTGGTTTATTATATGTAAATCTCCTTCATTAGGCTTTTCGGATGGGTTGATCAAAAAAAGAACAATATCAACCTCATTCAATGTTTCCTTTGCTACCTTAACCATATATTCCCCAAGCCTTGTTCTAGGTTTGTGTATTCCTGGCGTATCCAAAAATATAATTTGATAATTATCCTTTGTCATTATCGCCTGAATCTTATTTCTTGTTGTTTGAGGTTTGTTAGAAATTATTGAAATTTTTTCGCCTAAATAATGATTTAACAAAGTAGACTTGCCAACGTTAGGTCTTCCTATAATAGTAACAAAGCCAGATCTAAATTGGCTCATTTACATACCTCCTTCCATATCATCCGAGGAAAATGCATAGGGCAATAACTCATTTAACTTAAACACCTTATACTCTCCTTTATTATTTGATACTATAACATCAATATCTAGTCCAAATTCCGACATAACCTGCCTACAGATTCCACATGGAAATGTTAAATTAGGGCTATCGCTTGTTATAGCAATGGCTCTAAACTTGTTATAGCCTTCTGAAATCGCCTTAAATAAAGCAGTTCTTTCTGCACAAACTGTGCCACCATATGAAGCATTTTCTATATTGCATCCAGTAAAAATCTTTCCTTCTTCAGTCAAGAGCGCTGCTCCAACACGAAAATTTGAATATGGAACATAAGCATTTTCCTTAGACTTATTTGCTATTTCTACTAGTTCTTTATATTCCATTTATACTCCTCCTACAAATTATTTCTAATGATATTTTATGCAATTTCGGTAATACAAATTATATCACTAATTTTGTTATTGTAAAGAAATAATTTTAGGCACCAATTCGGTGCCCATTAAAGGAGTTTAAAAATAATTATAGCAACCAAAGTTCCTATGATAGCTCCAACTGTTACCTCATAAATGGAGTGTATTTTCCCTTCAACTCTACTTTGTGCCACAACAAAGGCAAGAAAAAAAGCTAATGTTATTATTAAAGTATCCTGCGTTAACAATGAAATTGCAGTAGCAACTCCAAAGGCAACAGCTGAATGCCCGCTTGGCATACCGCCCTTAAGTGGAGTTCCTCTCCCATAAAATGCCTTTATCACTACCGTTATTATAGTTATCAATATTAAACAAATAAATACTACAGTAGGGTCAGATTGTTTAATTTTAAAGATAACGGTGTTAGTAACTAACTTCAGCTTATCAAAAAACAACAAATAACCAACCAAAACAGAGGTTAATGCTGAAATCAAAACCGCTCCAGCTGCTACATTTTTTGCAATCTTAGCTAATGGATGATAATAGTTTGCATTCAAATCAATTGTTACTTCTATTGCTGTATTAATCATCTCCAGCACAATAACTAGAGTAATCGTAAAAAACAATAGAAGAATTTCAAATTTGCTTAAATCAAAAAAAAGACTTGCTAATAAAACTAATGTCGCTATAGCAAAGTGGATTCTCATATTTCTTTGTGTCTTTATAGCAAAAATTACACCTTCTATAGCATGATTAAAGCTTTCGGTAATCTTCTTCATCTTCATAAAATTCACCCTTCTCTAGTAATACCAAGGGAATGTAGAATTTCTTCTTCCTTTTGCCTCATAACTTTTCTTTCATCTTCAACTTCATGATCATATCCCAAAAGATGTAAAACGCTATGAACAATTAAAAAGGCAACTTCTCTAATAAAAGGATGTTCGTATTCCTTAGACTGTTCGAATGCTTTTTCAACGGACAATACTATTTCGCCAAGGAGCACATTATTTGTTTCTGGATCAAAATCTTCCTCAAAAACTTCATAGCTCCCTCTTTCTCTAAAATCAATCATTGGGAAAGAAAGAACATCTGTTTCTTTATCAATTTTTCTATATTCTTTATTTATTTCTTTTATTGCCTCATTATCCACCAAATAAACATTTACATCATAATTAAATTGAATCCCTTCATATTTCAAAGCTTTATCAATAACAACCTCAATCAATTCCCTTAATTCATTTGTAACCTCTATCTTATTTTGATTGTTCTCTATAAACACCATTTTCTTCACCTTCTTCTGTAATTTCTGGATATTCTATTCTGTTGTGGAATATTCCTTGTAGAACATTTATAAAGCTAATTTTTATATTCATAATATCCTTAAGTGTTAAAATGCTCTCATCTAATTGTCCATCATTAATTTTCTCTTCTATTATTTTTTCCACCGTTTCTTGTATATCCTTTAATGTCACATTCCCCAATGATCTTATTGCAGCTTCTACACAATCTGCCAGCATAACTATAGCTGATTCCTTTAATTTTGGTTTTGGACCTGAATATCTAAAGGATTCTGCATCTATATCTTCCCCATTTTTCTTAGCGACAGCGTAAAAATATTTTATTAAAGTAGTTCCATGATGTTCTTCGATTATTTGTTTTATTATATTTGGTAATTTATATTGTTCTGCAAGTTCTATTCCGTCCTTAACATGGGAGGATATTATCATTGCACTTAATTTCGGAGTTAAGTTATCATGAGGATTGTCATTAGTAATTTGATTTTCTTTAAAAAAATATGGTCTTTTTATTTTACCAATATCATGATAATATGCTCCTACTCTTGCAAGAAGGGAATTTGCCCCAATCTTTTCTGCCGCTGCTTCTGCAAGATTTCCAACCAAAATACTATGATGATATGTACCCGGTGCCTCAAACAAAACTTTTTTAAGGAGAGGTTGATTAGGGTTAGAGAGTTCCATAAGCTTTATTGGAGTTACTACATCAAAGATTTGTTCAAATATAGGCATAATGCCAATAGCTAATACCGCCGAGAAAATTCCCCCAGCAATTGTATAAGACATATTAATAAAAACTTGTGTAAATTCTGTTCCTAAAATCAATCCTAACGACAAAATGATGAGTGAATTTAAAAAACCTATAAGCACTCCACCGAACATCACATTACTTCTATCATGTAGATTATGAACAAAAATTACCCCAAGCAAACCACCTATTAAATATATAAACAATGCTTCTATAACAAATTTAGTTAATATTGCCAACATTAAAATAGAAATAGAAAATATAAAAAAGGCTAATTCATGATCAAATATCATAGTTAATATTATTGGCATAAAAGCCACAGGGATTACATATAAAGATATGTTTTTAGTTGCAGCTATAAGAACAGTATTCAAACATAAAATTAAAAATACTAATGTAAATTTATTTATATCAAAATAAACTCTATTTTTAAATTTATAAAGATAAAATAAAACTAAAAATTCTGTAAGAGTAATTATTAAAATTAAGCTTATATAATTTGCAACATCAGATTTAGAATTATTCTTCAAAACACCTGCTTTATTTAATAGTATAATATGCTGGGCAGTGACTGTTTGGCCCTTTGAAACAATAACTTGATTTTTTCTAATATAAACAGGTTCAACCTGTTTTTTCACAAGTTCCTGTAATTCATTTGTCTTTTTCACATCAATAAACATATTAGGTCTGATAAAATTTTTTGATAATGTCAAAAGACTGTTCTTTGTCGTAAACTCTAGGTTAGACTCTAAAATCCTTTTTTTTAAGTAATCATAAGCATCATTAAAGGATTCATCATCATTTTGTAATATTTCTAAATTTAATAAATCACTTAACCCTTTAGTTAATAAAGTAGAAGCTTCATCAAGTTTAGAACTATCAAGCTTCAAAAAATATAATATTATTTTATCATCAACCATTAAATTTAAATTTGCCTTAATATAGTCAACTTTATTTTCCTCAGATTCATCTCTAACTTTCATGTCTTTTATTAAATCAAAAAATTGCTTAGCTTTATTGATTGCATCCCTTTGAAGATCATTATTTTTAGAATATTGTAATGGAATATTTGCAATTGCCGTTTGAATTTTTTCTTTAGTTGCATTTTCATCAATAAAATCTCGTGGTGACTTTATATCGGCAGGCGATACCTGACCCTCTTTTAAATCATATTTTTGAGGTATTACACTGTTTACGCTTAAGGCAAACAAAATAATAAAAGTTCCTAAAAGCACACTAAATCTTAAGAAACGTTCATCCTTAAGTATCTTTTGTATATTAAAAGGATTCATGTAATCACCTTTTTCCATTATCGTATTTATCATAAGCTTTAATTATTTCTGTTACCAATCTATGTCTTACCACATCTTTATGTGTAAAATATACAAACTCTATCCCATCGATATCCTTTAGAATATGTGTTACCTGTTTTAATCCAGACATCTTTTCAGGAGATAAGTCTATCTGAGTTAAATCCCCAGTTACCACTATTCTTGAGCCATAACCAAATCTTGTTAAAAACATCTTCATCTGTTCTGGAGTTGTATTTTGTGCTTCATCTAATATTATAAAGCAGTCATCTAAAGTTCTCCCTCTCATATAAGCTAAGGGTGCAACTTCAATAATTCCATTTTCCATATATTTTTGAAAGGTATCTACTCCTAAAATATCATATAAAGCATCATATAAAGGTCTTAAATATGGATTAATCTTTTCCTGTAGATCCCCTGGTAAAAATCCCAGCCTTTCACCGGCCTCAACGGCAGGGCGAGTTAATATAATTCTTCCTATCTTTTTTTCTTTTAAAAATTTTACAGCCATAGCTATTGCTAAATAAGTCTTCCCTGTTCCCGCCGGCCCGATACCAAAAACAATTTCATTCTTTTTAATCGCTTCTATATATTCCTTTTGGCCAAATGTTTTACATTTTACGTATTTCCCACGGGCCGTAACGATGATGACATCTTCAAGTATTTTTTCAAGATCCTGTGGCGAATCTTCTAAAACAAGGCTTATTATATAGTTAACAGTCTGTAAATTTATAATCTCTCCTCTTTTGGCAATTTCCAAAAGCTTTAGAACGGTTTTTGTTGCAAGTTCTATGTTACCCAACCCTGCAATCTTTATCTCGGTTCCTCTATTTATAATATTCACATTAAAAGTTTGTTCAATAACCTTAATGTTCTCATCAAATTTTCCAAACAAATTCATTACATGCTCCATATTATCAATTACAATTCTATTTTCTTGTTGCAATTTCTATCCCCCAATCTATTTTATCTCTTCTTCTTTTGAAATCTTTTCTTCCGTTAAAATCAACTTTCTTATCCTAACTTTGTCCTTCATTAATATTTTATCATATTTTCTTTCCAAAATCTTTATATCCTTTGGCATTATTTTTATAAGTTCTTCATCCGCAAGGTTTGTTGCAACATCTATGGCCTCATTATAGGATAAATTTTTGATTTTTTCAATTTTTTCATAGTAGTATTCAGTAACTTTAGTAACCGGTGAATTGAATCCTAACAATTTTACTTGTTCTTTTTCTATTATTTTATCATAAAATTGAAATTTGTTAATATTTGACCATAACTTAATAATCTTATTATTAGGTAAAACAAAATATATGAATTTTTCACATTTGCCAGTTCTCTCAAAGTATCTATATTTTAAAGGAACTTCCTTTATTGACTCATACCAAGTCTTTGCATAAACTTCCCCTAAGGCTCTTGTAACATCAATTGGTAAATTTTCATGATCCTTTATTACTCCTGAAATCAATATTTGACCTTTCTTAACAAAATCACCTTCTTTTACTAATTTTTGTCCCTTCAAAGCTATAACTTTTGTTAATATCCCATCCTTAGCAGCCACTATATTCATTGGTTTTTCCAAATCTAATATGGTTGGAGGCATAGTCCTCTCTACAATCTCTACTTTAGCTTTTGTTCCATCTAAACTAATAGTTACCATGGATAACTCCTTTATGTCCTTTAAAAGACTATTCTCTATATCCCTTAGATTAATATTCTTCTTATAGGTCCCTACCTTTAATCCAGCTTTGTTTAAGGATTTTAATATTAGCTGATCATTTACTACTTTATTTCCGACTATTTCAATATTCCAAATGATGTTTGAAAAAATATATATCAGTAGAACAAAGATTACTAATCCGATTATAAAAAATATTCTCTTAAATAAACGCCTAAATAAAAAAATAAACCCATTTTTTCTCGCAATTTTAACTCTGCAATGTGTCTTTTTTGCTATATGCCTTATTTGTTTAAAGTCCTTTTCTTTCATATTAAATCTCATATTAGTTATGCTAAGCCTTTCTATATCCCACAAGGTTAATCCATTTATTACCGCTAGATTAATAAATTTTTCTGGATTCAATCCTTCCACATCAACAGTTATATAATTTTTATCCATAGGCCCAGCCCCTCATCACTTAATAAATTCTATTACTTCAATTTCCCCCTCCAAAATTATCTCATCTTGTGTGATATATTTTATAACAAAATCCTCTCCTTTTAGTGCCACAATCCCTATCCTTGAATTAATTCTTACAGTTGTTTTGCTGTATTCAATTATACCTTTATGATTTTCTATGATAATTTTATTATTACTTACTATCTTTATTACTGGAACATCTAAAACTATTTCTTCTGGAATATCAAGTGCATCAGAAAATCTTTGTTTTATATCCATATACTCTCCCCTTAAAATTCATCCCATTAAATTTTATGAATAAAATAATCAATATTTGATTATTTATTTTTCAAAAAACTAAAAGACCCGCAATTTGCGGGTCATTATTTCACTGTAAAAACTTTTTTACCATTTCACTAACCATCTTGCCATCTGCCCTACCCTTTACCTTTGGAGCAACAATGGCCATGACTTTTCCCATGTCCTTTATGCTATTTGCTCCCACCTCATCAACAGCACTTCTTATAATTTCAGCAATCTCATCTTCAGTAAGCTGCTGAGGAAGGTATTCAAGCAAAATCTCTATTTCCTTATTAACTTGTTCTACAAGATCTTGCCTGTTCCCCTTTTCAAATTCTTCAAGGGACTCTTTTCTCTTTTTTACTTCCCTTGATAACACAGCAATAACTTCTTCATCATCAAGGATTTTACCATTAGTTTTTTCATCATATAATATAGCAGCCTTAGCCATATTAAGGACGCTTGCTCTAAAGCTATCCTTGGCCTTCATCGCATTTTTCCAATCCTCTTGGATCCTTTCTTTGAGTGACATATTCACCCTTCTTTCATTATTTATGCTTTCTCTTACGAGCAGCTTGTGATTTCTTCTTACGTCTTACGCTTGGGCTTTCATAGTGTTCTCTCTTTCTGATTTCAGCAAGAACACCTGCAGCTGCGCACTTTCTCTTAAATCTTCTAAGAGCGCTGTCTAATGATTCGTTTTCGCCAACTCTTATTTCTGACACCGTTCTCCCTCCCTCCGCTTAACAGAATAAAATAGTGCTGCGATGATAGACGCAAATAGCACATTAACATTATATATTACTAAAGTAAATTTTGTCAATCATAAATTACATCAACGATAGTGTCAAGATATTGTAGGTTAATTTTTATAGACAACCCCTTAAATTAGCTAGTTTCAAGGCGTTTGTTAAATTTAAAAAACTTAAATTATATTTTCATATTTTATTGATTTTAATATCCTGTAAATTGGCGTTACTTTCCCTATGTTCAATATCGTTATATTATTCATAACTTCACGTGAAGATTTATTTATCTTTCTTATCGCTTCTTTTATTTTCTTCTTACTTACCTTGAAGGCTTTTTCATCTTCCTTAAACACACTTATTTCCCTTAAATTTCCTCCATTCTTGCTAAATACCCTTAGCTTTGCCATTATCTTTAATCCTTCCTTGCTCCATCCTAATGGCCTGCTGCTTAATCTCGCCGATAATACATGGCTTACATGCCCTTCTGCGCTGCATCCTATTACATCATCGTCATCTTTATAT
>NZ_CAKP01000022.1 GCF_000297115.1 Caloramator australicus RC3 | reverse complement strand
TTTTTTATACTTCTTTATTTTCTTTTTCTTCTTGATTTACTGTTGTATATAAAATGGGCTTTGCTGGAACTATCGTAGATATTGCATGCTTATAAACCATCATTTGTTTTCCTTCTGATTCTAAAATAACTGTAAAGCTATCAAAACCTTTAACATTACCCTTTAACTGAACCCCTGATACTAAGAAAATTGTAACGGGTATTTTATTTTTCCTAGCCCCATTTAAAAACACATCTTGTAAATTATTAGCGTTTTTAACCATACCATCATCCTCCAAAGTTATTATGATAATAATTTGCCCCCATTTATTTTAGGCAAAAAATTGCTTAATTTTGGTTATTACTTTTAGTTTATTCTATAGATTATTATTTGTCAATTAAGATTCTAAATTATCATAAATTTTTCCTTTATGTAATTTATCATAACATTTAAAACTTCATCAATGCTGCTAAATTCATCTAAGTTTATCCAGAATATCCTATCCTCCCTTCTAAACCAAGTTAATTGTCTTTTAGCATACCTTCTTGTATTTTGTTTTATTATATCCTTTACTTCTTCTAATGTCAAATAACCATCGAGATAATCAAAAACTTCCTTATAGCCAATTCCCTGCATAGAAGTCATATCCTTAGTATAACCCATTTCCTTTAATTTTTTAACTTCATCTATTAATCCTTTCTCAAACATTTCATCTACCCTTTGATTTATTCTCTCATAAAGTTTTGTTCTATCCATAGTAAGTCCAAAATATGCAAGATTAAAATCTATTTCTCTTTTTTTTGATTCCCTTTGAAATTCCGATATAGGTCTGCCTGTATTTTTATATACCTCTAATGCCCTTATTATCCTTTTTAAATCGTTAGGATGTAACCTATTATATGATTCTGGATCAACTTCCTTTAGCATTTCATGGATAAAGTGACTACCCTTTTCCTCAGCCAAATTTTGAAGATAAAATCTATATTCTTCATCCTTTGCCGTTTCTGTAAAATCCAAAGGATAAGTTAAGGAATTTATATATAATCCTGTTCCACCAACTATTATTGGGACTTTGCCCCTTTTTATAATATTATCTATACAGTCTACTGCCATTTGACGGTAAAGGGCAACACTAAATTCTTCTTTAGGATCTACAACATCTATCATGTGATGGGGAACTCCCTGCATTTCTTCTCTTGTAGGTTTTGCAGAACCAATATCCATATATTTATAAATTTGCATTGAATCGGCAGATACTATTTCACCATCTATTTTTTTTGCAAGTTCTATTCCTATCTTTGTCTTGCCTGATGCTGTCGGACCTGCTATTATAACTATATTTTTTTTCATATAATCACCTTACAAGATTCTTCTAAATTTTTTTTCAAGATCATCATAACTCATCCTTATTAAAGTTGGTCTTCCATGGGGACAAGAATAAGGATTCTTACAACGTCTTAAATCATCGATCAGTTTATTCATTTCGCTTAAAGTTAATTTATCCCCAGCTTTTATTGCACCTTTGCATGCCATCGTATATATGATTTTATTAATAGAATTTAGAAAACCGCCTGAAGATTGCACAATTTCGTTCAAAATCTCATTAAATACATCAATATAATTAGGATTTCCATAAATAACTGGAACAGATCTTAATGATATAGAATTACCTCCGAAATCTTCAATGACAAAACCTATTTTAGCAAAATTTTCGATATTTTCAAGAAGGAATTCTTTATCAGAAGTCTTCAAATCAATAATTTTAGGAGTTAACAATGTTTGGCTATGGATAGCTGTTCTTTGATATTCATCTAAATACTTCTCATATAAGATCCTTTCATGGGCTGCATGCTGGTCTATTATATAAAACTCATTTTCTGCCTCTGCAATAATATATGTCAAATGTATTTGACCGATTGGAACTAATTTAGGAAATAAAGTAGAAGTCTTATTATCTATTATTTCCTCATCTTCAAAATTTTTAACCTCTTCTATAGATTTTTCTTTATTTATATTTTCATTTATATATTCTTGCTTATCTTCTTTTACATTAGGTTTATAACTATTGAAAACATCTGAATCACTTTTTTCTAGACTTTGTTTATCTTGCTTATTGAAGCTAAATGTTATTTCTTCTGATTTTATTTCTGGTGAAAAATTTTTTTCAATATTTAGATCTATAATAACCTTAGGGACGGATGCTGTAGTTGCAAAGGCATTTTGAAGGGCCTTGTAAACCAATCTATAAATCTCCTGATCATTTTGAAACTTAACTTCGGCTTTAGTTGGATGAACGTTTACATCTATTAATTGGGGATTCATTATTATTTTGACAACATAAAATGGAAACTTATCCGAAGTTGAATAGGATCTATATACATTTTCAATTGCAGCATTTATTGTTTTGTTTTTTATTAATCTTCCGTTTATAAAAAGCGTTTGATAGTTTCTATTATTCTTCCCTAAGGCATTATTCCCTATATACCCTTCGATTTTTATATCATTTTCTTCATAATCGATCTTTAATAGATTATCCTTGACTTGTCTTCCGTATAAAGAAAGTATAGCATTTAATAAATTTCCATCACCCTTTGTTGCGAAAACTATCTTACCATTATTTTTATATTTAAATGATATATTTTCCTTAGATAATGCAAGACTTTGAACTATCTCAGAAACAATCATGGCTTCCCTTGAAGGAGTTTTTAAAAATTTTAGCCTTGCAGGTGTATTATAGAACAAATCTTTTACAATAATGGTAGTTCCGTCGGGTGCACCGCATTCAATTTTATCTATAATTTCTCCACCTTCAATATAAATTTTAGTTCCAGTCAGATCATCTTTTGTTTTGGTTATCATCTCTACCTTTGAAACAGCACATATACTTGCAAGAGCTTCTCCTCTAAAGCCTAATGTTCTTATATTATAAAGATCATCCTCATTTTTGATTTTTGATGTAGTATGTCTTAAAAATGCAATCTCAACATCGTCTTTTTCTATACCATGCCCGTTATCTGTTATTTTTATTAAGCTTATTCCGCCATTTTCTATTTCAACCTCTATAATACTTGCTCCTGCATCTATTGAGTTTTCAATCAATTCTTTAACAACGGACGCCGGCCTTTCGACTACTTCCCCTGCAGCAATTTTTGTTATTAAATCATCATCTAATATTCTTATTTTTGACATTTTATCACCCTAATTTCTTTGCTTTATTTGTTAATGAATATAATCTATTAAGAGCTTCAATAGGAGTTATATTTAGAATATCGATATTTTTAAGCTCCTCTATTATTTCATTTTCTTGGTAATTAAATAGGTTGATTTCAAAGGAAGAAGTTGTAGCAACTTCTTTTATTACTTCATCCTTTTTAATTTTGTTTATATCATTTTCTTCTAATTTGGCGAGTATTTCCTTAGCCTTTTTAATAACCTCATCTGGGAGGCCAGCTAATTTTGCCACCTGTATTCCATAGCTTTGATCTGCACCACCTCTTACAATTTTTCTAAGGAAAATAATATCATCTCCATGTTCCTTTACGGAAATGCAATAATTTTTAACACCCTTTATTTTGCCTTCAAGTTCTGTTAATTCATGATAATGGGTTGCAAATAATGTCTTTGCACCGATACTTTTATTTATATATTCAATTACCGACCAGGCAATACTTAATCCATCATAGGTGCTTGTTCCTCTTCCTACTTCATCTAATATAATTAAGCTATTTTTAGTTGCATTCTTTAAAATATTCGATACTTCCGTCATTTCAACCATAAATGTGCTTTGACCTAAGGATAGATCATCTGAAGCACCTATCCTTGTGAAAATCCTATCTACTATTGATATTTTAGCCTTCTTTGCAGGAACAAAACATCCAACTTGGGAAAGTAAAGTAATTAAAGCAACTTGCCTTAAGTATGTTGATTTACCTGCCATATTAGGTCCCGTAATTATGATTATCATATTTTCTTTATTATCAAGAATGGTATCGTTTGGAACAAAGGGGCTTGATATAACCTTTTCAACCACTGGATGTCTTCCATCTATTATTTCTATAATTCCGTCGTTTGTTATTTCGGGTTTAACATAATTGTTCTCAAAGGAAACCCTAGCAAAGGATAGCAATACATCTATTATAGCTAAATATTGTGCTATCTTTTTTATCCTTTCAACCTGTGAGTAGACTTTATTTCTAACATCTACAAAAAGTTCATATTCAAGTTCGACTATTTTTGATTCAGCTCCTAAGATATTTTCTTCTATCTCTTTAAGCTCAGGGGTAATGAATCTTTCGGCATTAGCTAATGTTTGTTTGCGTATATATCTATCCTTAGGGATTAAACTCAAATTAGCCTTTGTAATTTCAATATAATATCCAAATACTTTGTTATAGCCAACCTTTAATGATTTGATACCTGTTTCTTCCTTTTCCCTTTGTTCAAGTTCTGCAATCCAGTTTTTCCCGTTTAGCATTGCATCCCTTAGTTTATCTACCTCTTGGTTATAGCCGGATTTTATAATTCCACCTTCCTTTACAGAAACTGGAGGATTTTCAATGATTGCAGCATTTATAAGATTATATATATCATCTAGTGTATCAAAATCATTTTCTATTTCTCTTATAAGATCGCTTCTGCACTCCTTTAAGGCTGCTTTAATATCAGGAAGCATTGATATTGACTGCTTTAGGGCGTTTAAATCCCTTGCATTAGCACTTTCACAGCTTATTTTACTTAATATCCTTTCAATATCATAAATATTTCTTAAAAATTCTCTAAGGTCTGATGATATATAAATATTATCTATAAACTCTTCAACTGCTTCTAGTCTTTTATTTATTTCTTTTATATTCATAAGGGGTTCCTCAATCCATTTTCTTAAAAGTCTTCCACCCATCGCAGTAAGTGTTTTATCTAAAACATCAATTAACGTTCCCTTTTTGCTTCTGGTCCTTAATGTTTCCGTAAGCTCTAAATTTTTTCTTGTAAAGGAGTCTAAAATCATAAAATCGCTTATATTATATTTTTTTATGCTTGTTATATGGCCTAAGCTGCTTTTTTGAGTATCCGTTAAATATTTCAATAAAGTTGCCGCTGATATTATTTCTTCCCCGTTGAAATTATCAGTTTTGAACTTATCTAAAATATCTAAATTATCATATTTTTCAATTTGGCTTATTAAACAATTATATCTTCCTTTTATTATTTCTAATTGTTCATTTATTGTAGAATTAGGCTTTTCTTCAATAATCAATAGTTCCGAAGGTGCGTATTTAGACAATTCATCTATTAATTTATTTTTTTCATTATCAAAAGAAGTTACAAAAAAATCTCCAGTAGAAACGTCACAAATAGCAAGGCCTAATTTTGATGTTGAGTTATAAATGCAAATTATGTAATTGTTAGCCTTTTCATTGAGCATGCTACCTTCTATTATAGTTCCAGGTGTTATTATTCTTGTTATTTCTCTTTTTACTATTCCCTTTGCAAGTTTAGGATCTTCTACCTGTTCGCAGATAGCAACCTTATATCCCTTTTCAATAAGTTTTGCTATATAGGATTCTGCTGAATGATATGGAACCCCACACATTGGTGCTCTTTTATCAAGGCCACAGTCTCTACCGGTTAAAGCAATTTCCAGTTCCCTTGATGCAATTTCTGCATCCTCAAAAAACATTTCATAAAAATCCCCTAATCTAAAAAAAAGTATGCAATCCTTATGCTGTTCTTTTATTTCAAGATATTGTTGCATCATAGGCGTTAATCCCAATTCTGATTCCTCCCTAAATTAAGTGTATTATTATTATATAATAAAAACAATGCCGCTGAAAGATAAACTTGCAGCGGCTTTCCTTATTACCTTATAACTTCTACTAATTCTCCTAACAAAATATACATTTGTGCTTGAGTAATCTTAACATTAACAAGCTTACCCTTTAATGATGCATCTCCACCTGTAAAGTGAACTAGTTTACCAGTTCTCGTTCTACCTGTTAATCTATTTTCGTCGGTTTTACTTGGACCTTCAACTAATACTTCAACGATCCTATCTTGATACCTCTTACTTCTTTTTTCACCCACCTGATTTACTATTTCAACCAGTCTGTTAAACCTTTCGTGCTTTACATCTTCAGGAACTTGATCCTCATACTTTTCAGCTGGAGTTCCCGGCCTTTTTGAGTATATGAAGGTAAATGCTGAATCATATTCTACTTTTTTAACAACATCCAATGTCTCTTCAAAATCCTCCTCAGTCTCACCTGGAAACCCTACTATGATGTCTGTAGTTATAGCAACATCCTCTATTTTGCTTTTAATTTTTTCAACTAATTCTAAATATTGTTCCTTAGTATATTTTCTATTCATCTTCTGCAAAATCCTTGTACTGCCAGATTGAACAGGAAGATGAATATGCTCACAAACCTTTTCGCATTCCTTTATTGCATCTATGACATCATCAGTAAGATCCTTTGGATGGGATGTTGTAAATCTTATCCTTTCAATACCTTCAACTTCATTTACCATCCTTAATAGCTTTGCAAAACTCATATTATCAAGATCTTTACCGTAAGAATTTACATTTTGTCCAAGTAAAGTAACTTCTTTGTAGCCATCCTTAGCTAATTGTTTTATTTCATTAATAATAGCTTCTGGTTTTCTGCTTCTTTCTCTACCCCTTGTGTATGGAACTATGCAGTATGAACAGAAATTATTGCAGCCATGCATAATTGTAACAAAAGCCTTTATATCACTCTCACGATGAATTGGAAGCCCCTCTACTATTTCGCCTTCCTTTTCCCAAACCTCTAATATTGTTGTATCACTCTGCATCGCATTATTCAAGAGCTCTGGGAATCTATGAATATTAAATGTTCCAAATATTATATCTACATAAGGGAATTTCTTTTTTACAAGTTCACCTACTCCCTTTTGTTGCATCATACATCCGCCAATAGCTATAATAAGTTCTGGTTTTTTAGCCTTTAGAGCTTTGAGCTGCCCTAAATTTCCATAGGTTTTTGTCTCAGGATTTTCCCTAACTGCACAGGTATTCATTACAATAACATCAGCCTTTTCTTTATCATCTGTTTTTACATATCCCATTTTTTCAAGCATACCTGCAATTTTCTCAGAATCCTCTTCGTTCATCTGACATCCCATTGTTATAATGTGATAATACCTTTGTCTATTTAAACTCATATTTATTCCTCCCTGTGTAAGTTACGAATGTAATTATACTATTTCATCGATTGTTAATCAATACTTATTTTTGTTTACATAAAATTATTTATGTTTATTATTTTTTTCAAACCTTTCCTTTGACTCACGAACATATAAATTAAGTTTTTTAAGTCCGGATTTCCAGAGGAAAAGGATAAAGGCTATGAATAAAATAAAATATCCGTAAACTCTTGAAAAGAGTATATAATCATAAATTCCATGTAAAATAATCGGGATAACAAGTGACATTATTAAATATGTGCTACCTTTATCATTGGCAAATTTAGCTATAGAAAGGTAATAACCCATGCTTATTGCAAACAGCATGTGCCCTGGGACGGAGAATATCCCTCTAAAAATGCCTGTATATATAAAGTTCCTTTGATTTAGAACATATAAAAGATTTTCAGCTGTAGCAAATCCCAGGGAGGTAAATACGGAATAAATAATGCCATCTAACTTTTCATTATATTCATATATTTTAAATGCAATGTTATAAGTAACTAAAAATTTAAATAGCTCTTCTGTTAATCCTGCCACAACAAAGGCTACATAAAGAGGACTTTGATTAAAGCTCAATAAAAACTTTTCAACATAATAAACTGGAATAGTTGAAAAAAAGCCGAAGATAAAAAGCTTAAAAAGTATTTGAGCAGGTTCCCTATCATATCTATCCTTTTGATAAATAAAAATCAAGAGTGCAATCGTTGGTGCAAGAGCTATTGCAATCATGTTTAGCATACAATCACCTCAATTATAGAAAATTTCAATATAGATTCAGAATATTGCAATTTTTGTTGTTGCCTCGCAATAAATTTGCTATAATAATTAATGTCAGAAAATTTTAATATATCATTATTTTCTCCACAATTTATAATAATATTATGGGGGTATCTTTTATGGAATTTAGGTTATCAGAAAGAATGAATCATTTGAAAGCTTCTGAAATACGCGAGCTTTTAAAGCTAACTGAGGAACCTGATATTATATCCTTTGCTGGTGGTCTTCCTGCACCTGAACTTTTCCCAATAGAAGAAATGAAAGTCATATCTCATAAGGTTTTGAATGATGAAGGAAAAGCTGCACTTCAATACGGTCCTACCGAAGGTTATACTCCACTTAGAAAAATTATAGCTGAGCAAAGAATGAAGGCTGTTGGAGTTAATGCTACTTATGAAAATATACTAATTACTAACGGTTCACAACAAGGGTTAGATTTTACTGGTAGAGTTTTTCTTGATAAGGATGACATAGTAATCTGCGAAAGCCCAAGCTATTTAGGGGCTATTAATGCCTTTAAAGCATATATGCCTAAATTCGTTGAAATTCCTATGGATGATAACGGAATGATTATAGAAGAACTTGAAAAGGCATTAGAAAAGCATCCAAATGCAAAATTTATCTATACTATACCCGATTTTCAAAATCCTACTGGAAAAACCCTAAGTTTTGAAAGAAGAGTAAAAATGTTAGAACTTGCTGAAAAATATAATATTCCTATAATTGAGGACAATCCTTATGGTGAACTAAGATTTGAGGGCGACATGATTCCTTCCATTAAAAGTTTAGATAAAAAGGGACTTGTTATTTATCTTGGAACATTTTCTAAAACCTTCTGCCCAGGATTAAGACTCGGTTGGATATGTGCAGATAAAGATATTTTAAATAAGTATATTATTGTTAAGCAGGGTGCAGATTTGCAGTCAAGCTCAATATCACAAAGAGAAGCTGCAGCCTTTATGCAGGTTTATAATTTGGATGAGCATATTAATAAGATAAAAGAAGTATATAGAAGAAGAAGAGATTTAATGATTGATATGATCAAAAAAGAATTCCCAGAAAATATTAAGTATACCTATCCTAATGGTGGATTATTTACATGGGTTACTCTACCAGAAGGTATAGATGCTGCTGAACTACTAAAAATCGCATTGAGGGATAAGGTAGCCTTCGTGCCTGGTGGTTCCTTCTTCCCAAATGGTGGACATCCAAATCATTTTAGATTGAATTTCTCAAATATGCCAGAAGATAAAATAATTGAAGGAATAAAAAGATTGGGAAAGGTTTTGAAAGAAAATATATAATGGTTAAGGGCTGCAAAAGCAGCCCTTAAATCAATATCGTTGCAGCATTTATTATCTCCTCAAATCCCATATTGTAGTATAAATTAACTGCTCTTGTGTTATCATTTTCAACTTTTAAAAAAAGTTCCTTTATTCCATACTCCTTTGCCTTAGTTAATATTTCATTTAAAAAGAATTTTCCGTTTCCTTGCCCTCTATATTCTGGAATCACCCCAAAATTAATAAGATAATATCCTTCAGAACTTTTTATTATTTGTCCATATCCAATATCTTCTTCGTTGTATGTTAAGAAAAAACATAAATCTGAAATAAATTCTTTTTTCTTTCTTCGCTTTTTACTTCCTCTAAAGATAATGCCTTTCTTTTTACATTTTCTCCAAATATACTATTTTGCAGAATAACTCTTTTATCTTCCTCTTTGTTGATGATCATGGTTCTTATCCTCAGATTATTCAAATTTGTTAATCGATTAATCGATTTAAATTTTGAAAGATCAATAATCATCAATTTATAGTCCTTTAGCAATTTAATATTGCACTCATGAATAAGTTTTTTTAATATTTCAATATTTCTATAATAAAATTCAATCCTATAACCACCTAAAAAATTATCTTGTAACTCTTTAATTATTTCATTAAAAGAAACGTTTGTTTCAAACGGAATAAAAAGTATTTCTCTTTTAAAATCATATTTTACAATTAAACCTATTATTTTGTTACTATCAACTATTTTAAAGCATCTTTTAGCCATCATATCTAATAATATGTTTCCATCATAATTGCTAAATATATCAAAGTCATAATCTATTGTTTTTAACAACAAAGCTTTTACTTTTGAATAATCTCTCCATCCTGCCTTTATAATTTTGACCATACCTGCTCCTTTCATCTTTTCTTACTAAAAAGTCTAGAAAAAAATCCCTTTTTTCTTTCCCTTTCATATCTTAATTTTTCTTTTAATTCCATTATTTCATAGGATTTTTGTTTTAGTTCCATTTTAAGCTTCATATTTTCGGTTAAAAGTAAATCCCTCTCTTTAGAATTTATATTTTGATTCAACTGATTTAACAATTCGTTTATTTCTCTAAATTTTTCTTCAAAAACAAGTAAAACATCATTAGAAGACTTGTTGATACCATTTATTACTTCCATTTTTCCAACACTTGTTACAGCGATTTCTTCATTAGCAGAAACATCTATGCTGCCTATTAGCTTTTTTATCTGTTGATTGCTGTATCCTTCCTCTTGATATTTTTTAATAAGCAAAAGTAAGTTTAGATCTCTTTCTTTAAATATTCTCCTTCCATTGACATCCCTTTCTATTTTTAAATCGAATTCCTTTTCATAGTACCTTACGGCAGATGGCCTATAACCAGTTTTTTCACATATTTCTTTAAAGGTATATGACCTTTCCATAAAATCACCCCATTTTAATATTTCTTCGATAAAGCAAATAATCCTTTATATAAATGGGGTTTTTTAGTCCAAAAATTTCACCAACAATCTACAAAATATATTCTTCAAGGTATTCTGGGATAACGCAAGATGTCGAACTTACTGTTTCCAGTATAGCCTTTAAATTCATAGCTGTTTCTATTTCACCATGGGTTATAAATACTTTTTTGTTGACTCCTTTATTAATTCCTTTATACCATTTTAAGAGACCTTGTAAATCGGCATGTCCAGAAAGACCAGGCATATTAATTATCTTTGCATTAACTGCAATTTCTTCACCAAATATTTTTACCTTTTTTGCCCCGTCTAAGATTCTTCGTCCTAATGTTCCTTCTGCCTGATAACCAACAAAAACAATCGCTGACTCCTTTTTCCACAGATTATATTTTAAATGATGTTTAATCCTCCCTGCCTCACACATTCCACTTGAGGAAATGATTACAACTCCGCTTTTATTGTTAAGCTCCATTGATTCTTCTTTTGTTTTTACAAAAGTTAAATTTTTAAATTCTAAAACATCATTATCAAAAGATAACATATTTAATGCCTCTTCATCATAACATTCCTTATGTTTTTTAAAAATCTCAGTTGCTTCTTCTGCTAAGGGACTATCAAGATATATTTGGATATTAATAAAATCTTTTCGCTTTTCAATATCAATATATTTATTTAAAAGATATAATATCTCCTGGGTTCTTCCTACTGCAAAGGATGGAATTATTACATTACCATTATTTTTTATAGTATTTAATATGATTGCATATAAGCTTTGAACCTCACTTGGAATAGAATGGAATCTATTTCCATAGGTAGACTCAATGATTAAGTAATCCGCATAATCTATATACTCATAATCTTTAATAATAGGTATATTTATGTTCCCTAAATCCCCAGAAAATACAATTTTCTTTGTAACACCATCATCTTTTATAAATAATTCTACAATTGATGAACCTAATAGATGCCCCGCATCCTTTAAATTTATATATATATCATTATCAATTCTTTGCACGTGGTTGTATGGAACTGCAACTAAATAGTCTTTTACTTTGTCTCCATCTTCTGCGGTATACAAAGGTTCTATTAATGGCAATCCCTTTCTTTGGCGTTTTTTGTTCTCATTTATGGCATCCATTTCTTGAATATGCCCACTATCAACTAACATTATTTTTGCAAGATCTTGAGTTGCAGAGGTGCAAAAAATCGATCCTTTAAAGCCTTTCTTTACAAGTAGTGGTAATCTTCCTGAATGGTCTATGTGGGCATGGGTTAAAATTACAAAGTCTATTTCCTCTGGATTAAATGGAAAATTGCTTTGATTGGTCTTTGATTCTTTACCTTGAAACAAACCACAGTCTACTAAAAATTTTCTTTCACTTGTTTCAATTAAATAGCAGGAACCTGTAACAGATTTAGCTGCCCCGCAAAATTTTATTTTTATCATAATATCCCCCTTAAAAAATTTATAAAAAAAGTATTGACATATCGTTAATACCATGATATATTATTACATGTCAGGTCGCTCTTATAAAGATTGTAACTGAATATGGCCCCTTGGTCAAGTGGTTAAGACATCGCCCTTTCACGGCGGTAACAGGGGTTCGAATCCCCTAGGGGTCACCATTAGGGCCTTTAGCTCAGCTGGCTAGAGCAACCGGCTCATAACCGGTCGGTCCGGGGTTCGAGTCCCTGAAGGCCCACCAATTTAATACGGCCAGATAGCTCAGTAGGTAGAGCAGGGGACTGAAAATCCCCGTGTCGCTGGTTCGATTCCGGCTCTGGCCACCAAAAAAGCAGCTTTAAAGCTGCTTTTTTACTTTATTAAATAATTTTCAATAAATTTATTAATAAACTCTTCTCTTTTATCCTTTAACCTTATTTCTTTGTTTAGCTTTTTTAAATATTTTTCCTCGCTCCATTCCTTTCTTTTTAAGTATCTTTTCTTCCCCAGCTTCCAGAATCTATGAGGAATAATCAAATGCCCCAAAAATACCTCAAATTCATCCCTTTCGATTTTTCTAACTTCATTATAAGCGAAAATTAAATCCTTTGCTATCTCAAAGTTCCATTCAATATAACTTTTATTCATTATTCTTCTTATAAACTTTGCCAAATCATATATAGGAAGATCATATATAACGCTGTCTAAATCAATAAGAAACATTTTACCATTATTATTGATTAAAAGATTTTGATAATAAAAACTATCATGACAAATCAGTTTTTCCTTTTTTGCCTTTTCACAAAGTTTTTTATAAGATTCCTTGCTAAATATTTGAAGTGCTTTATCGCAAAGCTTTAAATTGAAATCTATTAATTTATAATACTCCTCATCAAAATACGTTTTTAAGATTTTACTTGCAATAATGCTCTTAAATTTTAAAAGGTCCTTTTTTATACTCAAAACTTTCTTTTCCCATTTGTTATAATTGCTTTTTATTTTAATTGAATTTATATTAAAGCCCTTCGATTTATTATGAAAGTCTGCCAAAAAAGCACAAGCCTGTTTTAAAACATTTATATCTTTAAAATCACACTCAGAACCTTCTATCCAACTGGTCAGATAATAATATCTTTTATTATATTTTATAACATCTTTTCCATCCACCGTTTTAATATAATCGGCCACCCCGTCAAAACCATTGTCCTTTAAAAATCTTGTTAAATGATATCCTATAGAGGCCTTTTTATCATTATGTTTAAATTCTTTTAAGCAATAAATAGACCTTTCAGTATTTACTTTAAAGGCACTTCTTACCTTTTCAACTGATGTTGGGGTAATATTATAATGGTTTAATAGTATTGTATTTATTTTTTTTAGATATTCATCTGTTATATATTTGTTAAATTCTGATATTCTTTTTTTCATAAAAAGCACCTTGAAATATTCTTTTATATGATTATATTTTTATTATTTGTTTTTTATACATTTATCAGTTATGATAATATTACTTATGATTATTTAAAAAACTATATGCATTAATACATTGAATAGCTGTCCCTATCCATAGACATTCTTCATCGATATCAAAATAGCTTCCATGGGCAGGATTTACAATGCCCTTCAACTCATTCCTACAGCCTAATTTATAATATAATCCAGGCACTATTTTAGTATAATATGCAAAATCCTCTACCCCCATACCAGGTTTTGAAAGTTCAATAACCCTTATCTTGTCCTGCAGACTAAGTTCCTTTATAAATTTGCTATAAAGTTTATCATCGTTCGAAAAAGAAGGGTAACTCTCTTTTAAGTCTAATGTGACTCTGGCTCTATACATATTGGCAGTCATTTTTACAATTTCTTCTACTCTTTTTAGGACAAAGCTTCTGACATCATCACCTAAAGTTCTTATAATACCCTCTAATTCAACCCTTCTTGCCACTGCATTTGCCGCTGTTCCTCCACTTATTTTTCCAACAGTTATTACAGCTGAATCCGTTGCTGCAATCTCCCTTGAAATTATAGATTGCAAATTATCTATAATTTTTGCTGCAATTAAGATGCTATCAATTCCATCTTGGGGATATGCACCATGGGAACCTTTACCTTCAACAATAATTTTAAAAGGATTCGATGCAGCTGCAACTATTCCCTTTTTTACACCAATAGTCCCAACATCTAGAGTTTCGTCAATATGTAGAGCATATATTGCCTTTACATCCTTTAATGCTCCAAATTCAATCATATCTCTTGCCCCACCGTCAGTTTCTTCTGCCGGTTGGTATATAAGCCTAACCCTTCCCCCTAAGTTATCTTCATATTTTTTCAAAATGATTGCTGCACCTATCTGGATTGCTGTGTGGGCATCGTGACCACAGGCGTGCATAAGGCCTGGTTTTAATGATTTATATGGAACATCTTTTAAGTCCTCAATTTCAAGGGCATCCATATCCGCACGTAATGCAACTATATTTTCGCCTTCCCCTATCTCAGCAATAATTCCACAATTATCGTATCTTTTATATTTAATTCCATAATCTTTTAAATATGACTCAACAAGTCCTGCTGTAAATTTTAAATCTCTATCAATCTCTGGGTTTTTATGTAATTCCCTCCTTATAAAAACAAGTTCCCTTTGAATGCTTTTTGCTTCATTAAAAAAATTAATCATAAAAAACTGCCTCCTCTGAAAAAGAAAGAATATTATCTTCAATTTTTACTTTTATTCCAATTGGAATAGTGATTTTTATCTTTCCATGTCCGGTTTCCAAACCATAATAAACAGGAATTTTAATTTCTCTGAAAAAGTTCATTAAAACTTGATGTAGGGTAAAGCTTTTTTCATCAATGGATTCACAGTTTGTAAATTGTCCAATTATTATTGCTTTTAGTTTATCAAATATACCGGCATATTTCAATGTTTGGAGCATTCTATCGATTTTATAAGGTTCTTCGTTTATATCCTCAATAAACAAAACCTTATCTTTAAAATCAATATTATATTTTGTTCCAATGAGGGAAACTAATACCGAAAGATTACCTCCAATTATAACTCCTTCTGCTTGTCCAGGATTTATACATTTTAAATTTATTTTATACCTTCTTATATTCCCTTGTAAACTTTCTAATAGCATTTTTAAATTAATATCGTTAAAAAGATCACCTGTTGCCACCATCGGTCCGTGAAAGCAAATACATTTTGTTTTATTATAAATAACATTCAAAAGTGCGGTAATATCGCTGTATCCGACGAATATCTTTGGATTATTTCTAACGCCGTTCCAATCGATTTTATCCAGCAATCTTATTGAACCATATCCTCCCCTTAGGCAAAAAATGGCATCGATATCCCTTCTTTTAAAAAAAGTATTAAAATCATCTGCCCTCAAATAGTCATCTCCTGCAAGAAAGCCCTCCCTTGCAAAGCAGCTTTTCCCTAATTCAATTTCAAACCCCAAATTTCTAAGGACTTTAACTCCCTCCATAAATAAATCTTGATTATAGCAAGGACTTGCTGGAGCTATAATTCCAATTTTGTCCCCCTTATTTAACTTTTTAGGCTTCATATATCCTCCCTATTTAATTAATTCTTTATAAATATTTTCCTCAATTTCATAAAGCAAAGGGACATCATTAAAACAGGAAACGCTCTTTATAATTCTATAGGCTGCCTTTAGATTTTTCTCCTTTATATAGATATATGCTAAGTTTAGAAAGCTATTATTATAATTGTTATTTAACTCAATGGACTTTTTTAGGCATTCCTTGGCATTATCAAGTTTGTTAATTTCAATATATGCAGTTCCAAGATTATAATATAGCAAATAGTGTTTTAAACCAAGTTTTTCAGCTTTTAAAAACTTTTCTATGGCCTCTGAATACTTTCCTTCTGCACAATAACATAATCCCAAGTAATAATAATACTTTTTCTTGTTCAAAAAATAAGTTTTCATAGCCAAAACCTTTGCTTCATTCAATTTTTTATCTGAAATTAATTTTACTATTTTCTCATCCATTAATATAAAACCTCCCTATAGGCTTTTTTAGTAATTATTTACCTATAAGGAGGTTTTTATTCAAATTTTATCTTCCCCTCAAATTATTAGCGATTTGCCACATCTCGTCTGCTGATTTTACAGTTCTAGCACTTAATTCAAAGGCCCTTTGTGTAACTAACATGTTAGTAAGCTCCTTAGTTATATCTGCATTTGATGCTTCTAAAAAGCCTTGCCTTAAATGAAATTTTTCCAAAGCTTCAACATTATCAGCTGAATAGACATTTTCACCCTTTGAAACAATAGCATCCTGTCCGATTATTCTATAAAGGTTAATTTTGCCTACTAATTCTTCCTCATCATTATTTATTTTATAGATACTTCCATCGTAGCTAACCCTAATTCTATCGTTATCTGATAAATTGTTATTATAATTTTCTATATCTAAAATTAAACCTGATGAATGAACAAAGTTACCATCTGCATCTATTTTAAAGGCTCCATCCCTTGTATAAAAATTTCTTCCTTCATTATCCACCAATCTAAAATATCCTTCCCCTTCTATAGCTAAATCAGTTTTCCTTCCTGTCTCCTTTAGAATTCCTTGTGAAAAATCCCTGACAATACGTTCACCTTTTGTCCCGCTTCCAACGGAGAGGTTATCTTTATCATCAGAAGTTATTGGAACTCCTAACCTATTTACGCTCTCATTTAGAATATCTAAAAAGGCTACATCCACCCTCTTATATCCATTTGTATCTACATTAGCTATGTTATTCGATATGGCATCTATTCTATTTTGATTTGATATTAACCCCGATTTACCGTTCCATAAAACCCTTAGCATGCTACTCACCTACTTATTTAATACTCCCAATTTCATTAACCGTTTTATTCAGCGTTTCATCTAATGATTGAATAACCTTCTGATTCGATTCATAGCTTCTCATTATGCTAATCATTTCCGTAATGACTTCTATTGCATCTACATTGGATTTTTCAAGATATCCTTGCTTTATATGAGCATTTACTGCTTTTCCTTCTGATGCTGCTATAAACACATTTTCTTTATCCTTTTTAAGGCTTGCTTTATCTTCAAAATCAACAACCAATAATTTTAATTGGTTAACATCTATATTATCCGTGTTAACCCTTATTGGTTTATTATCAGCACCCAGCACATGCAAGCCAGATGAATGCTTTAAGAATCCCCTTTCGTCTATTAAAAATCTACCATCTCGGGTATATCTTTTTTCATTGTTTTCATTTGTTAATACAAAAAATCCATTCCCATCTATCGCAAAATCTAAATTCCTATCCGTTTTTTCTAAAACTCCTTGTCCAAAATCAACAACCGTATCAGCTATCCCAACCCCAAGTTCTAAGCTTCCAATATTTCTTTTAAAATTCTTATTGCCAATTTGTTTATCCTTATTTTGGACAATCATCTCCTCAAAGGATTTTAAAACCACCTTTTGCTTTTTATATCCAGGAGTATTTATATTAGAAACATTGTTACTCAAATTTTCACTTTGAATTTGCCTTGTGATCATGCCTGAGGCAGCAGTATATAATCCCCTTAACATAAGAATCCCTCACTTTTTATCATTTTCAAAGTAAGCCTTTATCTCATCAGGATATCTCATTCCAAGTTCCCTTGCCATGATTTCTATCTTTTCTTTTGAAATATTAGTAGGTCTATAAAAGGTATAAAATATACCTGATATAATTAATCCAATTCCTAGTCCCAAAACAAATCTGCTATCTAATATTATATCATAAATTGCTTTCCAATTTATTTTCTTGCCTTCATTAAACCAAGCCTTAATAGAACCTCACCCTTTCCTAAATTCAATTTAGAACTAATCTCGTCTACTGTTAAACCAGCCAGTGTCATTTCATAAATTTTGTCATTGATATCCTTTCCGTTCATTTCATTTGTTTCTACAGCTTTAGCATCTTCAATGGTTGTCTTTTCCTCTTTAATTTCATCCTTTTTTAGATTTTCTATTTCTTCACCTAAAGAAATTAAAGAAAGCTCAACATTTTCGATTCTATCTAGGATTTCCATCAGGGTTTCTTTAATTTCCTTTAAAGCTAATTTATTTTCCTCATAATATAATTTTTCAGAAATTATATTTTCAAAGTCCATTATTGGATTTCTTTCCATTATTTCCTTAGGTTTTAATTTTTTTATCAAGAAACTTAAATAAATAAATAGTAGACCTAATATAATTAGGATAAAATTCATTACTATTCCTCCAATATATATTTAAGTCTTTTTAAATTTTCCCTTAGGCGGATAATAGCTCTACTATGAAGCTGTGATACCCTGGATTCCGACACTTCCAAAATCTTCCCTATCTCCTTTAATGTAAGTTTTTCAAAATAATATAGATTTAAAATCAATTTATCCTTCTCTGGAAGCATTGAAATAGCTTCCCGCAAAATCTTAAACCTTTCTTCATTCTCTACAATGGTCTCAGGGTGTGGGCTGTTTGCATCCTCAACAAAATCCTTAACCTGCATGTCCTCTTCATCTGATTTAAAAAATATTTCCTCTAAGGATACTAAAGATACATAATTTACATAGGATTCTATAGTTTTAAGTTCCTCTTCAGAAATATTTAATTTATCAGCTAGCTCTTTG
Source organism: Caloramator australicus RC3 (assembly GCF_000297115.1). GTDB lineage: Bacteria > Bacillota > Clostridia > Clostridiales > Caloramatoraceae > Caloramator > Caloramator australicus. The sequence goes on along the minus strand of NZ_CAKP01000022.1, from coordinate 15,106 downwards.
TCTGTTGGCTCCCTGTTAAGACTAGATTCTAATTCTTCCCTTGCCTGATTAAGGAGGGAAAGTTTTGAAACTGCACTTTTGGGTATCCAACTTATCTTTCTAAGTTCATCAATGATTGCCCCTTTAATTCTTAAGGTGGCATAGGTTTCAAACTTTATTCCCTTTGTTGGATCAAACTTTTCAATAGCATCGATTAGTCCTATAATCCCATAGCTTACAAGATCCTCAAACTCAACTCCAGGAGGCTTTCCTGCAACAAGGCGAGAAGCTATATATTTTACATAGGGAAGATACCTTAAAATCATTTCCTCTCTTTCATCGAATTGTTTATAACATTTCATTATTTCACCTCTATTTCAAGAGCTTAAGTTGTTCCCTCATTTTATTAAATATAAACTTTATTATACTATCCCTTGTCTTTTCGTCGATGTTTTCATATTTTAAGGCAAGCTTAAAATTTTTATTATCAACATCCTCAGTTCTTACAACCGAAGCCAAAATCATAACTTCATGGGGGATAGTTAATAAAAGCAATACATTATTCCCTGATGGTGCCTTCTCCTTTGTTAAGATTTTTATTCCTCCCCCGCTGATATCTACCGTTAAACCTTTGTGTAATTGTTTGTAATATAGTGCTGGAACATCCTTTAAATCAAAGTATCTCTTATCCTGAGGTAATATAGAATACTTAATTTCCATAGTAATTGGAAGCCTAAAGAATTCTCTTCTTTGAACCTTTTCAATCACTTCTGGTAAACTTAAAACAAGCATCTCGATGTTGTTTTCTCTTTTTTTACCTAAAATTATAGCTCTACATTTAGTAACGTCCTTTTCGTTTGGAACGTAAAATTCAATAACTCTACCATGATGAGCGATAAAATATCTATTACCAGCAACGGGAACATCTATTAGTAAAAAATTCTCGTTAATATCTTGAATTTTGCTGACAAAGGTTATTCCATCCTGGATAACATCAATTTTTTGTCCAATTTTAAGGTTTACATTTAGCCCATTCATGAACCTAACCCCATCCTTCCGAAAAGTTTAAAAAATACATCTTTAATTGTATTGTTTTTATTTTCCTTTTCAATTCCTATAACATCTGAAGCTATCTTCATTATGCACATGCTAGCCTCAGTTTTAGGAAAACTAATTAAATATGGCCTTTGTTCAATAATGGATATAGGAACCTTTTTATCTTCGAATAAAAATCCCCTATAGTTTATCTTTGATTTCAAAAACACATTAACAGTATTGCTTAACTTTTCGAAGGTTTCTCGTGCTTCCTTTATATTTCTTACTTTATTTATAACAACGTTTATATTAGCATCTTGAAATTTATTCTTTATTATTTTTATTAGACTATAGGCATCTGTTAATGCTGTAGGTTCTGGAGTCGTTATTACAATAACTTCATCTGAAATTGCAACAAAGTTTAGTATAGTTTTTGAAACTCCTGCTCCCGTATCAACAATTAAAATATCAATATCATCTAATTTTTCAAATTCTTTAATTAATCTCACTCTTTGTTCTTCATTCAAATCAACTATATCCTTAAGTCCTGAACCACCTGGTATTATTTTAATACCTTCTTGAGTCATCTCAATTATTTCATTGATATTTTTGTTATTAAAAACTAAATCAAATAAACTATATTTTGATTTTACTCCATACATAATGTCCACATTTGCCATTCCTATATCGGCATCAAGTATTGCAACTTTAAGTCCCCTTAATTTCAATGCTAATGCCAAATTTACAACAAAGCTTGACTTGCCAACTCCGCCTTTACCACTTGTTACGGTTATTACTCGGAATTTATTTTTCTTTTGTGCTGTTTTGTCATTAACAAGCCTTCTTAATTTTTCTGCCTGATCCATAATTTATTCCCCCAAAACAAGCTTAATGAGTTTATCAGAGTTGGCTTCTTCAATATCATCTGGAACATTTTGTCCAACAGTAATATAAGAAATTGGTTTTTTGCTGTAATAAGCTGCTGTTAAGATACTACCATAAATATCAGTTTCATCAAGCTTGGTTAAGATGATGTTGTTATAATCAAGCATTTTATAATTTTCTACGATAGATTTTATATCCCTTTGTTTTGTTGTTACACTAAGAACTAAGCTTATTTTATCTGGCTTTATTTCTTCGATAAATTTTTTGGTTTCTGCTATTTGCATAGCATTTTTACTGCTTCTTCCAGTTGAATCAACTAATATTATATCACATTCCTTCATCTGGTTTAAAACATTTGGAATATCTTTAATAGAATATATTACACCAAAAGGAATATTTAATATTTCTGCATAGGCTTTTAACTGTTCAACGGCTCCAATTCTATAGGTATCTATAGTAATAAGTCCAACTTTTTTGTTCTTATATAAAGAATATAAACTTGCAAGCTTTGCTACAGTTGTCGTTTTTCCAACACCAGTTGGTCCGACAAAAGCCTGAACTCTTGAATCAGTTTTATCATCCTCTTTAATTAATTCCTTGGTATACTTAATTAGCAATTTTTCTAGATTTTTAGCATTTATTTTACCGTCACCATTTTCTTTTTTAATAGATTCAATTATATTCTCTATAATTTCCTCTGGGACATCGTTATTCAATAGATTTTCCTTTATCCTTATTTTTTGTGATTTTTTCGTTCCTTTTGTTTCTTTGTTGTTGTTTTTAACTAAATTCTCTACCATATTTTTTAGTTCTGCTATTTCCTTTTCAATATCACTTGAAACAGCATGTTTTGAACTCTTTTTATCCTTATCATCAGCTGCTGCTGTAACCTCTATTTTTTTAGGCTTAAAAAATCCTAAAAAGCCTTTTTGCCTAATTTTTCTTTGACTAACAATAACGGCATCATTTCCAAGTTCATATCTTATCTTCACCATTGCCTCCTGCATATTATCAACTATATATCTTTTTACAATCATATGCTCACCATCCCTAATGACTCAATCTGAACGTCTGCAGGAATTTCATTCATTGACAAAACGAATAAACTAGGAAATACTAGTTCGGTCATCCTTCTAAAGGCTGGTCTTATTTTAGGAGAACATAAAATTACAGGTTGACCATTATAAAAGTCGCTAATCTCTATCAATCTCTGAACTGCCTCAAATATCCTCCTTGTAGTATCAGGATCCAAGGCTGGATATGATCCTTGGAAAGACTTTTGAATATTATCTGAAATAAGCTGCTCAAGGGAAGGATGCAAAGTCAAGAGTCTTATCGTGTTATTTTCATCTACAAGATTTTTGCATATAGTTCTTCCAAGGGAAATCCTTACGTATTCAGTTAAAAGTTCTATGTCCCTTGTGTTTACAGCGTGATCAGCCAACGTTTCTAGTATAGTAACAAGATCCCTAATTGGCACTCTTTCCTTTAAAAGATTTTGGAGAACCTTTTGAACCTCACCTATAGATAAAAGTCCAGGTATCAATTCCTCAACAACTGCACTATAATTTTCTTTTATATTATCAATAATCATTTTAACTTCCTGTCTTCCTAAAAGCTCATGGGCATGTTTTTTAATAATTTCAGTAAGATGAGTTACTAAAACAGTCGTAGGATCCACTACTGTTATTCCTAAAATTTCAGCCTCTTCCTTTCTATTGTCAGGAATCCAAACTGCAGGTAACCCAAAGGTTGGGTCAACAGTTTTGATTCCTTCAATAGGAATTCCATCACCTAATACGTCTATTGCAAGATAATGATTAACTAATATTTCTCCCTTTCCAACAACTGTCCCTTTTATTTTGATAGCATATTCGTTTGTTGCAAGCTGAAGATTATCCCTGATTCTTATAGGCTGAACGATTATTCCCATTTCAAGGGCAAGTTGCCTTCTAACGCCTGCTATTCTATCTAAAAGATCTCCTCCCGATGAAACATCAGCAAGGGGTATTAGTCCATATCCTATCTCTATTTCTAAAGGCTCTACATTAAGATATTGCATAACGTTTTCTGGTTCTCTTTTTTCAGGTTTTATATCTTCAATTTTAGTTTCTAAATTCATCTCACCTTTACTATCTTTTGTTAGGACATATGATGAAAAACCACAAGCTGCGGATAGCGATAGAAAGAGTAAATTAGGTAATGATGGGATTAACCCTAAAATCGCTAAAATTGCACTGGCAATACCTAAAACCTTAGGGTATGAAGTAAATTGCCCTGCAAGTTGCTTACCAAGGGTTGAATCCCCTGCTGATCTTGTAACAATAATACCCGATGCTGTTGAAATTAAAAGGGCAGGTATCTGACTTACAAGACCATCACCTACAGTTAAAAGAGCATATTTTTTCAACGCATCAAGGGCAGATAAACCTCCAAAAATACTTCCTATTAAAACACCACCGATAATATTAATTAAAACAATAACAACACCAGCTATGGCATCACCTTTAACGAATTTGCTGGCACCATCCATAGCCCCGTAAAAATCTGCCTCTTGCTGTAATTTTTTTCTACGCTGTTTCGCCTCTTCTTCAGTTATAATTCCTGCGTTTAAGTCTGCATCTATACTCATTTGTTTTCCTGGCATAGCATCAAGTGTAAATCTTGCTGCAACTTCAGCAACTCTGCCTGCACCATTGGTGATAACTACAAATTGAATAACAACTATGATTATAAAAAGAATGAATCCTACAACGTAATTTCCACCAACAACAAAGTTACCAAAGGCTTCAATTATTTGTCCTGCTTGTCCTTGTCCAAGAATTAATCTTGTTGAGGAAATATTAAGTCCTAATCTAAAAAGGGTCGTAATTAGTAGTAGGGTTGGAAAAACAGAAAACTCTAGAACTTCGGTTGTAAACATAGTTAAAAGCAAAATTACTAAACTTATCGACATGTTTAGAGCAAGAAATATGTCAAGAAGCCATGTTGGCAGTGGAATAATTATCATTAAAACTATTAAAATAATTACAAAGGCTATTAAAACATCTATATTTGCCTTTAAATTCTTTTCCTTGAACACTAGCCATCACATCCCTCTAATACTGTAAACATATGCTATAATTTCAGCAACCGCTTGATAAAGCTCAACTGGAACCGTTTCGTTTATTTCAACTTTATAATATAAAGTTCGTGCCAAAATTTTATTTTCAACTATGGGAACATCGTTTCCCTTTGCAACATCTTTAATCTTTTTTGCGATAAGATCCGCACCCTTTGCAACAACTATTGGCGCAAAATCCTTATTTCTTTCATATTTTATTGCGACAGCAAAATGAGTTGGATTAGTTACGACTACCGTTGCCTTTGGAACCTCATGCATCATTCTCTTCATTGCCATTTCCCTTTGCTTTTGTCTTATTCGTGATTTAATTTGTGGATCCCCTTCAGTTTGTTTTAATTCCTCCTTAACCTCCTGTTTTGTCATCATCAAATCCTTTTTAAGTTGCCTTTTTTGAAATATAAAATCAGCAACTCCAACAACTATTAAAAATATAACTAGTCTTGTCATTTGTTTATCAGTGATACTCTTTACAAAAGGATAAATTCCATAGGGATTCAAATCGCTTGTCTTTAATATTTCAAATAGGTTTTTCCTCAAATAGCTAAAGGTTAAATACATAATAATTATAATTTTAAGCATTGACTTAATAAGTTCAACAAAGGATCTTTTAGAAAACAATCTTTTAAATCCGTTCAATGGATTTAGTTTGTCAAAACTAAACTTCAAATTTTCTGTTGTAAATAAAAAACCAATTTGAAGGATATTGGCTAAAATTCCAAGAACCATTATAGTAAACAAAAACGGAAGTGCAACTATCGATGCATTTTTTAAAGCATATAACGCTATTACTTTAAACTGCTGAATACTAATATCTTCCTTTGTTATCAGATTGAATGTCTCTATTAAAAATTTTCTCCCATTCAAATATAAGCTTTGTCCAAACACCAAAAACAAAAACATAACGCCAAGAAGAACAATCGATGAAGTCAAATCGATGCTCTTTGCCACCTGCCCCTTTTTCCTTGCATCCTGCAACTTCTTTGGACTTGGTTCTTCAGTTTTATCCTCTGATGCCATCAGAACTATAAAAGGCAGAGTGTTAAAAAGTTTTACTAAATCCCCTGATAAACTTTCAAATAGTTTTATATATATATGGGTTAGCCCCGGTAAAATCACAGATACTGCAAATAATCCAACAAGGGTTTTTACTGGCAAACTTAAAAGAAATATATTTATTTGTGGAACAGCTCTATTTATAAGTCCTAAAGTAAAATCAGTTAGAAAAACCACTATAACAACTGGAGCTGCAAGTTGCATCGCAATATAAAAGCTTTTAGCAAATACATCTAAAATTACAATAAAGATATTGGAATTAATCTTTAAAATTCCTAAGGGAACCACTTCAAAACTTTTTATAATTGCCGATAATAATATATGATGAAAATTTAAAGTTACAAATATAACTATTGCAAACCAGTTAAAAAACCTCTCTAGGGGTGTGGAACTTCCTGAAGTTGATGGATCAAAGTATTGCGACATAGAAAAACCTACATTAAAATCCATTATTTGTGCTGAAACTCTTATGGCATTAAATATCAAAGTAGTTATATACCCTATTGAAACTCCAATAGCTATTTCTCTAAATATAAAAAACACAAGATCAAAATTATTATTTATAAATTGATAGGTTGGAATTTTAATATTTGCTGTAACCAATAAGGATAATATTAAAGAAAGTCCCATCTTCACTATTGTTGGAATTTGCCTTACTGAAAAAATAGGTGATGACATAAGCATTGCTATTATCCTTACTAAAGCTAAAAATAGAATCAAAAATTCATTCATAGAATATACCACCTATTTTACAATTAATGTTATGTTGTTAAGCATAGTTTGTATAAATTGAATTAAAGTTTTTATCATCCAAGAACCTAAAACTAAAAAGACGACAATTACAGTTATTACCTTTGGAACAAAGGTTAACGTTTGTTCCTGAATTTGAGTTGCAGCTTGAAATATGCTGACCAAAAGTCCTACAACCATTGAAGCAATTAAAACAGGTGCTGCAATCATAAGAGCCACCGTCATAGCCTGTTTGCCGATGGCAAGGGCAAAGGATAAACTCATAAGATCACTCCTACATAAAGCTTTGGATTAAAGATTTAACAACTAAATGCCATCCGTCCGCTAAAACAAACAAAAGTATTTTAAAGGGAAGAGAAATAGTAACCGGCGGAAGCATAAACATTCCCATCGACATCAAAATGCTTGCCACAACCATATCTATAACAATAAAAGGAACGAAGATCATAAATCCCATCTGAAAGGCTGTCTTAAGTTCACTTATAACAAAGGCAGGAATAAGAATTTTAAAGGGAACATCATATCGATCCTTTGGTTTTTCAATGTTAGCTGCATTATAAAATAAAGCAAGATCCTTTTCCCTGGTTTGTTTTAGCATAAAATCCTTTAATGGCTTACTGCCAATTTCTATAGCCTGCTGCTGTGAAATTTGACCCTTTATATATGGCTGAATAGCTTCATTGTTTATTTTATTATAAACTGGAGCCATGATGAAAAAAGTCATAAATAAAGCAAGTCCAATCAAAACCTGATTAGGTGGAGACTGTTGGGTGGATAATGCATTTCTTATAAACCCAAGAACTACAATTATCCTTGTAAAGCTTGTCATCAGAAGAACTATTGCAGGAATAAATGTTAAAGAAGTCAACAAAATCAATAATTTTATATTATCCACATATTCCTTAGGATTTTTAGCTGAATCTATTGAAATATTAACTTTTGGGACTGGAATATTTGGTGTTGCAGCAAAGGCTATTCCAATAGTAGCTATGAAAATTAGTAAAACTATTAGAAAAACTCTATTGAACCTTTTCATTCTTCATCTTCCTTCTAATTAAATTAAAATCGAAGCCCTCTAAATTATTTTTGTAAACCTCTAAGTCATCTTGGCTAAGTTCTAATAGTATTTTTACATCATTTTGAGTATTTGAAATTATATAGGGCTTTCCGGCAATTGAAACTACAGATAAAAAAGAATTTTGGCTAAGGGGGACCCTCTCATATACTTTAATTAGCCTACCGCTTCCTAATTTATTTAAATATCTTCCCCCATATTTTGCAGATAAAATGATTAAAAATATAATCATTGGAAGAAATACTACCAGTTTGACGACAGCAAATAAAGTTTCTGAATTCATTATTAAATCACCTACTGTATTATGATATCATAAAAGTAAACATTAGTTATTTGCCCTGATGTTAATTTAGAATTGATTTTACCTATAAGTTCCTTTCTTATATTTTCAAGTTTTATTCCATCAAATTCTGTAGACTTTTTTAATCTAATCGTAGTTATAACTAAATCCCTGATTTGAGGCATTTTGTCTTTAAGTTCCGTTTCAATCTTTGTATCTGTATAGGCTAAAAATATTTTTGCCTTTATATATACCCTAATATCTTCATCAGCAAGATTAACAACAAATTCATCCATTGCCATAGTTTTCTCTGGCTTTGGCTTAGGAGTTGCATTTTGGTTTTTTGTCATAAACATATAACCTAAGAAAACTCCAGCTGCAATTAAAAGAACAAGTAAAATTATGATAATTATCATTAGTTTTGAAACACCTTTATTTTCTGCCATATCAGTTCGCTCCTTTTTGTTTTGTAACAATTAAAATATTAACCCTTCTATTTTTTTGCCTTCCCTCAGGTGTTGCATTAGATGCAATTGGACGGTATTCCCCAGCACCAACAGCAGTTATCTTTTCCGGCTTAATACCTTGTTTTTCCACTAAGAACCTAACTACTTTGACTGCTCTGTCTGCTGAAAGCTCCCAATTGCTCTCATAATACCCTCTATTGATTGGAACATTATCCGTATGGCCCTCTACAACTATTTCATTTTCAAACATCCTCAAAAGCTGAGCAATCTTGGAAAGCAACGGAATGCTTTCAGGTTTTATATCTGCTTTACCTGAGTCGAACAATATTTTTTCTTGAAGTTCTATTACAACTCCCCGTATATCTTCCCTTACCGTAATTTTAGCTTCAAGTTTGTTGTTTTTGACAAACTCTTGAACCTTTCTATATATCCTTTCAGTTTCGCCCCTTTGAACATCTAGTTCAACCTTTCCCGTTTGCCTTTCCTTATCTTTAGTTTCTATGCCTGGATTTGTATTAACTGGAACAGGCCCTAAATTACCACCACTCACAACAGTATTAACATTACCACCAAAGGCTTTAGCAAGTGAAAACGCTAATGTTTTAAATTTAATAGCATCCATTGTTGAAAATGCATAAAGTAAAACGAAAAAACATAAAAGCAGCGTCATCATGTCAGCATAGGTTGTAAGCCATTCTCCAGCATTTATTTCACTTTTTTTAGAACGTCTTCTACTCATTCGATATCACCGCACCCTTTTCAACATTTTGTTTTAACATCGCCAATCTTTCTTCAGGTGCTAAATAAGTCTTAAGTTTATCTTCAACTATTCTTGGATTTACACCCGATTGAATCGCTAAAACTCCTTCTATCATCATTTCTCTTCTTCCTACTTCTTCATTGCTTTTATTTTCAAGTTTTGTTGCCAATGGGGTAAAAAATAGGTTTGCCATTACGGAACCATAGAAGGAGGTTATCAGGGCCACCGCCATCGATGGCCCAAGAGTTGACTGATCCTGCAAATTCTTAAGCATTTGTATAAGCCCAACCAATGTTCCTATCATACCAAAGGCCGGAGCCATAGCTGCCCATAATTTGAAAAAAGATATAACACTTTGATGTCTTTTTTCCATTTCTGAAATCTCAAGTTCCATAATCTCTCTAATAATTTCAGGTTCAATACCATCAACCACCATTTGTATACCGTTTTTTAAAAATTCATCTTGTATGTTTTGAACTTCATCCTCTAGTGATAATAATCCCTCTTTACGTGCTTTTTTTGATAATTCAACAAATCTTTCTATAAGCTCCGATGCAGGGACTTGTTTATCAACAAAAGCATTTCTGATTGCTGTAGGCACTTTTTTTATAGTTGACATAGGAACTGCTATCATAACCGCAAAAAAGGATCCAAAAACTGTTATAAAAAGAGAGGCAACATCCCAGAAAGTTAAAAGGCCATCCTTTATCGAGGCTTGTCCTGAAATCATACCATATAAAACTACAAAAAACCCTAAAACCAATCCTAGCGCTGTTGATAAGTCACTTTTTTTCATTTTATTACCTCCGGTAGATTCCACATGAATTTTCTTTTAAAGGCAATAATTTTTTCGATTATCTCCTCTGGAGATTCTTTAACTACATATTTTTTTCCGTTTATTGTTGTTATTACTGTATCAGGAGTTATCTCTATTTTTTCAATAAGTTCTGAATTCAAATAAAAAGCAACGTTATTAAAGCCTGTAAGTTTAATCATATGCTACTCCCCATTATCTCTTTAGATTTAAAAGCTCTTGAAGCATTTCATCTGATGTTGTTATTGTCCTTGAATTTGCCTGAAAGGCTCTACTTGTTACAATCATTTCTGTAAATTGTTCCGCAAGATCAACATTGGACATTTCTAAAAGTCCTTGTCTTACTGTTCCAAATCCTGAGGATGCCGGAAGACCTATAGAAGGTGCACCTGAATTGGCTGTATTTCTATAAGTATTTCCACCAAGCTTTTCAAGCCCTGCAGGATTTTGAAAACTTGCAAGGGCAACCTTACCTATAACCACTGTCTTATCACCATATATTCCTTTAATCGTTCCATCCTTATCTATTGAAAAGCTTAAAAGTTTTTGTTTTGTTCCATTTTCATCTAATGCTTCAAAAGGGATTACTATACTTTTAAGTTCTGTAATATTTGGTGAATTTTCTGCACTTATTTCAGGTTCATAGGCTGGTTCGTCTACGTTTACTGTTGGAGGATTTGCTGGATCATAAACATCAGCTAAAAAGGCTGTATTATATGAACCTAAAACATGAAATCCTTCTGAAGTTACAAGGCTTCCATTAGCATCTAATGTAAAGGCCCCATCCCTTGTAAATCTGTATTCTATTCCATCGGAAATTACAAAAAACCCATTTCCTTCTATTGCAAGGTCAGTTGCCCTTCCTGTTGTCGAAAGAGCACCTTGATTCATGTTGGTATCGATGCTTGCTATTGCAACACCAAGGCCTGCCTGCTTTGGATTTGAACCGCCTAAATTTTGAGTTGGAGCAGCTGCATTTTCTAAAGTTTGGCTTAATATATCTTTAAAAGTTACCCTTTGTGCTTTAAAGGCAGTTGTATTTACATTTGCTATATTATTACCAATAACGTCCATCTTTATTTGATTTGACTTCATTCCGCTAACTCCAGAATTTAATGATCTTAACATATTACTCCTCCTTTTAATAGTCGCTTCTGTCCTTCCACGACTAGGCCTCCCTTTCGGGTCCAGCCTAAAGTATTATGGCACTATCGATATTGGTAAATACATTTTCCTTTAAATTTTCAGCATCTATAGCAGTTATTACGGTATTATTTTTTATACTTGCAATAAAGGCTATATTATTATAAACAATAAGCCCTTCTTTACCCCCTTTGTCCTTTAGTTTTCTAACAGCACCATTTATTTTTTCTACATCTTCGTTTGTAAGTTGTATGTTTCTTTGTTTTAACCTTTCAATTGCATGACCTGAGAACTTAACTTCCTCACAGGCCTTTTCAAGGATTTTTGAAAATTCTAATGCTTTTTCTATTCTGCTATTGAAACTATTTAAATTTATTTGGCTACTTATCCTGTTTATCAATTTTTACATCACCTGCACCTATTACTTGATCAAGTTTATACATTCCGCCTTCTGTTTTAATATAAACTTCATTTGCTTCAACCTTAACTCCATTTACAATTTCTTTTATTACTTTGTCATTGACCTTTATCTCGACTTCTTTACCAATTAGCATAGTTCCCTCTGTAAATCTTTGTGATATTAGCAGCTTTTGAATATTGGCATTCAAATTCTGCATTTGTTCTAATGCAGCAAATTGTGCCATTTGGGCAATGTATTCTGTATTGTCCTTTGCATTTAATGGGTCTTGATTCCTAAGCTGAACAGTTAAAATCTTCAAAAAGGCATCTTTGTCAAGGATATCGCTTTTTTTTGAAACCATAGCAATATCATTTAAATTGCTAATCTTTGAAACCTCCATATAGTCCTCCTTAGGCATATAGATTTATTCCTTCTAATTCCTCTTCAAAAATATCTTCTTCAAAGTCTAAATCTAAATTATGTTGTCTATTTTGTCTTGCAAAATCCTTAAAGTTTCTTCCAGCATTTTCATTAAACCCATCGCTGGATAGATAAACCGAAATATTAGATAAATTAACATTATTTTGTCTTAACTCCTGCTTCATGTTTTCAATATTGTTTTGTAAAACTAATGCCACTTCCTTCTTTTCTACGATTATATTACCTTTAATTTCTCCCTTTTCTAAAACAACCCTTACAGTTATTTCACCAAGGGCCTCTGGCTTTAGTTTTACTTTAACTTCTGTTATATCAGGCAGTCTAAGGCTTTTAAATTTTTCAACTGTTATATTTACTATTTCTTCTGCCTTAGCTGGTGAAATTATTCTTTGTATCTCGTCCTTTAAATGCTTTGTTGTTAGCTCCCTTATTGGAACGTTCACTTCCTTTACCTGTGGTTCTATAATATCTATGTTTGTTTCTTTTTCATTCATACTTTTTACATCAATTGTTTTAATTTCATGGTCATTTGTTTGATTTAAATTAAAAAGATTTTCTTTCGCTTTTTTTTCATTATCTATATTAAGATTTAAAATATTTACATCTTTATTATGATCTAATGTTGAGTTAGCTGTTTTTATTTCATTATCCTTTTCTTCAATTGAAATTGTTTTTTCACTATATTTTTCTTCTTCTGAGTTGAATATTTGTTTTTCATCTTCTAATGCTTCTGATGTTGTTTCATTTATATTTTCTTGTTTCAATAACTCATCAAAATCAGTTATCGTTTCTTTAATTTCATCTTGTGCTATTAAATTAGGTAATTCTTCACTTTCAACTGTTTTCTCTATATTCATATCAATATTAATCAAATTAAACTTTTCTTGAAGCACAATTTTTTCTTGTGTAGGCTGAAGTTTATCAGTTTGCACCGATATTGATATTTCATTATCCCCAGAAGAAGTATCTTTATTGTCATTTTTATCATTTACATTGAATATTTGATTAAATATTAGCTGGACATTAGGGCTCAAATTGATAGTTTCATCTGTAATTTGAAGTAATTCTTCCTTTTCATTTTCTTCGATATTTTCACTTAATTTATTGCTTACCTTAGAGTTTTTACTTTCAATGTTTTTCCCTTGACTAAGTGCTAGATTATTTGCAGCATTATCCAAAACCTTTTCAAAGTCATCTCCTTTTATTGGATTTTTGTCTTTTGCTTCTAACTTAGGATCCTTTAACTTTACAGCCTCAACCTTCACATCTTCACCTCCTTTCTCCCCTTAAGTATGAATAAAGAGCATAGTCATCGTTGAGCCTTTGCTCTTTTTTGCTTTGTTCTTCTAAAAATTCTTCATAGGCCTTTTCCTTTAGCTTTTCAATTATGCTTCTATCCTTTGTGGCCTTAATAAGCTCTTGTCTTGCCTTTTCAAGCCTTTCCTTTGCCTGGTTTAAAGCTTGATTTTGCCTTTCTATTCTTTTTTCTAAAAGGTCTAAATATCTATAAAAACCTTGATAATCAAAAATCATTTTAAATTTGGGAGGATTATTTATAGCCTTTTTCCTTTCCTCCGTAAGTTCCTTTAGCCTTTTTTCCTGTTCATAGTAGTTTATAAGCTCAATTGAAAATTCTTCCTTTTTCTTTTCTTCATAGCTTTCCTTAAATTCCAAAACCTTTTGTAATTTAAAATTAAATTTATCCATTTAATCACCTTCTAACCTATTGAAAGGATTCTTTCATAGGTTGTTTTATAGTCGCTGTATTCATTAATCCCCTGCCTTAAAAAGGCGTTTATTTTATCAATTAGCTGGATGGCTCTGTCGATTTTAGGATTAGAACCCCTTTGATAGGCCCCTATATTAATTAAATCTTCTGAATCTTTGTAAACAGCTAATATATCCCTAAGTTCACTAGCCTTTTCCTTTAATTTCTCATCAGCAATCTGAGGCATCAATCTTGATATGCTTGCCAATACATCTATCGCTGGATAATGGTTTTTGCCTGCCAATTTTCTTGATAAAACAATATGTCCATCCAAAATACCTCTAACAGCATCTGCTATAGGCTCATTAAAGTCGTCCCCATCAACAAGAACTGTATAAAAGGCGGTTATGGAACCTTTATCTGAATTTCCTGACCTTTCCATAAGCCTTGGAAGCATCGCAAAGACAGATGGAGTGTAACCTTTTGTAGCCGGCGGTTCCCCGATTGTAAGTCCAACCTCCCTTTGAGCCATTGCAAAACGAGTAACAGAGTCCATCATAAGCATAACCTTAAGCCCTTTATCTCTAAAGTATTCTGCAATTGCAGTTGCAGTAAAGGCACCCTTTAATCTAACTAAAGGAGGCTGATCGGAAGTTGCAACCACCAAAACAGACTTTTTGAGTCCCTCCTCGCCAAGGTCATTTTCTATAAACTCCCTAACTTCCCTTCCTCTTTCACCAATAAGTCCAATGACATTTACATCGGCGTCACTATATCTTGCTATCATGCCTAAAAGGGTGCTTTTTCCAACTCCACTTCCTGCAAAAATACCGATTCTTTGTCCAATTCCACAAGTTAAAAATCCGTCAATAGCTCTAATTCCAGTTGACATAACGGTATCTATTTTTCTTCTTAATAATGGATTTGGAGGATCCCTGTCAAGCTTATATTCCGTTTCATAATCTAAGCTTGATCCGTCCATTGGGTTTCCAAGGCCGTCTAAAACTTTACCAAGCAAAGTTGGACCAACCTTCACATTTAATGTTTTTCCAGTGTTTTCTACCGGACACCCTACTGCAACCCCTGTTATGTCTCCAAGGGGCATTAAGAGTAGTCCATTATCCCTAAATCCAACTACCTCTGCAAGAACATAGTTTTTGCTGTTAATAAATATTCTGCAAACTTCCCCAATAAA
>NZ_CAKP01000023.1 GCF_000297115.1 Caloramator australicus RC3 | reverse complement strand
CCAAAGTCGTTCTACTCTACCTTTAGCCTGAGGGGAATGAGCAGTTATTATAGTGATGCCAAGTTCCCGCATAGCTCTAGAGAACTGAGTATCGTTACAAACCTTGCCTTCAAGCTGATCTTCAATAGAGAGTTTAGAAGCTTTAGTAGAAAGGAAGATAGCATGCCTATCGCTATAGATACTAGCAGGGATACCAAAGTTTTCGAGCATAAAGCGAGCGACTTCAAAATATCCTTGAAGGCATTCATTTTTAGTCATATAAAGACCGAGAACTTTGCCAGTAGCATCGTCGATAGCACCATGGATAGAATAGTTACAGCCAATACCCAGCCAATCAAATGGAGAGGAATCCATCTGAACTAGAAGGCCCATCTGTGGTTTTCTTTTTCGTCTTGTATGGGGTTTAAATCTACGACGCTTTTTAGGGCTTTTAATACCGGTAGAGTTAAGGATATTGTAGATGGTAGAGTAACTTAGCTTAATGCCATGGAATCTTTCAAGAAGCTCGTTAAAATGTTTGAAGTTAGCATTTTTGTAGTTGTCAGACAATTTAAGAGAGATAATTTTACCTTTAAGTTCATCGGAAACAGCATGAGAAGGTTTACGGCCTTTGTTTTTATGAATAAGAGCAGAAACCCCGCTTTGCATCACACCCTTTCTTAATCTAATAACTTGACGTTCGCTAAGGCCTAAAACCTTTGCTGCTTCCTTGACAGTTAATAAACCCTCAAGGGATTTTTGAATGACAACATACCTATTAATTTGTTTTTGTGACATTGAATAAAACACCTCGTTCCTCATAGTGACATTTTATCATATTACTCTACAACATGACATTATCATAAAATAATCACAGTTTTGTATAATTATATATTGCATCGTATAAATATTTATGTTAAAATTGCAACTAAATATTGTTATGGGGGTGAAAGGATGGCTATTGTCGTGCAAAAATACGGTGGAAGTTCCGTTGCTACTCCTGAAAAAATTAAAAATGTTGCAAAGTGGGTTATAAAAAAGAAACTGGAGGGAAATGATGTTGTTGTTGTAATTTCAGCAATGGGAGATACCACCGATGAACTTATAGACCTTGCAAAAAAGATAACTGAACATCCAGATAAAAGAGAACTCGACGCCCTATTAGCAACTGGTGAAATGGTTTCTAGCGCCCTACTTGCAATGGCTATAAAATCCTTAGGATATGACGCAATTTCAATGAACGCCTTTCAGATAGAACTTTTAACCGATGGAACATATGGAAAATCTCTAATTGAGGATATAAATGAAAGGGCTATTTTAGATAGATTAAAGGAAGGCAAAATAGTGGTTGTTGCTGGTTTTCAGGGAATTACTGAGGATGGTGATATCACAACCTTAGGTAGAGGTGGCTCCGATACAACAGCAGTTGCAATCGCTGCAAAGTTAAAGGGAGAATGTCAAATTTTCACCGATGTTGACGGCATTTACAGCGTCGATCCAAGGATTTATAGGGAAGCTAAAAAGATAGATGAAATAAGTTATGAAGAAATGCTTGAGCTATCTAGCCTTGGGGCTCAGGTTATGCATTCAAGATCTGTAGAGCTTGCTCAAAAGTTTAATATTCCTATTTATGTTGCTTTAAGCTGTAGCGATATAAAAGGAACTTATATAAGGGAGGTTGAAATAGTGGAACAAAAGCCTATAACTGGCATTGCAGTATCCGACAGTGATGTTGCTATTACTCTTCAAAACATCGAATACGATACAAATCTTTTATCAGATATATTCGAGGCTGTTGCTAGCAAAAAGATAAATGTGGATATGATAAGCCAAACAGCTCCAATACACAATAAGGTAAATCTTTCCTTTACCATTCCAAAGGATGATCTAAGGGATTGCTTAGATGTCATTAAACCTTATTATAAAAAGGATGAAATTATAATTGATGAGGACATAACAAAATTTTCAGTTGTAGGACTTGGAATGAAAACAACATCCGGCGTTGCATCAAGGATTTTTAAGCTATTTAAGCAAAATGATATAGAAGTTAAAATGATTACAACATCAGAAATAAGAATAACCTGTGCAATAAAACAGCAGGATAAAATGAAGGCAGTAGGTTTAGTTGCTAAAGAATTTAATTTATAAAAAGTCAAGTGGCAGCCACTTGACTTTTTGACATTTTGACATTTCTATAAATTTCCATTATATATCGTTTCGTATTAAATCCTCATATGTTTCCCTTTTTACGATTAATCTATGGTTACCGTTATTGACTAAAACAACGGCCGGTCTTGGAAGTCTATTGTAATTGCTAGCCATTGAATAGTTATAGGCTCCGGTGCTCAAAACTACCAATATATCTCCGCTTTCAACCTTAGGAAGACTAATATCCCTTATTAAAATATCACCAGATTCACAGCATTTGCCTGCAATTGTTACAACCTCTTCCTCAACCTCAGTTATTTTATTTGCCAAAAGAGCTAAATATTTTGCACCATAAAGGGGTGGCCTTGGATTATCTGCCATTCCTCCATCAACGCCTATATATTTTCTTACATCTTTAATCTCTTTAATTGCTCCTACAGTATATATAGTAAACCCTGCTTCACCGATGATCCATCTTCCTGGTTCTATATAAACAATAGGTCTTTTTAATCCTAATCTATTAAATTCCTTTATAACTGAAATATTTATTGCATCTGTAAAATAATTTATAAATTTTCTCGAGTCGTCCTCCGTATAGAATATTCCAAATCCACCACCTAAGTTTATTTCCTCTATCTCATAGTTTAACTCATCCTTTATTCTTTTAATGAATTCAGCTAAAACAGTAACTGCTCTTACATATACATCCTTTTGATGAAGTTGCGAGCCTAAATGAAGATGAAGGCCTTTTAGATTTAGTAAGGAGCTTTCTAAAACAGATTTTACTGCAAAAAAAGCTGAATCATCGAATAAAGGAAAGCCAAATTTTGAATCTACATGCCCCGTTTTTATAAATTCATGGGTATGACCATCTATACCAGGGTTTATCCTTATTTGAACATCTATTTTTTTGTTTTTTGACTTTACAATATAGTTTAAATTATCTATTTCATAAAAATTGTCAATCACTATCCTTCCAACCCCTAACTCAACAGCCATTTCTAACTCATTAAGGGATTTATTGTTTCCGTGAAATATAATCCTTTCCATAGGGAAGTTTGCTGCCCTTGCTGTATAAAGTTCACCCCCAGATACAACATCAAGACCTAGACCTTGTCTTTCTATTATTCTACACATCTCTTTGTTTAAAAAGGCCTTGCTGGCATACACCGCCCTTCCACCATATTTTTCTATGTGGCTTTCTCTTATTTCATTACATCTTCTTATTATTTCGGCTTCATCTATAACATAAAGGGGAGTTCCGTATATTTTTGCAAGCAGGACAGCATCTACCCCAGATATAGTTAATACCCCATTTTCATTTATTCCTAATGAATTGTAGCCAAACATATTATCCTCCTTTGTAATGTAATTTAGGTATAATTATACACTAAAATTGAAATTAATAAAGACTTTTTTAAAAAAAAATTAGGCTATCCTTTTAGATAGCCTCAGATTGTAGACAAACTCTCATTGGTGTTTAGACTTTGCAAGAGCCCCGTGAATGGATTTCAAAAAGGCATCTCTCATGAGCTCTAGCAATTCTTGCTTTTCGACTTTTCAAAAGTCCGTAATTCTGCACACGGACGTGCAGAGCCGAGTGGCCGACACGGATGTCGGCTCACGAGGGTAGGACTTTTGAAAACAAAGAAAAGCTTAGAATTGCTTAGCGAAATGAGCGAATGCCAGGGAAATCCTTCACGGGGCTTATCAAAAAACAACTTTTTCAACAGTCTGAGGCTATCCTTTTAGATAGCCTGTATTACAAATATTTCAATGTAAATACAGGTTTTATTACACCTACAATATCTCCAACACTGTTTTTATTGTCGATAATTTTAAACTTTTTTAACTTTTCCTTTTCATCCTCGTCAAGAACGTTTAGCCTTTCTAAAACCTCAACGATGACAGGATAAAGGGCTCTACTAAAGTTTCCATCTTCTATCTTTACGGCAATTCCAATATCTAAATCCTTGACACCAACGGCATAAACAGCTTCAGCACCAAGTTTTCCGATAAGTTTTCCCTTAGTATTTTTCATAAGTTCTGTGCAAAATCCCCCTGTCCCTGCAACCATCTCTGGGAAAGTATTCATAGCTCTAAGAATATTCTCAGATGCAAATTTAATGTCATCCTCAAGATCCTTGGGATTAGAAAGCTTTGCAAAGGCTAAAGCAAGGTTGTATATTGGCATGCCAAATACAGGAACAGAGCAACCGTCAATCCCAAGGATTATCTTATCCTTGTCTATTTCGCACATCTTGGAAATAATTTTTAAAATATCCCTTTGAACAGGATGATTGGGTTTGTTATAATCTTTAATTCCATATCCCTTTGCTATGCAGCTTGCAATTATCCCTGCATGTTTTCCCGAACAGTCAGAATGTAGGGGAGTTATAGTTATATTTTCCCTTGCCTGCTTTAAGGCATATTCCCTATTTATTGAGTAACCTCCACCACATAGAAGATCCTTTTCACTTGCACCTATCTTGTTTAAAATATTTTTAACCGTTTTTATGTGAAAATCTTCCCCAAAGTGGGAGGCACACATAATTGACATTTCATCATCCGAAAAATTAAATTTTCCATAGGCACCGCTTAAAAATACGTTAATTGCCTGAATAGGTTTTGCTGAAGACCTTATGTAAGTAACCTTAAATGGATCGCCAGCATAGGCTAAAATTTTCCCCTTTGAATTTACAACAACTACATCTCCTCTGTGGATGCTCTCGATTAGCTCTCCTCGCCATACAAAAGTAAGCTCAACAGACATAATAAAACCCCCAAAATAATTTCTAATATAATTATACCATTTTAATGAATATATTTTAATCAATTAGCCACAATTATACTGAGGTGATTTTTATGGATAAAAACCCCGACCTTTTAAATCCTATTTCCATTTTGCCCGAGGATAAATATATAAATTCCATATATGATAAAGTCTCAAGAACAATAATCCCAAAGGAGATAAACAATTTAACTAGCCTTGGTCCTATTGGTTTTTCACTAAGCAACCTTGGAAAAAGGCCCTTTGATGAAGAAATCTATAAAAGATTTTAATCCCCTTTTTGGGGATTTTTTATTAAATTTTAAGAAAATATTAATATTTATCTTTAAATAATTATTTTCTTTTGTTATAATATGTAAAAGATTATTTTTTCGCATAATAAGTTAAATTATGCTAAAACTATTTTTTAGATATTAATAAAAGGAGGTAGAAATATGCCTAGGAGAACACAAACGATGGACGGTAATACCGCCGCCGCATACATATCCTATGCCTTTACGGAAGTTGCAGCCATTTACCCTATAACCCCATCCTCAACAATGGCAGAGCTTGTTGATGAATGGTCTGCAAACGGAAAGAAAAATATATTTGGTCAAACCGTAAAGGTTGTTGAAATGCAATCAGAAGCAGGTGCTGCTGGTGCTGTTCACGGTTCACTACAGGGTGGTGCCCTAACAACTACATATACGGCATCCCAAGGACTTTTACTTATGATTCCAAACATGTATAAAATCGCCGGAGAGCTCTTACCTGGTGTTTTCCACGTAAGCGCAAGAGCAATTGCTGCCCATGCTCTATCTATTTTTGGTGATCATCAGGACGTTATGGCAACAAGGCAAACCGGATTTGCCCTTTTAGCATCAGCAAATCCACAGGAGGTTATAGAGCTTGGTGCAGTTGCACACCTTTCAGCGATTAAATCAAGGGTTCCCTTCCTACACTTCTTCGATGGATTTAGAACATCCCATGAAGTTAAAAGGGTTGAACTCTTAGAATATGATGAACTTTCAAAGCTTATCGACTACAATGCCCTTAATCAATTTAGGAAAAGAGCTCTAAGCCCTGAGCATCCTGTAACAAGGGGAACTGCCCAAAATCCGGATATATACTTCCAAGGAAGGGAAGTTGCAAATAAGTTCTATGAAGCAGTTCCAGACATCGTAAATCATTACATGCAGGAGATAAACAAACTTACAGGAAGAAATTACAAACCATTTAACTACTACGGCGATCCTAATGCTGAATATGTAATAGTTGCGATGGGGTCTGTTTGCGATACCGCAGAGGAAGTTGTGGACTACCTAATGGCAAAGGGACAAAAGGTTGGCCTTGTTAAGGTTCATCTTTATAGACCCTTCTCTTCTAAATACTTCTTTGAAGTTTTACCAAAAACAGTTAAGGGAATTGCTGTTCTTGACAGAACCAAAGAGCCAGGATCAGCTGGAGAACCTTTATATCTTGATGTTGTTAAGATGTTCTATGATTATACAAATAAACCTTTAATAATCGGTGGAAGATATGGACTTGGTTCAAAGGATACAACTCCTGCACAAATCATCGCTGTATTTGAAAACCTTATGAGCCAAAATCCAAAAAACAACTTTACAATAGGTATTGTTGACGACGTTACACACACTTCCCTCCCTGTTGGAGAAGATATCGAAACCACTCCAAAGGGAACTATAAGCTGTAA
The DNA here is from genome assembly GCF_000297115.1 of Caloramator australicus RC3. GTDB lineage: Bacteria > Bacillota > Clostridia > Clostridiales > Caloramatoraceae > Caloramator > Caloramator australicus. The sequence continues at coordinate 8,633 of NZ_CAKP01000023.1, read as the reverse complement.
ATTCTTTGGACTTGGCTCAGACGGAACTGTTGGTGCCAACAAGCAGGCTATAAAGATTATAGGAGATCATACTAATCTTTATGTTCAAGGATACTTCTCCTACGACAGTAAAAAGTCAGGAGGAACAACTGTATCCCACTTAAGATTTGGTAAAGAGCCAATAAAGGCTCCATACCTTGTTAATACTGCAGACTACATCGCATGCCACAACAAAGCCTTCATATACAATTATGACCTTTTAAAAGGCTTAAAGAAGGGCGGAACCTTCGTTCTAAACTGCCCATGGAATGTTAATGAGCTGGAAGAAAAGCTTCCTGCTAAGATGAAAAAATATATTGCACAAAACAATATAAACTTCTATATAATAGATGCTATCAAAATAGCCCAAGAAATAGGCCTTGGTGGAAGAATAAACATGATTATGCAATCTGTGTTCTTTAAACTTTCTAACGTTATACCAGTAGAAGAGGCCGTAAGATACTTAAAGGAATCCATTGAAAAGACCTATGGCAAAAAGGGTGCAAATATTGTTGAAATGAATAAAAAGGCAGTTGATATGGGCATTGAAAGCATAGTTAAAGTTGACGTTCCTGCATCATGGGCTGATGCTAAAGATGAAGAAATTAAAGATACAAATGAACCTGAATTTATTAGAAAGATTTTAAGGCCCATGGCAAAACTTGAAGGTGATAACCTCCCAGTTTCAACTTTTGTTGGTATGGAGGATGGAACTTATCCAAACGGTTCAACTGCTTACGAAAAGAGAGGAATTGCAGTTTTAATACCAGAATGGCAAATTGATAAATGTATTCAATGTAACCAATGCTCTCTTGTATGTCCACATGCAGTAATAAGGCCACTCCTACTTGATGAAGAGGAAGTTAAGAGGGCACCAGAGGTCTTCAAGACTAAGCAGGCTATGGGTAAAGGCTTTGAACATTTACAGTATAGAATTCAAGTTAGCCCATACGACTGCACCGGCTGTGGAAACTGCGCTGATATATGTCCAGCACCAGGCAAAGCCCTAATTATGAAGCCAGCTGAAGAACAGATGGCAAAGGAAGCTGCAAATTGGGAGTTCGCAACAACAATTAAAGTTAAAGATAATTTAATGGATAAATTTACTCTTAAGGGTAGTCAGTTTGCTCAGCCTTTATTCGAATTCCATGGGGCATGTCCAGGATGCGGTGAAACACCTTACATTAAACTTATAACTCAGCTATTTGGAGATAGAATGATAATAGCAAATGCAACAGGATGTTCTTCTATATATGGAGGTAGTGCACCATCAACTCCATACACTAAGAACGCCTATGGCAAGGGACCTGCTTGGGCAAACTCACTATTTGAAGACAACGCTGAATACGGCTTTGGTATTGCAATTGCCTATGCACAAATAAGGGATAAAATTGCAGAGCTTATGCAAACTGCCCTTAAGGAGAATATAGGGGAACCCTTTAAGAAGGCCTTTGAGGAATGGTTAAAAGCAAAGGACAGCGGTGAAGCATCAAAGATAGCTGCAAATATGGTTCTTCAAGCCTTTAATGAAGGATCCTTCAAGGGTAACGAAACTTTAGAGCAAATATATGAAAGAAAAGACTATCTTGTAAAACCATCTATTTGGATAATAGGTGGTGACGGATGGGCTTACGATATAGGTTTTGGCGGTCTTGATCACGTTATTGCACAGGGCGTAGATGTTAATATATTGGTTCTTGATACAGAGGTTTATTCAAATACAGGAGGTCAATCCTCAAAATCTACTCCAACGGCTGCTGTTGCTAAGTTTGCAGCTGCTGGTAAGAACATAAGGAAGAAGGACCTTGGAATGATTGCGATGAGCTACGGATATGTTTACGTTGCACAGATTGCCCTTGGTGCCAACATGAATCAAGCATTAAAGGCTATAACTGAAGCAGAAAACTATAAAGGACCATCCTTAATAATCGCCTACTCACCATGTATCAACCATGGTATCAAGACAGGCATGGGAACTACAATAAATCAATCAAAGAAGGCAGTAGAAACAGGATATTGGCATCTGTATAGATTCAATCCTGAACTTAAAGAACAGGGCAAGAATCCATTTGTCCTTGATTCTAAGGAACCAAAGGGTTCATTTAGAGACTTCTTGATGAGCGAGATAAGATATACATCCCTTATGAACACCTTCCCAGAAAGGGCAGAAGAGCTCTTTGCCATCGCAGAAAAGCATGCTAAAGAAAAATTTGAAACCTTAAAAAAACTTGCTGAAATGCAATAAAAATAGCCCCCATTTTGGGGGTTATTTTTTATTTTCCTCTACATATTCCTTTGCATTTTCAACATCGATTATATCGGGAATAGGAACATTAGATTCTGCTTTGGTTTCCTTTATATTGGCCCAAGCAGCTGTATCGTGTTTTTCAACAGGCTGCCTTGTGAAAAACGCCTTTAATTTATCCTTCCACATATCACACCCTCCTTCTTTTTTAGTATATCCTGATTTTAATTTATTTATTTCATTAGCTGACATATAGGTTAATCTTTTGTTATACTATTTGTAAAAAGATAAACAATGCTCTTTAAAAGGAGGGCTATCATGAGCTTTGTTAAAACTATAAAAATCGATAATACTGCAGTTGAAATAAAATTTGGAGAATATAAATATGAAGATTTGGTTATAGATATAGAAAGGGTTAGAAACTACTGCAGGGAAGGTTGTCCAAACTTTGGCGTAAATGGTGGCTGTCCTCCCTTTTCTCCAACAGCTAATCAGCTTTTAAAGGATAAAAATTTTATTTTAGTTATAGGAAAAATAAACACAACTGACTATACAAAGGATGAGTTTAAAGAAGCAGATAAAACTTTGAATAAATTATTAAAATCGATTGGCTTGATGTTTAAAGAAAAATATGGAATTGAATTTTTGTCCCCTGAGCATTGCACAGAATGCGATGTTTGCACAATTCATGAAGGATGCAAAAAAAGCGACAAAAGAACTATTTCTATAACTGGAACAGGAATTATGCTTTCGGAAACAATAGAAAATTTATTCCATGAAAAATTAGAATGGGCAAATGAAAAGCCTCCAAGTAAGCTTATAAAAATTATGTGTATCATCTCCGACAACTTAACAGAAAAAATTTTAGAAGAATTTAAAAATTTAAGCATAAATAATAAATTATAAAAATATAATATACTGAAAATAATCCTTAGAGGGTAATTATGAAAAAGCTTTATCCTATTGCCTTTGCTCTTGTTTTGATTGGCGCATTAAACTGGGGACTTGTTGGCTTCTTTAAGTTCGACCTCGTTGCAGCACTCTTTGGCGGTGCAGAAGCTCTACTTTCAAGAATAATTTACGCTCTAGTTGGGCTTTCTGGACTTATTGTAATCTACAAAGAACTAGTTAAAAAGTAAATGCGGGCAATGCCCGCATTTACTTTTTAAAATCTATTTTTTAAAAGACTGTTTATCTTGTCAACAGTTGTTTTTCCTACAATGCCATCAGCATTAAGCCTATTTGCCCTTTGAAAGGCCTTTACAGCAGCTTCAGTTGTTGGTCCAAAGGTTGTTGTAGGTGTGCTTATCTTTAAATATCCTAATCTTATTAGTGCCCTCTGTAGTTCTCTTACATCCTCTCCTGTCATTCCCTTCTTTAATACTCTAGTTATCTTTAATAGTTGGTTATTTGTTGCATTCTGATTTGTGCTCCCCCTAGAAACTTGGGTGTTATTAACAAGTCTTGCTAAATTTAGGTTTATTATATCTGCAGTTGTTTTTCCTACAATGCCATCAGCATTAAGCCTATTTGCCCTTTGAAAGGCCTTTACAGCAGTTTCAGTTGACGGCCCAAAAGTTATGGTAGGTGTGCTTATCTTTAAATATCCTAATTTAATTAGAGCCCTCTGTAGCTCCCTTACATCCTCTCCTATCATTCCCCTTTTAAGAACTCTATTTATTTTAAACATTCCATTAATAACCTGAGTTGTCTGGTTTTGAGTATTTGTCCCTCTTGATGCAGCTTCTTCTGGCCTTACTATAAAGCTAGCTTCCTTTATGTCATCATATTCATTTTTACTAAGCTTGTCCTTTAATTTTATAATTACTTTATATTCTCCATCCTCGTTTGGAATAAAATTTATTACGTTCTTATCTGATGTTCCGGAAAGTATTATTCTTTCTCCCTTATATATTTCAAAGGTATAATCACATCCTACTAAACTTCCATTTTCCTTTTCTATGCTTATAGTTATATTATTTTTTGAAGTAGGATTATCAGGAGATAAAATAATATTTTTTATTGTTGGATATTTATATACGTTAAACTTTTTTGATATTACCTCATCATATTCATTTACTGAATCAGGCGACTTTAAGTAAAGAATTGCTTCAAATTCTCCATCCTTATTTGGAGTAAACGTAAATTGAGCTTCCGAACTTGCTACCACTTCATCTAAATATTTTATTTCTACCTTTTTCAAAAGTGTATCTTCTATTCCCTTAAATGTAAAGTCTATCGAATCCCCTAGAAGTATTTTATCCTTCGATAAAACTAAATCTGTTTTTTCAGGCATTCCAAAGGCTTTAATTTTATTATTTTCATATACTTCATAATAACTTAAAAGGGACTGTAATATTTTTTGTGCTATGCTCTCTTGGTAAATCGGATCGATTAGCTTTTGCCTATCATCTGGATTTGTAATAAATCCAAGTTCCAAAAGGACAGAGGGTGATGTAGTATTTCTTGTAACGTAAAGATTACTATCCTTTGCCCCTCTGTATTTAAACCCTAGTGAAGCTAAGTTATTAACAATTATCTCGGCTATACTTTTGCTCTCCAGCGCCTGCCATGGGTTTGGACTATATACGATTTTAACCTTATTTTTCTCAACTTTTACTTCTTTACCATTAACTAATATGTATACATAATCAATATCGTTTTCCCTTGATTCCCTTAAACATTCATATTTATTACCTTCATATTCAACGTATTTATAAACTATCTTAACCTTAGTCTTTTCAACTTTTATTTCTTCGTCACCCATTAACATATAGACATAATTAATATTATTTTCTCTTGATTCCCTCAAAACTGGGTATCTATCTCCAGCGTATTCGGCATATTTACTGCTTAATATGTTAGGTCTTACTAAACTATAATATGTTTCTACTCCATTAGCAGCAGATGATATGCTGGCGTTATTATGGATACTTATAAATAAATCAGGATTTATGCTGTTTGATATGTTAACTCTATCTGCTAATGTAATATAAATATCCTTTTCAGGTTCCCTTGTAAAAATTACCTCTGCACCCTCAGCCTTTAAAAGGTCTGCAAGTTTTCTTGCCACAGAATTGTTTATATCCTTTTCTCTAACTTGTCCAGACACAGCCCCCGGGTCGCTTCCTCCATGCCCAGGGTCAATAACTATCCTTTTTCCAGATAATACACCAGCAAAGACTGTATTTATATTAAAGCTAAGAAATATAAGCCCAGCAACAATTTTTTTCAAAATTTTCAACAGAATCCCCCCAAGATTCAGTTTTCAGCATTTCTCAATTCATTTAGACTAATTTTTTAGTTTAGTTAAATTATACACTATAAATAGGCAAACATCAATAAAAAAAGGCAGCATTTTAAGCTGCCCTAAGCTTTACTCTTTACGCCCAAATTACCCTCATAAGTTCTGGATAATCCGATTCTACTAATCTCATCATACCGATTAATTGTGTCATAACTACATGGGGATTGAAATTATCGCTAAAAACTGCGTGAGTTTCGATTCGTATCGTATCCTTATCAAGAATGTATTTATAGTAAGTATATTTTTTATTAAGCTCATTTAATAATTCATATATATAATTTTTTCTTGCCGGATTTATCGCTGAAACAAAATCAAGCCCATACATACTTACTATACCATCATCTTCGCCAAAAATAATTACCATCCTAAGTTTTAATCCTGAATTAAGACTTTGAACGGTTTCTACTATTGTTTCACCGTTATTCCCTTCGAAAAATTCAAGTTCGATATTCTGTGAACGCAAAAAGTTTCTAAATTCTTGAGCATTTTTAGTTAGCATTTTAAAACCTCCTTAAAAAAAATAATATGCCCTTTGCCGAATATAACCTAGTTAGAACTGGCAAAGGGCAAACTAACTAATTATATTCGAATATATTTTTATTAGCTTTATATAATATTCTACAAAAATTTAATAAATCCTGCTAAGTTATTCCTCCATTTTATATATAATTTTTGAATCTATACTTTTAATATCTTTGCATCCTGTTAAAATCATTGCTGATTTTAATTCGTTTGCTAATTTATCGATATAAAGTTTAACTCCTTCCCTTCCTCCTCCAAAGGATGCAGTAACAAACGGTCTTCCTATAAGAACAGCATCGGCGCCAAGGGCAAGCATCTTAAGAACATCTACTCCTGTCCTTACTCCGCCATCAGCAAGTATCGTGATCTTTCCCTTAACTTCCTTTGCTATCTTAGGAAGAACCTCTGCAACACCTGGAGTATGATCCAAAACTCTTCCACCGTGATTTGAAACAACTATTGCTGCTGCACCAACTTCAACAGCAAGTTGTGCATCTTCAACCGTCATAATTCCCTTTAATATAAAAGGCAGTTTTGTGCTATTTACAAGCTCCTTTATCTCCTCTAATGTCTTTGGTCCAACTGGCTTTCCGTGAAGAGCAAGGGTTATAAGCCCTGCTGCATCTATATCAACTCCAACAGCAAAAACACCTGCTTCTTCTGCCATTTTAATCTTTTGAATGACATTTTTATTCTCCCAAGGCTTTATGATTGCAATTCCTTCACCGCCAGCTTTTTTAAGCTCCTCAAGATTTGTAGGCAAAAAGGCATCAACTGCAGTGTCACCAACCATTGGGTATATTCCTGCATCAAGACATCCGCCTATTACCCAGGAAATATATTCCCTTTCGGTAAACTTTCCACCCATATTAAGGGTTGTTCCTGATACTGGTGCTGCAAGAATAGGGATTCTTAGCTTTTTACCAAATAGTTCAACGGATGTATCAGGATCCTTTGCATCATGTATAAGCCTCATGTTTAACTTTACCTTTTTAAGGCTTTCATAGTTTTCTATAAATGCAGAACCCGTTAAACTTCCGCCCATACCTGGAACTTCCCCTGCACAGGCAATTCCGTTGCATTCTCTACATACTCTACAGCTTCCATTTAAGTTTTCCCTTGCATTTTTTAGAAGTTCTTTATAATCCATATTGATCCCCCTTATAAGTTAATGTAAACTGTATTCTTCTAGAACATCTCCCTTTTCTAAATTGATAAACTTTATTTTACCATCTTCAATTTTTACACAGCTTGGTTTACCATCTCCCTTTGGAACTCCTATGCTCCCTGGATTTATATATGTAACGCCATCTATTTTTTCGTATTTTCTTACATGAGTATGGCCTGTTATTACTAAATTTGCCTTATAAAATTTTGCTATTGATTTTAATTTCTCCTCATCAAAATCATGGCCGTGAAGCACAATTATCCTTAAACCATCCTTTTCGTAAAATAAAACAGGCGAGAAAACTGGAACATCAAGAACCATTCCATCAACTTCAGCATCGCAGTTCCCCTTGGCTATAATTACGGGAATTTCAGAGTTGTTTATCTTCTCTGCAAGCTCTATTGGATTATAACCTTCAAGGATAGGATTTCTTGGCCCATGATATAAAATATCGCCAGCACAAAGAATAACTTCACAATCCTTTAAAATTTCTAATGCCATATCAAATTTTTTTGGATATCCATGAAGATCGCTTATAACCCCAATTTTCATTCTATCACTCTCCCTTTACCTTGCTCATAACAATTATATTATAATACCTTCCATTTTTATAATACCTATCCCTTAAGATTCCTTCAACCTTAAACCCAAATTTTTTATATAAATTAACTGCTGCTTCATTTCCCTCAATTACATTCAAATAAACGAGATGCATGTTTAAATCATCAAAGATAAATTTTAAGACAGTCTCAAGTGCGTCCTTCCCATAACCTCTACCTCTGTAATTTTTATCATATATTACAATCCCAATCTCGCAGTTTCTGTATTCCCATTTAATCTTATCTATAACAACTAAACCAATAGGTTTTCTATCTTCGTTTTGAACCTCCCACGACTAAAGTCGCAGGATTCCTGCTTCATCAACCTCGTAACCTACTATCTCCACAGGCGTTAATTCGGGTAGTCCCTACCCTACTGTTTTTACTTATGCTATGCCTAATATCCTCTTTCCTTCTTTTAATATATTTTTACTTGCATTTACATCTCTATCATGGACTGTCTTACACATTGGACATTCCCACTCCCTTACGTTTAAGTCTTTTACTTCTTCATTTTTATAACCACATACATTACATATTTGACTCGATGGATAAAACATATCTACTTTTACTATTGTTCTTCCATACCATAATGCTTTATATTCAAGCATGTTTACAAATTTTGACCATGCTACATCTGATATGGACTTTGATAGTTTGTTATTTCTTAACATATTCTTAACCTTTAAGTCCTCCAAAATTATAACTTGGTTTTCGTTTATAATTTTAGAGGACAGCTTTTGTAAAAAATCTTCCCTTTGGTTTCTTATCTTC
>NZ_CAKP01000024.1 GCF_000297115.1 Caloramator australicus RC3 | reverse complement strand
ATTCCTCCTAGGAGCGTAATAATACTTTTCTTGTCTTTTCTTTCAACTATCCATTCCTTTTTCTCTTATCATCTTCTTTAATCGCTTTATCTAATTCTTCTAAAAAGTCTTTTATTATATTCCTTCCAAGTTCATCAGTCGATTCTTTAACTACCTCAACAAGTTTTGTAAAATCCCATTCTTTTGACAGCATTTCTTCTACATTTTTTATTAATTTAGTAGTGAAATTTATTAAATGTTGTTGTATAATATCATGTTGTATAATATTATTCAAAAGAGACACCCCCTTATTGATTTGTGTTTTTTCCACTTTTTATTTTACCACAGGGGTTGTCTCTTTTAAATTTTTTGTCCTTTTTCGTCCTACAATAATTTTACACTATGTTTTTTAGGGGGATGAAATTTGAGAAATAAATCTTATTTTGTGATTTCTATTTTTAATTTAGTTCTTTTGGTAATACCATTGATAATTGAAAAACCAATAAAAATTATAAAGGGACTTGTTGACATTATTAAAGAATCAGATATTTTAATTACGGATTACATTGCGGTTGGGGGGATTGAAGGAGCCTTTTTTAACGCTGGACTTGTTGGACTTGCAGTTTTGACATTATACAGAATAAATAGGCTTCAGATAAATGGAGGATTAATTGCTGCCTATTTTACAACGGTGGGCTTTTCGCTTTTTGGTAAAAATATAGTAAATATTTGGCCGACTATATTGGGAGTTTTTTTGTATTCATTGTATCAGAGAGAAAGTTTTAAAAACTATATTCTAATTGCTTTATTTGGAACCACATTATCACCAGCTGTTGTTCAGCTTGCCTTTTTAAATATATTGGGTAAAGCCTTTAGCATATCTTTAGGAATATTAATAGCTGTATTTATAGGATTTTGCCTTCCGCCTCTTGCAAAGTTTTCACTAAAACTTCATCAGGGATATTGCCTTTATAATATGGGACTTGCCGGGGGGCTTATGGCTACCATGATGATGTCAAAATTTAGGGCCTTTGGTATAGATTTTGAGAGAAAGCTCATTTTATCTACAGGTAATAACTTTAAATTTACTCTATTGTTTTCAGCAATATTTATTGCCTTTATTATCTATGGGTTTTTAAATGAAAGGAAGGTAATAGAAAAATATAAGCTGCTCTCAAAAACTACAGGAAGACTTTATAGCGATTACTTTAATGACTTTGGAGAAGGTATAACCTTTATAAATATGGGAATGTTAGGTCTAATTTTCATTATTTATGTTCTTTTGATAAGAGGGGAACTAACTGGACCTGCAATTGGTGCAATTTTAACTATTGTTGGTTTTGGGGCTCTAGGGAAACACCTCGTTAATACTTTACCAGTTCTATTAGGGACGGTGATTTCTTCAGTATTGAATATATGGGAATTAAATTCCCAGTCGATAATACTTGCGTCGTTATTTGGAACTAACCTTGCACCTATTGCAGGAGAATTTGGTTGGTTTTTTGGAATAATAGCTGGTTTTTTCCATGTTTCGGTTGTAATGAACATGAGCTATTTACATGGGGGTTTAAATCTTTATAACAATGGTTTTGCAGGAGGGATTGTCGCTATTGTTTTAGTTCCAATTTTTTCAGCAATTTTAAGAAAAAATGTTGAGTATAAATATTAGTAAAATTTAACTTTAAAATGATGGAAATCCACAGGAATTGTATAAAAATAATATGTAAATACTAATACAGTAAGGTTATTGAAACCTTGCTGTATTTTTATGCAAATGTTATACAAAATTATTTTATTGAATTATTTGAATATTTATAAATTTAATAAGATTTTTAAAGTATATAAAAGAAAATAGGATTAAGCGGCAGCATGTAACACATAATTTTAAAATTTGACATAAATTGATATCATTTAAAATTTTTTAACATTTTTATTTATTATACAATAGATGTATAATGAATATGTAATTAAAACAGCCTAGGAGGAATTGGAATGAAGCATTTTATAAATGTAACTTCTGAAATAGGGAGGCTAAAAAGGGTTCTTCTTCATAGACCTGGCCAAGAAGTTGAAAATTTAGTTCCAGAGTATCTTGGTAGGCTTTTGTTTGATGATATTCCTTATCTAAAAATTGCTCAACAGGAGCATGACAAATTTGCTCAGGTTTTAAGGGAAAACGGTGCTGAGGTTGTTTATCTTGAGGAATTGTCGGCAGAAGTTTTAGAGGACGAAAAGGTTAAATTAGAGTTTTTAAAAGAGTTTTTAGAAGAGAGCGGAATTACATCGCCATCTTTAAAAGAAAGCCTTATTGAGTATTTAAGCAAAATGCCAGCAAGGCAAATGGTAGATAAAATAATGGCTGGCGTTAGGAAAAATGAAATAGAAGTTAAAGAACCAACATCTTTAGTTGAGCTTATGGCGGACGATTATCCATTTTATCTTGATCCTATGCCAAACCTTTATTTTACAAGGGATCCTGGTGCTTCAATTGGAAACGGCATTACATTAAACAGAATGAGGACAGAAGCAAGAAGAAGGGAAACTTTATTTTTAAAATATATAATAAAATACCATAAATCCTTTGAAGGAATACCTCTTTGGTATGATAGGTCAATGCCCTATGCTATAGAGGGTGGAGACGAGCTTGTTTTATCCGACAAGGTTGTTGCAATAGGCTGCAGTGAAAGAACTTCAGCTGAGGCAATTGAAATGGTTGCAAGAAACCTTTTTAACGCTAATACTTCCTTTGAGAAGGTTTTGGTATTTGAAATTCCAAAATGTAGAGCATTTATGCATCTTGATACTGTATTTACTATGGTTGATTATGATAAGTTTACGATACACCCTGGAGTTCAAGGACCTCTTAGCGTTTATGAGGTAACTAAGGGTGCTAATAATACGATTAAATTTAAGCACAACACAAGCCCTTTAAATAAAATACTTGCAGAAGCACTAAATCTTTCATCCGTTGAGCTTATTCAATGTGGTGGTGGAGACTTTATAATTGCAGGAAGGGAGCAATGGAACGATGGTTCTAATACACTTGCAATTGCACCGGGTGTTGTTGTAACATATGAAAGGAACTATGTTACAAATGAAATACTAACTAAAAGGGGCATAAAGGTTATTACAATACCTAGCTCCGAATTATCAAGGGGACGTGGCGGCCCAAGATGTATGAGTATGCCACTTTATAGAGAAAAATTATAATAAAAAAGGAGGAATTTAAAATGCCAGTAAATTTAAAAGGAAGAAGCTTTTTAACTCTTAAGGACTTTACTCCACTAGAAATCAGATACCTTCTTGATTTATCCCATGACCTTAAGGCAAAGAAAAGAGCAGGAATAAGACAAAATCTTTTAGAAGGAAAGAACATAGTTCTATTATTTGAAAAGACATCAACAAGAACAAGATGTGCCTTTGAAGTTGCAGCACTTGATGAAGGTGCACATGTTACTTTCCTTGGTGCAAATGACTCACAAATGGGTAAAAAAGAATCACTTGAAGATACTGCAAAGGTTCTTGGAAGATACTATGATGGAATCGAATTTAGAGGATTTAAACAGGAAACCGTTGAACTTCTTGCTAAATACTCAGGAGTTCCTGTATGGAATGGTTTAACTGATATCGACCATCCAACACAAGTTCTTGCAGACCTTATGACAATCGAAGAGCATGTTGCAAAGCCACTTAACAAGGTTAAGATGGTTTTCGTTGGAGACACTAGAAACAACATGGCTTATGCCCTAATGTATGGTGCTGCAAAGATGGGAATGCACTATGTTCTTTTAGGGCCACAAGAATTATGGCCAGATTCAAAGGTTGTTGAAGAAATGAAGGAAGTTGCAAAGGAAACAGGAGCAAAGATTGAAGTTACAGACAACATAGATGAGGCTGTAAAGGGAGCAGATGTAATCTACACTGACGTTTGGGTATCAATGGGCGAAGAAGATCAAATGCCAGAAAGAGTAAGACTTTTAACTAAGTATAGAGTAAATATGGATATGATTAAAAAGACTGAAAATCCAGATGTAATCTTCATGCACTGCTTACCATCCTTCCACGACTTTGAAACAAAGGTTGCAAAGGAAGCCAAGGAAAGAGGACTTGACGTAAGAGAAGTTGAAGATGAAGTGTTTAGAAGCAGACATTCAGTTGTATTTGACGAAGCTGAAAACAGATTACACACAATAAAGGCTGTTATGGTAGCTACACTATAATAAAAGGGGCAGCATAGCTGCCCTTAAATTAAATAAGGAGTCGATATTATGAGCGACAGAAAACTTGGTTTAGGACTATTAGTTCTTCTTGGAATTGGTTCGATGATTGGAGGAGGAATATTTAACAGTCCAACAGACCTTATATCAACATCAAATCCGCAGGCAACTATTTTGGCTTGGTTAATAGGAGGAATAGGGGTTATTTCTCTTGCCATTGTGTTTCAACTTCTTTCAAATAAAAGACCAGAATTAAAGGGTGGAATTTATTCCTATGCTAAAGCTGGTTTTGGTGACTTTGTTGGATTTAATTCGGCATGGGGATATTGGCTTTCAGCATTTTTAGGGAATGTGGCGTTTTTTGTTTTGATATTTAAAACGGTTAACAGCCTATTAGGTGAAGGTAGACAGTTGCCACCATTTGTTTCGTTTTTACTTGCTTCTTTGATTCTTTGGCTTGTTCACTATCTTCAGACTAAAGGAACAAAATCTGCCGGCGTAGCTAATGCTATAGTTACGGTTGCAAAACTCTTACCACTTGTTTTGGTTATAATGTTTGGAATATTCGCATTCAAATCAGATATTTTTTTAGTTGCAGAATGGAAAACAAAGCTTGCTTCCAGTGGTGAAGCAACTACGATTTTAAATCAGATAAAAGGAGCAATGGGCACTATACTTTGGTGCTTTATTGGAGTAGAAGCTGCTGTTGTCTTATCTGAAAGAGCTGAATCACCCAAAATAGTAGGGAAAGCCACAGTTTTAAGCTTATTAATTACGCTTCTTATATATGTAGCTATTTCAACTATTGCGATGGGTGTTATTTCTGCAAAGGAACTTGCTGAAGCCGGAACGCCTTTAGCGGATGTTTTATCAAAAACTTTAATTGGACCTGCCGGAGCATATATAGTAAAAATAGGGCTTATAGTGTCAATACTTGGTGCTTTGATTAGCTGGGTTATGTTAGCAGCAGAGATACCCTACGTTGCTGCAAAGGATGGAGTTATGCCAAAATGGTTTTCTAAGGAGAATGAAAAGGGTGTTCCTATTAATTCTCTTATAATAACTAATTTGGTAACGCAATTGTTTTTGGTAGCCTTACTATCAGATAAGCTTCAAAATGCATACTATGCTGTATTTTATATGGCAACCACATGTATACTTTTACCCTATCTTTTTTCAGCTTTATATGCTTTGAAGGTTATAAAAGAAGATAAACTAAAAGGGACAGATTTAATTATTGCTTTAATAGCTACAGTTTATTCTTTATATGTTATATATGCTGTAGGACTTGTTTATCTTGCAGCAGCCTTTATAATGTATGCTTTAGGTTTAATAGTTTATTATTTTGCTAAAAAGGAGAAAGGATTAAAGTTTACAACTTCTGAGAAAGTTATAAGTCTTTTAATAGCTTTAATTGCTATTTATATGATAGTTCAAATTGCTTTAGGAAAAATTAAACTATAAAGGAGAGGAGTTTATTTATGGCAAGAATAGTTGTTGCATTAGGGGGAAATGCTCTTCAAGCAAATCCAAAGGATATATCAGCAGAAGCACAACTTCAAACAGCACACCACACTGCAAAGGCTATAGTTGACCTTATCGAAGATGGCCACGAAGTTATAATCGCCCATGGAAATGGTCCACAAGTTGGACAAATTGTTGCAACTTATGAAATGGCAAGCTCAGTAAATGAAAACAACCCTGTTATGCCCTTCCCAGAATGCGGTGCAATGAGCCAAGGATATATAGGATACCATCTACAACAGGCTATAAGAGAAGAAATGGTTAGAAGAAATATAAATAAGAGCATTGCTGCGATCGTAACTCAAGTTGTAGTTGATAAAAACGATCCAGGCTTTAAAAACCCAACAAAGCCAGTAGGTTCCTTCTTTACAGAAGAACAGGCTAAAAAGCTTATGGCTGAAAAGGGCTATGTTATGAAGGAGGATGCTGGAAGAGGTTGGAGAAGAGTTGTTCCATCACCAATGCCAATAGATGTTGTTGAAAAGGAAATCGTAAAGACACTTGTTGAAGCAGGACATGTTGTTATAACTGTTGGAGGTGGCGGTGTTCCAGTTATTCAAAAGGAAGATGGAGCACTAGAAGGTGTTGCGGCAGTTATAGATAAAGACCTTGCTTCAGAAAAGATAGCAGAAATTCTTGATGCAGATGAGCTTATCATTCTTACTGCTGTTGAAAAGGTTGCAATTAACTTTAATAAACCAGACCAAAGAGACCTTGATACAATGACAGTTGAGGAAGCTAAGAAGTATATGGAGGAAGGCCATTTTGCTCCAGGTTCAATGCTTCCAAAGGTTAAAGCCGCTGTTATGTTTGCTGAATCAAAGGAAGGAAGAAAGGCTGTAATAACATCCCTTGAAAAGGCAAGGGAGGCACTAAAAGGATTAACTGGAACAGTAGTTACAAGATAATCAAAGTGGGTTGTCTTCTAGACACCCACTTTTTGAATATAAGTCCTGTTAGGACTTTTTCTCTTTTTTTATATTATCCTCAATCAAATCCGCCATTTCCTTTGGTATAGTGTTATCCTCCTTTAATTTTCTAAGGGCTAAAAGTCCTAAAAGCTGAAATAGAGAGGTGTATTTCCCTATATCTATTATGGTTTGATTTTGTTTTTTTACAGAGTCCGCATCTTTTTGAACGATTAACGTCCATCCTGTGTCATTAACGTTAAAGTAGCATCCGTAAACATCTGTCCCCCTATAATCTTTATAAGCTAGAGTCTTTGAAAAGTCTATGCTTGTTTTTACTCTTTGAAGGTCAATTTTAAGGTTACCTACAGCATCTGGAAGATGTCTTGAATCGGTAAGGAAAAGCCCGTTTTTATCGACTATAAAGGATTCTATAGTTTCGTCCTTTTCTATTGATTTCATAAGATCGTTTAAATATTCAAGGTCTATCCTTGCACATATAGCACCAATGGAGTTATCTTCGCTAAATATCGGAACTGCGATATCAATATAAAGCTTGTTATTAACCTTTGTAACCTCCGACATTTTTTCAACTCCGCTCAGGGCATTTTTAATTACAAAGGAATTTAAAAACTCTTTTTTATTGGCTGCATATCCATAGAGTATTTCATTTTTAGAATTTATAACATATATTTCCCTGTAGGCGGGTTTATTAAATTTCATGTATTCTATTATTTTTGATAATTCATTTATGTTTAAGTTTTGAAAGGCACTTAATTGTGCAAGGGCGTTAAGATCATATAAAAATTCGTTTATCCAGTCTATAACTGAAACAAGCTGTCTTCTTCCAAGTATCTCTAAAGTTTTTGCAACTCCTTCTATGCTTGTATTCATGTTTATTCGATAGAAGGAAGCACTGGTAAATAATGTTGGAATGATGGATATTACAAGAAGCAAAATATATCTTAAAATTTTACAATTCTTTTTAATAAATTTCATACAAACCACCTCTTAATATATTGTATTGTTATGCTTCACCGTTTGACATAAAGGGACATAAAAAATATAATTTAAGTAATGTAAAAAGATAATAGAGGGATGGAAATGGACCAAATTCAAAAGCATTTTAATAAAAAGGAAAAGATATATGGGCAATACTTTACACCTTTAGAAATTTCAAATTTTATTGTTGAAAGATGTTTATATTACCTTGGAAGAGAAATTAGTAACATAAAGGCCATAGACCCAGCCTGTGGTGATGGGAGCTTTTTAACTTCTCTAAATGATAAGGGGATTTTAAATTTTGAGGGATATGACATCGATGAGGAGGTTTTTAATTTATTAGCCCTTGATTTTATCGATAGGGTAAAAATATTTAACGCCTTAACTTTAGATAAAAGCGAAGAATACGATATGGCTGTTGGGAATCCTCCCTTTTCTTCAAAATATAATAGGGTTAGGGATAAAAACATCTTAAATAGATTTAAGTTAGGAAGGGGTAAGAATTCTCAAGCAATCGAAGTGCTATTTTTGGAAAAATTTATTGACTTTTTAAAGCCCAATGGAGTTTTGGGGATAATACTGCCCTTAGGTGTAGCAGGTGCTTCAAATCTTCAGGATGTTAGGGACTTTTTAAATAAAAAAATTCAGCTTAAAGAGATTCTTTATCTTGAACCAGGTATTTTTAAAAATAATGCATCGACTATCATAATAATTGGGATAAAAAGGGATAATCCCAACAACGATATATGTAAATTTGGACTTATCACTAAATTAAACCCAATAGAAGTAAAATATATTGAAAAAGCACTAGATATTAATAACATAAATCCCTTTTATTATTTCTATGATGAAGATAGCGATGGAGTAAAGTTTATAGATCTAATTGATGAAGCCTTTTCAGGAAAGGGATTTTATAAAGAAGAAAGAAAGGAACGGATCACGACTGAAAGGACTGACAAAATTTACATAACTGCAAAAAATGTTGGATGGGGAACTTTTTTAGAGGATAATATTTTATATTTTAAAGGTGAAATAAATGAAAAATATATTCTTCAAAAAGGCGATATAGTATTTTGCAGAGTTGGACAGGGAACTATGGGAAGGTGTATAGTTATAGATGAAATAACAAAGGGAAGTATTGCCGATGATTGGTTTCATATTATAAGGCCTAAGAATAAAGAATATAGCATAGCCCTTTGTGCATACTTTTTAACTAAAAATTTTAAGGAGAAAATAAAAAGGCGCTGTATAGGGACGGGAACACCAAATATATCAAAACAAAAGCTTTTAGATATAAAAATCCCTTGGAGTAAAATTATTAAAATATATGATAAGAACAAGGATAAAAACATAATAGAATTATCAAAGATAATGGAAGAGGAATTAACATAAAGGATTTTTGTCTTTTATGTAGAATAATATATTAGGGGGGGTATTGTGGCAAAAAGTATTATAAATCCTACTATTACTATTGAGGAGGGCAAGATTCATATTAATTTTTTTCTGAAAAACAATGCTTCTAAAATACGATTAAAGGAAAGAAGAAATTACATGGGGGAGAGGTTTTTACGGCCCGATGAAGCCTTAAAGGTTGATAGTGCATATGTAGAATGGCAGATTGGATATGATACAAAGGTAAAAAAAGATGGTGACTATAAAGTTCAACATTTAGAAGGGGATAATTACCTTTACATTAGGGAAAGAAACGGGCAAAGGGTAAAAAAGTATCCTGCAGAGCTTATGGTGATTATAAAATATGCACTGGATTTAGGCTTTTTAAGGACTTCTGATATAGAAAGGATTATCAACCTAACAGAAGAAATTTATGAAAGCAAAAATTATCTTGATAATTTCCCTATTTTAGGTGAAAAAACCGATATGGTTTTATTTGATGAATTTAAAATATTTAAAAGGATTCTTCCTTTAGCAATCCTTGAAGATAAAGACTATTTTATTGAAATGGAAAGAAAACAGATGCAGCTTGCAGCAGGATACCAAAGTATGATTTATGTCTGCCCATACTTTAAGATATTGAAAAAGAAGCAAGAAAATATTTATGCATGGATTGCTGATGAGAATAATATTAATATATTTGAGAAGGTTTTAATATCCTTTGCCTTAGCTTCAGAGCAGCATAATAAGGATATAAGGGAGCTTTTGGAGATTATTTTGAAGAATATATAAGCTTGCTTCACGAGCTTATATTTTTAACAATACAGAAAAGGTTTTCTAAAGGGGGATTATTATGAGTGTCACAGTAAAAGAAATAAGTTACAAAAGTTTAGGACGATGCCTTGAGCTTTCAAACGAAAAGTGCGATCTTTTAGTAACTTTAGATGTTGGGCCAAGGATTATAAGGTTTGGTTTTAAGGGAAGAGAGAATTTATTTTGTGAAAACACAGAGTTTAAAGTAAAGTCTGGGGATGAATATTGGTATATATATGGAGGCCATAGGCTATGGCATTCTCCAGAGGCAAACCCAAGAACCTATTATCCAGATAATTACCCTGTTGATTATGAGAAAATAGAAGGCGGAATTAAGGTTTCAGTTTATGAAAAATGGAGACAAGTTATTAAAGAGATGGAGATAATTTTAGATGAAATTGAAAGCAAGGTAAAGGTTGTCCATAGGATTATAAATAAAAACGCATGGGATATCGAACTTTCAGTTTGGGCCCTTACTGTTATGGACAAAGGAGGAGTTGAGATAATTCCTGTTAACACTAAGGATACAGAACTTTTACCTAATATGAATATAGCAATATGGCCATATACAAGGCTAAACGATAAAAGAGTTACCTGGGGAGAAAAATATATAACTATAAGGCAGGATGAAAATGCTATTGTTCCCTTTAAAATAGGATTAAACAACCAATCTGGATGGGCAGCATATATAAACCATGGAGTAACCTTTGTAAAAAGATATCAACATGTAGAAGAAGAAGCTTACCCTGATTTTGGAGTATCCTACGAAACATATACAAACAACTTTATGCTTGAGATGGAAACATTATCGCCTTTAAAAAGGATAAAACCCGATGAATATATAGAACATATTGAAGAATGGGAAATTTTTGATGGAGAATTATATAGCATAATTGACAAATAATAGGATAGTGGTTTATAATGATAATAGAAAACGTTTTCTAATAGAGGTTAGACAAAATATCATATATGCTTGCAATTATTAGGCTAAAAATTTTGCAAAGCTCTATAAGATGAAAATATAAATTATGTGAGTTAGATAGGAGGGGTAGGATGTCGGAATTAAGATGGAATCCTCTTTTAAAAACATGGACAATGGTTGCTTCAAATAGACAAGCACGTCCAAACATGCCAAAGGATTGGTGCCCCTTTTGTCCAGGTTCAGGAAGGGTTCCTGAGCATTATGATGTTTTAAAATATGATAACGACTTTCCAGCACTAAAGCTTAATCCGGATAAACCCGATGTTGAGGGTTCGGAGCTTTATCGTGTAGCTGAAAATTATGGAAAATGTGAAGTAATACTTTATTCTCCTGAGCACACTAAAACACTGCCTGAGCTTTCGGTAGAGCATATATATAAGCTTGTTAACCTTTGGACTGAAAGATTTAGGGAGATTTCTAAAGATGAGAAAATAAAGTATATTTTTGAGTTTGAAAACAGAGGGGAAGAGGTGGGAGTTACCATGCCCCATCCCCATGGACAGCTTTATGCATACCCCTTTGTTCCACTAAAGCTAAAGGTTGAACTTGATAGTTGTAAGGAATACTACTTTGAAAAAGGTAAATGCATGATTTGCCAGATGAATGAAGAGGAAACTGACTTTAAGGAAAGGATAATTTACGAGAATGATAGTTTTTTAGCCTATATTCCCTTCTTTACTGACTATCCCTACGGCGTTTTTATAGTAAGCAAAGCCCATAAAGGAAACTTTACTGAGTTTACAGATAAAGAAAAATGGGACCTTGCAGAGATGTTAAAGAATATAACCGGGGCCTTTGATTCCTTATTTGATAGACTCTTCCCCTACATGATGTGTATTCATCAAACGCCTGTTAATTCAGAGGAATACAAGGACTCAGAAAAGTATTATCACTTCCATATAGAGTTCTATCCTCCCCTTAGGGATAAGGATAAATTAAAGTTTTATGCTTCATCTGAAATGGGGGCATGGGCAGCAGCAAACACTATGGCTGTTGAGGAGGCTGCAGAAAATTTAAGAAGGGCCCTTGAAAAATTCATTGGCAGCAAAAAGGAGTGAGTTTCTTGGACAAGTCACTTTTAAAGGAAGGATTTGAGAAAAACTTTGGGACAAGAGGTGATATTCAATATTTTTTCTCACCGGGAAGAGTTAACTTAATTGGTGAGCATATAGACTATAACGGCGGATTAGTTTTCCCCTGTGCCCTTTCTATTGGGATATATGCTGCTGTTGGATATAGGGAGGATAAAAAAGTAAGATTGGTTTCAAAAAACATGGTTAACAAAGTAGAATTTACTTTAAATGATATTCAGTTCAAGGAAGAGGATGGATGGGGAAACTACCCCAAGGGAGTTATTAAATACATTCAAGAAGAGGGATATAATCTTAAAGGTGCTGATATATACCTAGAATCCACTTTGCCGGACGGAGCTGGCCTTTCAAGTTCAGCAGCATTAGAGGTTTTAACTGGCTATATAATGTTATATCCAATATTGGGGGATAAAATAGATAGAGTTTGGCTATCTTTAATCTGTCAAAGGGCGGAAAATGAATTTATAGGTGTAAATTGCGGCATTATGGATCAATTTTCTGTGGCTATGGGTAAAAGGGATCATGCTATACTCCTTGATTGTAACACGTTAGAATATGAATATGTTCCTGTGGATTTAAAGGGGTATACATTAGTAATAATGAATACAAATAAAAAAAGGGAATTATCTGAGTCAAAATACAACGAAAGAAGATATGAATGTGAGATGGCTTTAAAACATATAAATGATTATAAGAAAATAGAAAACCTTTGCCATGCTACTTTAGAAGATTTAGGGCTTTTAAAGGATAACCTTTTAAAAACAAGGGCAAGACATGTTATAACTGAAAATCAAAGAGTAAAAGAGGCGATTAAGTTTTTGAAGGGTGGTAATATAAAAGAATTTGGGAAACTTCTTGTAAAATCCCATGAATCATTAAAAAATGATTATGAGGTAACTGGACTGCATTTAGATACGATAGTTGAAGCAGCATTAAAATTTGAAGGCTGCATAGGTGCAAGAATGACCGGAGCAGGCTTTGGTGGATGTGGGATAGCAATTGTGGAAAACAAATTGTTGGAGGAATTTATTAAAGAGGTAGAAGTAAAATATAAAGAAATAACAAATATATCTCCAAGTTTCTATATAAGCCGAATAGATGATGGAGTTAAAATGCTTTTTTAAAAATATAAAAACAGACTTTAAAAATGTAATAGAATAAATATTAATAAATAGCTAAAATATTATTGAAATTTAATTGTCTATAATATAAAATTATTATAGAAAAGGTTTTCTAAAAAACGTTTTCTTAAGGGGGGATGGTTTAAATTTTATAAAAACTTTTGAAAAAATAAAATTTTAGGGGGGTCTATATGAAAAAAGTATCTGCTTTTCTTCTAGTATTAACATTGTTAGTTTCGCTTTTCTCAGGCTGTTCAAAATCAACAAGTAATAAACCAACAGAGTTTAAGAACGTTCAATTAGAATTTTGGAACGGATTTACTGGACCTGATGGGAAGGGTATGCAAAAGATTATAGATCAATTTAACAAAGAGTATGAAGGAAAGATCAATGTAAAAACTCAAGTTATGCAATGGGGACAATATTATGATAAAATTATTACATCAGTTACAAGCGGTAAAGCACCAGATATTGGTATAATGCACGTTGATACATTGCCTAAATATGCAAAGAAGGGTGTTATAATTCCGCTTGATGAGCTCGCAGCGAAACTAGATCTTAAAGAATCAGATTTTATCAAAGCTGTTTGGGACGCAGGGATTTATGAAGGAAAACGTTATGGAATACCTTTAGATGTGCATCCACTTGGACTTTACTATAATGTTGACCTATTAAAACAAGCAGGATTTGATCATCCGCCAACAAATATGGAAGAATTTTTAACTATGGCAAAGGCAATGACTAAAGACACAGATGGTGATGGAAAAATTGACCAATGGGGATTTGCAATGCCTACATTATGGCCAAGTCATCAAATATATTGGACAGTTCTTCATCAATTCGGTGGAAAAGCAACCAGTGATGACGGAACAGAACCACTTTATACATCACAGGAAGCAATCGATGCACTACAATTTTTAGCAGATACTGTATTTAAATATCAAATTTCTCCTAAGAACATAACACAGGATGGCGAAGTTACATTATTTAAACAAGGTAAACTTGGCTTTCATTTAAACGGAATTTGGATGATTGCTGGTTTCGAAGAACAACAGGGATTGAATTTTGCAACAGCACCAGTTCCACAATGGGGTAAACAAAAAGCAGTTTGGGCAGGATCCCATCAATTTGTAATATTCAAACAAAAGGAGCAGGATCCAGTTAAGCTTGAAGCTGCTATGACATTTATTGATTATATAACAAAGCATAGTATTGAATGGGCAAGGGCAGGTCAAGTTCCTGCTAGAAATTCAGTAAGAGAAAGTGACGAATTTAAGTCATTAAAGCATCAAATGGGCTTTGCACAGCAGGCTGATTATCTTGTATTCCCAGTGTCATCGCCATATTTCCCAGATGCTTGGGGACCAAGTGGAGAAGCTGTAACAAATGTAATATTAGGAAAGGACACACCAGCTTCAGCATTGCAAAAAGCTGCTGATAAAGCACGAAAACAGGTTCAAGCAAATAAAGAATAAAGGAGGCTTTTTGCCTCCTTTTCTAGAAAAGAGGTGGCAGGATGAATAAAAATTTGCAAAAAATTGAGCCCTATTTATTTATACTTCCTCAGTTTATATTTTTTATTGTGTTTATGATTTTACCAACTGGACTTGGAATATGGATTAGTTTAAATAAATGGGATTACTTGACCAAACCTAAATTTGTTGGCCTAAAAAATTATATTGATTTATTTAAACCTGATACAATTGATTATCTAGAGTTTTGGAATGCCTTTGGCAACACATTTAAATTTGTTATATTCAGTGTTCCGCCGCTGATTATTATTGCATTAGCTTTAGCACTTCTTGTAAATTCACCAAATCTTAAGTTTAGAAATTTTTTTAGAGGTGTTTTTTATGCCTCAAATGTTTTATCGGTTTCGTGTGTTGGACTTATTTGGCTATGGATGCTAGATACAAATGCAGGTTTAGTAAATTACTATTTAGAAAAATTGGGTATTGGAAGAATACCATGGCTTGCAGAATTACCTTGGGCATGGATTTCTCTTGTTGCTATGACCGTCTGGTGGATAATAGGTGGTAATATGATATTATTTTTAGCAGGTCTTCAAGATATTCCACAGACGCTGTATGAAGCTGCTGATATAGATGGCGCAAGCGGTTGGCAGAAATTTTGGTATGTAACATTGCCAGGGTTAAAAAGACCTTTATTATTTATAGTTATAATGACTACTTTAGCACAATTTAATATATTTGGTCAGCCCTATATGGTTACAAGGGGTGGCCCAGGAAATGCGACGAAAGTTCTTTTAATGTATATTAGAGATGTAGCCTTTGGCCAATATAGAATGGGTTCAGCCTCAGCTATGGCTATAATGATGGGACTAGTGATGATTGTATTTAGTATTATCCAATATAAACTGCTGTCTCCAAAGGAATAGAGGTGATTGTTGTGCAAAAGTTAGAAACAGGTAAAACAGCTAAAATTAATTTTACGAAAAGCTATAAAAATAAAAAACAATTAGAAAAAATTTTATTATTTTCTGTAGCAGTTATACTAGCTACATTTTGGCTTCTTCCTTTGCTTTGGATTGTATCAACTGCTTTTAAGCCAGAAAGCGATGTAATTGATCCGATTGTAAGATGGATACCTAAAAGAGTAACTTTGGATAATTTTAGAATAATATTTAGTGATAAAGAAAATGCTCCAATTTTAAGATGGTTTTTTAATAGCTTATTCATAGCTTTATCGCATACAATTTTAATATTATTGTTTGACTCCCTTGCTGCGTTTGCTTATGCAAGATTAAAATTTAAATATAAAGAAACCATTTATTGGACAATGATGGCTACTATGATGATTCCGGGGGTTATAAATTTTATTCCTGCATATGTAATTGTAGATAAATTAGGTTGGATAGATACTCCTGCAGCTATGATTTTTCCGGGTTTAGGAGGAGTGTTTGGAGTATTTTTATTGAGGCAATTTTTTGAGGGAATTCCTAAAGATTTAGACGAAGCAGCATTAATTGATGGTGCAAGTTATTTTACAATATATTTTAGAATAATTCTTCCACTATCTAAACCTGCTCTAATGACTTTAGCTGTATTTACATTTATGGGTAATTGGAATGACTTTTTGTGGCCTATTTTAGTTACAAATGACGCAGCTAATAGAACTTTACCTGCAGGACTTGCTATATTCCAAGGAACATATATTCATAATTATGGAATATTAATGGCTGGTGCATTAATTTCAGCTGTTCCACCTATATTATTATTCTTATTAGGACAAAAATATTTTGTTAAAGGTATTGCATTAAGTGGGCTTAAGGAGTAATCCATAGGAGTGATGTATTTGAAAAGAATACTATTAGGGTTAATTATTATTTTTTCTTTTTCATTAGCATTTTATATTAAATTAGATAAGAATATCGATGTTAATAATGAATTGTATTTTTCTGTCCCAACATATAAAAATCCTGTATATGTTCCAGATGGTGCAAGTGTTATAAATATAGCAGATCCAACTATTATAAAATACAACGGAGAATATTATCTTTATGGGACTTCAGATATCCCTGGGTTTAATGTATTTCACTCACGAGATCTTGTGAATTGGGAATACAAAGGAGTTGCTTATTCTGGCCCTCCTTCGAACGGAATATTTGAAGGAGTATGGAACATTGATTGGTTTTGGGCTCCAGCTATCCACTATGAGAATGGAAAATTTTATTTATACTACTCTGCAGGAGACCCATCAAAGGGAGCAGAAAGTAGAAATATAGGGGTTGCCATTTCTGATAATCCCTTAGGACCCTTTAGAGATTATGAAAATAATCCAATTGTTACAGATATAAATTCTATAGATGGGTTTGTTTTTGTTGATGAAGATGGTGAAAAATATTTTTACTACAATCAAGTAGGTGGAGGCTTTAATGGAATTGCTGTAAGACACATGAAGGATCCATTTAGTTTTGATACAGAAGAAACTAGGGTTATAAGCATATCTGAACCTTGGGAAGAAGTTATAAATGAAGGACCAGTAATTCTTAAAAAAAATGGTAAGTATTATCTCATGTATTCTGGAGGAAATTACGCAGATAAATCCTATGCGGTTGGATATGCAACGGCTGATAAACCTATTAGCAATCTTGGTATGGCAGACAACTTAACGTGGAAAAAGTATGAGAAAAACCCAATAATGAAGACAAATGAAAGTGCAATAAGCCCGGGACATAATGATATTACCTTTGCACCTAATAACGTTTGTTATTATATTGTTTACCACACTAAAAGATATGAGGAAACAGGGCCTCAAAGGCAATTAGCAATAGATAGGCTATATTTCAATTATGATAAACTTTTTACCTATGGACCGACTGCGGATAATAGACCTATACCTGAAAAACCAGATTTTCAAGACTGGTTTGATGGTAAGGAAGAAAAAGTTAAAGAACCTTGGAGGATAATAAAGGGTGAATTTTTAATAAAGGAAAATGAGCTTATTTCAAATTCCAATGACGGTTTTATAGTCAATGATAAAGTTAATTCTAACAGCTATGTTTATGAAGTTAATATGAAAATAAATAGTTATAATAAAAATTCAAAAGCAGGATTTGTATCTTCCTATTTGGATGAAAATAATAACGTTGCCGTTACATTAGATCCATATAATAAAAAGATTATTTTAAAATATGTCTATCAAGGAAAAGAAAAAATTATAGAAAAGAAGTTAAAAGATAATTTTAAAGAAGATACCTATCATCAATATTTGCTTTATAAGAATGGCAATCTAATAAAGCTTTATATAGATAAAGTTTTATATTTTACAGAAAGGATTAATATAAACAATGGCAATATAGGGTTATTCTTTGAAAAAACTGATGTTACCTATGATGGAATAGCATATACTACTTATTTTGAAGATAATTTCGATAACGATACGGGATTATTTTCTGATCTTAAAATACTGAACGGTGAACTTTTAATAGAAAAGGGTAAGGAAAAGATAGTAAATGAAGATCTTACAAATTATGAGATGGGTTTTGACTTTAGATATGAAGAAAATAAGAAACATAAATTTTTTGTTAGTTATATTGATAATAAAAATTATATTGGAGTTTCAGTAAAGGATGATAATATAATTATTGAAAAAGCTATTAATGGAAGAATATACAATAAAAGGTTTAGAGTAAAAGATTTATTTAAAGAAAAATTAAATTTGCGGGAGTATCATAGTTTAAGAGTTGTTAAGATTAATGAAGTTTTAGGATTATATTTAGATGGAGTTGAAATATGCAAAATAGATTGGAACATATCAAAATCGCATATTGGAATAAATAGTTTAGATAGTATTGTTTATCTTGATAATTTTTATATCTTAAAATTAAATTTCTAAAGAAGGGATGGGCTAGAATGAACATACCTAGAAATGAGTATCCTAGACCAAATTTTAAAAGAAACAATTGGATTAATTTAAATGGTGAATGGGATTTCGAATTTGATGATGCTAATTTAGGTGAAAAAGAAAAGTGGTTTTTAGGGAAGCAATTTTCAAGAAAAATTCTGGTGCCTTTCTGTTATCAGAGCAAATTATCCGGAATAGGGGATAGAAGTGTTCACGATATAGTTTGGTATCATAGGAAAATAAATATTAATAAAAATGATAAAAGAATTTTCATAAACTTTGGAGCTGTTGATTATTTTACTAAACTTTATATTAATGGAAATTTTGTAGGAAGTCATAAAGGAGGACATATTGCATTTAGATTTGATATTACTGACTTTTTAAATGATGGTGAAAATGATTTGTATCTCAGAGTAGAAGATAGAAGCTTTGACTGCACACAACCAAGGGGTAAACAAACATGGAAGGTAGATAATTTTGCCTGTTGGTATACAAGAACAACAGGAATATGGCAAACTGTTTGGTTAGAAAATTTAGATGATTTTCATTTAGAAAGGGTAAAGATAACTCCAGATATAGATAATAGAACAATTGAAGTAGAAGCCTATTTTAATAACATTTTAGAAAATGGCCTTTTAGAAGTTGAAATATCGTTTGAAGGTAAAAAGATTAAGAAGTTTTGGACGGAAATTAAACAAAAAAGAGAAAAATTTATTTTAGATGTTTGTGATGATAATGCTCAATTTAAAATTTATTATTGGAGTCCGGAGGAACCAAAACTATATGATATAAAATTTAGAATTATTCATAATGGAAATATTAAGGATGAAGTTGAGAGTTATTTTGGAATGAGAAAAATAAGCATAAGAGATGGTAAAATACTTCTTAATAACAAGGAGTATTATCAAAAACTTATACTTGATCAAGGCTATTATGGAGATGGACTTTTAACTGCACCAAGCGACGAATGGTTCGTAGAAGATATCAAAAAAATAAAAGATATGGGATTTAACGGTTTAAGAAAACATCAAAAGATTGAAGATCAAAGATTTTTATATTATTGTGATAAATATGGCCTTTTGGTTTGGGCAGAAATGCCATCAACTTATGAATTTAACGATATAGCTATAGAAAACATTATTTATGAATGGCAGGAAGCTGTTAAGCAACAGTATAATCACCCGTGTATAATAACTTGGACCCTTTTGAATGAGTCTTGGGGTGTAAATGAAATTTATAATAATAAAAAACAACAAAGCCTTGCAAATGCATTGTATTTTTATATTAAAGCATTAGATTCTTCAAGACTTTTAATTTCTAATGATGGTTGGGAACATACTATAAGCGACATTTTAACAATACATGATTATATTGAAGATGGAGAGATTTTTAGAAAGCTATATTTAGAGAAAGAAAAGATTGTCAACGGAGCAGCATCGATTATAAATCCCAAATTTAATTTTGCTGAAGGGTATAAGTATGAAGGACAACCTGTATTGCTTAGTGAATATGGAGGAATAGCTTTTTCAAATGTGGAAGGTTGGGGTTATGGTAATAAGGTTAGAACAGAAGAAGAATTCCTGGAAAGATTTAAGAAAATAACACATGCTATAATGGATATCCCTTATATTTGTGGGTTCTGCTATACTCAACTTACTGATGTAGAACAAGAAATGAATGGTTTAATGGATTGGTATCATAAAATGAAATTTGATCCAGAGAAGATTAAAAAAATAATAAATGGTTAGCACCTGGCATCTCCCAGGTGAATTTTTTAAGGAGGGACAAAAATGGGAAAATATTACACAAACCCCTTATCAATAAAAGAAATTGGAGATCCTTTCGTATTAAAAGCAAAGGATGGAATGTATTATTGTTATGCCACTTCAGCAATAGATGGATTTAAGGTGTGGTATTCAAAAAACCTTGTTGATTGGAAAGAATATGGTTATTGCTTAAAGGCGGATGAAAAATTTTGGGGATATCAAGATTTTTGGGCACCTGAAGTTGTAGAATTTAAGGATATGTATTATATGTTTTATACATGCAGATGGAAGAAAAATAACAGTTTAAGAATTGGCCTTGCGATTTCAAAATCACCTTTAGGACCATTTGAAGATTATTTTAATGGACCTATGTTTGATTTAGAATATGCAGCTATAGATGCTCATGTGTTTTTTGATGATGATGGGAAAAAATATATGTATTTTTCAAGGGATTGTTCAGAGAACATAATAGATGGGAAACATGAAAGTCATATATATGGGGTAGAGCTTACTGATGATTTGTTGAACCTTAAGGGAGAACCAAAACTATTATTAAAACCAGAACAGGAATGGGAATTAAAATCAGGACCTGAATGGATTTGGAATGAAGGACCTTTTGTTATTAAAAGATCAGGTATATATTACCTAATGTATTCTGCTAACTTTTATGCAAGTAGGGACTATTCAGTAGGATACGCTACCTCTGATAAGCCATTAGGACCTTTTACAAAATATGAGAAAAATCCTATACTATATTCTAACAATGAGTTAATTTCAGGACCTGGACACCATAGCGTAACAATTTCACCTGATGGGACAGAAATGTTTTTAGTTTACCATATCCATACATATCCAGAAAACCCAAGTGGAAATAGGCAGGTTTGCATAGACAGAATGGAATTTGATAAGGAAGGTAATATTTTTGTTATTGGACCGACGATGACCCCTCAAAGAATGCCATCATGTTGAATTTGCTTTTAAGTTTGTAATTATGACAAATGTAAATAAAATATAAGCATATTCAAAAAAATTTTAAAAACCCCCCGATAAAAGGGGGGTTAAATATACTTAGACACGATTAATTTCCTTTAGAGTTTATTAAGGACATTATATATTAACTACACTATAAATATACTTTATTCAATCTATAACAGGTTCTATAAAACAATAAAGGAGGCTTATTATGCTACTTGGTGTTGACTATTATCCAGAACACTGGCCTTTGGAATATTTAGACGAGGATATAGATAGGATTAAAAAGCTTGGTGCTAATGTAGTTAGAATTGGTGAGTTTGCTTGGCATATCATCGAAAAGGAAGAGGGAAATTTTGATTTTTCATTTTTTGATATGGTAATTGAAAAATTAAAGAAAAATGGAATAAAGGTCATTTTTGGGACACCAACTGCAACGCCACCGGCTTGGCTTGTAAAAAAACATCCTGAAATACTTTCAAAGGATGAAAATTTAATGGCAAGAAGTTTTGGTGGAAGAAGGCAGTATTGCTTTAACAGTGGGAGTTATTATGAATATACAAGAAAAATAGTTGAGGCCTTAGCAGAGCATTATAAGCATGAGGAAAATATTATAGCATGGCAGGTGGATAACGAGTTTGGCCATGAAGGAAGCGATATTTGTTATTGTGAAAACTGCCTTAGAGCCTTTAGAAAATTTTTAAGGGAAAAATATAAGGAAATAGACGCCTTAAATAAAACCTATGGGGCGGTATTTTGGAGTCAAACCTATAATGATTTTGATGAAATTCCTCTGCCGTTAAAAACTATAACCTTCCATAATCCTTCACTCTTACTTGATTATGCAAGATTCCGTTCAAAGTCTATTGTTGATTATGCTAATTTTCAGGTGGATATATTAAAAAGAGTTTTAGGCGATAAAAAGATAATAACGACCAATATAGCCGGAGGATTTTTTGATAAATTGTTTGACCATCAAGAGCTTGTGAAAAATATGGATATAGCCTCCTACGACAATTATCCAGTTTGGGGAGGCTTAAGGGAGCCAATACCTCCTGAAGAAATTGCTATGAACCTTGACTTTGTAAGGGGACTTAAAGGAAAAAACTTTTGGATATTAGAAGAACTTATGGGGGCTCAAGGACATAATATTATAGGTTATCTTCCAAGACCTAACCAAGCAAAGATGTGGGCATATCAAGCAGTTGCCCATGGTGCAGAGGCTATATTGTTTTTTAGATACAGGGCAGCAACCTTTGGGACGGAGGAATTTTGTTATGGAATAATTGACCATGATAATAGAGAGGGAAGAAAATTTAATGAGGTTAAGGATTTCTTTAATGACATAATTAAATACGAAAAAATTTTAGGATCTCCTGTTAAATCCGATATTGCCCTTATTTATGATTATGAAAATATTTGGTCATGGAGGATTCAACCCCAAAGCACAGCCTTTAATTTTGTGAAGGAAGCCCTAAGGCTTTATAGGCCATTTTATAAGAAAAATGTTAATATTGATGTCATTTCAACAAGGGAGGATTTTTCTAAATACAAGGTTCTACTCCTACCTGTGATGATGATCCAGGATGATAATTTAAAAAAGAAGTTAGAGGAATTTGTTGAAAAGGGTGGAGTTTTAATTTTGTCCTTTAGAGCTGGGATTAAGGATAGAAATAATAATTTAATCTTAGGAGAAGTTTTACCTGGGATATTCAGAAACTTAGCAGGCATCGAAGTTTTAGAGGTGGAAGCACTACAGGAAGGACAAATTGTAGAAATAGAAAATAGTAATGGCAAAAGGGCAAAGGTAAAGGTATGGAGGGATATTATAAGGCCAATCAATGCAAAGTCCTTATACAAATATGCCGATAAATTTTATAGGGAGTTTTCCTGCGTAACTGTAAACAAATATAAAAATGGCAAGGTTTATTATATTGGCGGTGGAGTAGAAGATTTTATTATGGATGAAATTGCAATTGAAGTTATTAAAGAGCTGAGTTTAGAGCATTATAATTCGGAGGAAGGAATTGAAATATACAAAAGGGAGTATGATGGGGAAAAATATTTATTTATCATAAACCATACTGAAGAGGAAAAAGCTTTTGGAGAATATACACTTTCACCCTTTGAAGTCAAAATAGTCGGGGGGATATAGATGATAAAGGTATTAAATAATATATTTGTTTTGGAAGGGAAGAATATTCAATATGCCTTTGGGCCTTATAAGGGCCTCTTAAGGCATATTTATTTTGGCAATAAAGCTGATGAGAAGGACTTTGAACACTTTGAAATTAGGGATATATCCTCTAATGATTCCAGCTGCGATATAGCATGGGAAGAATATACACCTTGGGGGGGACTAAGATACAAAGAGCCGGCTGTAAAGGTAAGATTTAGCGATGGGACAAGGGATTTGGTATTGGAATATGACGGTTTTGCTATTGAAGAGGATGTCTTAAGAATAATGCTAAAGGATAAATTTTATCCAATAGCGATATTTTTAAATTATAAAATATATGAGGAATACGATATTATTGCAAGATGGGTAGATATAAAAAATTTAGGAGAAGAAGATATTTTTATTGAAAAGGCCTATTCATGTGAAATTAATATAGACGGAACAGGATATAACATAACAAATGTATTGGGGCATTGGGTAGGAGAAGGAAGAAGGTTTAAACAAAGATTAGATGGGGGCAAGTTAATCCTTGAAAGCAGAAAGGGTAACACAGGACATAACAATAATCCATATTTTATATTAGATATTGATGCAAATGAAGATAAGGGTGAGGTTTACTTTGGAGCATTAGAATATACTGGTAATTTTAAAATTTTAGTTGAAGCCACTCCCTATTACTATACGAGGCTATTAATGGGGTTAAACGATTTTGACTTTGAATACAAATTAAAGCCCTCAGAGGCACTTATTCTGCCTAAAGCATATATTGGATATACAGACAAAGGATATTCAGATATGTCCCATAGGCTTCATAGATTTGTAAGGGATATTATCCTACCTGTTGACCTTAGAAATTCCTTAAGGCCGGTCCTGTTTAATTCCTGGGAGGCAACTCTTTTTAATGTTAAATGTGATGAACAGATTGAATTGGCAAGAAAGGCAAAGGATATAGGTTGTGAATTGTTTGTTGTGGATGATGGATGGTTTGGAGAAAGAAATAGCGATTCAGCAGGCTTAGGGGACTGGAAGGTAAATAGAGATAAATTTCCAAATGGGCTGGAGGAGCTAATCCATGAAGTTAACAGGCTTGGTATGGATTTTGGTTTATGGATAGAACCTGAAATGGTAAATCCTGATAGCGAACTTTATAGACAGCATCCTGATTGGGTATATAGGTTTAACAACAGAGAACTTACAACTTCAAGAAATCAGCTGGTATTAAACTTAAGTTTAAATGAAGTAAAGAAGTATATTTTTAATGTGCTGGATGGGTTGCTTACTAATTACAATATAAAATATATAAAATGGGATATGAATAGGCCCTTTTCTGAGGCTGGGGCTCTTAATTTGGACATAAAAGAACAGAAGATGATTTGGCTCTTACATTCTAAGGCTGTGTTTGATCTAATTGAAAGATTAAGGGGAAAACATAAGGGGATAGAGATTGAGGCCTGTGCCTCTGGAGGAGGGAGAATGGATTTTGGAGTTTTAAATTATTTCGATGAATTTTGGACAAGTGATAATACCGATGCTTTAGATAGGCTATTTATTCAAGAGTCTGTAAGCTATGTTTATCCTGCAAATACTATGAGATGCTGGGTAACAGATTGCCCAAATTTTATAAATGGAAGGACCATTCCCCTTGAATTTAGATTTCATGTTGCTATGATGGGCTCACTTGGTATTGGAGGAAATATAAATAAATGGACAAAGGAAGAAATTGAATTGGCAAAGGAGAAGATAAAGCAGTATAAAGAAATAAGGCATATAGTTCAAAAGGGAGATCTTTTTAGAATTAAATCCATTCTTAAAGATGAAATCCATGCTATTCAGTATGTTTATCAAGGGGAATCAGTCGTTTTTGTATTTAAGTTATATGAAAAATTCGGGAGAAAACAATATAAAGTTAAATTAAAGGGATTAAATGCCGATAAAATATATGAAGTTAAATACGGTGATAAAATTGTTAGAAAAGGTGGAGCTTATTTAAAAAATGTAGGGTTAGAACTTATATTAGATGGAGATTTTTCAAGCCAATTAATTCGATTAAAGGAGATTTAGTGGTGACTACAGCGCTAAAGTAATGTATAATCGGATTAAGAAATGTTGCCTTGGAGGGACAATTATGAAATATACCATTGAAGATGTGGCAAGGGAAGCTGGTGTTTCTATAACAACAGTTTCGAGGGTTATTAATGGGAATTATCCTGTAAAAAAGGAAACAAGGGAGAGGGTAGAGGCTGCAATTAAAAAGCTTAATTTTCAACCCAATCCCCTTGCAAGAAGCCTTATAAATAAACGAACAAATAGTATTGGGGTTGTAGTCCCTGGACTTACAAATATGTTCTTTACTGAAGTTGTGCATGGAATTGAAAGGATTATGAGAAGCAGGGATTATGATGTATACATTAGCGATTCAAGGGGTAGAGCGGATTCTGAAAAAAGAAGGATAAACAAATTTTTAGAAAGATATGTAGATGGGATAGTCCTTATTGACCCTCAAACGGAAAATATGAAAAATGGATTTATAGAAGAGGTTTCTAAAAAGATTCCTGTTGTTTGTATTAATGGTTATCATGAAAACGTTAGAACAAATTTTGTCCTATCAGATGAAGAAAAGGGAACTAAGGAGGCCCTTGAACATTTGATTTCATTAGGGCATAAAAATATTGCCTTTATAAGAGGAGAGAGCAGTTATTCCTATGATATAAAGGAGAATTTATATAAAGAATATATGAAAAATATAGGAATTGAGCCCATAGTTATTACTGTTCAAGATGGAAACAACATAGACGTTGTAGAAAATACGATGAGGGTTTTGATTGAGTTATCATCAAAATATCAATTGGGGAAAGAAATCACTGCCTTCTTTGCCTGCAATGACCTTATGGCAGTTGGAGTTTTAAACGGATGCTATGAACTAAACCTTAAGGTTCCTGATGATATCGCTATAATAGGCTTTGACAATATAATACTTTCACAAATGACAAATCCAAAACTTACAACCGTTGATCAAAACATGAGACTTTTAGGCGAAAGGGCGGCACAAAAGCTTTTAGATCTTATTGAAGATAAAAATCTTTACAGCGATACGGATGTTATTGAAACTAAGCTGATAATAAGAAAAAGCACGTGATTATATGACGTGCTTTTTTATGTTTTTGATAGTTTTAATGAATTTATCTTTATCAGCAGGACTTAAAATTTTCTCACCATATCTTTCTTTTACATAAATATGCCTTATAAATTCATTTATGTCAGGTGCTATAAATGAGTCGGCCATTTGTTTTATTGAGAGGGTTGTATCGGAGGGTTTTAGCTGTTTGAATTTATTTATATAAATCAAATATTTTTGATAATATAATCTAATCTTATTGGTTGGCCTTGCGATTCTTTTGAATATCTTGTTTATCGATAAATTATCCCTTATAAATTCTCTTTCTTCTTTGAATTTTGCATATTCTTTAGAGGAATTATAATATCTTAAAAAAATCTTATAAATTAAGTATATAAAAAGTAAAATTATTAATATTTGAAATATAATTGACATTGATTTATAAAAAACAAAAAGATTTTTATTTTCTTTGTTTTCTATAATTCTTTTTACATCTTTTATTTGTAGAATTCCCTCTTGGCCGTTAGAGCCCACTTTTATCCTTAAGCCTTTAAATAATTTTTCAAAAAGTTTTGCTACAATAATGAAAAACCAAGAAAAAAGATAAAAGAATACTTCTATTGTTTTGTCATAAATAAGGATAAAGAATCTTAATAAGGCCTGTCTTAATTTTTCTATGCTAATTATTACTGAGGTTAAGAGAATAATATAATTTATTTTTTTATTTAACCTTTCTGCATTATCCGAAAGGGTTTCTTCAATTCTTAAGCTCCTTGATAGTATGATTGAAGATACAAGATAAACAAATAATATTCCGGATATTTTGTTTAAGAAGGAAATTTGAAAAAAAATCAAGAAAAAGCCAAAGAGACCAAGTATTATTTTTATTTCAATTTGAAATTTATCAAGGAAATAATAATATGATAATTCTTCTTTAAAAGAGAAAACTAAAACTATAGCTGATAAAATAATTAAAATTGTATATCTTATTAAGGGATTTATGCTATAAATTAAGCCGTAAAATATGAAGGAAAGGGAATAAAGAAGAATGTAAAAAATTGAAAGCCTGTTTATTACATAAAAAATTTTCATTTTACTCACCTTCAAAATATATTTCAATTTGTTTGGCTACTTTTCCTATATTATTAGTATTTAAAGTTATTAAAACTACTTTTTGATAAAATTTTATAAGATTATTAATTGGACTTACATATTCATCTAGAATTATAGGGGTTATAACTACTATAGTTGTGTTTTTAATAGAATTTTTTGTTTTAATTATATCTTCAAAGGGGCAAAATATGCTGTAATCTATTCTGCCGAGGGATTCTAAAATTTTTAATCTATGGTTTAGACCAAGCCCTGGACGGTATAATGTGCTGTTTAAAAAATTTTGGGCATTTGAAATCAAACCATAGGGCACCTTTAGACTTTCAAATTCATCCACTAAGCTCCTTGTTATGGATATACATCTTTCAATTGCATCTCCGTCGATTTTTTGCCAAAAGGGCTTGCAGGTTTCAATATTTAAAGCAATTAAAAGGTTGTTGTCAGTCGTGAAATCGTATTCTTTAACCATGATTTTTTGATGTTTTAAAGAAGAAGGCCAATGGATTTGCTTTAAAGGTTCCCTTCCTGTATATTCCTTTATTCCGATGTTAACCAAAGGGTCCTCAATGATCCATCTTTTTACTGATATATCACCGGTGTATGAACCATAGGGTGTTAGTTTTTTTAGGCTATAGGATTTTGGGAGGACAACAATTTCTGCAAAGGATTCATAAAATTGTGTCATCGTCTCAAATCCAAAAAGGTCACCGCAGGTTATCTCTGCATTTTTTAATATGTATCGCCCTCTTTTTAAACATGAAACCTTAAAGGATCTTTTTACCCTTTGAAAGGGCAGGACAGACATCTTTGTTTTATATGCACCTTTAAAATTATTTCCCTCTATAAACTCAAATTCTTCCGGATATTCCTGGCTTATATTTAGATATGTAATTGGATATATCTTTTTGTTTTCTATTATTGATATAATTTCAAATTCCTCACCTATTTCTACAATTTCTTTAGAGAATTTTATTGAATAAAATAGTTTTTTAAAGGCGTTTTTCTTAGATAAAAAATTAATATATATCCCTAATAGTATTAAAATAAATAGCCATATAAACATCATTTCACCCCTAAAAATTTTCTAAAGGAACGGGAGTGTTCTCCAGTATGCTATTTATGATGTAAAAGCTCTCTTTAGAGCTTTGCTTAGTTAATATTCTATGGCTAAGTATATAGGGAGCAAGGTATTTCACATCCTCTGGAATTATAAAGTCCCTTCCGTTTAATGCAGCAAAGGCTTGGCAAGATTTAAAAAGTGCAAGCGTTCCACGGGGACTTACGCCAAGTTCAATTCTGCTATCATTTCTTGTTGCCTTTATTATATCTAATATATAATTTAGAACATCTTGATTTGCTTTAACTTTAGTGTAGTTTTCTTTAACATATTTAATTTCATCAAAGTCTACAACAGCATCGATATCCTTTTCAAAATCCCCTTTAACAAATTTATCAATAATTTTAAATTCTTCCTCCCTTTCAGGATATCCAAGACTAATTTTCATTAAAAATCTATCTATTTGTGCCTCAGGAAGAGGAAAGGTTCCATAGCTTTCTATAGGATTTTGTGTCGCTAAAACCATGAAGGGAATAGGAAGTTTAATAGTTTGACCATCGACGGTTATTTGTTTTTCCTCCATTGCCTCTAAAAGGGCAGACTGCGTCCTTGGGGTTGCCCTGTTTATTTCATCGGCAAGGACAATGTTTGCAAATAAAGGCCCTTTTTTAAATTGGAATTCACTTGTTTTTGGATTATAAAAATTGATTCCAGTTAAATCAGATGGTAAAAGGTCAGGAGTAAATTGGACCCTTTTAAATTCTAATCCTAAGGATTTTGCAAAGGCCTTAACAAGGGTTGTTTTACCAACGCCTGGGATGTCCTCTAATAATATATGTCCAGAGGATATAAAGGAAGTAATAATTAGTTCAATTTCCTTATCCTTTCCAACAATTATATTTGAGATATTTTTTATTAATTTTTTTTTAAATTCGATGAATTTATTAAGTTCCATTTTTGACCTCCTTAGATTAATTTTAACTTAATTATACTATAAAAAGTCATAAAAGTTAAATTTTTTGAAACATAAGAAATATTTACAAACTTTTGAAAAAGGATTATAATTTTAATACACTCTAAAAATACTTCTAGGGGGGATATGATGAAAAAGCATTTTAAGGTATTGACATCATGGATTTTGACGCTTTTAATGATTTTTACAATCCTTGGACCTATTAAAGTCAATGCAAATTCAGACACAGTTGAAATCCAAATTCTTGCAACAAGCGACCTTCATGGAAGATTTGTATCCTACGATTATGCAACAAACTCAGTTAGCAAAACAGGTAGCCTTGCTCAGATCTTTTCTGCGGTTAAAAAATTCAGAGTACAAAATCCAAACACTATCTTAGTAGACAATGGTGACACAATTCAAGGCAACTCAAATCAGTTATTTAACAACTCTGAAAAGCATCCAATGATCGTAGCAATGAACGAAATGGGATACGATACTTGGACATTTGGAAATCATGAATTTAACTATGGTATTCCAACTCTTGAAAAGATAGCTTCCCAATTCAAAGGAAGGGCACTTTGTGGAAACGTATATAAACAGGATGGAACAACATTAGGGGCACCCTATGCTATAGTCGAAAGAGGCGGAGTTAAGGTTGGTATAATAGGAATGGTTACTCCGCATATTACAAAATGGGATGCAGAAAACCTAAAAGGATATACCGTAACAAATCCAATTGAAGAGACAAGAAAAGTAGTAGATAAGATTAAAGACCAAGTTGACGTTATCATCGCAGTTGAACATATGGGTCCAACCCCAGAGTATGGCAACGACGGTGCAGATGAGCTTGCAAAGGCAGTTCCAGAGCTTGCAGCTATTGTTGCAGGACATGCCCATATGAAGGTTGCTAAAAATGTTGTTAACGGCGTAGTAATTACAGAGCCTACAAGCAATGGCGCACAACTTGCAAGAATTACAATTAAGCTTACAAAGAATGCAAACGGAAAATACGTAATTGCAGATAGAAATACTGACGTAAATTCTGAGCTTATTGATGTTTATACAGGTTCATCTTCATCGCCAACTATTGTTTATGATGAGGATAAAGAGCTTTATGAAAAATTAAAACCATATCATGAAATAGCCCTTGCTGATGCAAATACAGTTATAGGTGAGCTTGTTGGTGGGGATCTAGCTCCAGCCGATGAAATAAAGGGAATTCCACAGGCACAGCTTCAGCCTACAGCAATGATTGAGCTTATAAATAAAGTTCAGATGCATTACGGAAAAGCAGACGTTGCAGCTGCAGCACTATTTAATTCCAGATCCAATATTAAGGCAGGACCTATCAAAAAGTCTGATACATCATTGATTTATCAATATGATAACAGCCTTTATGTTTTAAAGGTAACAGGAAAACAACTCAAAAAATACATGGAATGGTCAGCAAGCTATTATAACACATTTAAGCCAGGGGACCTTACAATTTCATTTAATCCAAATATAAGAATATACAACTATGACATGTTCTATGGAGTAAAATATGAAATAGATATTTCAGCAGAACCTGGAAACAGAATAAAGAATTTAAGGTATATGAATGATACTCCTGTTGAGGATGACGATATAATAAAGCTTGCTGTAAACAATTATAGAGCTAATACGCATCTTTTAAACAAGGACACGGGACTATTTAAGGGTGAAAATGTTGAAGTTGTATTTAATTCAGAAGTTGACATGAAGGATACTCCACAGGTTAGAGAAATGATTGCAAAATACATAAAGGAAGTAAAGGGTGGAATAATTTATCCAGAATGCAGCAACAATTGGAAACTTATAGGCTACAGCTGGGATAAAGATAAACATGATAAAGTTGTAGAGCTTGTAAATAGCGGTAAGATGAGCCTTCCAACTTCAGCAGATGGAAGAACACCAAATGTAAAATCAGTTACATGGGATATGGTTCCGGATATTACAAAAACGATTGAGATAGTATCCTTCAATGATTTCCATGGTGCATTAAAGACAGAAGGAAAGAACCCAGGTGCTGCAAAACTT
Source organism: Caloramator australicus RC3 (assembly GCF_000297115.1). Classification (GTDB taxonomy): domain Bacteria; phylum Bacillota; class Clostridia; order Clostridiales; family Caloramatoraceae; genus Caloramator; species Caloramator australicus. The sequence goes on along the minus strand of NZ_CAKP01000024.1, from coordinate 15,879 downwards.
GCAACTGCAATAAAGGATATTAAAAAGAATAACCCTAATACTATAGTTGTTGCAGCAGGAGATATATATCAAGGTTCAGCTATGTCTAACTTACTAAAAGGAAAACCGGTATCTGATATGTTAAAGAATTTAGGAATAGTTGCATCTGCTGTTGGTAACCATGAATTTGACTGGGGCTTGGATTTAATACCAAAGTGGGCAGAAGAAGGTGGCTTTGATTTCTTAGCTGCAAATATTATAGATAAGACCACAGGAAAACCTGTAACATGGGCAAAGCCATATAAATATGTAACGGTAAATGGCGTAAAGATAGCTTTTCTTGGCCTTGCAACACCAGAGACTGCCTATAAGACAAAACCTGAAAACGTGAAGGACCTTATTTTTGCAGATCCAGTAAAGACAGCTGAAGAATGGGGATATCTAATTAAGAATGGTTATGTTCCTGAAGGAAAGGCAGATATTTTAATTGCATTAACTCATCTTGGAACAGCACAGGATGCTACAACTAAGGTTATATCTGGTGAAGGTGCGGATCTTGCACAGGTTAAATATCTTGATGGTATAATTACAGCCCACACCCATATGACAGTTTCAGGATATGTAAATGGCAAGCCAATCGTTCAAGCATACTATAACGGAAGAACTTTAGGAAAATTAACATTAAAATACAATCACTATGGATACCTTATAGGAATTGAACCTTCAGTTGTATCAGTTAGCACAACTTTAGCTGATGATGCTGAGGTTAAGGCTATATATGATAAGTATGATAAAGACTTAAAACCAATACTTGATGAAGTTATAGGAAAAACTGAAGTTGATTTACCACATGATAGATTCCAGGGCTTATCCCTTCTTGGAGAATGGGTAAGCGATGTTATGAGAAAGAGAGCTGGCGTTCAAATTGGTATTACAAATGGTGGAGGATTAAGAACATCTATTCTAAAGGGAGATATAACCGTTGGAAAGATGTATGAAGTAATGCCCTTTGATAATACTCTTGTTAAGATGGAACTTTCAGGTGCTGATCTTAAGAAGGCAATAGAAAATGGTATAATGAACCAAACAATAGGTTGGGTTCAACTTGCAGGTGTTAAAGTTTACTATGATCCAAACGCTAAGCAGGGTGAAAGAATAACTTCAATGAGGCTTGATGATGGAACAAAGGTGGAAATGGATAAATATTATACCGTTGTTACTAATGACTTTATGTATCAGGGTGGTGACAGTTACGATTTTAAAGGTGCTAAAAATGTAGTAGATACAGGAATTCCAATAAGGGAAGCATTAATTGAAGAGTTAAGAAATGTTAAAGTTATTGCACCAGTGCAGGTTGGATATTTAGTAGCTGGTGAAGACCCAGTTAAAGATGAAGTTAAGGAAGTCAAAGAAGAAAAGCCAGTTGAAAATAAACCTGTTATTAAGCCACAGCCAAAGAAATATGTTACTGTTACAGCATCAAGCCTATATGTAAGAAGCTCCTACAAGAAGGAAGCAAGAGCAATTGGTTCATTAAAGAAGGGAACAAAGGTTGAAGTAGTAGGACAGGTTGGAAATTGGTTAAAGATTAACTACAAAGGGAAGACAGGATATATATATAAAGCTTATACTAAGTAAAGGGGTAGCATTGCTACCTCTTTATCATTTTTGAAAATTTTAATTAATATATATTTAATATATAGTTGATTTTTATGAAATAAAATTGTTGAAAAAAATCGAATTTAAAAATAATTTTTGAATTGAAAAAATTGAATTAAAGGTGTATAATAAAATTGTTCAAACGTTTTCACAGTGCTTTTGCACTGTGAAATTAAATATTAAAATTGTCCAAGCTTACTTAAAATTAAAATTAAAGGGGGATCTTTATGAAAAAACTTTTAAGCCTTATTTTGGCACTCACATTAGTAGTGTCAGTATTTGCAGGCTGTGCTAAGAAGGGCGCAGACCAAACACAAGACCAAGGCAATCAACAACAAGCAGAAGAAATTAAGCCAGAAGAAGGTGCAAGCCTTGTTGTTTGGGAAAGCGACGGACCAGAACTTGAATACTTAAAGTTTGTTGCTCAAGAATTTGAAAAGAAGTATGGTGTAAAGGTTAAAGCTGAACCAGTAAGCCACACAGATGCATCAGGAAAGATTGCTCAGGATGGACCAGCAGGTGTTGGTGCTGACGTATTTGCTGCTCCACATGACCATGTTGGTAAGATGGTTTCAGCAGGACTTATTCAACCTGTTGGAAATCAAGATGATATAAGAAATAGATTTGTTCAAGCAGCTATTGATGGTGTTAGCTTTGAAGGAACAGTTTATGGATATCCTACAGGAATAGAAACATATGCATTATTCTACAACAAAGACATAGTAAAGGAAGTTCCAAAGACATTTGAAGAAATAGTTGAATTTGCAAAGACTTATAACAATCCAAAGGAAAAGAAATATGCATTAATGTGGGATGTTGGAAACTTCTACTTCACATATCCATTCTTTACAGCTTTTGGAGGATATGTGTTTGGAGATAACGGAACTAACAAGGATGATATAGGATTAAACAATGATGGTGCAGTAGAAGGAATGAAGTATTTTGCAGGACTTAGAAAGATATTTGATGTAAAGCAAAAAGATGCTAACTATCAATTCATGGATGGACAATTTGCAGCAAAGAAAGCTGCTATGATAATCAATGGACCATGGGCAGTTGCGGGATATCAAAAGGCTAAAGTTAACTTTGGTGTTGCTCCACTTCCAACAATGAATGGAAAGCAGCCAATTACCTTCTCAGGAATTAGAGGACTTTATGTAAGCTCATTTACAAAGTATCCGAACGCTGCAAGATTGTTTGCTGAAATGGCAACATCAGATGAAATGCTTGCAAAGAGATTTGAAATAACAAAACAGATACCACCTGCAAAGGCTGTTATGGATAAACCAGAAATTAAGGATGACCCAATAGTATCGGGATTCATGGCTCAAGCTCAAAATGCTGTTCCAATGCCATCAATTCCACAAATGGGTCTTGTTTGGGAACCAATGGGAGCAGCTTTATCAACAATTTGGGATGGCAAGGAAGATCCAAAGACAGCTCTTGATAAAGCAGTTAAGACAATTAAGGATGCTATAGCAATTCAAAAATAATAATCTTGTATGGCATGGGATACAACCCATGCCATATGTATAATGAAGTAATTTTTCATTTTTTTGGACATAGTAGCAAATAGTGTTTAAATTTAGGAGGGGAAATGATGGAAAAGAAAAAAAAAGCGATGTGGCTATCCCTTCTATTTATGGGATTGGGTCAATTTTACAATAAACAATATATTAAGGGGACTATATTTGCCCTAATTGAAATTATAGCCCTTATTTTTGGAATTCCATACTTTAGAAAATCCTTATGGGGACTTATTACATTAGGTGAAATTAAATTCCATTACGTTAATGGTAAGGCAGTTTATGACCATTCACTATTCTTAATGTTACAGGGAATTATTGCTCTTCTTGTATTAGCAATACTAATAATAATATATGTATCAAATATAGTTGATGCCAAGAAAAATGCTGAAAGAATAGAAATTAAAAAGACTACTTTGCATGATGTCTTAGATAAAAATTTCCCATTTATTATATTAGCACCTGCTGCCTTATTTATTTTATTTGTTGTTGCCTTTCCAATTATATTTTCTATACTTGTTGCCTTTACTGATTTTTCAGGACCATATCGACTGCCACCAAGGGCACTTTTAAATTGGGTTGGATTCAGTAATTTTAGAGATCTATTTAAATTAGAAATATGGAGTGGAACTTTTTACGGCGTATTTGTATGGACTGTGATTTGGGCTATATTAGCAACAGTAACAAGCTACTTTAGTGGTTTATTTTTGGCCCTTTTGATAAATTCTGCTGAAGTTAAATTTAAAAGACTTTGGAGAAGTATATTTATACTACCTTATGCAGTTCCAGGTTTTATTTCTCTTTTAGTATTAAGACTTATGTTTTCAGGACCTGGTCCTATAAATGATTTTCTTGAAATTATAGGACTTCAAAGAGTTGATTGGTTGACAGATCCCAGCTTAGCAAAAATAGTATTGATTATAGTAAATATTTGGCTTGGTGCACCATATTTTATGGCATTAATGTCATCTATATTAACTAATATCTCAAAGGAATTATACGAATCCGCAGACATAGATGGAGCGACTGGATTCCAAAAATTTAGATATATTACTTTACCGATGGTTCTTTATGCAACATCACCACTTTTAATAACAAGTTTTTCATATAACTTTAACAATTTTAACATTATATATCTATTAACAGATGGTGGACCTGTTAATCCATCCTATAGATATGCGGGGCATACTGATATTTTAATTAGTTGGATATATAAATTGACATTAAACCAACAACAATACCATATGGCATCGGTTGTTTCAATTATAATATTTATTATAATTGCATCCATTTCTGCATACGGATTTACTCAAACTAGATCCTTTAAAGAGGAGGACTTGATACAATGATGAATTTAGATGCAGCTTTGAATATAAAACCTAAAAAGAAATTGACTTTTGGGAAAATACTTTTAAAGGTATTTGTATATTTATTATTGATTTTAATAAGCATAATAGTATTAATTCCAATACTTTGGATTGTTGGATCCTCCTTAAATCCTGGTGATAGCTTATATACATCAACAATGTTTCCTAAAAATCCTACTTTTATCCATTACAAGGAATTATTTACAAAGACAGATTTCCCAATTTGGTATAAGAATACATTAAAAATTGCAACTGCAAATATGATTCTTTCAGTTATATTAACGACAAGCTCTTCATATGTAATTTCAAGATTTAAGTTTAAAGGAAAGAAAGCAAGTTTAATTACAATATTAGTTTTACAAATGTTTCCGAGTTTCCTTGCAATGACTGCTTTATATGTTCTTCTTTGGCAAGTAAATCTCCTAAATACTCATTGGGGTTTAATTTTAGTTTATGCAGGAGGACAATTGCCATATAATACATGGCTTATAAAAGGATACTTTGATTCAATACCCAAGAGCCTAGATGAGGCTGCAAGGGTAGATGGGGCATCCAATTTTACAACATTTACAAAGATAATACTTCCACTTGCAAGACCAATTATTGTTTTTATTGCACTTACTAACTTTATAGGTCCATGGATGGACTTTATATTCCCAAATCTTGTTTTAAGAACAGCTGATAAGAAAACATTAGCAATGGGATTGTATGCCATGGTTACTGGACAATCAAATACTAAATTTACGACCTTTGCAGCAGGAGCGATACTTGTTGCAATTCCAATTACATTGTTGTTTGTATATCTACAAAAGCACATAATAACAGGACTTTCATCAGGAGCAGTTAAAGGATAATAAAGGGCTATCTACTAATGGTAGCCCTTTTTCTATTGCTAAAAATACCTTGTTTATGTAATATTAAATTAAACAATGATTATGGAGTTGGTGTTATGGGTGAAGCATTTAAGAGAATTGAAACAAAGATGACATATAAAGAATACTTAAATTTACCTGAGGGTGAAAGAGTTGAACTTATAGATGGTTATGTTTATAATATGGTGGCGCCATCAAGAATTCACCAAGAAGTTTCCATGAATCTTTCAAGGATATTTTCAAATTTTCTTTTGGGCAAAGAATGCAAGGTTTATGCAGCACCCTTTGATGTAAGGTTAATAAAAGAAGGACAGAGGGAGGATGAGGCTGATACTGTTGTTCAGCCGGATTTATCTATAATTTGTGATAAATCTAAACTTGATGAAAGGGGTTGTAAGGGTGCCCCGGATATGATTATAGAAATAGTATCTCCTTCAACTGCATCAATAGACTATATTAAAAAGCTAAACTTATATGAAAAATTTAAAGTAAAGGAATATTGGATAGTAAATCCCATCGAAAAAATAGTTATAGTTTTTTTGCTTAATAATAACGGAGAATATGGAAAACCTAAAATTTATGGAGAGGAAGATATAGCTAAAGTGGAAATATTTGAAGACTTTAGTATAAATGTAGGTGAAATTTTTAAATTTTAAAGGATGGGGAAGGATGAAAAAAAGAATTTTTGAACTTGATCTTTTAAGATTTATAGCCATAATAATAATGTTAATATATCATTTAGCATATGATATAAAGTATTATTGGCCTAAAGATATTAATTTAGAAGGTTTATTTTGGATAATTATAGCAAATATAGGACAATTTCTATTCATTTTTGTTGCTGGAATATCCAGCGGATTTAGCAAAAACTCATTTAAAAGGGGATTAAGAGTATTTGGGATAGGGATTTTAGTTACCATAGCAACTTATATCTTTATAGAATACGAATATGTAAGATTTGGCATACTCCACTTTTTAGGTGTAAGCATGATGCTATATCCTTTGCTGTCTAAACTCAATAATAGAATTTTAATTCCTTTTGCAATTATTTCTTATTATTTAGGATATGTATTTAAAAATATTACTGTTGATACTTTTTTACTATTACCCTTTGGGCTCTACTATAATGGCTTTGCATCAATTGATTATTTCCCTATATTCCCATATATTTCTTACTTTATTTTAGGTATAGTAGCCTACAAAAGCATTTACTCTAAAGGGAGAAGGCTTTTTAATGTTAATAGAGAATTTAAGGCTTTAGAATTTATAAGTAGAAATTCGCTTTTTATATATATCATTCATCAGCCAGTATTCTTAGGGATAATCTATTTACTAAGAAATCTACAAAAATAGGGAGGAATACTTATGATATATTTTGATAATAGTGCAACAACAAGGCCATATAAAGAAGTTGTTGATGAAGTTTTAGACTGCCTTATAAATAACTTTGGAAATCCATCCTCTGCCCACAAACTTGGAATTGAAGCGGAGAAAAAAATAAGCCTTGCAAGGGAGAGGGTAGCAAAGCTTATTAACGCTGACCCTAATGAAATATATTTTACTTCAGGTGGAACAGAGGCAAACAATACTGTTTTAAAGGGCCTTTTAAAAAGGGGAGACCATGTTATAACTTCCTCCATCGAACATAAAAGCGTTAAAGAGGCTGTAAAACAGCTCGAGGATGAGGGCATTGAGGCTACATATCTTTCTGTTGATAAGGATGGTATAATCGACCTTAATGAACTTGAAAGATCAATTAAAGATAATACAAGGCTTGTTACGATAATGTATGTAAATAATGAAATAGGTTCCATACAGCCGGTTGAGGAGATAATAAAGATAGTAAGATCAAAGAGTAAAAAGGCAAGGATTCATTTTGATGCAGTTCAGGCATTAGGAAAGATAAAGATAGATGTAAAAAAATTGGATGTCGACTTTTTATCTTTAAGTAGCCATAAAATACATGGACCAAAGGGTGTTGGAGCTTTATTCATAAGAAAAGATTTAAAATTAAAATCCCTATTAACCGGTGGAGGTCAGGAAAAGGATTTAAGGTCAGGAACTGAAAACGTTCCAGGTATCGCAGGGTTTGGTGTTGCTGCTGAAATTGCATATAATAATATTGAAGAAAACATGAAAAAGGTTAAGGAAATAAAAAGATATTTTATAGAAAGGCTAAAGGAGATTGAGGATATTAGAATAAACAGCCCACAGGATGAAAAGCATATAGATAATATACTTAGCGTATCCTTCTTAGGGGTTAGAGGGGAAGTTCTCTTACATGGCCTTGAGGATTATGAAATTTATGTTTCTACTGGTTCAGCATGTTCAGCTAAAAGGGTTGGACAAAGAAACTATGTTCTTCCTTCAATAGGACTTAATGAAAAAGAAGTTGAAGGAACAATAAGGTTTAGCTTTTCCCACATGAATGAATTGGAAGAGGTTGATAAAACGATCGACGCATTAAAGAACTTGTTAAAATTTTTGAGGAGGTTCAAAAGATGAAAAAGATTTTAGTAAAGTATTCTAGTGAAATAACCTTAAAGGGATTAAATAGGAAAACCTTTGAGGACCTTTTAATAAGAAATATAAGGCAAAGAATAGGAAAGGAAGCAAATATAATAAAAGAGTCTGGGAGAATTATAATAGAAAACTACACCGATGAAACAATAGAAAAGCTAAGAAAAGTATTTGGAGTTTTAGGTGTGGCAGAGGCAACGGTTGTTGAAAAGGATGTTGAAAAAATATGCGAAGCTGCAGTTGATCATATGAAAAAAATTAATTTTAAAACCTTTAAGGTGGAATGCAAAAGGCAGGATAAAAGTTTCCCATTAAACTCCCTTGAACTTTCTAAAAAAGTTGGAGGAGCAATATTAAAAAATATAAAGGATATTTCCGTTGATGTTCATGATCCGGAAGTTACTTTAATGATAGAAATAAGAAAGGATGCATATATTTATTCAAACTACTTAGAAGGTCAGGGGGGTATGCCCTATAAAAGTGCAGGCAAAGGTGTATTGCTTTTATCCGGAGGAATCGACAGCCCGGTTGCAGGATACATGCTTGCCAAAAGAGGTCTTGAACTTGTAGGGGTTTATTACCATAGCCACCCATATACAAGCGAGAGGGCAAAGGAAAAGGTAATAAGCCTTGCAAAGAAACTATCAGAATACACAGGTTCCTTTAAATTATATGTAGTTCCCTTTACAAAGATCCAAATGGAGATAATAGAAAAATGTCGTGAGGATGAACTTACAATAATAATGAGAAGATTCATGATGAGTATTGCCGAGGAAATAGCAAAAAAAGAAGGAGCTCTTTGCCTTGCAACTGGCGAGAGCTTAGGACAGGTAGCAAGCCAAACTTTAGAGAGCATGTTTGTTACAAACAGTGTAGTTTCGATGCCGGTATTTAGACCGCTTGTTGGAATGGATAAGGTGGATATTATGGATATCGCAAGGGAAATAGGAACATATGATATCTCAATACTTCCTTATGAGGACTGCTGCACTATTTTTGTTCCAAAACATCCAAAGACAAAACCAAGATTACAAGATATTGAGAAATCAGAAGAAGCATTAGATATTAAGGCTTTAATTGATGATGCTGTAAATAATGTTGAGATTATTAATATTTAGGAGGATATTTATGGGGGAATATGAGGCCATATTTAAGAGAAAATCAGTAAGAAAATATCAAGATGAACCAATTACAGTTGCAGAGCTTGAAGAAGTTTATGAGCTTACATCTAGACACCCAAAATTATATAACATAGATATGGAACTGCATCTTGTTGAAGATGGAAGCCAATTTTTAGATTTACTAAAAGGAGTTATAGGAAGCTATGGCAAAATAATTGCACCCCATTATTTAATTGCAACTTCAGAGATAAAGGAGGGCTATCTTGAAAACGTGGGTTATGCCCTGGAATATATCGTGCTTAAAATGACTGAGATGGGACTTGGAACATGTTATATTGGGGGATTATACGATAAGAAAAATGTAAAAAAGATAATTAAAATGAAGGATAGCCATCAGCCAGTTATTGTAGTGGCTTTTGGCTATCCTAAGGATGCAACTGACTATATAAAGCTTATTATAGGATCTAAAAGAAGAATGGAATTAGAAAAGTTTTGTTTTGGGGATTTTGATAATACCTGGAGGTTTATAATGGATGCTGTAAGGCTTTCACCTTCAGCCATGAATAGCCAGCCCTGGAGATTTTATAAGAATCAAAATGTTATCGATATGTATATTAAAAGTTCCAAAAATATTTTTCACATGATTGAAATGAATAGAATTGATGCAGGGATAGCCCTTCAACACTTAAATATTGCTGCCAGATATTTCGACATTAATTTAAACTTTAAGAGGCTTGCAAACAAAGAAAAAGAAGGAGGTATCTATATAACTAGTATAATCGAAAAGGAATAAAAAAAATCCCGGGGGGATCCCGGGTTGATTGGGTAAATGGGTTGGGGTTTTTTTGTTGCCGCAATTATATTATAGCATCATTTTTGATTTTGTGTGTTAAGATTTTGTAAAAATCAGCATTTTTTTGACGAAAAATGTAGAAAAATCTTTCGACATAAATTAGTATTATATAGAAAATATATAGTTTTCATTAAAGGAGAGGGTCGAATGAAGGAATTTTTGACTTTAGGAATTGAAACAAGCTGCGATGAAACTTCGGTAGCTGTGGTAAAAGATGGTAGGGAGGTTTTATCTAATATAATTTACTCGCAAATAGATATCCATAAAAAGTTCGGAGGGGTAGTGCCTGAAGTAGCCTCAAGAAAGCATGTTGAAATAATTAGTCTTATTATGAAGGAAGCCATTGATAAGGCAAACGTTTTATTAGATGATATAAACTTAATTGCTGCAACCTATGGCCCAGGCCTTGTTGGTGCCCTTTTAGTTGGATTATCCTTTGCTAAAGGTCTTTCTTTTTCGACAAAAAAGCCGTTTATTGGAGTTAATCATATTGAAGGACATATTTGTGCAAATTATATAGAACATAAGGATTTAGAACCACCTTTTTTATGCCTTGTGGTATCGGGAGGGCACACCCATCTTGTATATGTTAAGGGCTACGATTCCTATGAGATATTAGGAAAAACAAGGGATGATGCTGCTGGAGAGGCCTTTGACAAAATAGCAAGAGCTTTAGATTTAGGCTATCCTGGTGGACCTTTAATAGATAGATTAGCCAAAGAAGGTAATGAAAGCGCAATTGATTTTCCAAGGGCCTATTTAGAAGAGGATTCCTTTGATTTTTCCTTTAGTGGATTAAAATCAGCTGTTTTAAACTATTTAAATAAAATGAAAATGCAGGGGATAGAAGTTAAAAAGGAGGATGTGGCAGCAAGTTTTCAAAAGTCTGTGGTGGAGGTACTATCAAACAAAACGATATGGGCAGCAAAGGAAATCAACGTAAATAAAATCGCCCTTGCAGGCGGAGTTGCTGCAAATTCAAGATTAAGAAAAGAACTTGAAATTTTAAGCAAGAAAAATGGATTAAAGTTTTATTATCCGTCAAATATACTATGCACAGACAATGCAGCTATGATAGCATCAAGTGGATATTTTTCATACAAAAGCGGCAGACAATCGCAGCTCTCATTAAATGCCTTTCCTAATCTTAAGATTGGGGAAAGATTGTAGAAAACCTGTTAAGATCATATCGAATTTTGTGGACAAGATGTTAGGTTTGTTGAAAATTTACTGTGGAAAATGTGGAAAATATCCCTATAACCTTTGAAATTTAAGACAAAATTATGTGGATAAGTTTGTGGATTGTGTGGATAATTTACATAATATTTTTATTTTTTATCGTTTTGTACAAAATGTCTATTGATAAGGTAAGGGGATTATTAGTAAAATATTTGTAGAAGATTGTAGAATCAGGAGGAATTTATGGAGCTGGATAAATACTTCAAGGATGGGGTTAGATATCATTTAATTTCTTCAGATGATGATAATGTTGTCGATATTATAGCTCTTTATTTTGATTGGGCCCTTAGAAACAATAAAAAGTGTATTTTTTATAGACACAATCAAAATATAAATGAGCTAGAGTTTTTTTTGGAGCAGTGCGGATATAATTTTAATTTCCTTGTTGAAGGTGGAAGGCTTGTTATTGATTCTGCTTATGATTATTTTGTTGACAAAAAGGTTTACATTAATACCCATCTTTTAGTTGAAACAATAAAATCAGCTTTAGCTGAAGGTTTTTCAGGGGTGGCTATTGTAGCTGATCGGGAATGTTTTTTTGAAAGCGAGTATGCTGAGGATAAATTATATTACTATGAAAAGAAACTAGATGATATATTTAAATCCTATCCAGTATCAGCACTTTCAATATATAATATCGATAAATTTGGTGTTGACGGCTTTTTTGCGATAACCCACCTAAATCCAAATTTCATATACAAGGTAATTAATGAAATATTTGTTCATAATAAGGATATTGTAAGTTTTTCCTATGAGGAAACCCTAGGCATAGTTTATACCTTCTTAAAACGAAGGGAAAAATCAGTAAGGGAGAATAAGATATTTGGATTTATAAGCAATTTATCCACAGAAATTTCTTATAAAAGGGATGAAAGGGAAATAATCGAAACCACCCTAAAGTATATATGCAATACTAATTATGCCTCCTTCGGTCTTGTTGATTTGTCCCCAAGTTTAGAACAGGTTAGCGATATCATAGCTTATAATGTTCCTGAAAAGATGATTGAACTTTATTATACGCAGCAAATAAAAAGTAGAATAGAAAAATACTTTAATAAAGTAAAATATATACTAATTAATACCGAGGATGTAGAAGAAAGGTTTAAGGAAATATTGAATAAATATAATATATTTACCTGTGCAATATTGCCGATAAAATATAATGATATTAATTTTGGATATTTATGGTTAGCATCGAGGGATGTAAATAACACCTTAAATGAAAATGCGGAGTTTTTATATAAAGTTTGTGAAACAGTTGCTAAAATGATACTTCAGTTTAAAAACTACAAAAAAATTCAAGATGGTATGCTTCTTGCCAGTAAACTTCAAGCTTTAGGGGAGCTTACGGGGGGAGTTGCCCACGAATTTAACAACATTTTAACCCCTATCCTTGGATATGTCCAGGTTCTTAAAGATAAAATTGACGATAATGAGCTTATTAAGTATTTAGACATGATAGAGGAAAGCGCGAAGGATGGAGCTAAAATAGTAAAAAGAATACAGGAATTTTCAAGCAGAAGAAATAAGGTTGTTGAATATGTTGATATAGATAAGGCTATCATCCATTCAGTAGAGATCACTAAACCTAAGTGGGCCTATGAAGCTCAAGTTGAAGATAAAAAAATAGATGTTTTATTGGATTTAAAATCAGGTGCTTTCGTTGAAGGAATTGTGACGGAGGTAAGGGAAGTTTTTGTAAATTTAATCTCAAATGCGGTTGATGCAATGCCTAACGGAGGAAAGATAGAAATAAATTCCTATAATGAGGATAAATACGTTGTTATTAAAGTAAAAGATAATGGAATAGGAATGAGCAAAGAAGTTTTATCAAGGATATTTGAGCCCTTTTTTACAACTAAAAACGAAAGGGGCAATGGTTTAGGACTTCATATTGTTTATAACATTATAACTTCTATGGATGGAACGATAGAGGTTGAAAGTAGAGAAAATTACGGTTCAGAGTTTACGATAAAACTACCTATAAGGGAGATTAAGGTAAAGGAAAAAGAAAATACATTAAGTTGCAGCGAAAGCAATAGCTTAAAGATATTAATCATTGATGATCAGGTCCATGTTGCCAATGCTGTCAATGAGATGCTAAGCTTATTAGGTCATGATTGTTCAGTTGTAACTGATAATGGAGAAATAGAACATGTTCTAAAATCAAAAAGCTTTGACGCTGTTATTTGTGACCTTGCTATGCCGGGAATAACAGGAGTTGAGATAGCCAAAAGAATAAAGGAACAATATCCTAAAACCTTTTTTATTCTAATGACAGGTTGGCTTGGCAAATTAAAGGAAGAGGATTTAATTTATGTGGATGAAATAATGCAAAAGCCCTTCTCAATTGAGGAGCTAAGAAAGGCCATAGAAAAAATTCAGGCTGTCCGATAGGACAGCCTATATTTGATTAATAAGCTCTTCCCATTTGTTATAAAGTTCGTTTAATGTATTTTTGCTCCTGCTTAATTCTTTTGTAACTTCAATTACTTTTTCTGAATTAGAATAAATTTCTTCTTTGCATAGCATTTCTTCAAGACTACTTATATGATTTTCTATTTCTTCTATTTTTGATTCAATTGTTTTTAATTCTTCCTCAAAAGCCTTTTTCTGTCTTTTAATTTCGTTGAGTTTTTTTCTTTCTTCTCTTATTTGTGTTTTGGTTTTTCCTTGAGTAAAGATTATATCTTCATCTTTTGAGTTTTTCTTTTGAAGATAGTAATCAAAATTTCCTAAGTATTCACAAATAGATTGTCCATCAAACTCGAGGATTTTTTCGAATATTTTATTTAAAAAATATCTGTCATGGGATATTGCAAATATAGTTCCGTCGTATTCTAAAAGTGCCCTTTCGAGGGCTTCCCTTGAAAATATATCAAGGTGATTTGTAGGCTCATCAAGAAGAAGGAAATTGGGCCTTTTTAACATAATCTTTAAAAGAGATAACCTTGCCCTTTCACCACCGGATAGGGATGAAACAGGTTTGAATACATCATCTCCTGTAAATAAAAATGCTGCAAGATAATTTCTAATCTGTGTTGTTGTAAGGTCAGGGTATTCATCCCAAACCTCTTCAATGACGGTTTTTTCTAATGATAGATTATTCTGCTCCTGATCATAATATCCGATATGAAGATTTTTACCAAGTTTTACAAAGCCCATATCATAATCTTCTAATCCACATATTATTTTAAAAAGGGTAGTTTTCCCTTTACCGTTAGGACCAATTAGGGCAACCCTTTCTTTGCGTTTAATGCTGAAGTAAATATTCTCAAACAAAACTTTATCATAGGACTTTTTTAAATTTTCAACGGTCAAGACGTCAAAGCCGCTTTGGACTTTTACTTCAAATTTTAACCCTATACTTTTTTCCTTCAAATTAGGTTTTTCAATTCTTTCTATTTTGTTTAACATTTTTTCTTTACTTTCAGCCTGTTTTATGCTCTTTTCTCTGTTAAAGGATCGGAACCTTTCTATCATTTCTTCAAGGCGCCTAATTTCCTTTTGCTGAAGTTCATAGTCCTTAAGTTTTTCTTCAAGCCGTTTTTGTCTTTCGTTAATGAAGAATGTATAATTGCCGTTGTATTCTTCTATGATTCCATCTATTAATTCAAAGGTTTTGCTTGTAACCACATCTAAAAAGTATCTATCGTGGGATATTATTATGCAGCTTCCCTTAAATTCCTTTAAAAAATTTTCTAAAAAAGAAATGACATCTAAATCAAGATGATTTGTGGGTTCATCAAGAAGCATAATGTCAGGTTTTTTAAGTAAAAGCTTTGCTAAAGAGAGTCTGGTTTTTTGTCCTCCAGAAAGATAAACAACTTTTTTATTAAAATCCTCCTGTTTTATTCCAAGTCCAGTTAAAACTTTTTTTACTTCACTGTCTATAGCATATCCGTTTAAACCCTCGAAGCTTTCCATTAAAGTGCCATATTCCTCAAGAAGCATATTGTGTTTTAGAGAATCAGTTTCTTTAGAAATAAGAACTTCAAGTTCTCTTAGCCTTTTTTCAATTGACTTAATATTATTAAAAACACTAATTGCTTCTTCAAACACTGTATTTTCTTCATCAAAATCTATGATTTGGGATAAAAGTCCTATGGTTTTGCCGCTGCTTATAAAAATAGAGCCGCTATCTGGTTCAAGCTGTTTTGATAATATTTTAAACAAAGTTGTTTTACCTGCTCCATTTTTTCCTACAAGTCCTACTTTTTCATTATCTTCTATTTTAAAGTTTACGTCCTTTAGAATAACATCCACACCATAGGATTTTGATATATTTTGTGCCTCTAAAATAACCATAGTTTCACCTCAACCTTCATAAGGTATTTTACAATATATAAGGCATCTTTTCAAATCAAATAATTTGCTGATAGTGTCAAGATATTGTAGGTTAATTTTTATAGACAACCCCTTAAATTAGCTAGTTTCAAGGCGTTTGTTAAATTTAAAAAACTTAAATTATATTTTCATATTTTATTGATTTTAATATCCTGTAAATTGGCGTTACTTTCCCTATGTTCAATATCGTTATATTATTCATAACTTCACGTGAAGATTTATTTATCTTTCTTATCGCTTCTTTTATTTTCTTCTTACTTACCTTGAAGGCTTTTTCATCTTCCTTAAACACACTTATTTCCCTTAAATTTCCTCCATTCTTGCTAAATACCCTTAGCTTTGCCATTATCTTTAATCCTTCCTTGCTCCATCCTAATGGCCTGCTGCTTAATCTCG
>NZ_CAKP01000025.1 GCF_000297115.1 Caloramator australicus RC3 | reverse complement strand
CTAAGAGAAAATGGAGTTACAGGTCAGGGACTTCCAACCTATGGAACAGCAGTTCTTGTTAATATCATAAACGAGCATGGTATATTCCCGGTTGCTAACTTCCAAAGGGCATATACTGAAAAGGCAGATGATATAAGTGGT
>NZ_CAKP01000026.1 GCF_000297115.1 Caloramator australicus RC3 | reverse complement strand
ATATATAGCCTAAGAACTGAATCAGAAAGATACAATTCTAGATGGAAAAATCTCAATACTGAGCAAGCTTATGTTAGAAATATTAACTCTGTTACTAATCTAAATACAATCGGACATATTTGTCTTTTAACTGTTGCAATTGCTGCCATAAAATCTGGCTGTGTTGATAAATTTAAATCTCTATCGGGATTTAGAAGAATGGCTTAAACAAGCTTTTAAATTAATTTTTAAATCAGCAAATTTTACCAAGGGGGTAGTCTACCCTTTTTGGAGCTCTTTTGTTCTTAATTTAACTTTAATTTAAAGTATTTAAGCTGCCATTCTTAAAAATTGGAACTATTTGACATTAATTATTTTATTTTTTATCAATTATGCTCATCTCTAGATAAGGTAAGAAAAATAATTCTTGTAAATGGCTCTATAAACGCAAAAATAGTTGGACAAAACCCCCAAAGAATCGCTGAAATGGCAGGAATTACAATCCCTGAAAATACAAGAATAATCATCGGTGAAGTTGAAAACGTTGGACTTTCTGAACCCTTCTCCTTTGAAAAATTATCACCAATCCTTGCAATGTATAGAGCAAAAAGCTTTGATGAAGCTCTAAACCTTGCTGTTGAGCTTGTAAAACACGGTGGGTTTGGTCATACATCCGTTCTTTACACAGATACAATAAAGTGCAAGGATAGAGTTGAAAAGTTCAGCGCTGCTATGAAAACAGGAAGAATAATAATAAACATGCCATCATCACAAGGGGCAATTGGTGATATATATAACTTTAGATTAGAGCCTTCTCTAACTCTTGGCTGCGGTTCCTGGGGCGGAAACTCAGTTTCAGAAAATGTAGGGGTTAAACATCTATTGAACATCAAAAACGTAGCTGAGAGGAGAGAAAATATGCTCTGGTTTAGAGTTCCTGAAAAAATTTACTTTAAATATGGAAGTCTTTCAACAGCCCTTAAGGAATTAAGGGATATGAACAAGAAAAAGGCCTTCATTGTAACTGATAAGGTGTTGTTTGATCTTGGATTTACAAATAAAGTCACTGATTTATTAGATGAGCTTGGAATTCAACACAGCGTATTCTTTGAAGTTGAACCAGACCCAACATTATCTTGTGCTAAAAAGGGTGCTGAGCTTATGAAATCCTTCTCTCCTGATGTTATAATAGCTCTTGGTGGAGGCTCACCAATGGATGCTGCAAAGATTATGTGGGTAATGTATGAACATCCTGAAGTTAGATTTGAGGACCTTGCTTTAAGATTTATGGATATTAGAAAAAGAATATATAGATTCCCTGAACTAGGTAAAAAGGCCATGATGGTTACTATCCCAACAACAGCCGGAACAGGATCTGAAGTGACACCATTTGCCGTTATAACAGATGAAAAAACTGGAATCAAATACCCACTTGCTGACTACGAATTAACACCTGATATGGCCATCGTTGATCCTGAGCTTATGATGAATATGCCAAAGGGACTTACTGCAGCGTCAGGTATAGATGCCCTAACCCATGCAATAGAAGCTTATGTTTCTGTTCTTGCATCTGAATTTACTAATGGACTTGCCCTTGAAGCGATAAGGCTAATATTTAAATATCTACCAGCAGCTTATAGTGAAGGGGCTAAAAATCAAAAGGCAAGGGAAAAGATGGCTTACGCTTCAACAATAGCAGGAATGGCCTTTGCAAATGCCTTTCTTGGAATATGTCACTCTATGGCCCATAAACTCGGTGCTGCCTTCAATATTCCACACGGCGTTGCAAATGGACTTTTGATAAGCGAAGTTATAAGATTCAATGCAGTAGATAACCCAAGAAAGCAAACTGCCTTCCCACAATACAAATACCCAAATACAAAATGGAGATACGCACAAATTGCAGACTATCTAAGACTGGGTGGAAAAGATGAAGATGAAAAGGTTGAACTATTAATAAAGGCAATAGAAGATTTAAAGGAAAAGGTAGGTATTCCAAAATCAATTAAAGAAGCCGGAGTATCTGAAAAGAAGTTCTATGCACAACTTGATGAACTTGCAGAACAAGCCTTTGATGATCAGTGCACAGGAGCTAACCCAAGATATCCTTTAATCAGCGAAATAAAGGAAATCTATATTAGGGCATTTGAAGGAAGATAATTTAAAGGGCTATCTCATATTCGAGGTAGCCCTATTGTTTTAGTAATAAAAGAACATTAAGAAGGGTTACGACAATCCCTATAATCCATAGCAAAATATTTGTTTTTAAATCATTTTTAAATTTACCCATAACATATTTAGAACTTGTTAAATATATTAAAAGAAAAATTGTAAAGGGAAGCTGAATGCTTAAAACTATCTGAGATATTAAAAGGCCTTTAAAGGTATCGCTGATTAACATAATTATTAAAAGTGCACAGATTATAGTCATAGTTATACCTATTTTTGTTTCTTTATCTTTTATATCATAGGTTTTGTTATAGATTCCTGAATAAATTACCCCTCCAGAAATCCCTGCCGTAATGCTTGAGGAAATTCCCGAAAACAAAAGAGCAAGGGCAAAAACAAAGGATGCTAAGTTACCAAGGATTGGTCTTAAGAGGATTTGTGCCTGTTGAAGTTCTTGAACTATTATCCCGTTTTTATAAAAGGTAGCAGCTGCAACTATTATCATTGCACTGTTTATTCCCCAGCCTATTATCATAGAAAAAAGAGTATCTAAAAATTCAAACCTTACTTGCCTTTTTAACTTAATTTCATCCGTCCTGTCAAAATGTTTGTTTTGAATTATTTCTGAGTGCAAAAAAATATTATGGGGCATTACAACAGCGCCTAAAACGCTCATTATTATAGGCATTGATCCCTTAGGAATAGCGGGAACAGTTGAACTAAAAATAGCCTTCCCCCATTCAACATCTACAAGAGCAAGTTCAAACACAAAGCAAAAACCAATAATCGAAACAAAGCATATTATCCATTTCTCTATTTTATTATAGGAGTTAGTCCATATCATAAATAATGAAAAGGTTGATATTAAAACTGCAGCCAATTTAATTGGAATAGAAAAGAGCATATAAAGGGCTATAGCTCCACCTAAAATTTCTGCAAGGGCTGTAGATATTGAAGCAAAATAAGCACTTGACAAAATTAATTTGCTTATAATAGGTTTAGTATAAGAGGTTGCAGCTTCAGATAGGCTCTTTCCAGTAATAATTCCAAGTCTTGCAGCTGTATGCTGCAGCACAATAAGCATCAAAGTAGATAAAGTAACCATCCATAAAAGCCTATAGCCATATTGAGAACCTGCCGCAACATTTGATGCCCAATTGCCAGGGTCTATAAATCCTACAGTTATTAGAAGTCCCGGCCCAATATATTTAATGAATTCCCTAACCATTATGTTTCCCCCTTAAGGCTTTAACATCAATCTTGTGGGAGACATGCCCCCACAAGATTTTCCTTTTACCCCCTATATATATGCCAAAGGGCATTATCAGTTCCCCTTGCAAATACATCAATTCTATTTGGTCCCCAGGATACTGCTGCCGGTTCTGAAGTCAATTGCCCTCCAAGGTCCATCCAATCACTCCATCTTCTTCCGTCCCACCATTTATGCCATAGGGCATTGTTTGTACCCCTTGCAAATACATCTATTCTGTTCGGTCCCCAAGAAGAAGCTGCTGGATCTGATGTCAATACTCCTCCAAGGTCCTCCCATTCGCTCCATCTTCTCCCGTCCCACCATTTATGCCATAGAGCATTATTTGTACCCCTTGCAAATACATCTATTCTATTCGGTCCCCAGGATACTGCGGCTGGTGCTGACGTTAATACTCCTCCAAGGTTTTCCCAGTCACTCCATCTAGAACCATCCCACCATTTATGATAAAGGGCATTATCCGTTCCCTTTACAAATACGTCTATCCTATTTCTTCCCCATGATGCTGCAGCTGGTGCTGACGTTAATACTCCTCCAAGGTTTTCCCAGTCACTCCATCTAGAACCATCCCACCATTTATGATAAAGGGCATTATCCGTTCCCCTTACAAATACATCTATCCTGTTTGGTCCCCAGGATACTGCATCCGGACTTGATGTTAAAATTCCTCCAAGGTCCTCCCAGTTATTCCATCTTCTCCCGTCCCACCATTTATGCCATAGAGCATTATTTGTCCCCCTTGCAAAAACATCTATTCTGTTTGGTCCCCAGGATGCAGCACCTGGTCCAGAGGTTAAAATTCCACCTAGGCTTTCCCAGCGGCTCCATCCTGATGGTGTTTGTCCCTTCATATTTTCCAAAGTAAATTTTATAAGATCTCTAATTATTTCATTTGTCCTACGGGTTGGAACTCTAAAACCTATAAATGTTGCAAAAATCCAAGGCATATCTCTTCTTAAGCTTGTGAATAATGCATCCGTCTTTTGATTAATATTTCCTGTATAGTTTTCAGCATTTCTTACAACGTAGTTAACAATTGCCCTGAATAAAAGTCGAGTAATATTCCTTGACATTCCATATCTTCTTAGCTCAGCATATACATTTGCAAATTCTGTATCAACAAGCCTCATTATTCTATTTACCTCTTGAGTAATTTGCCTTACTAATTCATCCTCTTCGTATTCCAATTCCAAATCATCATCCCTGTAGTTCTCATCATAATCTTCATATTCCCTCCAATACTGCCACATCCAAAAGTATGGACAATACAAAGTAAAAACCCCCAAATTAATACTTACATTAATATAATATAGTTCTTATATGCTTGATGTTACAAAGTAAGAAGGTAAAAATAATTTATATTTATTAAATACTAATCACCATTTTAAATTATTTACATATATTATTTATTGTGAGTAATAATTAAATAAAGGTGATACGTTGTATTGCAAATGCTATTTTACAAATCTAACCTGCGTTGTAAATGAAATCTTGCTATGGAGCGAAATTTCAAGTGAACACCCCATATTTATTAAAACGGTCGCTTCCCTCACAAGAAAAAATCTTCCAGAATCCCTAAACCGAAGATTAGACGAAATTAGTGAAATGTTTAAGCCAATAATGAAAAAAGCCGAAGCAATAAAGGGGAAGTCCCACATCACCCCTCTAGTTTATCTTGACGTAAAAAGTCTCATAGATGAATTTTTACTTCATGATGGACATTTCTTAATGCTTCTTCCAGAAATTAAACAATACGGAAAAGACGATGCTGTATGGCAGGAACTATTAGAGCACATTACACATGAACAAAGATATATGTTTGAATTATTTACTAATTTTAAGGATTTATTAGACTAATCAATATAGATGGAGGGAGTTTATGTATCATCACATGTTTATGTGTCCTTTTTATCACTATATGATGCCAATGATGGGAATGGAAAAAATGCAAAGCATGCCTTATATGATGCAAATGCCGATGATGCACATGCCTATGATGGGGACGTCAATGATGCAAATGATGCCTATGCTTATAGATAAGGATGATGAAGATGGTTATGAAGATAGGGAAGAAGACAGAGTTTCTGTTGAGGAGATTTTAAACAAGATTGAGAAAAACGATCCTCAAATATTTGCAATCTTAAGGGCCTATGGAATCCCAATGCCGGTAGCAAGAAGGTTAGTAAGAAGAATAATAAGGTTAACATTGAGATATTCAAGATGATGTATAGGGTGTTTCCGGAAGGAGACACCCTATACATTTATTATTTTTTTCGACAAAAACAAACACAAAAAATAACACATTACGATATGATGACATATAATATATTAAAGGGGGGGATAATCATATGATTAGCGATTTCTGTAATTTATTGAACTCTAACATGCGAATATATAATATAAATGCAATTAAGACAAAGATAGTATATAATAGATACGGTGACCATGACCCTAACGGTCTTTTATACGTTCTTGCAGAAGATGAAGAAAATATATTAAATCAAATTGAAAACAACCCAAATACACCTGTTGATTTAGTTTCTCCACTTGTAATTAGGGCAAATGAAGGAGAAATAGTGATAATAAATTTTCATAACAAACTTGATTTTCCTGCTTCTATTCATATACAGGGATTGCACTATGATGTAACTTCAGATGGGGCGAATGCGGGTTTTAATCCTCCATCGGTTGCACAGCCTAATCAGAAAATAACTTACAAGTTTTATGCCGAAAGACAGGGAATATATTTTTTTAGCGACCTTGGGAATCCATTTGCAGATGAAACAGGAAGCAGCGTCCATGGATTGTTTGGCGCTTTAATTGTTGAAGAAGAGGGCTCATATTGGACTCATCCTGAAACAGGTGAGGAAATAAAATCGGGATTATATGCAGATATTCACCATAAATATAAAAATTCGTTTAGAGAATATGTGCTATTTTTCCATGATGAAGCACCAGTTCTTAACAATCAAGGTTTACCCCCTATAAATCCAATGACTGGGCATGAGGAAGACACCCATTCAATAAACTATCGTTCGGAACCTATGAGAAACAGAATGCCAGAGCCTTCAACCGATTGCATCGGAGAAGACTGCATGCATTCCTCCTGGGTATGGGGAGATCCTTCTCTTGTTCTACATGCTTATATAGGTGATCCGGTAAAAATAAGGTTAATTAACGCTGGTGTTAAAGAAACCCATGTATTTCACTTCCATGTTCATCAATGGAGGTTAAATCCTGACGATCCTAATTCCACCATAATTGACTCAATTTCAATTGGACCTCAGCAATGTTATACAGTAGTCCCCTTATATGGTGCAGGAAGTTTGCAAAAAACATTCGGTGATATTATATTTCACTGTCATTTATATCCCCATTTTGAAGCAGGTATGTGGGGACTTTTCAGAGTTCACGACGTTCTTGAAGATGGAACAAGGTTTTACCCAGATGGAACAAAAATAAAAAGCTTAAAACCCCTTCCAGACAGGACTCCTCCACCTTTGCCTACTCCACAAAGGCCAGGTTTCCCATTGTTTATACCAGGAGTAGTCGGCCAAAAAGCACCTGAACCTCCACTTGGAATAATCGGCGGAAGAGCTCCAACTCAGCTTGAGATAAATACTTTCCATCCTAATGCTGTACCCGGAGCAGCCTTTGCAAATCCATGTCCGCCTAATGCACCTGTAAAAACATTTGAGATTGTAGCTATAGAAGTGCCTATTAAATACAATAATCAAAACTGGCATGATCCATTTGGGAGGATATATTGTCTTGCTGAGGACGAACAGGATATATTAAATGGAATAAAGGAACCTGAGCCCCTCGTAATTAGAGTAAATGCAGGTGATTGCGTTGAAATTAAATTTACTAACAAATTGCCATTAACTATTGGAGGGAATTTATTTCAAACAGTTCACGCAACCACCCAGTGTACTTGCCATGTTCACTTAGTAAAATTTGATGTGTTGTGCTCCGATGGAGGTGGCAATGGCTGGAATTATTCAAGCGGAGTAAGGCCTGGTGAAACTATCATTTATAGATGGTATGCCGATGAAGAACTTCATGCCTGTTTTTTTCATGATCACTTGTTTGCAAACACTCATCAGCAGCATGGATTATTTGCCTCGCTAATTGTTGAACCCGCAGGTTCAAAATATATTTCGCCGTATACCGGGCTTCCAATCAAGAGTGGAACAAAAGCTATTGTTGAAACACCACATGGTAGTTTTAGAGAATTTTCATTGTTTGTTCATGATTTTGCTCTATTATTTGACAACAATAATAAAGAAATAAATCCTCCACCCTTCCCTGATTCTCACGAGGACCCAGGAGTTATGGGAATAAACTATAAATGTGCACCGCTTCAGTTCAGGCCAGGCGAGCCTGCTTATGTATTCAGTTCTTTTCTCCATGGTGACCCAGAAACCCCACTACTTGAGTGCTATTCTGGAGATAGGATAAGAATAAGGCTTTTAGATGTGGCGCATGAAGAACAGCATGTTTTCAATCTCCACAGATACAAATGGCACAAGGAAATAACCAATCCCAAATCACCTTTAGTTTGCTCACAGGTAATAGGTATTTCAGAAGCGTTTAATATTGAATTTATAGCTGAAGCTGAGGATGATCAGGATGTATTATATTATTTCGCCGGGCTTGACGATTTATGGCTTGGTCTTTGGGGTATTTTAAGGGTATATGGAGCTATTATGCCGCATTTGCTGCCATTAAAAGATAGACCAGCACCACCTGAAAGAATTAAACCATTCCCCACACCAACAGGTTCTCCACCTCCAAAGGCTGAAGATCCAGGTATGCCATGTAAATCATATTCAAAAATTAGGAGATTTGAAGTTTATGCTGTCCAAAAGAAAATTATATACAATAAATTTGGCGATAACGACCCAAATGGATTATTATTTGTTCTTAAAGAAAATCTGAAAAAAGTTTTGAATGACAAAATTTGTCCAAAACCTCTTATAATAAGAGCAAATGCAGGTGAATGTATCGAAATTAAGCTTACAAACTTACTTCCAGAAACCATAGCAGAAACCGAATACCCGCACGTTCCTGTTGAGGTACCTTTTCCACCATCAAACAGGGTTTCTATCCATGCTCAAATGCTAAAATATGATGTGCGTGGTTCTGACGGTGCAACAGTTGGTTTTAACTATGATCAGACAATAGGCCCAAATGAAAGTATAACCTATAGATATTTTGCAGATGGCGAATTTGGAACTATTATTTTATCAAGTTATGGAGATATTAGAAACCACAGACACAGAGGTTTATTCGGGGTATTAATTATTGAACCACAGGGATCAATTTATTTAAATCCTTTTACTAGACGAAAAACTATTTCTGGCGAGCAAGCTATAATAATCCCTGCCTATAAAGAAGCCTTTAGAGAATTTATAATCTTGGCTCAAAATGGAATTGACCTGTTTGATAAAGATGGCAATAGAATTCCAGAAGTTCATCATTCAGAACATCTTGACTTTGAAGATCAAGGCCATAAAGCCTTTAACTATAGATGTGAAAGATTTGAAAATAGATTACACCACAATCCTAATATACATTTAGTTTTTAGTTCAAAAATCCATAATGATCCTTCAACGCCTGTTTTTATAGCTCATGCAGGAGATAAAGTAGTTTTTAGGTATGCTATTGTTGCCGATAAACCAAGAAACACTACCTTTATAATTCATGGTCATAATTGGCTTCAACAAATGAATAATCCCTATTCAAATCGAATCGGTGCTGAAGGTGCATTATCAGTTGGAAATACACTAAATATTGAATTAATTGCTGGAGGAAAAAATAAATTAACAGGCGATTATTTATACCGTTCGGGTAATATAAGATGGGAAATAGAACAAGGAATGTGGGGCATCTTTAGGATATTAAATAAATGCTGTTAATAATCCCATTATAGTAATTCTATCACTTACTAGCTAAAAATTATTAAAATAAATTGTAATGAGCTGCCTTTATTACGGCAGCTCATATTTTACAATTAGAAAATTAGAAAGATTTGCAGTTCAATGCCTTTTGAATTTCGTATTGAAACTACTAAACAAATGTTGCCATAGGGAAGATTAAATTCAACTTTGAACTTTAAAGCTTTTAAATATTAGCTCAATTTTATAAAAATACTAATCGTCTAAAGGTCTATTTAAAATTATAAAATCTCCTAAATACTTTGTTTCAAACTCTACAGTCTTATCTTTAATTCTAGAAGGAACATATACAAATGTAGAACCATTAAAATAATAAACATATGCGTTATTAAATTTCTTTTTATCTATCTCTATCTTTGTTTTGAATACAGTATTATATAAAGTTTCAATGTTTGAAGAAATGTTAAATCCTATAAAATCCCTTCCTCTAATCTTATTAAGCTTAGCTGATTTAATATTTGAAATATTTAATTCAAAATAATCATTTATATTTCTTAGAATATCCTTTGCTTTATAAATTACCTCTATATTCTTGTCGCAATAACTTAATAACAAATCATTCAACGAAGCTGCATATAAAACTTCCCTTGATAATTTACCACTTACACTAAACACATTCTCCTTTTCTGTATTCAAAAGCGACCTGATTAGCTTGAACTCTTCCGCATCATTTTTATGCATTATCCTTTTTTCGAGAACAAAACTTGGATCATAAGCAGGCTTTAAACTTTCTCCATCAATCGTTATATTCTTTACTTTATTTACTAATATTACTCCCGATTTTTCATTTAAATTTAAATTTATATTTCCGTTTAAAACTATAATTTCTTGCCCTGAAATTAAATCTACAAACTTTGTTCCATTTTCATAAGGAACATTTAAACTCACGCTCTTTGAATCTCCCCTATTTATAACTATGATAGCCTTATCTGAAGCCTTTTCTCTTACATATGCCAAAACATCTTTATGGGCTAATATCGGTTTAATTTCACCAGTTCTTAATACATCATAGTTATTTCTTATATTTGCAAGTTTCGCATACCACTCAACAAGTTCCCTATCACCCTTACCCCATGGGAAGGCTCTTCTGTTATCCGGGTCATCTGCACCGTATTGCCCTGCTTCATCTCCGTAATATATAACGGGTGCACCGGGATAAGTCATCTGCATCAATGCTGCAAGCTTTAAAAGTTTCTTTGCATTTTCACTTGGAGGATTTGCTATATCCTTAACACTCTTTTGATATCCATCGAAGGCAGAAATTGTCCTTTGGGTATCATGGGAATCTATTAAGTTGAACATAGCATAGAAGGCTTCCCTTGGATATTGTTCTCTAATTAGTTCTAACGTTTCCATTACCTTTTCTGAATCCTTTTGTCCCATAAAAAAGTCTAATAGTGCTCCTCTAAATCTATAATTCATAACAGAATCATACATATCTCCTAAAAGATATCTTGTAGCATCATCCCATATTTCACCTATTATTACATTGTCTCCTTCTTCCTTTACCACTCTTCTAAAGTTAACCCATGTTTCATCCGAAACCTCATTTGCAACATCAAGTCTCCAGCCGCTAGCACCTTTTCTTAACCAATATCTTGTATGGGAATCTTCACCATCAATAACTTCTTCAGCCCAAGATTTAACTTGATATTCAGAACCATTAAGTGCCTGAATAACAGGCATCGAGTCGAATCCCCACCATCCTTCATAGTAATAGTGCTCAGTTGGTTTTCCAACATCCACCTTCCTATTTTCTATTCTAAACCAGTCTTTGTAATGGAAATCAGTGATTCCAATGCTTCTAAAGTATTCCTGAACTCTATTTTCCGCCTCTAATTGACTTAATCCCTCAAGGTTCATCAAATCGTAAACCCTTGACCAATATTGATAAGCCCCAAGGGGTTTCCCTTTTGTCATGTATTTGCCATACCTGTCAAAATAAATTGAGTCATCAGAAACATGGTTTAATACTCCATCAAGGATTATTTTAATTCCTCTCTTTTTAGCTTCCTTAGCAAGTCTTACAAAATCATCCATAGAACCAAGTAGCGGGTCAAGTCCCTTATAATCACTTGCATCGTATCTGTGGTTGGATATGGATTTAGAAATAGGATTAAAGTAGATTACATTTATTCCAAGGGCCTTCAAATAATCTAGTCTCTTTATAACTCCTTCGATATCTCCACCATACATTTCGTTACACCATTCTTTATCTCCCCTTGTTCCCTTGTAGTCTTCTCTGTCCTCTAAGGATGGGACTTCAGGGATTGCGTACCAATCATCATAAAATTCGTAAAGGACACTTCCCCTTGCAAATTTTTGAGAGTAGTCGTTTTTCTTATCTCCATTATAGAACCTGTCGGGGAAAATATGATATATCACAGCATTTTTCATCCAATCAGGCGTCTTAAAATCAGGAAGATATACGTTTAATCCATAATATAAAACCTTGCCTAAATCATCAGCCTTTCCTTTGCCATATAATCCATCATCGTCACCAAATGCCTTTACTTCTGAACCATTGGAAATTATAAAGTAATATTGATACATTCCCTTTTCCTTTGGTATATAATTAGTGCTCCAAATATAGTTATCTTCTGCAATAGTTTTTGTCATATCTATGCTTTCTTTACCATTTGGAGTTAATACAACAAGCTTAACTTGTGAAACATCCTGTCCCGTTCTAATTCTAAATTTTACATTTTCACCTATCTTAACAGCACCAAAGGGCTCTTTAAAGCTTAAATCCCTTGAATCATAATAAATTTTGCTGGTGTCTATATTTCTTTGTGAAGCGTTGTTGAATATTAAACCTGTTACATAATCGTAGCTGAATGTAACTTCTCTATCTTCGTTTAAAACAATCTCTGGATATTCATAATCATCGTTTCCAAAAACAACCCTTATTCCTCTATATGTTCCTGCCTTGAGATAAACAGAAACTGAATATACTCCCGTTAACCTTAAATCCTTCATAACATATTCTTTGTCAAGGCCTACTAACTTTGGTCTATTCTCTCCAAGAAGCGGAACATATTTTGTAGAATCAGTTATTATATGACTTATATCTGAATAATAGAAGGTTATATCCTGCTTTTTTGTAACCTGCATCTGAATATTAGCTCCGTCCCTTGCTCCATCCTTCCCGTAATTTTCATTCCAGGAACCCATAGCAACTTTATATTCATATATCCCAGGCGGAACATCCTTTATTGTAAATTTATAAAGGCCATCTCCTATATGCTTCATCCTTGTAATTTGTGATGATGGATCCCAATCATTTGCACCAACAAGGTGTTGAACTGTTCCAACTAAAACCACCAATCTTCCTCCTGGAACTTCTGAAGCTTCCCTTACAACTTGAACTTCCTTTAAAACCTGAACATTTGAAGCTTTATCCTTTACTGATATCTTAATTTTTATTGTATCTTCGCCCTCTGGAAGTTGCCCTAATGTTAAAACTCCTTCATCGCTTAGAGACGCTATTTGATTTGGATTATCTATTAAGGACCACTCTACATTTTGATAATCCTCTAAAGCACCATCCTCCTTCATGGATTTTGCAATAAGCTTTATTGAAGTGTTTTGTTCCACCTCAAAGGGCACATCTATATCAACAAGTCCTGGAACATATAAAACAGAGTTATCAAAGGGTGGATTGCCTTCCTTTCGTGGATTTTGTGGGTCCGTCATCCAATTGCCATCAACAATAAATTTATAAAGATACTTACCAGGTTTTAACTGTAGGCTAATGGACCAAACATTGTCTTCTCCTTTAGTCATCAAAAGTTTTCCGTCTCCCCAATTTGTCATAGAACCCGCAAGGTAAACTTCCCTTGCTTTTCCGGTTAGATCTAAATAGTTAAATATCACCTTATTACCTTCTATTACAGGGCTACTAACCTTTGATGGAACAACAAGTTTAGAATTTTTACCACCATATCCATCGTCAACTACATTTGGATTTGATGGGTCATTTACCCAATATTCATTTCCATTTTCTGTTACAACAAATTTATACTGATATTCACCTGGATTGAGGATTAAAACTAAAGTCCACACTCCATTTTCCTTTATCATAGGATTTGCATTTTTATCCCAACCATTAAAGCTTCCCGCCAGTGAAACCCTCTCTGCCCTATCGTTTTTATATCTGAATATAACCTTACCATCTAAAGTTATTTCTGGGCTTATTATCGGATTTTCCAATCCTAAAATTTCAGCAACCTTGTCATAGTCATTAATACTGTCATAAAGTGCTACATTTTTTACATCCGCTATGAATATAACATATTTACCGCCTTCAGGAATGTTTAAAACCTTATTGCCGCTTCTTGGTATTCCACCGCTATCCCATGAATAGTTTTCACAAGCCTTATATTCATAACTTCCTGCATTTAAAAAGCTTCTATAAATAAATTTTCCATCGCCGTCTAAATAATCAAATTCATATCCCCTTGTTGAAGCATCCCAAGTATTACCTTCTCTAACCTGTCCTATAATTGAAACTACAGTATTTATCCACGGATTGTTAATTGAATCAACACAAAGGTTAAGGTACGGATTTGCAAGGAAAGTTACATCTGTCTCTGCTGTAATTTGAACTTCCCTATTTTGTCCCACTTCACCATTGGACCACTTATGGTCATAGGCTACTTTGTATTCAAGCTTAGTATTTTGAGTCTTTGGTGAAAGTTTAAAGGTTCCTTTAAAAAATCCTCCTCCGATATAGCTTAAATCAAAATTGGCATCTTCAGGGTTCCAAAATTGGCCATCTTCAACAAAATCGTTGAGGTTTCCAACCAATGTTGCCGATAGTTTAAATTCCTGCGGTTCATTTACTGAATCAATAATTCTCTTATTTTTATTATCAAATCTAAATATAACTCTTTTAGGTTCAGTTAAATTAAGCTGTCTATTTTGTGACGGATAGTTTTCATCCCAGCTTCTGTTAAGTGCAACCTTGTATTCATAGCTACCGGCCTCTTTAAAATCCACAACAGCCTCATAAATTCCATTTCCATAGGGCTTCATAAAATTATTCTTATCATCGGGTTTCCAATTGTTTTCTACTTTGGTTCCCTCTAAAGTAAAGTTTCCAACCAGTGCAACTATGTCATCTACCCTTGATGAGGCCCTAACTTGTGAAGTCAGATTTAATTTAGGAAAAAAATTAACTAAGAATAAGAATATAAGAATAATGCTTAGCCTTTGTTTAAACCTTTTCATCTAATCCCTCCCTTATAATTGTGCAAACGTATGCATCTATAATTATTTTACTATATTTTATATATTTTAACAATATAAGGTAATCATCAAATATTAAAGCCATGTTACAAAATATGATTATATTTGACCAATATTGACATTGTTTTGTTCATAACATTATTTATTTATGATATAATGTCTTTAGCTTTAATGATGTTAGGAGGGGGAAAATGAAAATCAGTAGGTTTGGTAAAAACATAATAAAGCTAATAGCAAGTATTTCCATCTCATTTTTATTTCTAACGCTTATATCCTACTTTTTTGTGTTATATTCAGGTTTAACAAAACTTCAAAATAATGCAAAGGAAACCGTTGAACTTGCACAAAAAATGATCAATGGAGATAAACTGCAAAAAGTTTGGAAATCTAAAGATATGAATTCTAAAGACTTTAAAGATATAAAGGATAGTCTAATTAAAGCTAAAAGTAATAGCGATGTTAAATTTATTTATACTCTTTTTGTAGATAATGACAAAGTTTATTTTATTGTTGATGGTGCAACAGAAGATGCAGCCTCCTTAGGTGAAGAATATGTTTATAAAAAGGAAATGTCATTAGCTATGAAAGGGAAGATATCTGTGTTAAACTTTCCCATAAAAGACAAATGGGGCACTTTTATTTCTGCCTATGCTCCTGTTAAAAATTCAAACGGGGAAATAATTGGAATTGTAGCTGCTGATATGGATATCTCAGTTTTTGAATACATTAACTCCAAGCTAATAGCTTCTATTATCTACATATTCATAATAGTTTTTATAATTGCTATCTTTTTTATAAATAGATATTCTAAAAATGTTGTATTACAAATCGACAATGCCCTTACAAATATAAACGAACTTTCATCTGGAAATCTTACTGTTAAATTAGATGCTAATACTAAGGATGAAATAGAAGATATCATCAAAAAGACGAATGAATTTAGGTTAGCAGTTAATAATATGTTATTAAGTATAAAGAATAACTTTTTAACATTAAATGATCAGGCTCAAAATTTATCCTATGTTGCAAAGGAATTACAAAAGGCCTCAGAAGACGTTTCAACTTCAATGCAATCAACAAGTTATGATATGGAAAATCAAAATCAAACCATAGAAAAAATAGTTAGCTTAACTAGGGATTTCAACGATAAAATACAAAAAATTGTAGCTTTAATTGAAGAGATAGAAAAGGACACTACAAATATAAATACACTATTAAAAGACGGAAGCAAAAATATTAATTCTTTTATAACTTCTATGGATGAAATAAATACTTCCTTTGGATTTGTTGCAAGAAGTATAGAAAACCTTAATTTAAATATCAATAAAATTAGCGAGATATTGGGCCTTATAAATAATATAGCAGAACAAACCAATCTTCTTGCTCTAAACGCAGCTATTGAAGCTGCAAGGGCAGGTGAAAGTGGAAAAGGATTTGCTGTTGTAGCAGAGGAAATAAGAAAGCTTGCAGAAAGATCAAAAGAATCAGCCCTAAATATAGCTGAAATAATTAATACTATTTCAAAGGAAAATGAACTTGTAATAAAAAACACCAACAATATGACAATGACTATTCAAAATCAAATTCAAAATAATAAAAATACTACTGAAATATTTAAGGAGCTATTAAATACTATTTCAAATTTAATTCCTAAGATTAATAACATATATACACATGCACTAGAAGTAAATAGCAAAAAAGGATAGTGTCAAGATATTGTAGGTTAATTTTTATAGACAACCCCTTAAATTAGCTAGTTTCAAGGCGTTTGTTAAATTTAAAAAACTTAAATTATATTTTCATATTTTATTGATTTTAATATCCTGTAAATTGGCGTTACTTTCCCTATGTTCAATATCGTTATATTATTCATAACTTCACGTGAAGATTTATTTATCTTTCTTATCGCTTCTTTTATTTTCTTCTTACTTACCTTGAAGGCTTTTTCATCTTCCTTAAACACACTTATTTCCCTTAAATTTCCTCCATTCTTGCTAAATACCCTTAGCTTTGCCATTATCTTTAATCCTTCCTTGCTCCATCCTAATGGCCTGCTGCTTAATCTCGCCGATAATACATGGCTTACATGCCCTTCTGCGCTGCATCCTATTACATCATCGTCATCTTTATAT
>NZ_CAKP01000027.1 GCF_000297115.1 Caloramator australicus RC3 | reverse complement strand
ATTAGAATACGCAACAACAAACAGAGATGGATATAGGGTATACAAATCAAATCCGGAAGTATGCAAGAACTGCCCATATTTAAGCATGTGCACAAGCAGTAAAAATCAACACAAAAATAGTCAATCGACATATATGGGAAGGATATCTAGAAGAAGTAGAACATTTGAGACATACATACGAATGCAAAGAACTATATAAAGATAGAAGCAAAACCATAGAGAGGGTATTTGCCGACTTGAAGGAGAAGCATGGTTTGCGATGGACAACACTAAGAGGGATAGAAAAAGTGTCCATGCAAGCGATGCTTGTTTGTGCTTGCTTTAATTTAAAGAAGATGGCAAATTGGATGTGGAAGAAGGGACAAAACGGCCCTGGAAAGGGCAAAAATTTCTTTGTATTTATAAAATATTTATCAAAAATGCTTGTAAAAATACTCAAACCCCACTTTTCGTTTTTTGAAAAGTGGGGTTTGTCGACGGTCTGAAGGCTGCATTGTATGCAGCCTCAGACTGTTGAAAAAGTTGTTTTTTGATAAGCCCTGTGAAGGATTTCCCTGGCATTTGCTCATTTCGCTAAGCAATTCTAAGCTTTTCTTTGTTTTCAAAAGTCCTACCCTCGTGAGCCGACATCCGTGTCGGCCACTCGGCTCTGCACGTCCGTGTGCAGAATTACGGACTTTTGAAAAGTCGAAAAGCAAGAATTGCTAGAGCTTATGAGAGATGCCTTTTTGAAATCCATTCACAGGGCTCTTGCAAAGTCTGAACACCAAAGAGAGTTTGTCTACAATCTGAGGCTGCATTGTATGCAGCCTATATTATTTGAAGTATAAGGAATTTTAAATATAGGGTTTCGCCAGAGTTCCAAAGGATTGGATGGTCCTTGGATTGGGTCCTATATTCAACTTGCCTTATAGTTTTTTTGGCATCTATTGCAGCATCCATGATAACTTGATAAAAAAGCTCTGGGGTTAAATGATGTGAGCAAGAAGCTGTTACCAAAAATCCTCCGGGTTTTAAAAGCTTCATGGCTCTTAAGTTTATTTCTTTGTATCCCCTCATTGCACTTTCTACAGTATCTTTACTCTTTGTAAATGCTGGTGGGTCAAGGATAACTACATCGAATTTTCTTCCTTCCTTTGACCATGGGTGAAGAACATCAAAGGCGTTGTGGGCTTCAAATTTACATATATCCTGGAACCCATTAAGTTCAGCATTTTTTCTTGCAAATTCAACGGCATGTTCAGAAATATCTATTCCAAGAACACTTTTTGCACCATATCTTGCGGCATGCAGGGAAAATGAGCCGGTATGGCAAAAACAG
This sequence comes from Caloramator australicus RC3, assembly GCF_000297115.1. GTDB lineage: Bacteria > Bacillota > Clostridia > Clostridiales > Caloramatoraceae > Caloramator > Caloramator australicus. The sequence goes on along the minus strand of NZ_CAKP01000027.1, from coordinate 36,740 downwards.
TCTAAAACATCAGCATCCTTTACAATGTCCTTAATGGCAGCTCTATTTTCCTTTTGATCTAGGAAGTAACCTGTCTTTTGGCCGTTTTCTATGTCAACATAGAATTTAACGCCATTTTCTTCGGTAATTATTGTAGTATCAAAGGGTTCTGTTAAAAATCCCTTTTGTTGATTAAGACCCTCAAGTTCCCTAACAGGAACGTCGTTTCTTTCATATATGCCCTTTGGATTGAATATTTCCTTTAAAACTTTTACTATAATATCTTTGTATTTATCAATTCCAAGGGCAAGGGTTTGAACAACAAGATAATCGCTATATTTATCAACGATAAGGGCAGGAAGAAAATCAGCCTCACCAAACACTACTCTACAGCATGTGGTTTCTATAACCTTTTTGCGATAGTTCCAGGCATCTAAAATTCTTCTTCTGAAAAAATCTTCGTTTATTTCTTCATCTTTGTTTCTTGTTAGTATTCTTACTGTAATCTGGGATTTAGTGTTTATGTAACCTTTGCCTATAAATTTGCCTTTAAAATTGTAAACTTCAACTATATCTCCGTTTTCAAAATCGCCTTCTATTTTATCAATTTCACCAGAAAAAATCCAAGGATGCCCCATTTCAGCTCTTAATCCTTTTTTAGATTTTAGAAAGACCTTTGCCATGAAGATTCCTCCATTTATTTTTTAATTATTTTTATGTTTATTTACATAATCTCTAATAATCATCATTTCTTCAGATTTTAATGCTATAAATTCACCACCTGCAATATATTCTCCATCTTCAACTTTAGTCCAGACGATTTTTACCAATACTCTAAATGGTATATTATCCTCTATTCTAAAATAAAATGATAGAAAGCTTTCATTTGGAATAAAAAAATTTGACCTTACACATATACCAGCTTCAGAAATATCACACACATAAAGCTTAGCATTATCATCAAGAAAAGTTCTTTTTTCATTATTTAAAATTAAGGTAGGATATAGAATTTGACAGTCCATTTTGACCCTTTCAAATTTTCTACGTTCTTTATAATTCATATAACCACCCCAATCCCTATCTATATTTTTATTATACATGAGAAACAATATACATTAAATATAAAAAATTGTAAAAAATAAAATTAGAATGGAGGGATTTTATGACGAACTATTTAGGAGTTAAAACTTTTTTTATAATGCTTGCAGTAGATATACTAATTGTTCTTGTTACCTTCTTTTTGTTTTCTAAATTAATACCCGGTGATAAAAGACATAGGATATGGGAAAAATATATAAGCTCCTTTTCAAGGTTTGTAATTTATCTTTTTTTAGTTACGGTTATAATAAACGTGATAACAGCTTTAATAGTCTACTCTTTAAGATATCAAAAATACTTAAATTATATTGCTCCAGCAGTTCAATCTGTTCTTATAGGATTTATTGCTTCATGTGTTCCAAGGCGTGGTGTGGAGGAAAAAAAGCCTTAAGCTTATCAACCCATAAATAAAACCCATTCACCAGACAATGGCTGATCTCAATTTCAAAAAGTAACGCCTAATATATGTGGCACTTTTAGATGAAAAATCTAAAAAGTGCCCTATATTTTTTGACTTTATTGAATTAATATATCCTTCTTGGTATAATTTTAAAAAAAAGAAAGGGGGAAGGTGTATGAAGGTTGTTGCCTTTAACGGAAGCCCAAAAAAGGAAGGAAATACATATCATGCTATAAAAATTGTAGCAGAGGAACTTGAAAAGGAAGGAATTGAAGCTGAAATAGTCCATGTTGGAGATAAAATTATAAGAGGCTGCATAGCCTGCGGGATGTGCTACAAAAATAAAAATGAAAGATGCATAACGGATGACGAGGTAAATGAATGGATTCAAAAGATGAAAAACGCTGATGGGATAATTTTAGGCTCACCAGTTCACTATTCCGGCATTGCTGCAACCATGAAGGCCTTTTTAGACAGAGCCTTTTATGTTGCATCAGCAAATGGAGGGCTTTTTAGGCATAAAGTAGGAGCTTCAGTAGTTGCTGTGAGACGTTCAGGTGGGGTTACAACCTTTGAACAGCTTAACAATTATCTTCTTTATTCAGAAATGCTCATTCCAACGACAAACTATTGGAATGTAATTCATGGTGCAAAGCCTGGGGAAGTTTATCAGGATGAAGAGGGAGTTCAGATAATGAGACTTCTTGGCAAAAACATGGCATGGCTTTTGAAATTAAAAAAGAGTGGAGAAGGTATAGTCCTTGAGCCTGAAAAGGAGAAAAAGATTTTTACTAATTTTGTTCGCTGATACTAAATAGGCAAAAATTCCACAAAAAAACACTTGAAAAAATAAAAAAAATGTCTTATAATTTATTTTGTCGATAGCGGGGTGTGGCGCAGATGGGAGCGCGCGTGGTTTGGGACCATGAGGTCGCAGGTTCAATCCCTGTCACCCCGACCATAGGTTTAGCCTTAAGGCTAAACCTTATTTTATAATCTCATAAGGAAATTTTTACCGGGGCGTAGCGCAGGTGGTAGCGCGTGTGGTTCGGGACCATAAGGTCGCAGGTTCGAGTCCTGTCGCCCCGACCAAAATGGCCTGTGGCTTTATAGCTTACAGGTCTTTTTTACTTTCACTTATTAAGAATTTTATTTACTTAAATGACTAAAAATTTTTATATATTGGTAGGAAATAAACACATTGGGGAGAATAAATTTAGTAAGAGATAAAAATGTGAGGTGGCGATATGGATAATCATAAAAGAACAGCAATTATAACGGGTGGAGGTCAAGGAATAGGAAGGGGAATAGCTAAAAGACTATTAAAAGAAAATTATAACGTCATAATTGCAGAAATAGATAAAGAGGCAGGAGAAGAAACGGAAAGGGAATTGAGCTCATTAGGCAACATTAAATTTATTCACTGCGATGTATCGAAGGAGGATGATGTTAAAAAACTTATTGAAGAAACGGTAAAAATTTTCGGTGAAATTGACGTTTTAATAAACAACGCTGCAATTTCAATAAATAAGTCTATAACAGAACTTAGCCTCGATGAGTGGAACAGGGTAATTGGAGTAAACTTGACTGGTGCATTTTTATGTTCAAAATACTGTGCACCCTACATAAAAGAAAGAAAAGGCTCCATAATAAACATAGCTTCAACAAGGGCCTTCATGTCGGAACCGAATACCGAGGCCTATTCAGCATCAAAGGGGGGAGTATTTGCCCTAACCCATGCCCTGGCCATAAGCCTTGGGCCTGATGTAAGGGTAAACTGTATAAGTCCAGGATGGATTGAGGTTAGCCACCTTAAGAAGCAAAGCCAACGATATATCGCAAATTTAACGGAAATGGACCATAAGCAACATCCAGCAGGAAGAGTTGGCAACGAGGATGATATAGCATCGCTAGTTTTATTTTTAATCGATCCACAAAATTCCTTCATAACAGGTGCAAATTTCATAGTTGATGGAGGCATGACAAGGAAGATGATTTATGTGTAAAAATAAATAATTTATAGAAAGAAGGTCTTATTATGAAAAAAGGTGCTGTTGTTTATTTTTCCCTTGATGGGGATACAGAGTTTGTGGCAAATAAGATTGCTGAAAGGACAGGATTTGAAATTATAAAGATAAAGCCCTTAAAAGAGTTTAAGTATAAGGGATTTTGGAAGTTCTTTTATGGTGGAAAGATGTCCCTTTTTGGAGAAAGGCCGGAGGTTGAGGGAGTGCCTAATTGGGAGTTTTACGATACAATATTTTTAGGGACTCCAATTTGGGCAGGAAGACCTTGTCCATATGTGCTATCTTTTATTGAAAATCATCCTTTAAATGACAAGAAGATATACCTATTTTCGACCTTTGCAGCGGACGAGAAAAAGGCTTATGAATATTTCACCAAAAAAATGAATTTGATTATCTCTGATGAAATTGGCTTTAAGGATTCTTTTATAAAAAATAAAATAGAAGTTGAAAAAAGAATAGAGAATTGGCTCAAGGGGCTCATATGAGCCCCTTATTTATTGCACCCCAAAGATAAAGGGATAATATAGTTCTGTAGGGTTTAAATTTCGATGTAAAATCCAAAAGAAATTCCTTTGGTGGGAGACCTTCAAGTTTAAAAAGCCATTGGACGGCTTTTTGAAGGCCTAAATCGTTCATTGAAAAAACATCCATCCTTCCTAATGAAAATATTAAAAACATTTCTGCTGTCCATTTGCCTATACCTTTGACTTTAATAAGTTCATCTATTATTTCTTCATCTGAAAGGGAATCTATTATATCAAGGTTTACAGCTCCTTCATTGACCTTTTCTGCGAGATCCTTAATATATGCTATTTTGCTTTTAGAGAGTCCTATGCTTTTTAAAGTTTCAAAAGGAGCGTTTATAATATTGTCGCAGTTTATGTCACCTAAAATAAAAACAAGTCTATTCCAAATAGTTTCAGCAGCCTTCATCGAAAGCTGTTGACCTACTATAGATTGAACTAAAGAAGAAAAATAATTTTTGCCAAGATCTAATTGTATTTCTCCAACCCTTTCTATAAGTTCCTTTACTCTTTTATCCTTAATTGATATGTATTTAACTATTGGATCGGTGGGATTTAAGTGGATTCTATTCATATTAACACCATCCTTTAATGTAAAGTTATAATTATTTTATCATAATTTCTACTTTTATTTGACAATACTAATATCAAATATTATAATTTTATATAAATATTAAAAGACTATGATGGGAAGAGTAGATATGGGACGTAGTCATAGCGAGTCGGTGGCGGTGGAAGACCGATACGAAGCCTATATTGAAGAACATCCCGGAGTTTCTTACCGAAATCGTAAGAGAGTAGGCTAAGACGTGGCTGGAACGTTAAATCCAGGGGGTATGTTAGTACCTTCAAAGAGGCCATTTTGGCAATTTGGGTGGCACCGCGGAAGTTAAGCCTTTCGTCCCATTTAGGGATGAAGGGCTTTTTAATTTGTAAAAACATACAGGAAAGGGAGGATAAACATGTTTGAGGTTGAAGTAAAGGAACTTTATAGACATCAAGAAAAGTATCTAAATCAAGAGGTTAAAGTTAGCGGCTGGATAAGAACAGTTAGAAGTTCTAAAAGCTTTGGATTTATTGAGCTTAATGACGGAACCTTCTTTAAAAATCTTCAAATTGTATTTGACGAAAAAATAGATAATTTTAAGGAAATTGAAAAGCTTCCCATTAGTTCATCAATAACTGTGGAAGGTAAGTTGGTTGAAACACCCGGTGCAAAGCAGCCCTTTGAAGTTCATGCGGATAGGATAGTAGTTGAAGGATATTCCCATTCTGATTATCCGCTACAAAAGAAAAAGCATTCCTTTGAATACCTAAGGACTATAGCCCACCTAAGACCAAGGAGCAATACCTTTTCAGCAGTATTTAGGGTAAGGTCAGTTGCAGCCTATGCTATTCATAAGTTCTTCCAAGAAAGAGGCTTTGTTTATGTTCATACTCCAATAATAACAGGAAGCGACTGCGAAGGCGCAGGACAAATGTTTAGAGTAACTACCCTTGATCTTAATAATCTTCCAAGAAAGGAAGATGGTTCAATTGATTTTTCTGAAGACTTTTTTGGCAAGGAAACAAATCTTACAGTTTCAGGACAATTAGAAGCAGAAGTTTATGCCCTTGCCTTTAAAAAGGTTTATACCTTTGGACCAACCTTTAGAGCAGAAAATTCAAATACACCAAGACATGCATCGGAGTTTTGGATGATTGAGCCAGAGATTGCCTTTGCTGATCTTAACGATTATATGGACCTTGCAGAGGATATGGTTAAATATATAATCAGCTATGTTCTTGAAAATTGCCCAGAGGAGATGGAGTTTTTCAATAATTTCATTGACAATACATTATTTGAAAGATTAAATAATGTTGTTAATTCAGAATTTGCAAGAATAACATACACAGAAGCAATAGAGCTTTTGAAAAAATCAGGAGAGAACTTCCAATTCCCAGTTGAATGGGGATGCGACCTACAAACAGAACATGAAAGATATATCACAGAAAAAATATTTAAAAAGCCAGTATTTGTAACTAATTATCCAAAGGATATAAAGGCCTTCTATATGAGATTGAATGATGATGGAAAGACTGTTGCAGCAGCAGACCTTTTGGTTCCTGGAGTTGGAGAGATAATCGGAGGAAGCCAAAGGGAAGAAAGATACGATGTGCTTTTAAACAGAATAAGAGAGCTTGGAATGAAAGAGGAGGACTACTGGTGGTATCTAGAACTTAGAAAATACGGTGGAACAAAGCACGCAGGATATGGCCTTGGTTTTGAAAGAATGATAATGTATCTAACAGGGATGAGCAACATAAGGGACGTTATCCCATTCCCAAGAACCCCAAGAAATGCTGAATTCTAAAGTGACAGGCACTTGACATTTTGACTTTTTGACATTACTATAATTTACCAACACCTTTTTAGATGAAAAGTCTAAAAAGGTGTTTTTTATTTATAGAATATACTTGAAAATAATGGTAAAAGGACTTAAAATATTATTAAAAGACGTGCACATATTGTGCACCAATGGAGGGGTCGGGATGAAAAGATTTGCCTTTATTATTCATCCAATTGAATATACTGATGTTAGCAGAAAATTTAAGTTTCTAAAAAATCTTTCAGAAAAAAATGTTGAGAGGATAATAAAATTTTTACCTCCTATAAAAATATCTAAAATAACAGGGGTAAAAAGTGAATTTTCAGAAACAGAAGGTTATTTTATAGCCGTTCCTTTAACATCAAATCAGATGTTATCCTTACCTGAAGATTATGTTTTAAAAAGAATAATAAAGGCGGCAAAGATGGCAGAAAAATTGGATGTTGACATTGTAGGCCTTGGGGCTTTAACATCGGTTGTTGGGGATGCCGGAATAACTATCGCTAAAAACGTAAACATCGCGGTAACATCTGGAAATAGCTTAACCGTTGCAACAGCTGTTGAAGCAACAAAAAAGGCAGTCGATATTATGGGTAAATACTTAGATGAATGCAATGTTGCTGTAATCGGCGCAACAGGGTCCATAGGAAAGGTTTGTGCAGAACTTTTATTACCAAAATCAAAAAATATGTTCCTTGTTGCAAGGAATATGGAAAGGTTAAAGGAATTTGCAAATAAATTAGAAGGAAACTACAACAAAAAAGTTTATGTAACTTCGGATATAAAGGAAGCCCTGCAAAATGCAGACGTTGTTATAACCGTATCAAGTTCTAAAGATGCCATTATCGAGGCAGAATATTTAAAAAAGGGAGCAATAGTTTGCGATGTTGCAAGGCCAAGGGATGTTTCAAAGGATGTAGCAAAAAAAAGGCAGGATGTATTAATAATAGAGGGCGGAGTCGTTGAAATCCCTGGAGATGTAAACTTTAATTTTAACTTTGGTTTTCCACCAAAAACAGGATATGCCTGCATGGCTGAAACCATGCTCCTTGCTTTAGAGGGAAGAATTGAAAACTATTCCTTAGGAAGGGATTTGAGCCTTGATAGGGTTAAAGAGATACATAATCTTGCTAAAAAGCATGGCTTTAAACTTGCTGGCTTTAGAAGTTTTGAAAGGCCTGTTACAAAGGAAGACATCGAAAGGGTAAAAAGATTAGCTTTTTCCAAAGCATAAGCCCTGCATTATACAGGGCTTACTTTTTTAAAAACATTTCACCGATTTTATAAACATCTCCGGCACCCATTGTTATTAAAAGGTCCCCTTCTTTTAGCTCACCTTCTAAATAGTTTACTATTTCATCAAAATCCTTGATGTATATAGAGTCAACGCCGTGTTTAACAACTGCATCCGAGAGCATTTTAGAATTTACAAGTCCGGTATCCTTTTCCCTTGCGGCATATATATCGGTAAGAATAAGTTTGTCAACTCCTAAAAAGGCAGTTGAAAATTCATCGAATAGAGTATATGTTCTTGTATATGTGTGGGGTTGAAATACGCAGTATATTTTTTTATGAGGATAGTTTTTAGCAGCTTTAATTGTAGCCTTTATTTCTGCAGGATGATGAGCATAGTCATCTATCACAACTATTCCATTCTTTTCACCTTTTTTCTCAAATCTTCTATGGGTTCCTTTAAATTCTAAAAGGCTGTTTTTAATTGTTTCAACATCAATTCCTAAAAAGTGCCCACAGGCGATAGTAGCTAGAGCATTAAGGACATTATGTTCACCTGGAATAGATAGCTTAAAATCACCATATAGTTTATCGTTTAGATTAACTTTAAAGGAGGCACATCCCTTTTCGTCATATCTTATTTCTACTGCCTGAAAATCTCCCCTGTTTATCCCGTAGGTCAATTTATTGCATTCTAAGTCTTTAAAAATTTCTATGACGTTTTTATCTTCAGCATACCCAACAACAAGACCATCCTTAGGAATAAGTTTACCAAATTTTAAAAAGGCCTCTTTTATATGATTAATGTCCTTATAATAATCTAAATGATCTGCATCGATGTTTAAAATTACACCAATAAAAGGGTAGAATTTTAAAAAGCTTTCTTTATATTCACAGGCTTCTGTAACAAAGTATGGACTTTTACCTACCCTAACATTTCCACCTAATATATCAACCTCTCCGCCTATCATTAAAGTAGGATCAAGATTAGCCCTTAATAGCATCAATGAAACTAAAGAGGTTGTTGTGGTTTTACCATGAGTTCCAGCAATTGCCACACCTTTTTTGTATCTTTTCATTATTTGTCCCAAAAATTCGGCTCTATCGTAAATTATCAATTTCCTACTTCTTGCCTCCATAAGTTCAGGATTATCATCCTTTACAGCTGCAGTATAAACAACAATATCTGCATCTTCAATATTTTTAGCATCGTGTCCAATAAATATTTTTGCACCCATTGCTTGTAACTTATCAGTAAGGTGGGATTTAGCCCTATCAGAACCAGAAACCTTGTAGCCGTATTCTAAAAGTATTTCAGCAAGGGCACTCATGCTTATTCCACCAATTCCAATAAAATGAACCTTTTTATCAAAATCCCTTTCAAGATCAAACATCCTATCACTCCTAAACAAAATTTACATAACATTATTTTATATTTTAAATTATAATATATCAATAAAATATTGGTAATCGTTGAAAATCAGACTCGTTTTTTTTACAATTAGATTAGATAGTTTAGAATTTGCCATTATAAAATATGTATAAAAATAAAAAATTATGATAAAAATATTTAAGTGAATAGGATGTGGGAAAAATGGAAAGACTAAACAGGAAAGAAAGGGTAGCGGCTATACTTAAAATATTATCAGATAATCCTAACAAAGTAATAAGTTTAAGTTTTTTTCAAGAAAATTTTAGTATGGCTCGATCAACTTTAAGTGAAGATGTTACTATACTTAAAAAAGTTGTTGAGGATATTGGAGTTGGAAGCGTTGAAACTGTGGCTGGACCAACAGGTGGAGTTAGATTTGTGCCTTCTTTAAGGGAAGAAGATAGACAAAGCTTTTTAAAAGAACTTTGTGAAAGTTTAAAGAATAAAGACAGGATTATGCCTGGGGGTTTTTTATATACAAATGATTTAATCTTTTCTCCGGAAATCACAAATAAACTAGGCATTATTTTTGCAAGTTATTTTAGGGATAAAGAACCCGATTATGTTCTTACCGTAGAAACTAAGGGTATTCCAATAGCCATGATGACTGCAAGATATTTGAATGTTCCTTTAGTTATAGTAAGAAGGGAAAACAAGGGGGCAGAAGGCCCTACTGTAAGCATAAATTATGTTTCAGGTTCAAAAAGGCAAATTCAAACCATGAGCCTTCCTAAAAGGGCAGTAAAAAAGGGAAGCAAAGTAGTATTCATAGACGATTTTATGAGGGCCGGGGGGACAGCAAAGGGAATAATAAAATTAATGGAGGAGTTTGAGTCTAAAGTTGTCGGAGTTGGAGTATTTATAGAGGCTAAGACTGAAAAGAAGTTAGTTCAAGATTACATATCTTTACTTATACTGAATAATGTCGATGAAGAAAGGGAAATAATTGATGTAAAACTTAAAAACAATTAATTCTCCAATTTAACTTGGAGAATTAATATAAAAATTTTTCGAAATATTCACAATTTTAAGCAGGAATTTGAAAAAAAATGAAGAATATATTAATTAAGCAACATGGAAGGTGGTGAATTTTATGCAAATTACCGATGTTAGAGTAAGAAAGGTTATGAACGAAGGGAAGATGAAGGCTATTGTATCAGTTACCTTTGACAACGAATTTGTGGTTCATGACATCAAAGTAATAGATGGACAAAATGGATTATTCATAGCAATGCCATCGAGAAAAACACCAGATGGTGAGTTTAAGGACATTGCTCATCCAATAAACACACAAACAAGAGAAAAGCTTCAAGCAGCCATCCTTGCAGAATATGAAAAGGTAAAGAACATGCCTGAAGAAAATGAATAATCATAAAAAGGAAGTGAAATACTTCCTTTTTATTTTTTTGTTAATTTAATTGCAATAATTTTGTTAATACAATATAATATATAGGGTAGAAAAATATCGAATTGAGGTGCAGAATATGAATAAGTGTTATGGTATTATATTAGCCGCTGGCGAAGGAAAAAGGATGAAATCCAATCTTCCTAAAGTTTTACATAAGGTTTGCGGCAAATCCATGATAGAGCATGTTATTCATGCACTTGATTCTGTTGTCGAAGACTTTACCATTGTTGTTGGACATGGTGCCGATAAGGTTAAAGGATACCTTGGTGATAGATATAGTTATTCATATCAGGATAAGCAACTTGGGACAGGTCATGCGGTAATGTGTGCAAGTGAATTTTTAAAAGGTAAAAAAGGGACAGTAATTATTCTTGCAGGAGACACTCCACTTGTTACATCTAAAACCATATCAGAGGTTTTCCAGTATCATATTGAAAAGGGATATTCTGCGACTGTTATAACAGGTGTTGTTGATAATCCAAAGGGGTATGGAAGGATTGTAAGGGATTTTGAAGGCAACCTTGAAAGAATAGTTGAAGATAAAGATGCAAATGAATTTGAAAGGCAGATTAAAGAAGTAAATTCTGGCGCATACTGTTTTGATATAGAATCCCTTTTAGATTCCCTTAAGAGATTAAATAACAACAATGCACAGGGCGAATATTATCTAACAGATGTAATAGAGATATTAAAGTCAGATGGCAAAAAAGTTGGTGCCTATGTAACTGATTTTGAAGAATTTACAGGTGTTAATTCAAGGGCGCAGCTTTATGAGGCAAGCGTTATAATGAGAAAAAGGATTATAAATAAATTCATGGATGAAGGAGTAACCTTCATAGATCCAAATAATACTTATGTAGATTCGGATGTTCAAATAGGAAGGGATACAATAATTTATCCAGGAACAATACTCGAAGGGAAAACAGTAATCGGTGAAAACTGTATAATAGGCCCCAACACAAGGCTTGTGGATGTTGAGGTTGAGGATGATGTAACGATTCAAAACTCAGTTGTTTTAGAAAGTAAAATAATGCAAGGGGCTAATGTTGGACCATTTGCTTATTTAAGACCTGAAAGTATCATTGGTAGAGATGTAAAAATAGGAGATTTTGTTGAAATTAAAAAATCAACAATTGGAGATGGAACAAAGGTTTCACATCTTACTTATATTGGTGATGCTGAGGTTGGAAGAGGATGCAATTTTGGATGTGGAACTGTTGTTGTAAACTATGATGGAACAAAGAAACATAAAACAATAGTTAAAGATAAGGCCTTTATAGGCTGTAATACAAATCTTGTTGCTCCAGTTACAGTTGGGGAGGGTGCTTATATTGCCGCAGGTTCTACAATAACTCAAGACGTTCCTGATGGATCACTTGCAATTGCAAGGGAAAAGCAGGTTAATAAAGAAGGATGGGTGCAAAAAAGAGGAATTTGGAAAAAATAGCTTAGGAGGAGTTAAAGATGTTTGGACATGGTAAGCACATCAAAATATTTACAGGGAATGCTCATCCAGAGCTTGCGAAGGAAATAGCTGATATCGTAGGTGTTCCGATGGGAAATGCTGTTGTTGGAAGATTCAGCGATGGCGAAATTTCTGTAGATATCAATGAAACTGTCAGAGGTGCAGATGTTTTTGTGGTTCAATCCACATGTGCACCTGTTAATGACAATTTAATGGAACTTCTTATAATGATTGATGCCCTCAAGAGAGCTTCTGCAGGTCGGATTACGGCTGTTATACCATATTATGGTTATGCAAGACAGGACAGAAAAGCAAAGGCAAGGGATCCAATTACAGCGAAACTTGTTGCAGATATTTTAACAGCTGCTGGGGCTAATAGGGTTTTAACAATGGACCTTCATGCTGCACAGATTCAGGGATATTTTAATATTCCTGTTGATCACCTTCTTGGAGTTCCAATCCTTGCAAAATACTATCAAGAAAAGAATTTTAATGAAGATGAAGTGGTAGTTGTATCACCTGACCTTGGTAGCGTTACAAGGGCAAGAAAATTTGCAGATAGGCTTCACGCACCAATTGCTATAATTGATAAAAGAAGACCAAAGGCAAACGTTTCAGAAATAATGAATGTCATCGGAGATGTTAAGGACAAATATGTTATTTTAGTAGATGATATGATAGACACTGCAGGAACTATTACTAATGCAGCAAATGCCCTAAAGGATATGGGGGCAAAGGAAGTATTTGCATGCTGCACCCATGCGGTATTATCTGGCCCAGCTGTTGAAAGAATTGAAAAATCAGCAATTAAAGAACTTGTAGTATTAAACACAATTCCTCTTCCACCAGAAAAACATCTTGATAAGATAAAAGTTTTATCTGTTGCACCTATTTTTGCAGAGGCAATAAAGAGAATATATGAAGACCTTTCCGTAAGCAGAATATTTGAGTGATAGGCCGGTTTAATCCGGCCTATTTTTTTAGTTACTTCTTTAATATTTTAGTGTAAAGAATTATAATTTATAGTAAATATTAGTTTTATTGGGGGGATTTGATGAAGAGGGTTTTGATTGTTGAGGATCACGAGGAAATCAGGGGATTTATAAAAATAAATTTAAAAAGAGAAGGGTATGATGTCCTTGAAGCTGAGGATGGGGAAAAGGCGCTGGATATATTAAAAAAGAATGATGGTATTGATATAGCTATTGTAGATTTAATGCTTCCTAAGATAGATGGATTTTATGTATGCAATAAGATTAGAGAAAAGGATCCTTTTATAGGAATTATTATACTTACGGCAAGGTCTCAAGAGGCTGATAAGATAGCTGGATTTTCAAAGGGAGCTGATGATTATGTTGTAAAGCCCTTTAGTCCAAAAGAATTAGTTGCAAGAGTTGATTCGCTTTTTAGAAGGGTTTCTATGATTAGAAGAAATAACAATGAGATTTTTATGTATCCTTTTAAAGTTGATTTTAACTCAAGAAAATTTTTTAAAGAAGACAAAGAAATTGAACTTACCTATATTGAATTTGAACTTTTAAAATTATTCATTAATAATCCTAATAAAGCTTTTAAAAGGGATGAAATTTTAAACATAATATGGGGCGAAGACTATATTGGAAGTTATAAGATAGTTGATGTTAATATAAGTAGGCTAAGGCAGAAGATAGAAGATGACCCTACATGCCCTAAATATATTAAGTCTATAAGAGGATATGGATATAGGTGGGAAATTAAGTAATAGGGGGCTAAAGAAGGTGAAATCTTTAATCAAAAGGATTGTTTTATTATTTTTTGTGTTTATTTTTCAATCTTGCAATTTCCGTGAAGAAAATATTATTGTAAAGCCTATGATTCCTAAAGAATACGAAATGGCAATCGGTAAAATAAAATATTTTGTTGCTCCTAACTCGAAATTAACTTCTCCAATAGATGGGGAGAACAAAAACTCCATTTATTTATTAGATTTTGATGGGGATAAAAATAGTGATATAGTTTATTTCATAAAAACTTCGGATTTGTTTTCACCTTTAAAAATAGGGCTTATCAAAAGTTCTAGTTTTATTAATGCAGTTAGTTATGGATTTGTTGGAGACGAAATTCATAAATTTTATTATTCCGATTTAGACCAAGATAAAAAGATGGAGTTTATTATAGGAAACTATAAAAATAATTCGAAGGAAGTTTTTATATTAAAGGAAATAGAAGGAATATTAAGGGTGGTATTTAAGTCGGAGTATGAGGATTTTGCTATTAATGATATAGATGGGGATGGGACAGATGAGATATTGCTAATAAGAAAAGACGAATTTCCCTTTTTAAATATATTAAAGGCTGAGGGTGAAAAATTTAACTCTTTATATGTAGTTCCTTTAGACAAAGGAACAAAACACTATAAAAACATAACCTATTGTAAATTAAATAAGAGCCAAAATGGAATAGTTATAGATAGTTTAATAGGAGAAGAATTAGCACTAACTCAAATATTAGTTTTAGATAAAAAAAAGATAAAAAATTTGTTTTTAAACTCCCAAAATCATATATGTGAAAATGGAATAAAGGCTTATTATATAAAATCACAGGATATTGATGGAGATGGATTTATTGAAGTTGCGATGCCAGAGATTAATAACAGTTTCCAGAATGAAAATATTTGGATTAACAACTGGTATAAGATAGATGAAAAGGGAAATTTAATCTACTCCTGTTCTACCTATGGTGATGATAGTTATTATTTTCTTATTCCTAAAAAAATACAAGATAACTTTATAATTAAATATAATCAGAAGGACTATGAAAGTGTATCCTTTTATTTAAAGAATTCTAATAAATATCTTTTTTCTTTATATAGGATTAAGGAAGGAAAGACAATAGATTTGGCGGATAAAATTAAAATATTGGATTATCTGAATTACAGAGTATACATAAATTATGATAAAAAGATTTTTAATCCGGATGAAATAGAAAAAAATATATTCATAAATAAGGAATGATTTAACATGACGGGGATTAAAAAAAGGTGGGTTAAGGATTACATTATAGGGATTATAGTTATTTTAATAGTTTTCAATCTATCCTTTGCCCTTATCATAAGAAACTATTATTATTCAAGCTTACGACAGCTTTTGATAAATAAAGTTAATACATCTACGGAGTTTTTCAATAGATATTTCACAGATAAAGAAAAAATAACTTTTCTTCTTAAAAATTATGTTGAAGATTATTCCTTTGATGAGGATTTTATTATTCAAGTTTGGGATACTAAAGGGAAAGTGCTATTTTGTTCTAGCGGATTAAATTACGCCGAAAACCTTCAATCAGATTATATTCTTGCTCTTCAAGATAAGGTTCATTCTTCTATATACATAAACAATATAACAATGGAAAAATTAATAGCAGCATCAGCTCCTATAAAGGTGGATGGTTCTATAGTAGGAATTTTGAGGATAATAACATCCTTAAGGGAAGTGGATTCTAGAATAAAATATTATATAACCTTTGCTATTTTTATTAGCTTTGTTTTAGTGATATTTCTATTTATTTTGAGCTTAACCTTCAGTAAAAGCATAATAGAACCTATAAAGGATATCAACGAAGTTGCAAAAAAAATGGCAAGGGGTAATTTCGATGTAAAAATAACCACCAAATACAACGATGAGATTAGAGAGCTGGCAGAAACTTTAAATTATATGGCAAACGAGATTAAAAGGATGCAGAATTTAAAAAGTGAATTTATATCATCGGTATCCCATGAACTAAGAACACCTTTAACTTCTATTAAGGGATGGAGTGAAACTATTTTGACAAGCGATTTTAATGACTTAGAAGAGATAAAACAAGGGTTAAAGATTATTACAAAGGAAGTAGATAGGCTTTCAGACATGGTTGAGGATCTTCTTGATTTTTCAAAACTTGAAGGGGGAAAGATTAAATTAAACCTTGAAAACTTTAGTTTAAATCAAGAAATTCATGATATTTGCAATCTGTATAAAGGGAAGGCTAACAATAAAGGTTTAAAAATAACTGAAGAATTGGATGAAAATGATATTATTTTGGCTGATAAATTTAGAATAAGACAAGTAATAATAAACCTTATTGATAATGCTGTAAAATTTTCAAAGCAAGACGGGTCAATCTTAATAAGAACTATAAGGGAAAAGCATGCAGTAAAGATAATTGTGGAAGATGATGGTATAGGAATACCAATTGAAAAGATAGATAAAGTAAAAGAAAAATTTTATAAAATCGATATAAAAAAGGAAGGAAGCGGACTTGGGCTTGCAATATGCGACGAGATAATCAGACTCCATAAAGGTGATATTGTTATAGAAAGCAATGAAGGATTAGGAACCAAAGTAACAATATATTTACCACAAAATGAGGTAAGTTAATAAAACTTACCTCGTTTTTGCAATATAACAAATTACTTATTTCCTTTTTTGTAAAATTCTAAATTGTTACCATATTGTTACCAAAAATATATATATTTTTAATAAAATTTATATTAAGAAGAACAATTTAAATTTTAGGGGGGATAAGATGAAAAAAATCTTAAGTGTTTTTTTAGGGATTTTGATTATGGTTGGGACATTTTCATCATGTTCAAAGCCTTCTTCAAATCAAGGAAGTTCTGACAACAAGTCTTTAAACAAGAGTCAAATTGAGATAATTCAAGCTACCAATCCAGAAAAACTTCCACAGGTTGCAAGGGATAGAAAGGATACTTTAATAGTTGGAACTACTGCACCAAATGGAACCTTTAATCCAATTTATTCAGGCAGCTTATATGATTCATGGGTATGTTCTTTGATTTTCGATGGACTTATTAGCAATGACGCTGAGGGTAATCCAATTCCAAATGTTGCGGAAAAATGGGATATATCTGAAGATGGTAAAACATATACCTTCTATATAAAAAAAGGAATTAAATTTCATGATGGAAAGGAACTTACAGCTGAAGACGTTGCCTTCACCTTCACAGCTATCTGCGATCCTAATTATGATGGACCAAGAACAGATGCTGTTATGTATTTAGAGGGATACGAGGAATACAATAAGGATAAAGAAAATAAAGTAAAGGAAGTTAAAGGAATAAAGGTTATCGATCCATATACAATACAATTTACTTTAACAGAGGCTCAAGCACCTGCTATTTGGAACTTTGGATATGGAATACTTCCAAAGCATTATTATGTTTTTGAAAAGGGAAATATTAAAAAGCTTAAGGATCTATTCTTAAAACCAATGGGATCAGGAGCATATACACTTAAGAATTACAAACCAGGTGCAGAAGTAGTATTTGAAAAAAATCCAAACTATTGGAAGGGCGAACCAAAGATTAAAACTATAGTTATGAAGGTTACAAACGCAAATACAGTAGTTCAAGAATTAACCTCTGGCAATGTAGATATAGATGCTGTAGGTAAGCCAGAAATGGTTGAACTTATAAAACAGGCGGGATTTTTCAACATATATAGCTATCCTTCCAATTCCTATGGGTATATAGGATTAAATCTCAGGGATGAAAGATTTAAGGATAAGAGAGTAAGACAAGCACTAATGTATGGACTTGATAGAAAAGGGTTTATAAACGCTTATTACAAAGGAAACGGTCAGGTATGTAATGCACCGGTTTCACCAGTTTCTTGGGCATATACGGATGAAATAAACCAATACGAATATAATCCTGATCTTGCGAATAAACTCTTAGATGAGGCTGGCTGGGTAAAGAAGGAAGATGGGTTTAGATATAAAGATGGCAAAAAATTTATAATTCATTGGATGACCTATACAGGAAGCAAATATGTAGAATCTTTAATACCTATTGTTAAAGATAATTGGGGAAAACTAGGAATAGAAGTTGTTCCAGAACTTATGGAATTTGGAACATTGGTTGAAAAGGTTTATGACAAAAGGGAATTTGAAATGTATAACATGGCTTGGTCCCTATCGATTGACCCAGATCCATCAGGAATATTCTCAAAGGCACAGGATGTTCCTGGAGGAAACAATTCTGTTGGCTGGGTAAACGAAGAATCTGAAAAACTTATGAAACAGGGTCTTACTGAATTTAATCAGGAAAAGAGAAAGGAAATTTATAAACAGTGGAATAAGCTTGCAAATGAAGAATTGCCATATCTTTTCTTGAGCTATAACAAGGATAATGTTGCTGTAAGCTGCAGGGTTAAGGGAGTAAATCCATCACCATATATAGATTGGACATATGATATTCAAAATGTTGAAATAGTTGATGTTAAATAAAAATTGCCCGGCAATCGCCGGGCAATATTTAGGAGGTAGGACGATGAGGCAGTATATTACCCGAAGATTACTTGAAATGATTCCTGTTCTTATAGGTATATCTATACTAATTTTTGTTATTTTTCAATTGGCACCTGGAGACGCGGTGTCAGCAATAGTTGATCCAAAGACATCAGCTGAAACTAAAGCAAAGCTAAGAGAACAGCTTCACTTAAATGAACCGATTCTTGTTCAGTATAAATATTGGGTAATGGATATCTTAAAGGGTCAATGGGGAGAATCCTTTTATTATAAGCAACCTGTTTCAAGGGTTATAAATTCCTTTATATGGAATTCTTTTTATCTTTCTTTAGCATCTTTTTTGCTAAGTGCAATTCTTTCTATTCCAATCGGTGTTTTATCAGCAACAAAACAATATTCAAAATTTGATTACATATTTACAATATTTGCCTTGATAGGTATTTCGATGCCCTCATTTTTCTTCGGGCTTTTACTTATAAAGTGGTTTGCAGTCGACCTAAAGTTATTTCCGGTTTCAGGAATGACTAATCCAGGAAGCACAGCAACAGGCTTTGCTTTATTTAAAGAAGTTATGCATCATATGGCACTACCACTAATAGTTTTAACCCTTGGAAGCCTCGCGGGACTTATGAGATATACAAGATCAAGCATGCTGGAGGTTATAAGGCAGGATTATATTAGAACAGCAAGGGCAAAGGGATTAAGGGAAAAGGTTGTCATATATAAACATGCCTTAAGGAATGCCCTTATTCCTGTTGTAACGATTTTCGGAATGAGTTTGCCAGGACTTTTTTCAGGGGCTATTATTACGGAGCAAATATTTAATTGGCCTGGTATTGGGCCTATTGAACTTCAGGCAGTAAATACAAGGGATTATCCCCTTTTGATGGGTATAAATATGCTTCTTGCTCTGTTAACTTTACTTGGTAATCTAATTGCGGATGTTACTTATGCTTTAGTTGACCCAAGGATAAGGCTAAAATAGGGGGGATTTATATGCAGACTGTTCGAAGTGTAGAAGCAAAAATAAGAGAAGAGAAAATATTAGGACCTTGGCAGCTTGCTTGGATTAGATTAAAAAGGAATAAGCTTGCAATGCTTGGACTTTATATTTTGATATTTATGGTGCTTCTTTCAGTTTTTGGACCAATGATATCACCATATAATATGGAAACATTAGATCTTAGCAATATTTCTGCACCTCCTTCTCTGTCCCATCCCTTAGGAACAGATGAGGTAGGAAGGGATGTTTTAACAAGAGTTATGTATGCCGGGAGAATATCTCTATCAGTAGGAATAGTAGCAGTTTTGATAAGTGTTTTAATAGGGAGTATAGTAGGTGCAATATCTGGTTATTATGGTGGAATTATTGATGCTGTTTTGATGAGAATAGTAGATATATTTATGTGTTTCCCATTTTTGCCACTTCTTTTGATGGTGGCTGCTGTTATGTCGGATTATAAAATTCATCCTAATTATAGAATTTATGTCGTTATGTTTATTATAGGAATACTAAGTTGGCCTGGACTTAGTAGAATAATAAGAGGTCAGATACTTTCCCTTAGAGAACAGGAATTTATCCAAGCTGCGGAAGCGTTGGGGTTAAGGGATAGAAGAAAAATATTTAGGCATCTTTTACCAAACACCTTTAGTTCGATTATCGTTTCAGCAACATTGGAGGTTGCCGGAGCCATTTTAACTGAATCGGCTTTGAGCTATCTTGGACTTGGAGTTACACCTCCAACTCCATCATGGGGCAATATGGTAAATGCAGTCACAGATGCTTATGTTTTTCAGTTTTATCCTTGGCGATGGGTTCCCCCAGGAATATGTATTTTTATAACAGTTATGGCAATAAATTTATTAGGTGATGGTTTAAGGGATGCATTGGATCCCAAATTAAAACACTAGGAGGGGGACAAAATGGACGAATTATTAATAATAAAAAATTTGAAAACATACTTTTATACCGATGAGGGGGTTGTAAAGGCAGTTGACGATGTCAGTTTAAGGATAAATAGAGGACAGACTCTTTGTATAGTTGGTGAATCAGGCTGTGGGAAAAGTATAACTGCAATGTCAATATTAAGATTAATACCCGATCCACCTGGTAAAATAGAGGGCGGGGAGATAATATTTGAAGGTAAAGATCTCTTAAAGCTTTCAGATGATGAAGTAAGAGAAATTAGGGGAAATAAAATTTCTATGATATTTCAAGAGCCTATGACATCTTTAAATCCTGTTTTTACAATAGGTAATCAAATAATAGAAGCCATAATGCTTCATCAAAAACTAGATAAAAAAGAAGCAACTAAAAAATCGGTTGAGGCTCTAAAACTTGTAGGTATACCACGAGCAGAAGAAATAATAAATGCATATCCCCATGAACTTAGTGGTGGCATGAGACAAAGGGCTATGATTGCAATGGCTATGGTTTGTAATCCTACTCTTTTAATAGCAGATGAACCAACAACAGCCCTTGATGTAACGATTCAGGCCCAAATACTTGACTTGATGAGAAAATTAAAGGAGGAAACAAAAACAAGCATTATGCTTATAACCCATGACTTGGGTGTTGTGGCAGAAATGGCAGAATATGTAACAGTGATGTATGCAGGTAAAGTTGTTGAGGAGGCTGATGTTATTGAACTATTTAAAAACCCTAAACATCCTTATACATTGGGCTTATTAGAATCAAAGCCACAAATACATATTGATAAAGAAAAGCTATATTCTATTCCTGGGCAGGTTCCTAATCCCTTTAATTTACCTAAAGGATGTTATTTCTTCCCAAGGTGTGAAAGAGCGATGGAAATTTGTAAGGAAGTTATGCCTACTTTAAAGGAAGTTGGAAATGGACATAAGGTTGCCTGCCACCTTTATGGGGGTGATAATAATGAATGAAGTTATACTAAGTGTTAAAAATTTAAAAAAGTATTTTCCAATAAGGTCCGGTGTTTTTCAAAAAGTTGTTGGACATGTAAAGGCTGTTGATGACGTTTCTTTTGAGCTAAGAAAAGGTGAAACATTAGGTCTTGTTGGCGAATCGGGATGCGGAAAATCAACAACAGGAAGAACTATATTAAGGCTTATAGAAAAAACTGAAGGAGAAGTAATGTTTGAAGGAAAGGATGTCTATAAGTTAAGTAGAGAAGAATTAAGAAAATTAAGACCAAATATGCAAATTATATTTCAAGATCCATATTCATCCTTAAATCCAAGGATGACAGTGGGAGAAATAGTAGGAGAAGCCTTAATTGAACATGGTATGGCAAATAAAAATACAGTAAAAGCAAAGGTTGAAGAGGTTTTAGAGATGTGCGGATTAAGCTCATATTATATAAAAAGATATCCCCATGAATTTTCAGGTGGACAAAGGCAAAGGATTGGGATTGCAAGGGCACTTGCATTAAACCCAAAGTTTATAGTATGCGACGAGCCGGTTTCGGCGTTGGATGTTTCAATACAGTCTCAAATAGTTAATTTGCTATGTGAGCTTCAACAAAAGTTTAATTTTTCTTATCTTTTCATTTCTCATGATTTAAGTGTAGTAAAGCATATAAGTCATAGGGTTGGAGTTATGTATCTTGGTTCATTAGTAGAGCTTGCTGATAAAAAAGAAATTTTTAAAAATCCAATTCATCCTTACACAAAGGCCCTTTTATCAGCGGTTCCAATTCCTGATCCTACATTAAAAAGGGAAAGGATAATACTTGAAGGAGATATACCAAGCCCAGCAAATCCACCAAAGGGCTGTAAATTTCACACAAGGTGTCCATATAAGATGGATATTTGCAAAGAGGTAACACCAGAATATAAGGATATAGGTAATAACCATTTTGTTGCATGTCATTTAGATGGAAGGTGATTTTATGGAAAAGGATAAGGAAGATTTAAAGCTTGAATGGAAGGACATTTTGGCTATAATGATTGCTCAGGCTGAAATATTAATGCCACTTGTTCTTATCTTTTGGTTTATACTTTGGGTAGTTTTAAAAATAATTACTATAACTTGGGTGAAATGATTAAGGCTGCCTAATGGCAGCCTTTTTATTATACTATTCCTTGAGCAAGCATTGCATCTGCAACCTTTACGAAACCAGCGATATTTGCTCCAACAACAAGGTTATCCTTATATCCATATTCTTCAGCCTTTTGGCTAGCATTCTTGTAGATATTTACCATTATGTTATGGAGTCTTTGATCTACTTCTTCAAATGTCCATGATAATCTTAAGCTGTTTTGTGACATTTCAAGGGCGGAAGTCGCAACTCCACCTGCATTTGCAGCCTTTGCTGGTGCAAATAATACGCCGTTATTTAAGAATATTTCGGTAGCTTCAAGAGTTGATGGCATGTTTGCACCTTCACCAACAGCAATAACTCCATTGTTTACTAATGTCTTTGCTGCTTCTGCATCTATTTCGTTTTGAGTTGCACATGGAAGTGCTATATCGCATTTTACATTCCAAATATTCTTATGACCTTCATGATATTCAGCACTTGGATGGAATTTTACATATTCTGAAATTCTCTTTCTTTCAACTTCTTTAATTTGCTTTATTGTATCAAGCTTAATTCCATCTTTGTCATATACATATCCGTTTGAGTCGCTCATTGCAACTACCTTAGCACCAAGTTGCATAGCCTTTTCAGCAGCATAGATAGCAACGTTTCCTGAACCTGAAATTACAACAACTTTACCCTTGAAGGAATTTCCTTTAGCATTTAACATTTCTTCAACGAAGTAAACAAGACCATAACCTGTAGCTTCTTTTCTTACTAAACTTCCACCATATGTTAATCCTTTTCCAGTTAAAACACCAGCTTCATAAGCGCCTGTGATTTTTTTATACATTCCATAGAGGTAACCTATTTCTCTCGCACCAACTCCTATATCACCTGCAGGAACGTCGATGTCTGGACCTACGTGTCTATATAATTCAGCCATAAAGCTTTGGCAGAATCTCATTATTTCTGCATCAGATTTTCCCTTAGGATCGAAGTCTGAACCGCCCTTTCCACCACCAATTGGAAGGCCGGTTAATGAGTTTTTAAATATTTGTTCAAATCCGAGGAATTTGATTATGCTTGCGTTAACTGATGGATGGAATCTAAGTCCTCCCTTATAAGGTCCAATTGCGCTGTTGAATTGAATTCTAAATCCTCTGTTTACGTGAATCTTTCCATTATCATCAACCCATGGAACTCTAAACATAATTTGTCTTTCTGGTTCGACAATTCTTTCTACTATTCCAGCTTCGATATATTCAGGTCTTCTTTCGAGAACTGGAACAAGGGAGTCAAGAACTTCCTTAACTGCCTGATGGAATTCAGGTTCATTTGGATTTCTCTTTACCACTTGTTCAAATACTTGATTAATATGTTCTCTTGCGTTCATAAAATGCGCCTCCTATGTAAAAATTATCTATAAATATAATAGCACATGTAAAAAAAATTATAAATATTTTTTAAATAATCAGTTAAAATTTTGTTCAAAAATGGCATATTGTATTAAAATTAAAATAATGAGAAAATAATTTAAGGAGGTTGATATTATGGAGAACAGGATATTAATAGTTGATGATGATGTCAATATTTGTGATCTTTTGGAGATATATCTTGAAAAGGAAGGGTATAAAGTCTATAAAGCTAACTCAGGAGTTGATGCTCTTAAGATTTTTAAGGAAAGGCAACTTGATTTAATAGTTTTGGATGTTATGATGCCAGGTCTTGATGGTTATGAAACATTAAAGGAAATTAGAAAAACTTCTGCTATTCCTGTTGTTATGCTTACAGCAAAAGGAGAAACCTTTGACAGAGTTTTAGGATTAGAGCTTGGTGCAGATGATTATATTGTAAAGCCCTTTGAACCTAAGGAACTTGTTGCAAGAATTAGAGCGGTATTAAGAAGATATAAACCTCAAGTTCAGAAAAAATCCCTTGAATATAAGGATTTAATAATTGATGCAGATTCATTTATTGTTATATATAAGGGTCAGGAGATGGAGCTTCCTCCAAAAGAGTTTGAACTTTTATATTTCCTTGCGTCAAACCCCAACAAAGTTTTTACAAGGGACCAGCTTCTATATGAAGTTTGGGGGTATGATTATCCGGGAGATTCAAGAACAGTTGATGTCCATATAAAGAGAATAAGAGAAAAGCTTCCAGAGCATGATGAATGGCAGATTAAAACTGTTTGGGGCGTTGGATATAAATTTGAGGTGAAGTCATAATGAAAAAAAGTTTATTTGCAAAGCTAATAATCACTTATTTTGTAATTTTAGCTATATCCTTTAGTTTGGTTGCTATTTTTCTTTCGCAATGGTTTTATAATTATTCAGTTAATCAAAAAGCTGCAACATTAATAAAACAAGGAACCGTATTAAAGGATATTGTTTCAGACTATTTTGATAGAAAAATCAGCAAGAAAAAGCTAAAGGATGAGCTTTTATTAATAGATAGACTTGTAAATGCAAGAATATGGGTGGTTGATAAATATGGGTATATCTATGCTTATACTGAACCAACGATAGACTATGAAAAACAGCTAACCTTTACGGAATTTCAAGATGTTATTTCTGGGAAAATTGTAATAAAAAAGGATAGCTTTAAAGGTATATTTAAAAAGCCAATGCTAACCGTGGGCATTCCAGTTTATGTAGATGATAATGTTTTGAGTGCAATTTTTTTGCATACCTCACTTGATGAAATAAGATTTGCCCTTAAAAAGGTATATATTGTTATATGGATGTCGGCTTTTTTTGCAACTGTCATCTCTCTTTTCATTATTTTCTATATTTCCGAAAAAATATTGATAAGGCCTCTAAGCAAGATAAATGATACTGCAAAGGCTATATCAAAGGGAGAATTCGACAAAAGAGTTGACATAGATTCAGAAGACGAGATAGGAAAACTTGCAAATTCTTTTAACTATATGGCTGATACATTGAAGAATTTAGAAAACATGAGAAGAAATTTTATTGCAGATGTATCACATGAACTAAGATCACCGATGACATCCATTAACGGATTTATCTCTGGTATGCTTGATGGAACTATCCCAATGGAAAAATGGACAAAATATCTGGAGATAGTCCATGACGAGATAAAAAGATTAATTAGACTTATTAATGATCTTTTAGATCTTGCAAGCTTAGAATCAGGAGAATTTTCCCTAAAAATAGGGATATTTGATATAAATGAGCTTATAAGGCAAAGAATTATTAAATTCGAAGATAAAATAAACAAAAAGAAAGTAAATGTAAATGTTTATTTAATTGAAAAAAGAATGATGGTTAAAGGGGATAGGGATAGGATCGACCAGGTGTTGACAAATATAATAGATAACGCCATTAAGTTTGTCCATGAGGGTGGCAATATTGAAATCCGAACAGAAATAAAGGAGGATAGACTTTTAGTGAGTATCTTTAATGATGGCCCCCCAATTCCTAAAGAAGATATAAAGTATATTTGGGATAGATTCCACAAGGGGGATAAATCAAGGACAAAGGGTGGAGGAACAGGACTTGGACTTTCTATTGCAAGGCAGATTATAAATAAACATAACCAAACAATTTGGGTTGAGTCAGGTGAAAAGGGAACAAAATTTACATTTACATTAGAAATTTCATAATTTTTATTTATTTCAAATCTTATTCATACTTTCTTAAAAATTGGAAGATAGAATATAAAGTGAGGAGGTGTAATTATGGAGTTTAATGAAAATAACTGGGGGAGTGGAGTAAAATTCGTGGAAGAAAGAAGACCTAAAAGGTTTTTAAGGGCTGTTGGCATTATACTTTTAGTATTTTTTTCTGCTTCTTTAGGAGGAATACTAGGCGGATATTATGTTAAAAAGAATTATGAATCGAATTCTTCAGGAATTACACTGCCTAATTTAACTCAACAAACAACATCCGCGCTACCTAAAAATTCTATAAATAAAGTTGCAGAATTAGTTGGACCTGCTATAGTTGGAGTTAATAATAATGTAGATACATTGTTTTGGGGAAAGCAAAAGCAAGGCTCCGGTTCTGGAATTATATTTGACAAAAACGGTTATATCGTTACTAATTATCACGTAATTGAAGGGTCAACCGATGTTACTGTAACTTTATCTGGAGGCAAAAAACTTCCTGCAAGGATTATTGGAGCAGATTATGAAACAGACATCGCAGTATTAAAAGTTAATGCTACTAATCTTCCTGTTGCTAAATTTGGTGATTCATCAAGCGTTAGGGTTGGAGATATAGCCATTGCAATAGGTAATCCACTTGGAGAGGAATTTGCAGGAAGTGTTACGATGGGAGTTATAAGTGCTATAAATAGGGAAATTACAGTTGAGGATAGAAAATATAAAGTTATTCAGACAGATGCTTCTATAAATCAAGGCAATAGTGGCGGTGCCCTTTGCAATGAAAATGGAGAAGTTATAGGTATTAATACATTAAAAATAACATCAGCTGAAGGTATGGGTTTTGCAATACCTATAAATGAGGCTAAAAAAATAATCGAAGAATTGATGAAACATGGCTATGTTTCAAGGCCATATATAGGAGTCGCAGGTACGTTTATTGACGAAGAACAGGCAAAAGAATATGGAGTTCCTGTAGGTGTTGGTGTTCAGGAGGTTGTAAGGGGAAGCGGTGCTGACCTTGCTGGAATAAGACCTGGAGATATAATCGTAGAATTCGATGGTAAAAAGTTAACTAAATTTGAAGATCTACAGGAGGCAAAGGAAAAACGTAAGGTTGGGGACATAGTAAAGGCTAAAGTATGGAGGGATGGAAGATATTTTGATGTTAGAATAAAACTAACAGAACAAATTAGATAGGCTGCATATGCAGCCATGTTTTTTTTGAATAATTTATGGTAATATTTTTAATGGAAATATAAATGATGAGGGAGTGAGAGGATGTATCTTGTAGTTGGACTAGGAAATCCAGGAAGGGATTACGAAAAAACAAGGCATAATGTTGGCTTTGAGGTTATTGAAAGATTGGCTGAAAAATTAGGAGCAAGTGTTAACAAAATAAAGTTCAAAGGTTTATTCGGGGAAGGAACTTTTGATAATAAAAAGGTATTGCTGTTAAAACCCTCAACCTTCATGAATTTAAGTGGAGAGAGCTTAATAGAAGCTGTTGAGTTTTATAAAATTAATATTGAAAATATTATTGTCGTTTATGACGATGTTGATATAGATGTTGGAAGGTTAAGAATTAGGCCTAGCGGAAGTGACGGTGGCCATAATGGAATGAAAAACATCATATATCATCTGCAGGATAATAAGTTCCCAAGGGTAAGAATTGGAATAGGCAAACCCAAATTTGATATGATATCCCACGTTCTTGGAAAATTTTCAAAGGAGGAAGAAGTTTTAATAGAAAAAGTAATTGATGCTGCTTCTGATGCTGTCTTGGAAATAATAAAAAATGGTATTCAAAGTGCCATGAATAAGTATAACTCCTTCGATGCAGGCAAAAAATAAAGCTTAAGGGGGTGAAGCTTTGAAATATAAGGGGTTATTGGAGGTATTATTAAAAAATAGAGAATTCAATGAAATCATAAGGGCTATAGAAAATAAAAATACCCCATGTCAAGCACACGGCCTTTCGGAATCTCAAAAGGCCTTGGTTTGTTATTGTCTTTTTTTGAAGTTAAATAGGCAGATGCTTATTTTATCTTACAATGATATAGAAGCTAAAAAAATCTACGATGATATTAAAAATTTTACAGACCAATGCTATTATTTTCCTTCTAAAGAACTCGTCCTTAATATAGACGTTACATCCTTTGAGATTAAATCAGAAAGATTAAAGATTTTAAAAAAGATTTTAAATGGGGAGAAAGCAATTGTTGTATCTACTATTGACTCTATTATGTCTTTAATGCCACCTAAGGATGTTTTAAAAAACAGTTTTTTGAAGATAAATGAAGGTTTGAATATTGAGGTTTTAGACTTGGTTTCTAAATTATATGAATTGGGTTATGAAAGAGTTGATATAGTTGAAGGGAAGGGACAATTTGCCCAAAGGGGAGGAATAGTTGACATTTTCCCAATTGATAAAGAGGAGCCGATAAGAATTGAATTTTTTGATGATGAAATCGATACGATAAGGACTTTTGATGTCCTAAGCCAAAGGAGTATTCAAAGGATAAGTGAAATTAAAATAAATCCGGCAAGGGAAATTCTACTTGATGATGCTGCCTTGAAAAGAGGATATGAATTAATAAAAGAGGATTTAGAATCAAAACTTAAAAGTTTTTCAAAAAAGAAAAAGGATGAAGCTAATTCACTAAAACAAAGATATGAAGAAATTTTAGAAAAGCTTTCTAATTCAAAATATTTTGAAGGAATAGATAGTTTTTTGCCTTATTTTTACACATATAATTCAAACCTACTAGATTATTTTGATGATCCTATAGTCATATTAGATGAATCCTCAAGGATTTCACAAAGAATTTTTTCTGCTTATGAAGATTTTCAAGAGATGTATAAAACTATGCTTGAAAATGGGAGTGCTCTATCAAGACAGGGAGAATTTTTTATTCATCCTGAAATTATACTTGGTAACTTAAAAGGAAAACAATTGGTTTCTTTCAATATGCTTCCTAGGATTGTAGAGGATTTTAAACCTAAGGCTATAGCAAACTTTAATGCCATTGGACTAAATTCCTATGCCGGCAATTTAGAATATCTTATTGAAGAATTAAGATTAAAATCAAATAGAGGATACAAAATATTAATATTTACTCCTACAGAAGCTAAAGGACTAAGGCTTAAAAATTCATTAAAGGAAGAAGGTTTTAATTCTGTTTATAAGGAAGATATAGATGAGCTTATTGAAAATGTTATAACAATAACAACAGGAAGCATATCAAAGGGGATGGACTTTCCTGATATCAAATTTTTGGTTGTTTCTGATACGGAAATACATCCAAGCAAAAAACAAGTAAAGAAAAAAACAAAGGAATCAAGATCAAAGAAGATTGATGTATTTACTGATCTTAAGGTTGGAGACTATGTTGTTCATGAAATACATGGAATAGGAATATTCAAAGGAATAAATGAGCTTGTTATTGAAGGTATAAAAAGGGATTATTTAGTAATTCAATATCAGGGTAATGATACATTGTATGTTCCTGTAGAGCAATTGGACATCATTCAAAAATATATAGGTGCAGATGATAATCCTCCTAAAGTTAATAAGCTTGGAAGTTCAGATTGGATAAAAACCAAAAACAAAGTGAAGGCTTCCCTAAAGGAGATGGCGGAGGACCTTATAAAGCTTTATGCCGAAAGAAGCAAAATTCAAGGACATGCTTTTTCACCCGATACTCCATGGCAAAGACAGTTTGAAGACGAATTTCCATATCAGGAAACAGAAGATCAACTAAGGGCAATAGAAGAGATAAAAAGGGATATGGAAAGTCCAAAGCCTATGGATAGGCTTCTCTGTGGGGATGTAGGCTATGGTAAAACCGAAGTTGCTATGAGGGCAGCATTTAAAGCAGTGATGGATGGCAAGCAGGTTGCTGTATTGGTTCCTACGACTATACTTGCAGAGCAGCATTACAACACTTTTCTTCAAAGATTTAAAGGTTATCCGATTAATATAGATATGATTAGCAGATTTAGAAATCGGCAGGAACAGAAAAGAACCCTAAAGGAACTTGCAAATGGTAACGTAGATATTATTATTGGGACACATAAACTTTTAAACAAAGAAGTAAAATTTAAAGATTTAGGACTATTAATTATTGATGAGGAACAAAGATTTGGAGTTAGCCATAAGGAAAAGATAAAAGCCTTAAAAAAGAATATAGATGTTTTAACATTAACTGCAACGCCGATTCCAAGGACCTTGCATATGTCCTTAATTGGTGTTAGAGATATGAGCATAATAGAAACCCCTCCTGAGGATAGATATCCTGTGCAGACCTATGTTCTAGAATATAATGAAGCGATAGTTAGAGAGGCAATTTTAAGGGAAATTTCAAGAGGTGGTCAGGTATTTTTTGTTTACAATAGAGTGGAAACTATTATTGATATGCAAAGGGAGATATCAAAGCTTGTTCCTGAGGCAAGGATAATAATAGCCCATGGACAAATGAACGAAGAAGAACTCGAAGATGCAATAATAAGTTTTATTAATGGTGATGCTGAGATTTTATTATGCACAACAATAATTGAAACAGGAATTGATATGCCTAATGTTAATACATTAATAGTTTATGATGCAGACCGAATGGGACTTTCTCAGCTGTATCAGTTAAGAGGACGAGTTGGAAGATCTAATAGGATTGCATATGCATACTTTACCTATAAAAAGGATAAAGTTCTTTCTGAGGCTGCAGAAAAAAGGCTTAAGGCTATCAAAGAATTTACTGAGTTTGGTTCAGGATTTAAAATTGCCATGAGGGACCTTGAAATTAGAGGTGCCGGAAGTCTTTTTGGCACAAAACAGCATGGCCATTTGGCAGCTGTTGGGTATGACATGTATTGTAAACTCCTTGATGAAGCTGTAAGGGAACTTAAAGGGGAGGTAAAGGAAGAGGAGATAGAAACGCAGATAGAACTTCAGATAAATGCCTTTATTCCTTCGGAATATATAGAAGATGAAAAATTAAAAATCGAGGTATATAAAAAGATAGCTTCCATTTTTGATTATGAAAGCAAGATGGATATAATTGATGAGCTTATAGATAGATTTGGTGATGTTCCAAAGAACGTAGAAAACTTAATTCAAGTTGCCTATATTAAGGCTTTGGCTAGGAAATTAAAGATAACAAATGTAAAGCAAATCGATAAAGATGTATTTTTGCACTTTAAAAATGCGGATGTCTTAAGTTTAGAACTTCTAAAGGAATTAAATATGAAGTATAATAATATCATTAGTTTTGGAAGCGTCAAAGAGCCAATTTTAAAAATAAAAATCAATAAAAATAGTGAACTTTTACAGGTTCTGACCAACATTATGGAAGATTTTTGCAGTTTGCAATAAATTACAAAATAGTATATAATATTTGATAAGTTTGAAAAAGGAGAGGATGGGCGTGAATTTAAAAAGACTTTCTATCATTTTAGCAATTACGTTATTTGTCAATTTATTGGGGGGATGTGAGCTTATATCAAAAACTGAAGAGGGAGAAAAGAAAACGGTAGTTGCAAAGGTTAATGGAGAAAAAATAACAAAGGGTGAGTTTGAAAAAATATTTCAATCTCAACTCGTTCAATATGAAATGATGTATGGACAGGATTTTGCAACAAAAAAAGAAAACGAGGAACTTATTAAAAATATTAAAGAGGATTTATTAAATGAGCTTATAAATGAAAGAATTCTTCTTCAGAAGGCAAAGGAACTTAATGTTCAGCCTTCACAGGAGGAGATAGATAAAGAAGTTGCTAAGGCTTATGATGAAGCGGTTAAGCAGGCAGGTGGAGAAGATAAGTTTAATAAGACACTTGAAGCTTTTAAAATGACTGTTGATGATTTTAAAAATTACATGGCCAATAGAGTAGTTATAGACAAAGTTTATGATGAAATAATTAAGGATGTAACAGTCAGTGAAGATGAACTTTTAAAATATTATAACGAAAACATGTATGATTATACTGAAAAACCAAACAAGATGAATGTATCCCATATACTTGTTGAAACTGAGGACACTGCAAAGAAGGTTTTAGAAGAGCTAAACAAAGGGGCAAAATTCGAAGACCTTGCTAAAAAATACAGTATAGATCCCGGTTCAAAGGACAAAGGGGGAAATCTTGGAGATATATATTATAATGATGATAATTACGATAAGACCTTTTTAACTAATGCAATTGCACTTCCAGTTGGGAAAATAAGCCCGATAGTGAAGACACAATTTGGATATCATATTATAAAAGTAAACAAGAAAGAAGAATACAGATTAAAAACTTTTGATGAAGTAAAGGATCAAGTTAAAGAAGTTGTTTTAGAACAAAAGAAGGCGGAGAAAATAGACGAAACATTTAACAAGTGGAAGGAAGAAGCTAAAATTACAAAATATATTGATAGATTATAATCGAAAACAATTAAAGCGAGGGTTTTTACCCTTGCTTATTTTTTAAAATTAATGTATAATTATAAAAAATAATGAATAAATATGACAAGAGGTGATCATATGAAATATATCTATGAAAATGATTCAAGGGACGTTTTAAGAAGCAATCAAAGGAATATGCCTAATTCTTGTTCCTATTGTATATATAAGGCAAAGCCCTCTACATCCCAGTTTAGTTGCAATATTTGTCATTTAAAATACCTCCCCAAAAAGTAGTTTCAGGAAAATCCCTGAAACTTTTTTTTGCCCATATACATTTTTTTGGTATATTTTTTGAAAATTTGAGAAAATTATAAATAATAGAAAATAATAAGAAGGAGGGAGAATATGAAGGCTACCGGTATTGTAAGAAGAATAGATGATCTTGGCAGAGTGGTTATTCCAAAGGAAATAAGAAGAACTTTAAGAATTAGAGAAGGAGACCCTCTTGAGATATTCACTGATAGAGAAGGCGGAATAATACTTAAGAAATATTCCCCAATCGGTGAGTTAAGTGAGTTTGCAAAGGAATATGCTGAAGCTTTGCAAGGTCAGGTTAATAGACCGGTTTTAATTTGCGATAAGGATTCAATAATTTCAGTTGCAGGTGCTAATAAGAAGGAATATATCGACAAAAGAATAAGTGAGGACCTTGAAAGGATAATGAGCGAAAGAAAAACAGCAGTATATAATGCAAAGGAAGGTGGAAGAGCCTTTGCACTTACTAAAGATGAGGAAGATGATGTAAATTATACTGCACAAGTTATAGCTCCAATTATTGTTGAAGGGGAATCGATTGGAGCTGTTATTATAATGTCTAAAGAAGCAAATGTAGCAATGGGTGAGATTGAAAGAAAGCTAGCTGAAACAGCAGCTGCATTTTTAAGCAAACAAATGGCATCTTAACATAATAAGAATCCTCCTATTTTTACATAATTCGGCCATGTAAACTTTTGTTTATATGGCCGAATTAAAATGGGTTGGTTAGTGCTAATTTAACCATTACCTAAATATTATTTAATTGAAGATGAAAATAGGGGGATATTTTATGTCCCAAAAAAGCATCATTAAAGGGACAATCATCTTATCCTTAACAGGAATTATTGCTAAATTTTTAGGTTTTTTCTTTAGAATACCATTGATTTATTTAATCGGTGAAGAGGGAATAGGAATATATCAGATAACTTATCCTTTGTATACTTTTTTACTTGCAATATCCTCTGGCGTTCCTATTGCCCTTTCGAAGATGATTTCGGAAAGATTGGCAGTAAATAAAAATAAAGAAGCCAATATTATATTTAGAAGCGCTTTACTTTTGATGTTTTTAATAGGTTCATTATCAAGTTTTATATTAATTTTTTTTGCAAAAGACTTTATTCGAATATTTAATTGGAATAATAAAGTTTATTATTCAATTTTAGCAATTGCTCTTGCACCCCTTTTTACTACAGTTTTATCAGCCTTTAGAGGATATTATCAAGGAATTCAAAATATGTTTCCGGCAGGTTTAAGTCAAATAATTGAACAAATTGTAAGGGTGTTGATTGGAGTTGGACTTGCTTATATTCTTTTGCCATATGGGATTGAATTTGCTGCCTCGGGTGCCTCCTTTGGTGCTACTATGGGAAGTTTTATTGGACTTATATTTTTGATTATTTATTTTAATAAAAGTAAAATAATTTATAACAAAAATGAATGTAGTAAGGATTTTTTTTCTATAACAGCTGAAATAATTAAAATAGGAATTCCTATTTCAATTGCCCAAACCATAGGCTCAATTATGGCTCTTATAGACTCTGTGCTGGTTGTTGGACTTTTAAAAGCCTCAGGATTTGATGATGTGACTGCAACATCCCTTTACGGACAACTTACAGGAAAAGCATTTGTTTTAATTAATGTTCCGCTTACAATATCAGTTGCAATTGCCCAAAGCACAGTCCCGGCCATTTCTGAAAGTTATGCAGTTAAAAGCAGGATCAAATTAAATCGCAATATAAATATGGCATATAAAATGGCGATGATTTTAGCCTTGCCTTCTTGTGCAGGACTTTATACCCTTGCAAGACCTATTTTAAGTTTAATCTTTCAAGGCTTAGATGGAGGATGGCAGGTTTTGCAAATTCTATCCATATCAGCTTTTTTTATAATCTTATCACAAACATCAACCAGCATTTTAAATGGCCTTGGTAAAACATATATTCCTTTATTTGTTATGCTTATAGGATCTTTACTAAAGATTATGTTTTCTTATATCTTAATACCGACAAATTTAAATATTCTTGGAGCAGCGTATAGCACCTTAATAGCATATTTTGCTATTTCGCTTATTGATATTATTTTGGTAATAAAATATACTAATGTTATAGTAAACATTAGAGAAGTTGTTATTTATCCCCTTTTGAGCACTTTAGTTATGATATTTGCTGTTATCTTTTCTTATTTAGAGCTCAATAAATATATAGGAGCTGATTTGACAACTGTTATTACAATTTTTATAGGAGGAGTAATTTACTTTCTTATGCTTCACATAACAGATACATTTAATTTTAAAGATATAGTGAAACTTATTAAAGGTTAATTTATGATTAACTTTTTATGAGAGGTGTTTACATAAGATGATTAAAATCGTTGGATTAGGACCAGGTTCAATCGATGATTTAACTTTAAAAACCATTGAAATATTAAAAAATGCAGATAAGGTATTTTTAAGGACGCATAAACATCCAAATGTCAATTATTTAAAGGAGATAGGAATAAAATTTGAAACATTTGACAAATATTATGATGAGGGTAATGATTTTGATGAGGTTTATGAGAAAATAGCTAAAAAAATAATAGAGGAAAAGGAATGCGTTTATGGTGTTCCAGGACATCCGTTGGTTGCCGAAAAATCCGTTGAACTAATTTTAAAATATGCCAAAGATAAAAATATTGATGTAGAAATAGTTCCTGCATTAAGCTTTATAGATGCTCTATTTAACTCTTTACAGATAGATCCTTCAAATGGATTTAAACTAATAGACGGGCTAATGCTTGAAGAACATAGGCCAGATCCTAAAACTTCAAATGTCATAACACAGGTTTATAGTAGATTTATAGCGGGGGAAGTAAAAATAAAGCTTATGGAATACTATGATGATGAACAGGAAGTTTATGTGGTTAGAGCTGCTGGGGTAAAGGAGCTTGAGAGAATCGAGAAGGTAAAACTTTATGAGATAGATAGACTTGATTTTATTGATTATTTGACAACCCTTTATATTCCACCAGCTAAGAATAAAAAAGAAAGGATTTTAATGATTTAGTTGATATTGTTGAGTTTTTAAGGTCACCAAAGGGATGCCCATGGGATAGGGAACAAACCCATGAAAGTTTAAAAAGGTATTTATTGGAGGAATGTTATGAGATAATAGAGGCAATAGATGAGAAGGATTATGAAGGCTTATGTGAAGAACTTGGTGATATGCTTTTGCATGTGGTATTCCATTCACAGATTGCTAAGGAAAACGAATATTTTGAAATTTGGGATGTAGTAGATGGAATTGCAAATAAAATGATAATAAGACATCCACATGTATTTGGAGGAGCAAAGGCTAAAAACTCCTGAAGATGTAATGGAAATTTGGGAAAAGAATAAAATGAAGGAAAAGGGAGTAAAAAATTATACCGAAAATATTAAGAAAATACCTAAAACTTTACCTGCCCTAATGAGGA
Organism: Caloramator australicus RC3; assembly: GCF_000297115.1. Classification (GTDB taxonomy): domain Bacteria; phylum Bacillota; class Clostridia; order Clostridiales; family Caloramatoraceae; genus Caloramator; species Caloramator australicus. The sequence continues at coordinate 740 of NZ_CAKP01000027.1, read as the reverse complement.
GTTTAAAAATACAAGAAAAGGCAGCGGAGGTTGGATTTGATTGGGATGATGTTGAAGGTGCTATTGATAAGGTAAAAGAGGAATTGAATGAACTTTTAGAGGTATATAAATCGCAAAAAAATGGAAAAATATTAGAAGAAATTGGAGATTTGTTATTTGCAGTGGTAAATGTTGCGAGATTTTTAGGAGTTGAACCAGAAACAGCCTTGACAAAAACTGCAAATAAGTTTATAAATAGATTTGAATATATAGAAAAAAATGCACATAAGTTCAACAAAAGGATAGAAGAACTTACTTTAGAAGAAATGGATAAGCTTTGGGAAGAATCAAAGAAATTTGAGGAATAATATAAAAAAAATATTAAAATTAGCAGGATTTTTTGATTTTGTGAAGAATAATAAAAACATGATATAATTTAGCTAAATCCTGCTTTATATATTAAATTTTTCAAGGAGGGAAAATAATGAACAAGGCAGATTTAATTTCAATGATGGCAGAAAAGAGTGGTTTAACAAAAAAGGACGCTGAAAAGGCTTTAAAGGCTTTCATCGACAGCGTTCAAGAGGCACTTGCAAAAAATGAAAAGGTTCAACTTGTTGGATTTGGAACATTTGAAGTAAGAGAAAGAGGAGAAAGAAAAGGTAGAAATCCAAAGACAATGGAAGAAATCGTAATTCCAGCTACAAAGGTTCCAGTATTTAAAGCAGGAAAAGAATTAAGAGAAAATGTTAACAAATAAA
>NZ_CAKP01000028.1 GCF_000297115.1 Caloramator australicus RC3 | reverse complement strand
GCTATGATTCAAACAAAATCATGATTTCATTCGTAATACCCTTAAAGGTCATGCCTTCATCCCCTTAAATAAGCGTGGCACTAAGAAAAAGAACTTAACATCAACTGGTAATGTCATTTGTGATGCTGGTTTAGTAATGCATAAAGATGGTAAACAATATTTTGATTCATATATCAAGCAAAAGTTTTGCTGTCCTTTTAGAACTTCTAAAGATGACTCTTTATGCCCATGTAACCATGAAAAATACTTTAATGGTAAGAAATACAGAGGTTGTGTAAAATATATAACTATTGGCACTGATTATAGGTCCTCTATAAATCGTGATTCTATATTTTTTAAAAAAATATATAGTCTAAGAACTGAATCCGAAAGATACAATTCTAGATGGAAAAATCTCAATACAGAACAAGCTTATGTTAGAAATATTAACTCCGTTACTAATTTGAATACAATCGGTCACATTTGCCTTTTAACTGTTGCAATTGCTGCCATAAAATCTGGCTGCGTTGATAAATACAAATCCCTATCGGGATTTAGAAGAACAGCCTAAATAAATTATATTAAAATTAAATTAAATTTTTTGAACATCAATTTTACCAAGGGAGTAGTCTACCCTTTTTTTGCTTTTTTGGTGTTAATTTAAGTTTAATTTAAAATAATTGAGCTTCACTTCATAAAAGTTAGAACAATTTAACATAAATAATTTTGTTTTTTAATCAATTATGCTCATCTCTATATAAATAACTTAATTTTATAATTATTATATATTCTAAAAATAAAAAATGTAAACTACTTCACTACCAAAAAACCCCCACCTGTTTTTAAAGGTGGGGGTAACAGATTGTAGACAAACCTTCATTGGTATTCAGATTTTGCAAAAGCCCCGTGAATGGATTTCAAAAAGGCATCTCTCATAAGCTTTAGCAATTCTTGCTTTTCGACTTTTCAAAAGTCCGTAATTCTGCACATGGACGTGCAGAGCCGAGTGGCCGACACGGATGTCGGCTCACGAGGGTAGGACTTTTGAAAACAAAGAAAAGCTTAGAATTGCTTAGCGAAATGAGCGAATGCCATGGAAATCCTTCACGGGGCTTATCAAAAAATAACTTTTTCAACAGTCTGAAACCCCCACCTGTTTTTAAAGGTGGGGGTAAAAGATTATCTTAACTGAGCTCCAAGCTTTTCTGAAAGGGATTTTATGATGCTCTCGTGAACCTTATTAACTTCTTCATCCGTTAATGTTCTATCTTCTCTTCTGTAGATTATAGAGTATGCTACTGATTTCATTCCCTCTGGAACTTGTTTTCCTTTATAAACATCAAAGAGTTTAACTTGTTCTACTATTTCTTTTCCTATCTTCCATATAATATTTTCAATTTCAGCAACAGCAACTTCATCCTTAACTAAAATTGCAATATCCCTATCAACAGCAGGATATTTGGGAAGAGGCTTATATTTTCTTTCAGTTTTATATGCTTCAAATAACGGCATAAGCTCAATTTCAGCAACATAAATTCTGTCTTCAATTTCGTAGTTTTCAGCAACTTCAGGATGAACTTCTCCAAAGTAGCCAACTGACTTTCTTCTTACTAAAAGCTTTGCACATCTTCCAGGATGGAATATTGGATTCTTCTCGTCCCTTTCATAATCTACTTTATCAATTCCTAAAACATAAAGTATATTTTCAATAACTCCCTTTAAATCATAAAAGTCAACTTTCCCTATCATTCCAATTGAAAGCTTTACAGGTTCATAGGGCATGTTTTCGGCTGGATGATAAGTCTTTGCAACTTCAAATATTTTAACTTCCTTGTTATCCCTTGCATAATTTATCTTCAATGTTTCCATTATTGAAGGAATTAATGTTGTCCTCATTATGCTAAAGTCTTCCCCGAGAGGATTTAAAATCTTTACTGTATTTCTTAATGGGCTATCCTCTGGAAGCCTTATTTTATCAAAAGCCTTAGGACTTATAAAGGAATATGTGTTTATCTCGAAAAAGCCCCTATTTACAAGAACATTTCTTATTATATTCGTAAGCCTTTGTTCCCTAGTAAGAACAGCCTCAACCGCCTCACCCTTTATCTTTTCTGCTTTGATTTTGTCATATCCGTAGAGCCTTGCTATCTCTTCTGCAACATCCTCTTTAATCCTTATATCCTGCCTGAAGGTTGGAACTTCAATCTTTAGCTTATCTCCTACCTCAACCTTCATTCCAAGATAGCCCAGCATATTTGCCATTGCTTCCTTTGATATATTAATTCCTATGAAATCATTTATCCAATTAGGATCTACCTCTAATGTATATGGCTTTACAGGGTTTTTGTATATATCTATTTTTCCGCCTACAACCTCTCCAATTTCAAGAGCTTCAACAAGGTGGCAAGCTCTGTCAAGGGCTAAATCCACAAGGTTTGGATCTAAATCCTTTTCAAATCTTGAGGAGGATTCTGTTCTTAGTCCTAATTTTTTAGCTGTAAGCCTTACATTAGGTCCATTAAAGTTTGCACATTCAAATACTACAGTTGTTGTGTCGTCCTTTATCTCAGAGTCAAGTCCTCCCATAACTCCTGCAACCGCAACAGCACCCTTTTCATCGGCAATTACCAGCATTGAGGAATCTAATGTTCTTTCAACTCCATCAAGGGTTGTAAATTTTTCACCATCCTCAGCCCTTCTTACTATTATCCTTTTGCCATTTATAAACCTATGGTCAAAGGCATGCATAGGTTGACCAAGTTCAAGCATAACATAATTTGTAATGTCAACTATATTATTTATCGGTCTTACTCCAGCATCCATAAGGCGCTGCTGCATCCACTCAGGTGATTGACCTATCTTTACATTTTTTACAACCCTTGCTGCGTATCTTCTGCATAAATCATCCTTAACTTCAACATCTATATAATCCTTAATATTCTCATCCTTTTCCTTAAAACTTGTCTCGATTCCCTTTAATGGGACTCTAAATTTGGCAGAGGCTTCCCTTGCAATTCCGTAAATCCCAAAACAATCGGCTCTATTTGAAGTTATTTCAAAATCAAGTATTCCACCCTTAAGACCTAATATTTCTTTAATGTCAACTCCAATTGGAGTTCCCTTAGGTAAAATCATAATTCCGTGAACTGAATCGTCATCGGCAATTCCAAGCTCTGCCTCAGAACAGAGCATCCCGTTAGAATCTACTCCCCTTAGTTTTCCCTTTTTTATTTTAACTCCACCTGGCAATGTAGAGCCATGGAGGGCAACAGGAACAGTATCTCCTTCTTGAACATTTTCTGCACCTGTTACAATTTGGATAACTTCTTCTCCAACGTTAACCTGACATACCCTTAACTTGTCAGCATTAGGGTGCCTTTCTATTTTTTCTATCAATCCTGTAACTACTTTGTCTATTTCCTTACCATATTCTATAACCTCTTCAACCTTTGATCCTGACATTGTAAGGGCATCGGCAACTTCCCTTATATCCTTTTCTATGTCAACATACTCCAGCAGCCAATTATATGGAACCTTCATCTTATCCCTCCTTAAAACTGCTTTAAAAATCTAATATCGTTTTCATAAAGAAGCCTTATATCATCTATACCATACTTTATCATAACTATTCTATCAAGCCCCATTCCAAAGGCAAATCCGCTGTATTCATCAGGGTCTATTCCGCCCTTTCTTAAAACATCTGGATGCACCATTCCACATCCTAATATTTCAATCCATCCTGAGCCTTTACATACCCTGCAGCCTTCTCCGCCACAAACAAAGCAGGATACATCCATCTCAGCTGATGGCTCTGTAAATGGGAAATGATGAGGTCTAAATTTAGTCCTCGTCTTTTCTCCAAAGAACCTCTTTGCAAAGGTTTCAAGGGTTCCCTTAAGGTTTGCCATTGTAATCCCCTTGTCTACAACTAATCCTTCAATCTGATAGAATATAGGTGAGTGGGTAGCATCAACTGCATCAGATCTATAAACCCTTCCTGGTGCAATGATTCTTATTGGTGGTTTTGTCTTTTCCATTGTTCTTACCTGTATTGGGGATGTCTGAGTTCTTAAAACAAGATTTTCGCTTATATAGAAGGTATCCTGCTCGTCTCTTGCAGGATGGTTCTTGGGAACATTAAGGGCCTCAAAGTTGTAGTAGTCAAGCTCCACCTCAGGTCCTTCTGCGATTGAAAAGCCCATTCCAAAGAATATATCCTTGATCTCGTCTAAAACCTTATTTAAAGGATGAATTCCACCGATTTCAACCTTTTTCCCCGGCATCGTAATGTCTATGTATTCGCCCTTTATTTTAAGCTCCCTTTCCTTATTTTTAATATTTAAAAGGGCCTTTTTGATTTCCTCTTCAATAAACTCCCTAACTTCATTGGCAAATTTTCCAATTATCGGTCTTTCTTCAGGAGATAGGCTCCCCATTCCCCTTAAAATTGTAGTTAAACTCCCCTTTTTGCCAAGATACTTAACTCTAATCTCGTCTATCCTTTGGCTGTTTGTAGCTTCCTTAATTTCCTCTAGAGCTTCTAATTTTATTTTTTCAAGCTGTTCTCTCATCCTCTAACCTCCCTTTGTATAAAAATAAATCCCCATCCCTAGTAGGGACGGGGAAACCGCGGTACCACCCTAATTGAGCCAATGGCTCCTCTTATTTTTATAACGGCAATGCCGCCATCAGCCTACTTAATTTCAGCTGAGGAACTCTGGAGGGAAGGTTCAATCGGCTACATTGCAGGCTTGCTCTCAATCGCGGCAGGCCCTCCCTGTGCACATCACCGACCTACTGTGCTCCTTCACCGTTTCGGATATTAAATTCTTATTAAATTATAATTTTTAAGGCTTATCTTGTCAATCTTTGCCTTACAACTTCGTATATTACAATGGCCGATGCAACTGCAGCGTTTAAAGATTCTGCCTTTCCAATCATCGGAATTTTTATTTTATGTGTTGAAAGTTCTATATGCTCCTTTGAAATTCCGTTTGCCTCGTTTCCTATAACAAGGGCTGTTTTTTCATTAAAGTTGTAATCGTAAATTAGCTTTTCTGCCTCAAGGCTTGTTGCATATATATTAAAGCCTTTATTTTTAAGATAATCTGAGGCTTTTTCAAAATCATCAAAATACACTATCGGGACTCTAAATATAGACCCCATTGTTGAACGTAGAGTTTTTGAGTTATAGGGATCAACTGTCCCCTTTATGATGATTAAAGCATCGGCTCCTGCCGCATCAAGGGTTCTAATTATAGTTCCAAGGTTTCCAGGGTCCTGAACCCCATCGGCTATAACAACAAAATCCTTTAAATCAGCCCTGTTTTCCCTCTTTCTACAAACTGCAGCCACACCTTGAGGATTTTCAGTATCTGAAAGTTCTTTAATTACATCCTCATTAACTTCATATTTTTTGACATCCCAGTCCAAAATATATGAATACTTTGAATCAAGGATTTTGTTCGAATAAAAAATATACTCTACAAAATTTTCCTTAATAGCCTCTTCAACAAATCTAACACCTTCAATTAAAAATTTATTTAGCTCATCCCTATATTTTTTTTGCTTTAACTTTAAAGACTCCTTTATTAAAGGATTATTTTTCCCTAACATAAACATCCTACCTTAATTTTTCGTTTTCAAATTTTCTAATGTTTTCGTTTGTGGATATCACAACAAGCACATCTCCCGGTTTTATAACATCATCTGCACCCGGGGAGACATCAATCTCCTTGCCCCTCTTTATTGCCATAACGTTAAATCCATATTGATTTCTCATATCGAGCTCTCTTAAGGATTTATTATGCCATTCTTCAATTGCCGTAAGTTCAATTATGTTGTAGTCCGGTGACAGTTCTATAAAATCGAGGATATTCGATGTGCAAAGGTTGTGGGCTACTCTAACCCCCATATCCCTTTCAGGGAATACAACCCTATCAGCACCTATCTTGTAAAGCACCTTTGCATGAAGATCATTGTGGGCCTTTGCTATAACGTATTTTATTCCAAGCTCCTTTAAAAGTAGAGTTACCATAACGCTCGATTGAATATCTGAACCTATCGTTACAACTGCAACGTCAAAGTTTCTAATACCTAAGGATCTTATTGTGGATTCATCTGTAGCATCTGCCTGAACGGCATGGGTTACGAAGTCGGATATATTTTGAACAGTCTCTTCGTCCTTATCTATAGCCAAAACTTCGTTGCCAAGGGAATAAAGGGTTTTAGCAACGCTTGAGCCGAATCTTCCAAGTCCAATAACTACGAATTGCTTAGATTTCATAACAATCCTCCTAATCATCCTACCAGTATTTTATCCTCTGGGTATTTTATAGCCTTGCTTGCCATCAGCTGCTTTCTTGCAAAGGCAAGGGCAAGAGTTAGTGGTCCTACTCTTCCCGAATACATGGTAAATATTATTATTAACTTACCTATAGCATCGAGTCTGGTTGTTAAACCAAGGCTTAAACCTACCGTTCCAAAGGCTGATGTTGCCTCATACATAAACTCCATAAATTCTCCCTGCTGTGTTATGGAAAGAACCATCGTAACAAAAATAACCAACATAAAGCTTATAAATGTTATTCCAACTGCTCTATAAACAAGTTCCTTTGGAATCCTTCTTTCAAATATTTCGGTATCCTCTCTACCTTTTATAACGGCTAAAACTATCATTAAAATTAATGTCGCTGTTGTGGTTTTTATACCGCCACCCGTTGAGCCTGGGGATGCACCTATAAACATAAGTATTATAGTTAAAAACTTGCTTGCTGTTGTCATATCCGGAAGATTTATGGTATTAAATCCAGCCGTTCTTGGAGTTATGGATGCAAATAGACTTGATAAAATTTTACCCTTAAAAGATAAAGCTCCTAAAGTCTTAGGATTATTGTATTCAAGTATAAAAAAGGCTACCGCACCAGTAACTATTAAAATTGTAGTTGCAAATATAACCACCTTCGAATGTAAAGAGAGCTTTTTAAAATTTCTATTGTTAATAATTTCAGTAACAACACCAAAACCTAAACCGCCAATTACGATAAGTGACATAACTGTAAGGTTTATAACCACATTTTCAGTATAGGGCGTTAAGCTTCTAAATCCACCTATAAGATCAAACCCGGCATTGCAGAAGGCGGATACTGAGTGGAATATGCCGTAATAAATTCCTCTTTTCCAGCCGTATTGTGGAATAAATTGGGTAGATAATAGAATAGCGCCTAACCCCTCTATTGAAAAGGTTATCCCCATAACATAAATTGCAAGCTTAACTATACCCTGAATATTAAAGGCGTTGTAGGCCTCCTGCATTATAAGCCTTTCCTTTAGGCTTATCTTTCTTCCAAGAATTATTGCAAACATGGTTGCAAAGGTCATAAAGCCAAGTCCACCAATCTGAATAAGTAAAAGTATTATAACTTGACCAAACAAACTCCAGTGGGTTCCGGTATCAAGTGTAACAAGTCCGGTTACGCACACAGCGGATGTAGCTGTAAATAGGCAATCTAAAAAGGGCGTTGCATTACCATCGGCAGATGAAATTGGAAGTTTTAATAAAAGCGCCCCAATTAAAATCACAGCTGCAAAACCTAAGGCTAAAATCTGAACCGGCTGAAGTCTATAAATTTTGACCCCGTCTTCTCCTTCCTTAAGTAGCATATCTAATCCTCCTAATATTGCGATTTTCAAATACATTATTATATTATACCACGTTTAAAGTTTTTTAAAAATTTAAAAGAGGCCGATTTAAGGCCTCTTTTTGTCAATTTTGCTTAAATTATGCATTTAGTTTTTCTTTAGCTAAGTTTACTAACTCAGCAAATGCCGCTGCATCGTTTACTGCAAGATCAGCAAGCATCTTTCTGTTTATTTCAACTCCAGCAAGCTTCAAGCCGTTGATGAACTTTGAGTATGAAAGACCATTTGCTCTTGCTGCAGCGTTTATTCTTGCAATCCAAAGCTTTCTAAAGTCTCTCTTCTTTAGCTTTCTACCAACGTATGCATATTGTAAGCTCTTCATTACAGCTTGCTTTGCAATTCTGTAGAGCTTGCTCTTTGCACCATAGTAACCCTTTGCAAGCTTCATTATCTTTCTACGTTTTTTATGTGAATGCACTGCTCTTTTAACTCTAGCCATATTCCCTACCTCCTTCTAGCCTTATGCGTAAGGCAATAATTTCTTTAGCTTCTTTACTTCTGCAACATGAACTAAAGTTGCCTTTCTAAGTCTTCTCTTTCTCTTTGCATCCTTCTTAGTTAATATATGACGATGATATGCATGGGATCTCTTAAATTTTCCTGATGCAGTCTTTTTAAATCTCTTTGCTGCACCCTTATGTGTCTTCATTTTTGGCATAGAACTTCCTCCTCTCGCTTACTGTTTCTTTGGGGTAAGTACCATAAACATGTTCTTTCCCTCAAGCTTTGGCTGTTTTTCTATAACACCCACTTCAGAGAGCTTATCTGCAAATCTTTTTAAAACTTCCTCTCCTAGATGGGAATGTTCTGCTTCTCTACCTCTAAATTTTACTGTAACTTTTACCTTGTCTCCATCCTTTAGGAACTTTTCAGCATTCTTTGCTTTAACGTTTAAATCATGCTCGTCGATGTTAGGAGTAATTCTAATCTCCTTAACATTGATAACCTTTTGCTTTTTCTTTGCTTCCTTTTCCTTTTTCTGCTGTTCATAGATGAACTTGCCGTAGTCCATTATTTTGCAAACAGGTGGTTTAGCCTGTGGTGCAATCAAAACTAGGTCAAGCTGCTTAGATTCAGCGATTTCAAGTGCCTTTTTTGTTGGCATGATTCCAAGCTGAGTTCCGTCGGAATCGATAAGTCTAATTTCCTTTTCACGAATTTCTTCGTTAACTAAATGTTGTTTGTTAATAACGTTCACCTCCTAATTTTTTACAAAACAAAAAGCGGATGGTAGTCCATCCGCATAAGTCCACTATAACCTGAAGAAACCTTACTACCTTTGGCGTAAGGTGAGAAGCGGATGGCTTCTACTTATACCTTTATTAGGATAACACTAAATATAGGATTTGTCAATATGTTTTAAGTTATATGTTGCTTATCTTTTTATCTATTTCTTCCCTTATCCTTGCTGCAAAGGCTTCAAATTTCATTGCACCAAGATCTCCTTCTTTTCTTGACCTTAATGATATATTTCTGTTTTCAACTTCCTTGTCGCCTAAAATTATCATGTATGGAACCTTTTGAAGCTGAGCTTCTCTTATCTTGTAGCCTATCTTTTCATTTCTTAGGTCGCTCTCTGCCCTTACGTTCATTTCCTTGAGCTTTTCTTCTATTTCCTTTGCATATTCGTTTGCCCTGTCTGTTACAGGAAGTATCTTAACCTGAACCGGAGCAAGCCATGTTGGGAAGGCTCCTGCATAATGCTCAATAAGTATTCCTATGAATCTTTCTATACTACCGAAGATAACCCTGTGAATCATAACAGGTCTATGTTTTTCTCCGTCTTCACCTATATAGTATAGGTCAAACCTTTCTGGCATTTGGAAGTCAAGCTGAATAGTTCCGCACTGCCATGTTCTTCCAAGACAATCCTTTAAATGGAAGTCGATCTTTGGACCATAGAAGGCACCATCACCTTCGTTTACCTTGTATTCAAGTCCTGCTGCATTAAGTGCTTCGATTAATGAATTTGTTGCATGTTCCCAATCCTCATCGCTTCCCATTGAATTTTCAGGTCTTGTTGAAAGCTCAACGTGATATTCAAATCCAAATAGTTTATATACATAGTCGATAAAGTTAATAACCCCTAAAACCTCATCCTTTATTTGGGATGGAAGCATGAAAATGTGGGCATCGTCCTGAGTAAAGCATCTAACCCTCATAAGGCCGTGTAGAGCACCTGAAATTTCGTGTCTGTGAACAAGTCCAAGTTCACCAAGCCTTAGAGGAAGCTCTCTATAGCTGTGCATTTGACTTTTATAAACTAATATTCCTCCTGGGCAGTTCATTGGCTTTACTGCAAAATCCTGCTCATCTATCTTTGTAAAATACATGTTTTCCTTGTAGTGATCCCAGTGTCCTGATCTATGCCATAGAGATTCGTTAAGTATTATTGGAGTTTTTATTTCCTTATATCCCCTCTTTTGATGTTCCTGCCTCCAGAAGTTTTCAAGCTCGTTTCTTATAACCATTCCCTTTGGAAGGAAGAATGGGAAGCCTGGGCCTTCCTCCATTATTGCAAATATTTCAAGCTCTTTTCCTAGCTTTCTGTGGTCCCTCTTTTTAGCTTCTTCTAGAAGGTTCAAATATTCTTCAAGTTCGCTCTTTTTAGGAAAGGCAGTTCCGTAAATTCTTTGAAGCATCTTATTCTTTTCGTTCCCTCTCCAGTATGCCCCTGCAACGTTTAACAGCTTAAAGGCCTTCACCTTTCCTGTTGAGGGAACATGAGGTCCAGCACAAAGGTCAACAAATTCTCCCTGTTTATAGAAGGATATAGTCTCTCCCTCTGGGATGTCGCCGATGAGCTCTACCTTATAAGTTTCGTTTCTATCCTGCATGTATTTTATAGCCTCATCCCTTGAAAGTTCGAATCTTTCAAGCTTATAATCTTCCTTTACTATCTTTTCCATTTCCTTTTCTATGCTTTCAAGCATTTCAGGAGTGATTGGAAAATCCGCATCAAAGTCGTAGTAAAATCCATTTTCAATAGAAGGTCCTATTGCAAGCTTAACGTCAGGATATAGCCTTTTTACTGCCTGAGCCATAATATGGGCTGCAGTATGTCTTAGTGCTTCCCTTCCTCCTTCATCCTCAAAAGTTAATATTTCTAAAGTGCAATCCTTATCGATGATTGTAAAAAGATCCTTAACCTCGCCGTTTATCTTTGCTGCAAGGGCGTTTTTATAAAGTCCCATGCTAATTTTTTTTGCCACTTCCTCTGCTGATATAGGTGCATCCAATTCTAACACCTTTCCATCCTTTAAAGTTACCTTTATCATAAACTAACCTCCTTTTTAAGTGCCTGGCACTTAAGATTTAAGTTTTTATACCAAAAAAGGCCTTCCATCCCCATGGGACGAAAGGCCTGTACTTCCGCGGTTCCACCCAAATTGGTAAAAACCCTCTCAAGGCTTTAACGCAGCCAACGCCTTTCCCTACTCTCATAGATTTCAGGAAGGAGCTTCGGGGTGGTTTTCAATCTCTAATGTTAAGGAAACCTTCCAGCCGACGGATTTCCCTCTCTGGTAACATATCAAGATTTACTCGTCCCCATCATAGCCTTTATCTTTTTAAATATTCTACATCCTAAATATAAACTTGTCAATCCTAAATTATTTTTCCACTTTTAATTATATTGCACTCCTCACAGCTGTCGCAAAAATAGGTCCTGTCTATGAATATATTTTTAATGGTTTCAATTATCTCTTTATTTTTGCAGTTTTCCACCGAGTGAATAACTATTCTTTTAGGTGCACATGTTACGATAACGCTTAAAAGTATGTCGTCTATCGTTGTATCTCCATTTGAATTAAAGGTTTCAAAGTCTGAAAATAGGTCCTTTGTTATGTTGTTAAGGCTGTCATCCTTTAGTATATATTCTCCATTTAAATCTACAAATATATTTAAAACTTCATATTTGCTCTCCTGGATGTCAACGAAATATCTTAAAAGCTTGATAAATTCATCGTATTCCTTTTCGATGATATATTCATCAATCATCCTTTCAAGAATCTCGTTAACTTCTTCCTTTATAAACCTTAATCTAAACTTTACAAAGCCGTCAATTATTATTTCATCGCTCTCCTGTAAAAACTCCTCCACCTTTCTGTATATCGTGTTTCTATGCCTCATGCTGTTTATAACATCGTCAACGGAAAGAATTCCTGTTCCTGAAATAAAGGCCATACATTTATTTTTTATTTTATTTATATCGTCCTCAGTAAAATAGGTGCAATTTTCTCTAATTAGCTTATTTAAAATCTCAAACTCATAATTTTTAATTATATAATCATAAATTATATCCGCTGCATAGCTTATAAACAAATCCCTATAATTTTCAAAATTTCTTATGTCCTTCTCGCTATCCTTAAGTATAAATTTTATATAATGGTATTCTCCAACATCGCTTTCAACAAGGGCTATATTTACATCATTACCCTTTAAATACATGCAAAGTTCATTAAATCTATCGTAAAGCTCATTACCTTCCTTATTAAAACCAACCGATAGGAGAAGCAACTTTATCACTCCCTTCTAGTTTAGTATATGTGCCTTATAGCAACATATACAGGGAATTTTTATCCCATTATACAATATTCCTTTAAAGGAACTATTGTGCCAAAGTCTAGAAGGGGACCTTTATACAAGTATTGCCATTTAATGTTGTATTTTGACAAAAAATTTTTTATACTATCGCCCTCTGGATGATAATCAAGGCTCCCATAAAAGGCTAAATTATCCTTTGCAATAAGTCCAGTTGCTCCTCCTATAAATCCAAAGTTTAATCCTTCCAATACTATATGTCCGGATTTTATAAGTAGGCAGTTTATTCCTTCCTTTGTAACTTTTTTGTATATTCCTTTATCCGATGTAATTATGGTATTTTCATTTACTATGCTGATTGAACACTTTGAATACCCTTGCTTTACATCTATTATTTTAACCCCCTGTTTATAAAACTCCTCAAGTAAAATATCATCGGTATATTTTATATTACATATAGCAAATTTACCAACTCTTGCAACGTTATAATAAACATCCTCAGGATATTTTTCTTTAACTTCCTTTTTGCCGGGTATTATTTTAAAACCTTCATTTTCAAGACTATAAACAACCTTTTCGGAAATATTAGGTGCAACGATTATTTTTTCTTCTCCTAAATGATGTATCATTATATCAGGGTGATAGGATATGGCATCATAGGTTGAAATCCTTTCAGTTTTTATAATTTTAATATTCAATTCAAAAAAGGCTCTTTCAATTTCCTTAGGAACTCACCCATCTACTACTACAAGGGAAACTTTACCCTTTGGAAGATTGGGATCCTTTAAAAAGCTTTCCACTACAAAATCTCCCTTCTTCTAAAGAGAATTGAAAAACCTAAAAGGCCGATTATTCCGCTTACTATAAAGGCATTGTGAGGTCCTATATATTTTGCAAGGGTTCCAGAGTATAAACTTCCTATTGGCGTTAAGCCCCCAAAAACCAAAGAATAAACGCTCATTATTCTTCCCCTCATCTCATCAGGAGCATTATACTGAAGTATGCTATTAGAGGTTGTATTAAAGGATATCATAAAAAATCCTAAAAATACAAGAACTATTATGGCTAAATTATAGCTTTTTACTATTCCTAAAAGAATTAAAAATATAGATAATCCAAAGGAACCTATAAGCTGATAATAAAGGGTCCTTTCCTTTTTACCTTTAACTGCAACAAACACAGCACCAACAAGAGCTCCAAGTCCTAACGATGATAAAAGTATTCCATAGGCCTTTTCCTTCATCATTAAATAATCCCTTGTATATATTGGAACTAATACATTAAAGTTCATACAAAATGTTGGGATTATTACAAGGGAAATTATTGTATATAAAAGCTTAGGATTACTCCTTATAAATCTTAATCCTTCCTTTATATCCTTTAATGGATCCTTTATTTCTTTTCTTGCTGAAACATCCTTCATCCTCATCATCAAAAGCCCAATTAAAACAGCAAGAAAGCTCAGGGCATTAAATAAAAAGCACCATTTTGCACCAAAGTCCGCCATAACCTTTCCTGCAACGGCAGGACCTACAAGCCTTGCAGCGTTAAATGCGGCAGAATTAAGTCCAATTGCGTTTAAAAGGTGTTCTTTACCCTCAACAAGCTCAACGACAAAGGATTGTCTTGTTGGATTGTCAAGGGCCTGAACAGAACCTATAAAAAACATTATTAAAAGTATTATAGGATAACTTAGTTTATTGTAAAATAAAAGAATATATAATATAAATGCAAATAGTAAAAGCATGCTTTGGGTGAATATTAATATTTTTCTTTTTGGGAATCTCTCTATAACAAGCCCCGCAAATAAAGAAAAGGCAAATAAAGGCGTAAACTGAACCGCCGTCATAAGCCCCGATAAAAATCCATCCCTTGTCATGGAGTAAACAAGCCAATTTAGTGCTGCATTTTGCATCCAGGTTCCGATAAGGGAAATCGCCTGACCTGTCCAAAACAGCCTGTAATTCCTATGAGTAAATGCAGGAAAATATTCCCTTAGTAAATTTGCCAACCCACTCATCCCCTTAAAATTTATTTAATCTAATCATATATGTCAGAGAACTCGATATTTATTTTTTCTATTTTATTACTTATGCTATAAGAAAAATTTTCATTATTTGATTCAATAATTCTTACCGGAAATTTTACAACAAACTCTGTCCCTTCGCCTAAGGTGCTGCTTACACTTATCTCTCCTCCATGAAGTTCAACAAGCTGCTTTACTAGATATAAACCTATACCGCTACCTTCATGTTCCCTTCTAAACAAAGTCTGAGCCTGCCTAAATTTATCGAATATGACATTTAATTTGTCCTCAGGAATCCCAATACCAGTATCCTTTACCTTAACTTCAATATAATCTTCCTTATCCTCAAAATTAACATAAATCTTATCGCCTTCATCCGTAAATTTTATAGAATTTGACATAAGGTTTAAAATGATCCTTTCAACCTTATCCGGATCAAGGGCCATGAATTTCTCCTCAACATTAGTATCAAAAATTACCTCTCTATTTTTTGAACTTGCATAATCGGCTACTGACATTACTATATCCTCAATAAGTTCGACAGCATTAACATTTACAAGATTTAGTTCATAAAAGCCTAAATCTAACTTAGTTATATCCAAAAGATTATTTATTAACCTCATAAGCCTATAGGAATTTTGCTTTATCATCTTTAAATATCTCATCATCTTTTCTTTGTCGATCTCATCATTTTTTATAGTATTTTCCATAAGCTGACACGATGAGAAGATTATATTAACTGGCGTTTTAAACTCATGGGATACATTTGCTAAAAATTCCGACTTATGTTTTTCTAACTCTAAGGTCTGTTTTAGTTTTTCTTGTTTTTCTTTAATCTCAAAATTTAGTGTTATAATTTTTTGGGATATATTAAATCCAACATAATAGGATACTGTTGATATAAATATAATTAATATAAGTGCTATGAAAAATATGTAATGAGTTCTATTTAAAATTTGCTTTAATATGTATTCCTTAGGCACCCTAGTAACCAATCTCCAGTTGTTTTTATTGTCTATCTTTGAAAAATAAGCATATGTATCTATTCCCATATATTCGTATTCAATAAATCCACTATCTTCACTTAAAACCTTATATCCATTATTAGGATTCTCTAAATTTATAGGATGGTTTTTATTTAAAATATTTTCCCTTAAAATAAAATCCTTATTAGGATGGCTCAATGCAAGGCCGTTTTCGTCAATCAAATAGGAATATGAGTTTGCATCGTTAATCTTCAAGCCTGAAATTAAATTTTGAAACACGTCCTTTTTTAAAACCACACCAAATACACCTTTAAATATCCCTTTATCATCGTAAATTGGAATTGCCATTATAATTGAAAAAGTGTTGCCATCTAATTTTTCTGCCGTTATAACATTTTCCCTTTTGATTATTTTATTAAAAAAATTGAATTTACTTAAAACATTCAACTTTACTCTTGATGATATTGCATGTCCATTTTCATCTGAAACAAATATATAATCAAGACTTTCTACACTGTCTCCCATGGAATTTTCTATTTTATTTAGTAAAGTTAAATCCTTTGCTCTTTCAAAATCCAAATCATAATTATCAGCATACATTTTCATAATAGCAAAATTTTTATTCTGCCAATTGTTTATAAGTCGTGCATAAACCCTGATATTATTTAAAGTAAAATCCTTAATAGTATCATTAAGGATAAGCTTAGTAATATTAACAACCATTAAAAGAAAAATCAAAATAGTAGTTAACGATGATAGTGTCAAGATATTGTAGGTTAATTTTTATAGACAACCCCTTAAATTAGCTAGTTTCAAGGCGTTTGTTAAATTTAAAAAACTTAAATTATATTTTCATATTTTATTGATTTTAATATCCTGTAAATTGGCGTTACTTTCCCTATGTTCAATATCGTTATATTATTCATAACTTCACGTGAAGATTTATTTATCTTTCTTATCGCTTCTTTTATTTTCTTCTTACTTACCTTGAAGGCTTTTTCATCTTCCTTAAACACACTTATTTCCCTTAAATTTCCTCCATTCTTGCTAAATACCCTTAGCTTTGCCATTATCTTTAATCCTTCCTTGCTCCATCCTAATGGCCTGCTGCTTAATCTCGCCGATAATACATGGCTTACATGCCCTTCTGCGCTGCATCCTATTACATCATCGTCATCTTTATATATTTCTATCCCTTCCCAGTTGT